>JAUQXA010000061.1 GCA_030834895.1 Anaerolineales bacterium
TTTGTTCATCCTCGCTGTACTTGCTCCTCCGATTGCAATCGCAAGTGTTCTCCCTCAGGCAGGTTGGCTGCGTTCGTTATGGATGAAGGCGGTCATCCTGATCGCCCTGCTTCCCATTGTGGCTGGCGGAGTCTTCAAGGCAGGTATGGCGGCCAGTACCTGGATGGGACAGCAGGGTTTGTTATCCGCCATTCTGCGTGTGATCTGGTTGTGGGGTGCAACCGGAGTGTTGTTGTCGCTGGCAGGCATTCTTGGAAAGATGACCATCTCCACAACGGCAGATGCATTTGGGGGAATGATCAAAGCGGCTCAACAGATTATCTCGATTGGCGCACTCGCTGCCAGCGGGGTGGGAGCCGCAGGCGCGGGGGCGGTCGGTGCGGCAGGAGCCAGTGCAGGCGCAACGGAGGCGGCTGCGAACGGTGGTCTCACTGGCGCGGAAGCCGCCATGAGTCACCTGAATGCGGCAGGACAATTAACACAACAGGCTGGAAATTTGGATGCAATGGGGTTGCACGCGCCTGCCGCCTACAATCGTTCCCTGGCGCATGGACATGAACTGGCGGCACGACAGGCGGAGTTGGGGGAACGCATGCAACGCTTCGGCGGTGTCGCGTCCGCGTCCACACCTGCCTCCCAGGATTTTGGCTTCTCCTCATCAGTAAATTCGTCCATTCAATCCAACTTCAACGGTTCACCGCAGGAATTTCAGCAGGGTTTTCAGGCGATGTCTGCCGACATCGCCAAACACGGAATGGATCCGAATGCATTTGCCGCGCAATATCCGGAAGAAACCGCGCACATGACCAGGGCCTACCTGGATCATCCAGAAGAGATCATCACAGCACGCGACCCGTTATATCGCGCTTCCGAACTCGGAAGCGCCACACGTGTAAAAGAGATGCTCACCTTCATACCAAACAAAAACGAAGAAGACAAGCCAACATGACCCTCACGGAAACATTTGCGTTGGTCTCCTTCTCCCTGTTTAGTTATGCCGATTTGCGCTATCGGCTGGTGCCTGGGATTGAGGTCTTCCTGTTAGGAACGATCCTGCTGACCTTGCCCATCACTCCCATCCAAACCGGGATCGTGATCCTGGCCTGTGCCTGGAGTCTATTCCGAAATCTTTCCGGTTGGTTTGCCTTGATATTGTTGTTTTATCCGCCTGTCTGGCCGGTCCTGCTCACTGGATATGGATATCGCAAGGGAATCGTTGGCAGGGCAGACCTGCTTGCGATCAGCGGGCTGGCCTGTCTTTTTCCCTTGCCTGCCGTATTGCTGTCATTATTTGGTTTGGAAGCCTGGCGCAGACTTTGGATCCGCAGACAGATGGGGGCCATCCCTGCCTTGCCCGGTTTGCTGCTTGGATTAATTGCCTGGCTCTTGCTGCGTTTGTTCTTCCAAACTCCATAGCGACACGAACACCCATCCCCCATCCACAATTGAATATCATGACCCCATGCCGCGCTCTGGAACCCTGGGCAACCTACAACCCTACACTCCCTTTGGTGTCTTCGCTGGCCTGCCTTTCTGGGGCGGCGGCTTGACTCTACTCGCCGCAGCGCCAGGAATTGGCAAGACCTCCTGGCTGCTGCGGATGTTATTCGAATCATCCTCCCTGCATATCCCTTCTGCCATTGGATGTTACGAACACACTCCCGAAGAATTGCGATATCGCTTGTTCTTACAAACCGAGGCGCTGACCAGCGGTCCGCATCATCAAGCCCCACAAGAAAAGGTCGAAGCAGCCCTGGCACGCGCCAGCGAAGCGGTTCTGCTCTCCCTCAATTCGCGCGAAGATACAGTCCGCGCTTTGGAAGATATGTTGATCCATGATTACGCCTTTCCAGTAAAGGGACCTGCCTTGATCGCAGTGGACTACCTCAATCGTGTTCCCGTAATCGGATTGACTGGCATGATGGATGAAGAAGGCCGCAGTGGAGAAGCAGCCGCCGCATTGCGCGAGATGGCGCGTCATCATGGCTGGGCGATCATCGCCGCCGCCGCATTGAAGTCCGAGAATTTCAATGATGGCGACGACCTATCCGCCTTGTTGGGAGATGAAAGAGTCCCTTATGAAGCCGACCGTGTGCTGGTCGTCCAACGCAAAGGAGAAGTACAGGATTGTGGATGCGCCCCATTGGAAGTCATCACTCTGAAAGATCGCACCGGTCCTGCGCGCCGCTGGCCAATGCAATTCTGGGGCGAACATTTCTATCCTGCCCTCGAAGCGGAATTCCACAAACATGATCCAATGACGCTCTCATGACAGACATTTCTTTATTATTGTTGACCTTTTTACGCGAAGCCTGGATGGCTCTCGCTGGTGCGTTTCTGGCCTTTGCTCTTCTGGCAGGTATTGCTCAAATGTTGCGCGTAAGTTCCGCCAGTGTATTGGGCGCCAACCTGTGGGTATGGGAGTCCATTTCCGCATTGGCATCCATCGTGATCCTGGGGTTGTTTGCCTTTTTGGGAATCCCGCAGATCGTGAGCGCATTGCAATCCTCCCTGCCAGACGCAGGTGGATGCGGACCCATCAGTGAACTCGGGACTCTGGCGTCCGGATTGATCGGCGGATTGGCGGCGTTGCGAATGCTCAAGGCAGCATTCACCACCATGTTGTCCGCCTCGATCGGTGGAGCATCCTCATTTGCCAATGCGCTCATTGAATGTGGCGAGGCGCTTTTTGGCATGATCCTTGCCAGCGCAGCCATTCCCCTTGCCGCCTGGTTTCTAGGTACCTGTTGAATTTTGAAAGGAGAAGATTTTTATGTTCGATCCAATCATGGAACAAATTCTCGCGATTGCCCGTGACGCCTGGGCATTCATGGCCGGACTTCTGATCGTCGTGGCATTGCTGGGCGGTCTGTATTTCATTTTGCAAGGCACAGCAGGCATGGCATTTGGCGGCAGCCGTATGACCTCGATGGCGATCATCGGCGTGGTTGGGCTGGTCATCATTGTGTTGTTTGCCTTCCTCTTCCTGCCGCAGTTGGGTGAGATGTTGAAGAACTTCCAACCCCAACCGCCGTTTTAGGAGCGCCATGTTCAATGACCGCGATCTGGGCATTCTCGGCGCTGGGGCGCTCCTGGCAGTTTTGTGTTTATTCCTGCCGCTATCATTCACAGGGAAGGTGGTGATCGGTTTTCTGGTATTGGTCGGGTTCATGGCGCTGGCGCTCCTGCGCCTTGGACCCGACCGCGTCCCGCCCGAAGTCTGGCTGACGCGCCGCTTTCGTTATTCGATGCAGACCCGCCAGTATGTCAATCAACAGACGGCGACTCGTAAAACGGAAAACGCGCAACCATCCCAAAAACATACTCCCGAACAAGGGACGTTTGAACGTAAACAGCCTGCTCCAGCATTCAATACACACACTGGATCGGACACGGTACGCCCGGTGGGTCTGGCATGGGATGAGGTCGGCGTCTATCCGCTGTTGACCGTCCTGCTTGGTGTTGTGGGAGTCTACTTTGCCGTCTGGCTTGCCAATGGCGGCGCACAGGAACTCTCGGTCTGGTTTATCTGGAGATAAGATGATTACATTGATTTCATTAATTGCAGCGCTGGCGCTGGCAGCCATCCCCATCGCCTTTGGTTGGCGGCGCACCGTGGATGAAGCGGGCATGGCACGCGCGATGGGCATTGCCCAGCCGAAGAAAAAATTTGATCCCGAAAAATTCGCGCGCCAGACTGGAACAGGTTTGGCATTCAATCAGATCGCCTATGGGTTTCTCGCATGGGTCGGTGGTGGACTGGCGGGCGGCATGTTCCTGGGAGTTTTTCCCGCCATTCTGTTTGCGATTGCAGGCGGCTTGTTATATGCCGGAACGCTTTCCGATAAACGCCAGGAGTTTCGTTTAAAACAAGCCAAGGATATCCTGCGCGGGCTGGGTGTGGTGGAGACTCTGCTTTCGCAAGGCAAGCCGCTTGGTGACGCGTTGGATGATGCGGCGCAAGCCGTGGGACCGGATGGCAGGATGGTGCTAGGTGATCTGGTAGTTCGCCTGCGTACCGCGCCCGCCGATGAAGCAGCATTAGCTGTGCGTGAATGGACGACTGCCTGGGACAATCCCGCTGTGGATATTGTCGCAACGTCTTTACTTGCCTCCATCGAAGGTCGCATCGAGATTGGACCGTTGGTGGCATCTCTTCGTAAAACTCTGGGAACGGTGGTGGAAGTCTTATCCCGTGCCCGTGCTGCCGCCAAGGGCGTGGAATGGCAGGCGCGTTTTCTGGCGCTCTTTCCGCCCGCAGTGTTGGTGGTAATCGCCATCACAACCCCTGAAACTGGAAAGTTGTATTCCGCTAATCCGCTTTTGTTATCTCCTGTAATTATCGGTTCTGGCGTTTCATACTGGCTTTCGATGAGGATGATCCGTAATGGACTGTCCATCGAAGCCTCGATGGGTTTACAGGCAGGACAGCAGGGCGAGATCCGCCTGGATCGCCTGGGACGGGTTTTGTAGTGAAGGGCTTCTTCCGTTTCTCGATTGTTTTGATGACCGCCCCGCTGTTATGCGGGGCGGCTTTGGTGGTTGGGTATGTGATGTTGGTGGTGCTTACCATTCCCCAATTACCGGATTGGGCGCAGCCTGGTGTGGAACAATGGCTGTTCGATGTCCCTCAATATGCGGAAACCAGTGATAACGGTTCGTATGGCAATTCGACGCCGGCGGGCATGAGCGCTGTTCCGTGGGATGGATATGTTGGTCCCGGTTCAGAGATTTACGGATTACCGCTCGTTGGTCCGATCCAGCATTGGAGTGAATGGGTTGGCAAGCCCTTGTTGGGTTGTGTCTTTCAAGACCCGCATTATCGGACGCACACGGGCAGTGACTTCCCCGTGAATGAAGGAACTCCAATTCATACAACAATTGCCGGCAAGGTAGTGTGGTCCGGCTCGAATGGTCCGTGGGGCAATCTGGTGGTGGTGGAGAATAACGGCTACCAGGTCTGGCTGGCTCATTTGAGCAGCATCCAGGCATCTGAAGGGGACATCCTGAATTATGGCGATGTGGTCGGATTGAGCGGTAACACCGGCAACAGCACTGGCGCGCATTTGCATTACGGCATCAAGCAAAAGACGGGTGAGAAGAGTTATGTCTGGCTCAACCCGCAATCCTTCTTTACCGAAGATGAATTCATTTCCATAGGATGTTCGGATTAGCTTATGATTGTTCGTATTGGTGATGTGACTTTTTCGGATTGGGTCAGCCTGAAATACGAAGGCGGTTACACGGACACCTTCATTTTCCATATCAATGCCTTGAATGGTCTCCCACCTTTCGTATATCGTCCTCTTCTGCAGCGTCTGGTTGCCCACCTGAATCAAAAAAGACCTGGCGCATCTCTTTGGATACGGGTGGACTCTCCCGGTGAATGGTATCTGGCAGAGGTCAAACGGTCCATCCTTCCCGGGCTTGGATTGCCATATGCCGTGACCCGTGTCGAGGAGGAACCAGACTATTGTAGTTTTTCTTATCGCCCAAGATTATTTTATTCGTCCCAGCACCGTCCTCCTGCTGTGGAAGATGGCTTCTCCCATGTTTCTCAGGAGGAATTGAAATGCTTGCAGGTGTTGGGAAGGATCATGAAAGGGAACGATGATGAGGTTGCGTCGCTGGTGGGGCTTCCTGAGACATTAACTTATGATATTTTGCAATCGCTTCAGAAAAGCGGCTTGACAGTACATAAGATTGGCGAAAAGATACAAAAAGACAAATCCATGCCAAAGGAGATGGACCCGTTCCCCATGTGGCATCCAACGCGGGCAGGATTGGCTATTGCATTGCGGAGTTGGGGCGCGTCGAAGAAGGTACATTTCAGCGGGTTCAAGGAATTGAGTCCACATCAGATAGGGTCCCCCCACAGAAATACTTCACGCAGGTGGACGGCATGGTTGCGTTCAGCTTATCCACGCGCGGAGATTTGGGATGGTTGGAGCGAGACCCGTTTGCCAGATTTATCCGTCTATCCAGATGCACTGGCTTGGGGAAGAATTCAAGGATATGAGACTCTACTTTGGTTGGAAGTAGGAGATGACCATAAGAGCAAGGATGAAATAAATGATATTACAAGAAAGAGATTGGGGGATGCGTGGAAATTCTGCCAAGAGACCGGAGTACGGCTAGTCTTTGTGCAGTTAAGTGTGAACTGGGTTACTAAAACTGTGCGCTGGTCTATCAAAGGATTATCGCCTGATTTATCTGTTGTACTGGCAAATAGACATGACTTTGCGAAACTACCCACAGTGGAGTGGGGAAAGGTTACTATTTCATGAAAACGGTTATACTTAACTTCACTGGTCACCTCCCAAGGAGAATGTGCTGGGGGAATTATGGCAAATGCAGACAATAATCTCAACAATAAAAATCGTTTTTTTGATGGACACAAGGCTGCACTTCAATGCATCACAGCTGCTTTGACACCTGCTGATCAAGCGCGTATTGCAACAGCGTACTTTGAAGGTTCCGGGTTTCAAGCGTTACAGAATGTATTAATTGGCAAGAAAATTAAATTGTTGGTCGGGCGACAAGAAGGCGGCGAGGACAGCCTGCGAGAAGTTTTGCAGGAGTTTATTAACGAGCTTTCCTATGGCCCGATGGAAAATCGGACGCGCTCCATGCGTCAAATGTTGGAAGCGCTTGAACAGGGTTTGATGACTGTATCCGTAGGAGCTACCTTTCCACAAGATACTCCAGTCATGGATGCCAGATATATCTACCATCATGCCAAACTTTATATTGCAGATAAAACAACAGCCGTTGTGACCTCCGCAAATTTTTCCTATCATGGGCTTTGTGTCAGCCGCGAGGCGGGAATTACTATCGATCATGCCGAGGATGTCGCCTATTTTGTAGAACGGTTTGACTATTACTTTGAAAAAGCACGCCAGATTACAGCGGACTTGATTGAAGCGCTACGCTCTTGGTTGAAGGCATATGATCCGTACACGATTTATGCAAGAGCATTACTGGAATTATATGGACTGCCACAGGAGGGAGCTGCCCCACAGTTACCTCCTTTAGCAAAATATCAGGAAGGCGTTGTCTCCAGTGTGCTTCGTTCCATAACGGAACATGATGGAGCGTTTCTTATTGCATCCACCGGGTTGGGAAAGACTGTTATTGCCGCTCATGTTGCAGCCTATTTGCGGATGCAGGGAGATATCGACAGCGCCCTGGTCGTTTGCCCAGCAGGTTTAAGGGAAGTCTGGCGGCGCTCCATGCGTTCTGCCAGGGTTCCGAGTATAGAATTTTCCTATCACACCTTGACACGCAAAGATGGCGACTCGAATTTACCAATCCTTGAGCATGAATTAAAGCAAGTCAATCAACAAACATTGATCATTTTGGATGAATCTCACCGCCTTCGAAATGAAGAAGCCAACGGTGGAGATTTGCGCTTAAGCAACGACCGTATTCAAAAGGCAGCGCGTGATAAGGGCGCGAAAGTTTTACTGCTAACAGCAACACCTTACGGGAAGGATTTTTCTGAGGTTGAAAGCCAGCTTAGGTTGTTGCCGGCGCCCAAACAAGCTCAAAGCACTGAACTGGGTTTCACCGTTGAAACTCAATTATGGCAGGCGAAGCAACTATCTGATTTGCCAGAACTACCCCCATGTACTGTATTAACTACACCTGATGTTGTTCGTCATTTTAGTAAGCAGGATGCAAATGGTGAGAGATTCGTTGTCTTCTCCGAAAACGACCAAAGGTATTTTCCAAGACGAATCTGCCTTAGGACAGTGCGGTATCAAAATCCTTTTGATGATTTTCTGGCTGATCTTTTCGAAAGCAAACTACTCTACAAAAAGATAGAACGCTTGGATAATCCACTTCAAGCATTTCTACCCTTGGACATGCCGCTCGTGGAAGGTGAACGTCTTGCGCTGCAAGAAGCTCTGTTCCTGCACCAGTTTTGTTCTTCACCAGCCGAAGTACAGAATGTGTGTATTCAGTTGGAAAGAGGAAACTACAACTATTCCTTTGCAAAGCAAAAGGAACTCACCACATTTGTCAACGAGAGACGAGCATTAGTGCAAAATGTGCTAAAACCCCGTAATGATCCGAAACTTGCTCACCTTGAACAACTCATTAAAGAAGCAGGGAACGAGAAGGTCGTGGTGTTTTGTGAATATCATGAAACTGCGCGGTCTTTGAAAGACGGGCTAAAGAGGCTCATGCCTTCTCTCAAAACCGATACGACAGTAGATGCTCCTGACTTGGATGATCTTTTACGCAGATTTGCCCCAATTGCTAACGAAGTCCTGCCTGAAGAACGAACTGATAAAGAGGAAGTTCAAGTATTAATCGCTACTCGCTCCATGTCTGAGGGATTCAATATGCAGGATGCATCAATCCTGGTAAATTATGATTTACCCTGGACCGTGCTTCAGTTGGCACAGCGCATGGGGCGTGTTCTGCGTCCGTGGAGTGCGCCCAGAGATGTCGTCATCTATAACTTTGTGCCATCCACGATGGATCATGAACGAATCCGCCATGCCCGGAACTGGGAACACCGACTACAGGAACGGAGCCGCCAACATCGCTCACTAGCTCAAATCCCAGTGATGGTTCATAAGGAAAGCCAGCAGGGAGGCATGACTCAGGAAATTGAAATGGAAAAACTGGGACGTGAGATGTTCCTTGCAACTGATGCAAGCGCAGATTTGGATTTAGAACAGGTGATGGAATTCCTCCACACGGTAGAAGACCTGACTACCAGCACGTTCTATAATGATTTAGCGATTATTCCAAATCAAAATGAGATATTAAAATTGCCAGCAGGCATCCGCAGTGCCATGAATAAGCCAGGACGAAAGCGTCTGTTTTTATTGTTAAGACGCGGTAGGAATAGAATTGACACAGTGATCGCCGATGTACATGGTAAGCCGATGGACGAAAGCAATCGTCGCGATGATGTGATGCGGATTATTCGATGTTTGCCCGAAACAGCCAAAGCCACCTTTGAAAGCTACCCTAATGAGGACGAATTTGATCTGTGGATCGAGCGTACACGCCAACACTGGGCTGATCAAAATGGACTAGATCCGGGCAAATTCCAGGTAATTTGTGCAATGGCGATTGTGCCTTGAAATTCATTTCTTCTCGGTTTACAAAATGCACAAAAAGGTGTAAAATTGTAAACCGAGAAGAAATGGAGGATGATCATGTCAATAGGAGAGCGAATCAAGGGTGCGCGAAAACGGGCCAACTTGAGTTTGCGCGACCTGTCTGAAAAAGTGGGCGTTAGCGCCCAGGCAATTTCCAAATATGAACGCAATTTGGATGTGCCGGGGTCTTCTATATTGATTAAGTTAGCCAAATCACTGGAAGTGCGGGTGGAATATCTATTAAGACCACTTAGTATTTCCCTTTCCCAACCAAGTTATAGAAGCTACCGGAGCAAATTGAGCATACAAGATGAGGAACTCATAAATGCTCAGGTACAAGACTGGCTGGAGCGATATGTAAGCATCGAAGAGATAGTCAATTTGCAGGCAAAATTCCATATGCCTGTAGTTAATCGTAAGATCGAACAACTCGACGATGCTGAAAAAGTGGCATTGGAACTCCGCAAATTCTGGCAAATTGGGCTTGACCCAATTGAAAACTTAGTGGAGATCCTCGAGACTCAGGGCATCAAGGTTGGTATCATTAAGGGCGCTGATAACTTCGACGCATTAACCCTGGTGGCAAATGAAGCTATTCCGGTTATCGTTGCGAAGGCTGGCGTGCCAGGGGATCGCCAACGACTTAGCATTGCGCATGAACTCGGACATCTCATTCTGGAATTGCCAGAAGGCATGGACGAGGAAAAAGCGGCTTACCGGTTTGCGGGCGCGTTTCTCGTTCCGGAACCATCCGCGCGTCGAGAACTGGGGGACAAACGTCAGCGGTTGGATTTTTACGAGCTTCATTTGCTCAAACACAAATATGGTATGAGTATGCAAGCCTGGATTTATCGCGCCCAAGACTTAAATATTCTTTCCAAAGCTGGCGCCGTTGCGATGTATCGTCAGTTCAACGCAAGTGGTTGGAAGCACCAGGAACCAGGAGACGCATACCCATCGGAAAGAACTGACCGTCTGGAAAGACTGGTTATACGAGCGTTAACCGAAGATATGATTTCGGAAACGCGAGCCGAGGAATTACTCGGCAAATCGCTGACGGAATTTTGGAAGCAGGCAAGCAAACAACATGATGGTCTCCCGCTCCCGATATATCATTGATACAAATGTATTGATTGATCTGCATCGCGGGCAAATCCTCAAGCAGTTCTTTGCCTTGCCGCATCTCTTCATCTCTCCTGATGTTGTCATAGATGAATTGCATGAACCTGACGGTGGCATGTTGATGAGTCTCGGTTTACAGCGGGGTGAATTGAGCGGGGAAAGAGTGTTGGAAGTTGAAGCCTTATCAGTTCATCATCGCAATATTGCGGTGAACGACTTATTTGCCCTGGTACTGGCAGCAAGTACGAGACTGACCCTTCTGACAGGCGACAGCCGTCTGCGCAACCTCGCGGCAAAACATAACGTTCGTGTTCATGGCACATTGTGGATTTTGGATGAAATGGTTGCCCAACGCACTTTGAAGTCAGTGGAGGCGCGTCGGGCTCTGAACAACATGCTAGACAATGGCAGTCGCTTTCCTCTGGCGGAATGCCAAACCAGGTTGAGACAATGGGAAAGATAAAGAGAGTAAAATCAAGAATTAGAGATAGAGGAATACTATGGGTATAGAACCAGAAACAATCCAAAAGGTGATTGAAAACTTCCTTTATGGTCTTTCCATTCCATTTAGGATGATTAATCTGTAATACCTGATGATTGGGAAATTGCATTTTGGGCTGTTGGCATCATAGTTGGTATTTTCATTGGCGTTACCGCATATATTCGCAAAAGAAATTCCTATTAAAATAGTTACGAACATGTCACTTTCCGAAAAAGCCACCCGTAAGCAACTGATTGACAAGGCGCTCCTCTCCTCTGGTTGGGAGCCGATAGTCCGCGCAGGAACAGAGCGCCAACGTGGACTTGTCGCTTTGGAGGAGTACCCGACCGAAAATGGTCCAGCAGATTACGCGCTATTCCATCGCGAACAGCCATTAGCCATTGTGGAGGCAAAAAAACTGTCGATTGGACCGCAAAATGTCTTGCAGCAAGCTCTGCGATATGCAAGTGGGATTAAAAGCAGCCAATTCAATTTCAATGGGTATCACGTTCCTTTTGTGTATTCCACTAATGGGGAATTGATCTATTTCCAAGACTTACGACAGCCAAATAGCCGTTCGCGACAGGTAAGCAGATTTCACACTCCCGAAGCCTTGCGCGAAATGTTGGATCGCAATGATAGGACTACTCACGATTGGCTTCGGTCAAATCTCGTTAACCATTCTCTCCTGCGACCATACCAACGTGGCGCCATTGAAGGCGTTGAACAGGCTCTCATAGACGGGAAGCGTCGAATGCTCGTAGCAATGGCAACAGGCACAGGTAAAACCCTGACTACCATTGCCCTGCTCTACCGCCTGATGAAATCTGGACTGGCAAAACGTGTATTGTTCCTTGTCGATCGCCGCGCACTGGCGGCACAAGCTGTGACTGCCTTCAATAAATTTGAGGCTGAGCGCGGATTGAAATTCAATCAGATTTACGAAGTCTACAGCCAACGCTTCCGTCGTGAAGATTTGGAAGATGACAAGTTTGATCCTCGCGTATTACCAACTTCATACCTGACCAATCCTGATGTAGGACAGACTTTCGTTTACGTAAGCACCATTCAGCGAATGAGGATCAATCTCTTTGGGATGCCCGAAGGAATGCCAGGTGCGGATGCAGATGATGAAACCGATGCCGACTTGCTCAATATCCCCATTCATGCCTTCGATGTCATCGTCGCGGATGAATGCCATCGCGGGTACACCTCTTCGGAAGAAAGCAAATGGCGCGAAGTACTCGATCATTTTGATGGAGTCAAAATTGGTTTGACGGCTACACCTGCCGTACACACGAAAGCCTATTTCAACGATATTGTTTACCGTTACGAATATGATCGTGCTGTACGGGAAGGGTTCCTGGTTGATTACGATCCTGTTCTGATCCAGTCTGAAATCACAATGAAGGGCGCCTTCCTGAAACCAGGCGAAGAAGTGGCACTCAAAGACCGTGAGTCGGGACAGATGAAGTTCGAATTCCTGGAGGATGAGCGTGAACTCCCCGCCCCCGCCATTGATATGGAATGGGCGGCGCCCGACCGCGATCGTAAGATCGTTCAGGAACTTGCCAAGTATCTGCGCGAACAAGAGGCAGCCACCAAACGTTTTCCGAAGACACTTATCTTCGCACACAACGATCTACCGCATGTCTCACATTCAGACCGACTTGTAGAAATGTTGCGCGATGAGTTTGGTCGCGGAGATTCGTTCGTCCAAAAGATTACGGGCAGTCCTTCGGTGGATCGTCCGCTCCAACGCATTCGCGAATTTCGCAACCGACCCGAACCAGGGATTGTTGTGACCGTGGATTTACTTTCGACAGGTGTGGATATTCCCGCGTTGGAGAACATCGTTTTCCTGCGCCCTATTCGTTCACGAATTCTCTTCGAGCAGATGATGGGACGTGGCACGCGGCTTTGTGATGAGATTGGCAAAACGAAATTTACAGTCTTCGACGCGGTTGGCGTGATGGAGTATTTCTCACGCGCCTCAGGGTTTACTGCCGATCCGCCTGATAAGCCCACACGCACGGTGGCAGAAGTCATCGAAGCCATCTATGGTAATGTGGATACGGAGCACAATCTGCGCGTGTTGACTCGCCGACTGCAACGGATCGCAAAAGATGTGTCCGCCGAGGGCAGGGAGGATTTCAAGCGCTTCATCCCGAATGGCGACATTACTTCCTTTGCGCGTGATTTGCCAGATGCCATCGAGCGTGACTGGTCTGGGACAATGAACCTTTTGCGAACTGCTGATTTCCAGAAAATGTTGGTGAATTACAAACGCGCCCAGCGTGTGTTTGTAATTGCCGACTCTCCGCAAGATGTCGTTGTTTCAGGTTATTTGATTCACACAGCAGATGGTCGCTCCGTGCGCCCAAGTGATTATCTGACTGCCTTCCAAACCTTTGTGCGCGAGAATCCCGCCCACGTGGAAGCCATTGAAATCCTGCTGCAACGACCCGCCGAATGGGATACAGGTGCCTTGCGCGAACTCCGCCAAAAGTTGAGCGCCCAGCCCGAAGGGTTCACTCAAGACCGACTGCGCCGCGCCT
Organism: Anaerolineales bacterium; assembly: GCA_030834895.1. Classification (GTDB taxonomy): domain Bacteria; phylum Chloroflexota; class Anaerolineae; order Anaerolineales; family Villigracilaceae; genus Villigracilis. The sequence goes on from JAUQXA010000061.1 coordinate 13,284, forward strand.
ACCAACACGAACTGGCAGATATGATCTCCATTGTCAAACATGCCGCAAAGGGAGAGCCTTTGCTCTCGGCTGAAGAGCGCGTGGATCATGCCTTGAATCGCCTGCGAGCAAGTCGTGAATTTACAGAACAACAGGAACGTTGGCTGAGTTTGATTCGCAATCATCTGATCGAGAATCTGGCGATTGATAAGCAGGATTTCGACTTGATCAACTTCACACATGCAGGAGGGACATGGGGACGTGTGGATCGTGACTTTGGCGGACAACTTAAGGGATTATTGACCGAGATTAATACCTCAATAGCGCAATAACCCTCCTTCGCTGAATCAGTGTCAGGGAACGCAAATTATTAATATGGCTAAGAAACAAAAAAAGAATTCCAATGATTCTTACGATGAGGCTTTTGAGGGTCCTGGCTTCTTTATGGCGCGTAAAGGTCGGCATATCCTTATGCAGGGAACAGCGACCCCTGAAGAACACAAGTCCATTTTGGAAGCTATTCGAGATTCTCGGGAAGAAGCCGAAGAAGACATTCAAGCCAAAATACGGGAGATCGAAAATCTAATTCAAGATCATGATCCATTGGATATTATTGCAAGAATGTCTCTCAGAAACTCGAATTTCGATGCGGAGAATTTCAAGGAGTGGAAGTCAGAAATTAATCCTGCGTTTACCGAATATATCGCGTTGCTCTGTCTGACTCAGCCATATGAATCCTTTCACTTCCAGAATCCTCAACCTATTGCGCCTGGATTTATCGAAGATTTACAGGAAAAGATAAAGGTGTTGTTCCAAGCTGAGACAATGAATCTGGTATTCAAAGACATAGATCCTGATAAGCCTGGTCGTACAACAATAGACCGACTTCGCTTCCTCTCATTATCTGAATCTTTGTTAGTACGATATTCTGCGTACCATCACCACCTGATTGAGACTCTATTGGGTATCTTTTCCCCACTCAATTCTGAAATGGAAAATTCTCTGGGATTCAACATCTCTGATGCCATAGGCATAATGGAGGGAATAGATGGGATACGCTTTTTGAAGTTGTCTCAGCGCAGGGCAGAAGCAATTGATTATGAACAGAAGTTACGAAAAGCCGCCAAGGATTATCGCCATCGCAAGCGTGGTGATGGGTCTGGAACTGAATTTCCCGAAGAGTTACTTGAAAAGGTCACAAAGGAGAAATCAGCAGTTTCGAAGAAAATGATTCGAAATATGATTACAGCTTGGACGTTTTATACGCTCGGTGAAACACTCTCTTTTACCGTAGATGAATTGGCAGCCTTTACTCAGTTGCCTTCCGAAAAAGTCACGGCATTCCTGGACAGGTTTTCCCTTTCCTTTGAAGGTGTCGAAGAGAGGTATCGCCGCCCTGCACCTACACACCCATTAATGCGAAAGCCATTTATCAAGCATGGCGATCAGTATTTATGTCCAGTTCCGCAATCCACGTATTGGGCAATCCGTCCAGAGATTGAAAATTTGTGGAACCCGCAGTCTAAAACAAGCATTGTCAAAGATGATGTGATTTGGCAAAAATACCAGAAGGTACGAGCCGATTATGTGGAAAAGACTGCTATCCAGTATTTGAACGATGCTTTGAAATCCGCCACCTCCTATCAAGGAGTCAAATATGATCTTGAAGACGAGAAAGGGGAAAAAGTAGAAGCAGAGTTGGATGGTCTCGTAATTCTTGATACAGCGATATTTTTGGTTGAAGCGAAATCTGGGACGCTGACCGAACAGGCGCGGCGCGGTGCAAAGATGGGTATGAAGGATGATGTCGAACGGTTGGTCGAGGAAGCCTACACTCAGGCTTTGAGAGCAAAGAATTATATCCAAGCATCAGACCAACCCACCTTCCATTCACAAGACGGGAAAGAAATCGTTATTGACAAGAGCAAGCATAACGAAATCTATCTGATTACAGTTTCTTTGGATGACCTCAGCGTTTTCGTTACTAACACCAATCTGCTTCGCGATCTTGGTTTCCTACAGGGAGATGAATATCCGTGGGCAGTTTCTCTGATGGACTTAAAAGTCATTAGTGAAATTGTTGAGTTCTCGAGTCAGTTTGTTCACTATATTCAGCGCAGATTGCACCTGATTGAATTAGGATGGGTGAACGCACATGATGAATTGGATTGGTTTGGGCATTATCTGCTGGAGGGACTCTATTTCGATAATTTGAAAGAAAACAAGGAAGATAACTTTATCTATAATCTGCTCTCTTATAGTTGGATCTTTGACGATTACTATTTTTATGTGACAGGTCAGCGACAGACGCCAGTTGATAAACCGACACAAAAAATGCCAAAACTCATGCACGAGATTCTTGGAGAATTGGATAGACATCATGATTATGGATATTTGAAAACAGCCTGTTCCTTGTTGGATATGTCGGGCGAAAGCAGAACAGATCTATTCAAAGCCTGTGAAAAACTAAGAAAGAAAACACAAAAAGATCGGGAAATCCACAGTTTTACTTTGACCTTTATTGATGGAAGTTTTGGATTTGCGTATTTTTTTACCCCATATGAACAGAAGCATCGTTTCCCCAAACACATTGCGAATTACAGTATGTTGAAAAAATATCAGACAAAATTTTATCGGTGGGTTACGATTGCCTGCATCACAGACACGCCTGGGTGGGTTGACTATCTTGTTGTTATCGAAGGTGCATGGGAATTCAATGAACTGTTGGATAAGGGTGCAAAAGAATTTCTGCAACCTTGGGATGAGAATAAGAAAGAATAAACTTGTTGTCGCATTTTCAACATGATCGCACAAATCAAAAGTAAAATTCAGATAGCATTTAATCTCTTCTGAGGATTCAAGATCAATTATGGATGTCGTATCAAAACTCTGGGGTTTTTGCAATACCCTGCGCCATGATGGAATCAATTACGGCGATTACATCGAGCAATTAACGTACCTGCTCTTCCTGAAAATGTCGGAGGAGAAGGGACTGGAGATTCCCGCTGGCTACGATTGGGCGTCCCTGAGGGAAAGGTCGGGGGTGGACCTCCTCAGCCACTACGTCCAGACTCTGACGCGCTTGGGCGAAGAGAAAGCAATCCTGGGGCAGATCTTCACAGGGGCGTTGTCGCGCTTCCGTGAACCTGTCAATCTCAAAAAATTGATCGTACTGATTGACGAGACCGAATGGTCGGCGCTGGATGTCGATTTGAAGGGTGACGCGTATGAAGGTCTCCTGCAAAAATATGCCGCCGAACAAAAAGGCGCGGGACAGTTCTTTACGCCGCGTCCGCTGATCCGCTCGGTGGTGCGTTGCCTTCAACCCGATGTTCGTGAAGCGCCTGAGTTTACAGTCCATGATCCTGCGAGTGGAACGGGCGGCTTTCTCATCGGCGCGGCGGAATGGATGTTGAAAAGGTCGCATGGTCGTTTGAGCCGCGAAGACCAAATCCGTTTGAAGCGCCATACGTATTCGGGCGGCGAATTGGTGTTGGAAACCCGCCGTCTGGCGTTGATGAATTTGTATCTGCATGAAGTGGAGGGCGAAGTTCACTTTGGCGATTCGATTGCCGAGGGTGACCCTGGCAAACGCTTCAACATGATTCTTACCAACCCGCCTTTTGGCACGAAAGGCGCGGGCGAAGTTCCCCACCGTGATGACTTCACGATTGTCACATCCAACAAACAACTCAACTTTATCCAGCATGTATTGACCATCCTCAAGCCAGGCGGGCGCGCGGCAATGGTCTTGCCAGATAACGTGTTGTTCGAGGAGAACGCGGGGCGAGACGTGCGCGCCTTGCTCATGCAGGACGCCCAATTGCATACCATCCTGCGCCTGCCCGTCGGCACGTTCACGCCGTATTCGCCAGGTGTCAAGGCGAACGTGTTCTTCTTCCGCAAGGGACTGCCGACCGAGGAAGTCTGGTTCTATGATCTGCGAACGAACGTTCCCAAGGTGACGAAACGCCAGCCGCTGACAGAAGACTCGTTTGCGGACTTTGTGCGCGCTTACGGTTCAGACCCGACGCCAAAAGCTGGTTCCCGTTCTGAGAGCGACCGCTTCCGCCGCTTCACACGCGACGAGTTGGCTGGGCGCGACGACAATTTGGATATCTTCTGGCTGAAAGATGAAAACCTGGATGATCCCAACGACCTGCCCGAACCCGAAGACCTGTTGGGCGAAGCCATGACAAAACTCGAAACCGCTGTGGACGCGTTGAACGAGCTGGGGAGAATTTTGGGCAATGGCAACGGACACGAGGCGTAGCCGCGATGGAACGTTACGAATTGCCTGATGGCTGGGAATGGAAAACATTAGGGGAATGTTGTGATGTTAATCGCCGAGACCCTGCCCTGAAAAATATATCCGATGACACAATGGTGTCGTTTGTACCTATGGCTGCTGTAGACGCAGATCAAGGTGTTATTGCGAAACCCGTTGACCGACCATTCAGCGAAGTTAGAAAGGGATTTACTCCATTTTCTAATGGGGATGTGATCTTTGCCAAGATTACGCCAAGTATGGAAAATGGAAAGGCTGCAATTGCCAATGGACTTACAAATGGTTTTGGCTTTGGTTCGACTGAGTTCCATGTGATGCGTCCAAAAGAATCGGTTATTGCTGGGTGGGTTTTTCTTTTTATTCGCCAGCAATCTTTTCGAGATGAAGCCAAGGGAAGTTTTGCAGGAACAGCAGGACAATTACGTGTTCCTGAAAAATTCATTCTGAATACTGATATTCCATTAGCTCCTGTTCCTGAACAACAACGCATCCTTTCCAAAATCGAGAGCCTCTTCGAGCAATCACGCGCCGCCCGCACTGCATTGACGCGCGTCCCTGTGCTCATGGCACAAATCCGCCGCGCAGTGCTGGCTTCCGCTTTTCGTGGGGAACTTGTCGAACCTGATTCGAATGATGAGTCTGCCGCGTCCCTGCTGGAACGCATTCGTGAAGTTCGCAAACAATCAATCTCTAAAAAGAACATAGAGCCAGTTGATACGTCAGATTTGCCAGAATTGCCCGAAGGATGGATTTGGGTTCGTTTTGAAGAGTTGCTCGCCGAACTCAAAAATGGTCATTTTTCAAAAACACCTGCATTTGAACCGCCTGGCATTCCTATTCTCCGAATAAGCGCTGTGCGCCCCTTGTCAGTAAAACTAGATGAGCCAAGATTTTTTCGCGGCGAATTAGAGGATGTTTCGCAATATGAACTTCGCAACGGCGATTTGCTTTTTACTCGTTACAACGGCAGCCTAAATTTAGTTGGTGTTTGCGGATTGGTGCGCAGCTTAAACGAAGTCATGATTTATCCCGATAAATTAATACGAGCACGCTTCTTTGAAAACACTGTATCGCCCGCTTATCTTGAAGCTTATTTTTCGACTGCTTTACCAAGAAGCATTATCGAAGATAAGACAAAATCATCAGCAGGGCAACAAGGAATTTCAGGAAAAGACTTGAAGGATGTTCCCGTTCCCTTGCCGCCACTTGGTGAACAACAACGCATTGTTGCCAAAATCGAAGCCCTGTTTGCCCAAGCCGACATCATCGAGCAAGCCGCGTTCGTGTCCTTGCGCCGTGCGGAGCAGATCAATCAGTCCATTCTGGCGAGGGCGTTTCGTGGGGAGTTGGGGTGATGTAATTTCTCGTTATCAAGTTAAAACAAAAAAGCCCCTGATTTTCAACGAATCAGGGGCTTGCTGTTATATGAATCGATACCTCATGAGATATTCCTGCAATCGTTCGTGCGAGACTACCCTTCCGCTTGGGTTTTCCCTCCAAGTGCCGTCTTCCAACGGTGTATAAACCAAAGGCTTTCTCTTTGGTAATAATACCCCGCACTGGAAGGGCTCACGAGTCTCAAACAGACGGCGACGCTCCTCCCTTCGCCGACGATACAATTCTCTTTTGCTCAAACGTTTCGTCGGCAAATCGCCAGGAAAAAGTGGTGTCTGGGTACTGCTTGTGCTGATATTTGGGTATGCCTTCCCAGATCGCTGCATATTTTTCGTATGAACGCTCCTGCCAGTTGTTGCAGTGCCTCCCGCACATTTTGAACCCATTCCCCTTGCAATGCTGATTGGCGATCTCAAACGCCGACCACACTTTTTGCATCTTGGATTTTCTTCCATAATTTACCTCTTGAATAGAATACACCAGCCCAGACAAATAGCCTGGGCTGGTGTCGTTTCCCCGCATTCTTCATATCCGATTACGGCTGTAGAATGCGGGGCTTTAGAACAGTGACGTTTGGTTTTGTATTACCTGTTTGGAACGTGGACGATTGGCAGGTTTCCCCGCCATACCTTTCTGCGTCATCCAGTCTGACCAGGAAACCACTTTGGGAAGGTCTGGAACAGGCAGTGGCGCGCTCGGAGCCGTTGGGCATCCCATCGGTGAATTCGAGACAACCACTTCATCAGCAAACAGGGATTGTAGATCGGGCAAGTCCGCCGACTCCAACGCTTCACGCGCCAGTTTCATCAGGATGTCTCCGTCCTCTTCTGGGACGATGGCACCGCCGACATTATCTCCATACAACAACTGCGCCGCCTTCATCTTTGCGCCGATGAGCGCCAAAGCCCGCGACTCCATTGTGTCATTGTAGACAGAGAATACTGCCTTGACTGGTTTGGTCTGCCCCAAACGCCAGACCCGCCTGAGGCTTTGCCAAAGCACATAGTAGGGTAGGAATGTGGCGAGTTATCCTTGCGGACACTTTTCCACAGACCCCCCTCCGAACCGGACTTGATACTTTCGCATCATCCGGCTCTCCAGAACTTAAGTGTTTCTAGTGGGCAACGGTTTTCCTGTGTGAATTGCTACATGGCACTTCGCACACACCACCAGCGTTTTTCTTTGCATCGCAATCATCGTCGTCACCCAAGCGGGTTTCTCTTTCCGTCCGCGCCAACGGTCTTTCAGGTCAGCCAGTTTCCGAACATGATGAACCTCACAGTTCTCTTGTGAACCACAGATTTCACATTCGTTAGCTTGCAGCCTTTGAACAAGGTCAGTACGTGAACTGAACGTAACATTTCGCCGTCCGTTGTTGTCATCAAGTACTTCTGTGCCGGTCTTGATAACTTTCAAAGGAATACCGCCCCAGTAGATATACCGTGTTCCGTTTTTGGTTGGCACTTCCACAACCAGAACCTTGTAGGTATATTCCTGCACGGTGCGCTTTCCTCCGTAGTTTTGGTACATGCGACCAACGGTGGACTTGAATTTGTTCGCCAGTGTCTTTGTCAATGAAACTTCCATGATGTACTTGAGCTTGCGTAACGCGTTTCTGTCGGTGGCGAATTTATAGTACTCAGCCACACCACGAAAACGCTGCTGGTATACATCGATGATTTGAGCGTCCGAGAACGCCAATAATCCAGCTTCGTGAATGGGCTTTTCGCCGCGCATATAACGTCTTGCCAGCTCATCAACCTTGCCATAAGGGATGCCCAACCTGACACATCCGTTGACACTTCTGGTCTTTGTGAGTGTCCCGCTCCGGGGTGATATTTTGTCGTCTGCGTGATACACGCTGATGTCGTATCCTAGAAATCGCGCGTGTTCAGTGCGCGAGTGTGTGATGAGGGTTTTGGATGCGCTCATTTCGAGGTGCAGTTTTTCTTTCAAGAACGCGCTGATGGCTGCTTTTATTTCTTCTGCTTCGGACTTCGTTCCGATGAAACTGAGAATAAAGTCATCTGCATACCGAATGTATTTCAGCCTTCGGAAGTTCGGGTCATGCACATCCTGAGACGGGAGTTTGCGGCGTTGGAGTTCAAGTTCCTGAACCCGTTTTTCGTTGCCCGCTTTTCGCGCACATTTGATAGCATACGCTAAATTACTATACTCAGGATTATCAGCACGCTTTTTCCCGCGCGTATACTGCGGGATAAGCACTTCTTCAATGTAAGCATCCAGTTCATGCAGGTAGATGTTTGCCAGCAGCGGGCTGAGAATACCGCCCTGTGGAGTACCGCTATAAGTGCGGTTGTACTGCCAGTTTTCCAAATAACCTGCTTCCAGTCCCATCCGCAGGAGGTTGAGCATCCGACCATCCTGAATATCTCTTGCGAGAATCGCCATCAGAACTTCATGATCGATGTTGTCGAAACATCCGCGAATGTCGCCTTCAATGAACCACGCCGCGCCCTTGAACTTTTGATGCAGACTTGCCAGTGCGGTGTGACATCCGCGTCCGGGTCGAAAACCATGTGAGCTGTCTCGAAAACGTGGCTCATAATATGCTTCCAACACCATTCGCAGGACTTCCTGCACCAGCTTATCCGTGAAGTTCGGAATACCAAGCGGGCGTGTTCCTCCGCTTTTCTTGGGGATTTGGATGCGACGGGCGGGACGGAAATTGAACCGTTCATTGCGCAGTTTTTCGATGATGCGTTGAATGCGCTCCCGGCTCATTCCGTCTGCCGTGTCGTTTTCTGTTCCCACAGTTAAAGCGCCACGATTACGGGCTATCTTGTCATAGGCAGCCAGAAATAAATCCTCGCTGAAAAGACTTCGATAAACCCGCGTCAGGGGAATACGTTTTTCACCCATCTTTTGCACTGCTTGTAGAATTTGTTCGGCTTTCTGCATTGCGCATACCTCCATTTTCTTTTTTACAAGCGATAGTTCCTAACTCCCTTCGCCCTGCGGTCGGCTTTCCCGACCTCCCTGGGTGGACGTTACACCACCGGCTACTATGGAGTTTCCGTCACCATAGGGCTCGCGCCCCATAGGTGATCCCGCAGTACAGTCATGAATGACGTTATCAGAATGACTTAGGGTGTCTTTTCGTGGTTTGATAGGTCTCACTGACCATCGTTCCCGACAGGAGAATTTCGCAACTCTCAGCTTTACAAGATGCTGCTGTCGGGACTTGACCTCAACCGTTGTGTCAAGGGAGGAATAGTCTCCAACTTACCACTGGACTTCAAGCAGTTTAGCTTTACCCATATCATCAGGTCTTGGGGCGACACATCTGGTAAACGGTTTCCCAGTTCACCCCTTTTCCGGCGTGCTATTTTCCCGTTCAGGTTTCCCTTTTCGGTTAACCGGATGACCTCACAGGTATTTTCCTCAACCTGCGGTACGTCACGTACTATCATTCATGCCATCGTGCGGCGCACAAGCGAATACTCGATCTCAAGAAACACTACCGAGGAGAAGGCGATCAAGTCCAGCCCGGTAGCCACGAGCTTGGGGTTTACCACCAGCGCGTCCAACCCAAAGACACGTTTCGCGATCCAGTCCTCACGCTTGCGCGGATTGATTCCACTCGTCAATACCTCGGCACGCACACCGCCATCCCGTAGGATTTTCAAGATTCGATCCTGAATGTCACGTGTCCCTGTCTGACGCAAGTAGATCAATACCTTGCGTCCTTGCTGGCGTTCTGCCCGACAGAAATCCACCAGCCAGGATTCCTTGGGCATGGTCTCATCCTCAACCACAGCCGGCAATTCCATCAACTCTTTTCTGCGCAGGAATTCGCCTTTGCGGTCCATTTCATCGATCTCGACTACTTCATTGCGGAAGGCGGAATTTGGGCGAGCCAGAGTCCACTGCAACCAGGTTGAGAGATAGCGACGGTTCTTGATCGCCAAGTCACGCAGTTTCTTTGCCATCGAACGATACTGTCCGCCTTGTTCATCGGTCATTGTGAGTGTCACAACTTCTTCTGCATAGTGAGGAAGAGCCAGTCCCAGATCCTTCAGGGACAGGAACACGGTTGTGTCAAGCAGGCGATTGACAATGGCAGGTGAAATACCAGGTTGCTCTTTGGCTTGGTTCTGGTAACGGCGATTGCCAGTGAAACCATCTTCATCACCATCCTCAGTGGCACGTTTACTCTTGCGGGTCATTTCCAGCACACCGTACAATCTCGCCCAGCGCTTCTCATCGTTGAAGGCAAAGTCTTTTCGCACACTGGCATTCAATCGATGGAGCAGCCAGAAGATCGATGTGCTTCGACCTCCAAAGAAGGTTCCGGTCAAGGTCAGGGTGTATTTTGTTGAGGCTACCAACTGGTGGAACGCGATACCGCGGTCCGAGGCTTTAGACTTATATTCGTGTAATTCATCTCCAATCAACATTTTGAATGCGCCTTTTGCATGTTTGGCGATGTACTCTGCAATTGCCCACCGCCGTCCGGTGAATTCAAACAGAGGGGTGTTGCAAGTGCGCTTTCCCCAAACTGGATTGCCATGCTCATCACGAACCAGTCGTCCGCTTGCGTCAAGTTCATAACCTGTGATTTCTGCTTTGCAGAAGCGGCGTTTGTCACCCAGTTCTTCCAACGTACTTGCTGTGGTCACAAATCCACCGGGCAGATCAATCTGGATCGGAGCGCCGCATTTAGAACAGGAAAGCGATTCAAACATCCGTCCGTCCTCCTCATCAACAAACTTCTTGCGAACCACCGCATGTTCCCAACCCGCTCCATATTTTGCAGAAGTATGGGCAATAACTGCCACAGCTTTTTGACCCAACTTTCCTTCCTTATACAGGTGTAGAAACTGTCGCACATCGTTCACGTCGCCAGGATCATTTGCATTGCGACCGATACGACTCAACTCCATCGCTTTCGCGCCCGGAATTGATTCCTCGATTTCACGAATCCATTTTGGAACCAGATGGGGCGGACAGAGGACAATGGCGGGGTAGGCGTTCAGTAATTCCATCGCAGCAATAGATTGATAACTTTTTCCGCTCCCCATTTCGCCCTGAATGTTACCAACACCATGCATCCGTATTGCTCTTGCAATTGCTGTAGCCACATGTCTTTGTGTTGGCAGCAATCCAGGTTTATCCTGTCCGGGTAATGGTTTGCGCTTCGTCCCCAAAGTATCCAATATAGCCGTCTCTTCCGTTGTGGGATCAAAGTTATACAGCGGGCGATAAGTGGACAGGATGTGCGCACCGATCTGATCGCCATACTTGTGCATGAACTTGGAGAGCGGTTCCACCGTGTCAATGATCTCGATCCCGTTCTGACGCAGGATGGCGACCGTGGACACGAAGCGATCCCGAAAGACCTCCGATGTCATGTTGCCCTTCTTGTCGGTGGTCTCCTCAACCTTCTCTGTGACCTTCACCACACGCCCCTTTACCAACATGGGCTTGCCGTCTTCATCGTTCAGGCGCAGGGTTCCCATCATGCCGGATGCCATCAACATCGCGATATGCCCCTTCTTCAACGGCATGACTGGCTGCTTCAATTCACCCAATCCACGAGACGGATTAAGCAAGTCCAGCCATTCCTTGGAGGAATGCAAGCCGCGTTTTTGCGTGGCATCCACAATTTCTTCCGGTTGCCAGTCCAATCGGGAAAAGCGAATCGGTTGCCCACCTGAACCTTTATCTGTTGCAGGCTGCAGTTTGTACAATGGCTCATCTACTTCCACCAACATGGGCGGCTCCACATCTGCCCATGCCTGAACCTGATGAACTTCTTCATGGGATGGAATTTTGAACTTCACCCGTTTCGTCGCCAGCACGATGACCTGGTTGAATCCGGTTTCAGGATAGCGATAGATGCGGATGTTTTCGTAATACCCAGCCAGATGGGACGCCACATCCAGATCGCGCAGAAGTGGATGCGGGACGATATAGATCAACACGCCGCCGCGAACCAACTTGGGTGTAGTGGATTTCAAGAACTCCAATTCCAGGCGTTTCTGGTCACCCAATCGGTCATGACTGTAGGGTGGGTTGAGGAACAACAGGGTGATGGACTCACTCGTCAGATGACAAGATTGCCAGGGCGTATTGAACAGGCGATCCATCTTTTCGGAAGCCAGTGCAGCGCGGGCTGGTGACAACTCCGCGCCCCAGCTCTGGCAGTTCAGGGCTTTGGCCAGGATGGAAGCAGCAGTGCCTTCGCCGGCGCAAGGATCGAGCAGTCTGCCTGAGTCGGCAGGCTTGAAATAGGTTTTGAGTAATTGGGCTACGATTATTGATGTCTGATAAAAGCCCATTTTCTCCAAAGCGGGAGGACGCATATCAATCTCCTTTTTGAAAATAAAATCCCCCACACCGAATGGCATGGGGGATCAGGTTGAATTTGATTTATTACTTCACACGACAGAATAACCGCCCGGCAATGTTCACAAAGCCGAGTGGTTCATTCTTTTCCAGGTCTACAAATTCCGGTTGGCCACGAGACCAGTCGGCTTCCGAATGCCGAAACTGGATCACCAACGTGCGATGGTCATTGCGCATCTCCGTCCACAACTTCCAAACTTCGCTACGGCCATCACAAGATACAAACTCGAAATATCGCAGGGCAACTTCTGCCATTGTTTGTTTTCTGGTTTTCGTCGGCAGTTTCATATCTACGAACTTCAGTAGGTACAACCAGTCGGCTTTGCACAATTGCGCCAGCCAATAGGATGGATGTGCCTCGGAAGCCTGCGCCTTGCTCAGGTCAAAGATTTCATCGGGTTGAATGGATTGAAACATTTGGCTTCTCCTATATTTTCAATACGTCCTGCTCCAGCAGGTTTTGCACCAGATCCTGCCAGGGTTTGGTCAGATCAATCCTGACTCCGCCACGGCAATCCCCGCCCGTGACCAGCCGCTGGATGTATTCCGCATCCAATGCGTATTCCCACAATGTCTTCGTCCAGTCGTTCGGGATGGGGAATGCCAGAGTCTCCTGCAGGCGGTTCAATGCCAGCGCCTGTAATTGTGATTCCACGTCCTGGTCTTCAAAGACCAGGGCATAAGCGGCATCATCCTTTGCCTCCCACTTGCCGGGCAATGCCTTGCGGCAGATGATCCCGGCGTGCAGGACATTGAACTCAAGCAGGGGTTGGGTCAGCATCTTCACCTCACCGTCGGCAAGTACGGATGTGCCTCTCATCGAACAGCCGCCCTTGCCACGGATCAATGAGGCCCACAGACTCTCCACGCTGGTCTTATGAGCAGCAATGCCGACATACGCCAACGTATGCTGGTAGGGACGGTCCTGTAGCACCGCATACCCGGTCACATCGGCGCGCGTATGGGCATTGCTCAAAATAGGGACTCTTCCATCGGGGTATAAATGGCGCACCGGCGAGGCTTCCACTACCGGCTCGATACGATACAGATAGACACCCGCATTGATTCGCACCAACTCCTGATTGATGTCTCTCAGCAGTTCATGGGCGTTCAACCCCACGTTGATGCTCGTGAAAGTGATCTCGATCTCATTCATTTGGATATTCACCGTGCGCGCGTTCATATCCACCACCGCACTCGCCGGCACCCATTCCTTGATGTTCTTCAAAGCGGGAGGCAGCTCAACACCTGACATAGGTGTGAACCACAGCGCGCCATGAAAAGGGACTTTGGGAGCCGCCTCGAATTTTCCATACGGCGCGATATATCGGTCTCTGCCTTGATATTCCACATCTGGCAGATCATTCAGCACGGGCAGCCAGAACTGCTCATAAGAGGAGACGAGCACCTTTCCCTGTGCGGCTGCCTCTTTTTGAGCAGCCCTCAATTCTTCAATACGTTCCTTGATGTATTCATCTTCATACGGTTCAGTCCATGCGAACATGGTTACTCCTTGTTTGTAATCGTCAAATTGAAGTCGAGCAGTCCGAAAACTTCCCCCTCTTCGGGATCATCGCTCGCTATGACAGATGGCTGGTATTCGGTCAGATAACGCCAGTCCAGAATGTGGCTGGCGTCGGAGCAGATGCCGTTTTCAGAGAGCAGTTCGGAGAATTCATCGGCAACAGAGTCGGGATCGGCATCCTCCGCGACCGCGATCTGGATCGTCAGGATGCGTACTCGTTGATTGGGTTTCACTGCGTGCATGTTGGCTCCTTCTGTTCAATCATCAGATTGCCGTCCATCTGGGTAACGGTAAGCCACGGCTCCACCGCGTGGGAATGATTGGGCTCGCAACCGATCAGGATCGGCGCATTGGGCATTTCCCCCGCCATAGATCTGGCGAGAGCAATGGCTTTGGTCAGGTTGCGCTTTGTCTCGTCAGGGAACAGACCGATCTGATGTGCAATAATGTTCCCCTGTCGCCAGACCTTGAAGACACCCTCTACCTCGTCGTATTGCTCAGCAGACAACCGGTTGAAATCAAGCCGGTAATCCCGAAGGACCTCCTCCAACATGCTCCAACGAATGCCCGCATCTGAATCGTGAAACTGGAACACCTCGTCGAGCAATCCAACCGCGTGCTCCAATAGGATCGGCTTGCCCATGTTGAAGGCGCAGCGAATAATGTGATCCACCCGCCAGACATGCGCGATCTTGTCCTCCCAGTAATGATGAAGGACACGCAGCACATCGTTGTTATCAACACGAAGTTCACTTGCAATGGCGTCGGCCATTTCTTCAATGATGTAGTCGTACATGGAATCTCCTTTACAGGTTCAAATAAGAATGGGTCATGCCATCGTCGCCGAGAAGCGAGTAGTGAATGGCATACGCCTTGCAAATGTAGCGGCGCGCGCCGCGTTCGAAGCGAAAGAGAGGTTCGTTCTCGTACAGATACTTCTTTGGTGTGCGGCGGAAGATCGTCCAGCCGATGGCATCCGGCGCGTCGGGGTATGTACGCTCGATTTGAACTCGTCCCTGCTTCTTTCTTCTCAACAGGGACAGGGTCTGTTCAAGTGTGAGCGGAATGCTTGTTCCGGCAAGGATTGCCTTGAATGGCAGAACGATCAGGTCGGGTTTGGATGGAAGCATACGATCTCCTGGAAATTAAAACTGCGGGACCGGTAATACCGGTCCCGCAGTTCATTGGGGGGGAAGTTTGTTATAGGTTATGGCAGGGTGAAGTCATCCTTGAAACGTTGCAGCAAGTCACCGGGCGTGCCAATTTCAAAGGGCAAATCAATCCTGCTGCGTTGTTTCAGGAAATGTTCCTTATCATGGGTGACAAACCAATCCGGACTGGCAAGGATTGCCTCCGCCAGAACATGTGCATCGGGCGCATATTGAACATAGGTCTCCGCTACGGCAATCTGTCGTTTGGCAGGCGCGGAGGATGTTTCGAGCGAGGAGTTCGATAGAAGTTGTGCCAGAGTTGACAGTGAGCCGGGCGTTTTGCGACGAACGACTTCCTCGCATTCGTGAAGAACGGTCGGACCCACCACCAGGCGCAATAGTCCCGCCTCCCCAAGCAGAAATAGCTTTCGCGCGCCGCCTGTGGGAGAGAGCACCGCGGCAAAGACCACACTCGTGTCCAGAAACACCCTAGGATTTTTTGGTCTCATATTCCGCCCTGACCTCACGCAGCGTGGTTAGCATTGATTCAAGAGTCTCTCCGGAGTCCTGCCACTCCCTGGCAAGTTTGTTGGCAATCTCATCCACACGCGAGCGTCTGGGGCTCATTATTACCACACCATCCCCAATATCAATGAGGGTCATCATGTCACCCTCCTCGATATTGTTGTGATCCCGCAATTCCTTGGGCAGGGTGATGATCCCGCGCCTTACAACCTGTACTTGAAAGGTATTGTTCATGGTTTCTCCTGTCTGAAAATCAGTATATCAGTATTACGGATTATCCGCAACACTGTAGTCATGAGGACTCACCCGTACCACGGGTTTCACAGGCTTTTTTCAAAGCGCGCTTCTGTCCCACGAGCAGGTGCGCGAGATCCTCCCGCACGTTCATCTCATCCCAGCCCGCACGATGGGCTTTCTCCATGTCCAACAGGAATTCAGCAATGTCCCGCTTATGTTCATGGTTCGGGTCGAAGGCTGGATCATCGCTCGCATCCACCCCGAGGAATTCATGCCAGGGATGATCATCGTCGTACAGGACATCGAAGAAGCATTCCTCCAGATGAACCTGCCGGGCGATGAAGAATTCACCATCGTTCAGGTAGGAACGAATTTGTTTTTCGATTTCATCCGAGGGGAGATGGGTTTCGTTTGAGAAGATTGCCTCGCCGTGCTGCTTGTAATTGCTGGCATCACGATACATGTAGGCAAAGCGGATGTTAGGGCTGATCGTCATGATGCACCCTGCCTCCCTCCGCCCAGCCTTGTGCCTTGATGTTGCGCGCCCACAACGAGAGGAAGGAGGAAACCTCCCTGTCAAAACGGGTGTCCACGTAGGTCTTGCCATCCCGCTCGATGAATTTTTGGCGATACCCAAAGAAGGCCTGCGTGATGGCGGTCGGCACCCAGGAGGGATAGTGCAGTTCCACATCCGGGTCGGCGATCAGGTCGCCGTTCTGCTCGAAGTAATGCGCAACGCTGATCATGTCCCCGTGGCGTTCGATCACCAAAGGCTGGTAGCCCGTCTTCTCGAAGCGCACGTGGAAGGAGGCCTGCTTCTGGAAATTCTCCAGCAGGTTGTGGGATTTCAATAGATGTTCGATGGTGGTTTGAAAAAGAGTGGTCATTTGAGTTTCTCCACAGCGCAGCCGCTTCGCGGACCGCAACCAAAGGTTGCTCGTGATTTGCGCTGATCGCACAAATCCTGCGCCGTAATACTATAAAAAGATTGGAGGGCGACCTGGTCGCCCACCAATTGAAATTTGTTATTCGTCCCAGCCGCTGATGTTGTCTTCAAAGGCGGATTCGAGCCAGTTGTCGTCACCGAGGCGGGAGGCATTTTCATAGTGTTCGATCAGCGGACCTTCATCGGGTTCCGTGTCCATCTCCTGGAACTCCTGGTCGGGATACAGGATCACATCGGCGGGAAAGTCGCCGGCGTTCCAGACCTCCAGGGTACGGGCAAGTTCATAGCCCGGCTCACAGAATTCTCCCGGATCGAGCCCCGGAGAAACGATCACCACGTATTCATCCTCGTCCGAAACGTAGTGGGAGAGGAGGTATGGTCCGATGTCTGAAAGCGCCGCCTGCTCATGCTCAAACGGCAAAAGAGGTACGCCAGCTTCTGCAAACAGCCAGGCGATTTTCTCCTTAAGCCACTCGATGTCCGCATCGCGGTTGAAGATCGTGCAGCGGTTGAATCCTGCGGGGATATCCTCCAGGTTGCAATACTCGTCGGGCATCTGGTCTGCCAGGGCATAGGAACTGGTTTCAATTTCAAGGGCGACAATGCTTTCCTCGTCCCAGACCCAATTGACGCTACCGACATACTCGCAAGGCTTGGAGAACGCGCCCGCATTCATCACAATCCCGTTCCATCCTTCTGGATGGTCCTCAGGCGTACACCAGATTTGAAAACCTCCGCTCCCCGCTTCAAAGATCGCGCTCGGATCGGGGTTGGTGGCGATGTCAAGTTGGCGCGCCAGGTCGAGTACGGGTTTCATGCGGTGATGTTCAGATTGAATGGTCATGTTTTTTCTCCTTGTTGAATCTATCCGCCGCGCGGACCACTGTATTCGTATGAATGGTGGAATTGTTCCGCGCCCTCGGACCAGCGGGCATGTCCGCTAAAGCCCATGCCGCCTTCGAAGTATTTCAATTCGAAGGCGTGATCCGGGAACATCGAGGCAAGCTTTTCGATCACGGGGATGGGCGGACTCCAAGCGGTATCGAACTCCATGAATGCCAGCAACGGTTGAGGATTGGGAAGCGGACTGCCGCACTGTTGGCAGATCCAGACCGTCATGTGTTCGACATTGTGTACGGTTTGACAGAATGAACATTTGGCGGTCTTGCGCGTGACCTCCTTCGAGTGGTCGGGGCGGGTTGTCAGGGATATACCTCTTGCAGACCACTTCGTCGACCAATTGGCGCAACACCAGTCATACCCGCCGGAATTGAAGCCGTCCTTCAACCAAGGCGTTCCGGGTTCAACACCATATTCGGCTGCCAATGCGTTGAGTTTTTCCTGTCGGTCGGGATCATCCTTTTTAATGGCAAGGAATTTTTCCTGGTACTCGTTCGAGCGTTGATCCAGTTCCTTGTACATTTTCGGATAGGGGATGATCTTGTCGAAATCCAGCGTGCGGACATCATTATTTTCACAGGGACCGGAACAGACGGCGTTCAGGATGGTTTCCACATCGGGACCTGTGATGGTCAGTTCGTTTTCAGCCCAGTTAGGCATGAGATTGCTCCTTGTATTTTGATGGTTCCTTGCCAGGCAACCGGATGGACTGGCAGAGGTAAGGTTGGTTTGGTTGAATATTCGGCTTGATCCTGCGCGTCGCATTCCAACGCGATGGCCAGTTCCTCGTCGGTCATGCTTTCCTCGACGATTGCCTGTTCCATGAGTGGGTCAGCGCGCGCCAGGCGCTCGGCATCATCGGCGGTGCAGATGTGCGGATTGTTTCTTCCATAGCGGGCAAAGTAGCTTGCACCGACGCGGCTCCTGAACGGACCGATGACCGCTGTATACAAATGTCCATGTGTTTCTTTGGTGGGGGTTGTGGGGGAGCGAAACAGGATGAGATCATCCTGTCCGCGCTTTCCGAGAAAGTACGCCATTGCGCCTCCTAAAAATCCCGCAGCAGACCCAGCAGGATCAACTGCTCTTTTTCCTCGACATGCAGACGCAGACTGGTTTCCGTCATCGTTCCAGTGGTCTTGTCTTCACGCAGGAAATCCAGGGTGAAAGAAAAGGAGGATCGTTGATCCAATACAAGATGGTGGTGCGCGAGCCAGAGTGCATCGTAGAGGCGCTGGTCGTGGTCATCCTCATCTTCCGTTTGAAGAGGCATCAAGGCATCGCTTAGCGACTGGCTGACCTCCACCTTTTTGGTGAAGCCGAGACAGCCTGCCGCCCAGCCTGCATCCAGCCAGGTGGTGTTCTTGAAGATGGTTTTTGCAGGTAGTACAGGTGTGAAGGTCAGGTTGAGAGTCAGTTGCATCTCAGCCTCCCTCGAAACCAAGACCGCGTTCCTTGAGGCTTACCCACTTGTTTTGTCC
>JAUQXA010000062.1 GCA_030834895.1 Anaerolineales bacterium
CACCAGGGATTTCTCATATTCGGACCAGTTCTTGACACGATATAATGTCTTTGGGCGTGAGGATGACTTTGTACGTTTAGGCATAAACCCAAAGTTACTTTCTCACGCCTCTTTTGTCTAGCCTTCCATGCACCAAAGTCAGGCGGATTTGCTCGCGCAGGAGGGGTATCTCGTGATCGCCCCCGATACCTTCCGTAGCGCAACCACATCATGGATTCCGCGCGCGATCTATCAGGTGGTCAGCACCAAACCGGAGGACATCAACACCGACCTGGATTCGGTCTACACCTGGCTGGAAACCCAGTCCGATGTGGACCCGAACCGCATCGCCATTGCGGGATTTTGCTACGGCGGACGGACTTCGCTGGTCTACAGCTTGCACAACAATAAACTCGCGGCGACGGTTGTGTTTTACGGCTCGCCCGAAACCGACCCCGCCGTGCTGAAGAATTTACCCGGCCCTTTGCTGGGGATTTTCGGCGGCGCGGATCAATCCATCCCTGTGGAGGAAGTCAAGGCGTTTGACCAGGCCCTCAGCGAAGCGGGCGTGACTCATACCGTTTCGATCTATGAAGGCCAGCCTCATGCGTTTGTCGAAGATGCGGCGGGAATTCAGGCGGGCGGAGCGCAGGGTGAAGCCTGGGTTGAAATGCTGTCCTTCCTCGATGAGAATCTCAAGAACGCACCGTCCTCCCGGAACGGCGAGCCCATTGCCTATGCCCCCGGCTTTGAGTGGTATTACTATGCCATGCTCGCCTACGAGCATGCCTTTGGGACGGCAAGTCACCAGCATTAGGATTGGATGTGCGCTGACAATCCATCAAGAGACCCGTTTACGAGAGTAGGGGCGGGGTGACCCCGCCCCTACTTGTAAGGCGCAAGCGCCTCACCCTGCCCTATTTGCAGGGCGTAACTTCAGCGACAAGGTTGGCAGAACCTTCCCCCGCCACGTTGAAAGCGACCACCGTGTAGGTGTAGTTTCCACCGCCGCCGAGAATGGCATCGAGGACCGAATCGGTGTTAGCTGGCAGTTGAACCAGCATCCTGCTGTCGCGGTAGACTCGATAACCGTCTTCATTGTTTGCGGCATCCACCCACGACAGGCGGACTTTTGCAAAGCCATCCGAGCAGCTTTCCTTGTAGGTCAATTGAAGGGGATGCGCAGGCGGCGAATATGTCCCTTTATCCACTTTGACAAATACGTTCAACTTCAAAAGCTGAGTCCCGTTTCCGCTTATCAACTGCCATATCCCTTGATGCCCACCCGTCTTCGGTGGAGCGACCATGGTGATGTGGATGGTGATGCTTTCGCCGGGCGGGACTGTTTCCCCCTCCGCGATAACGGGATACTTTTCCAATTGAGCCATTCGGTACCCAGACTCGAAGACGATTTTATAGGAACTGTCCCACGTGCAGGTTCCGCTGTTTTTCAGCGTAAACGTCATGGTGAAATACCCATTGGGTGGGACGGGTTTATTGCTTTTGAGGTTCACAAAATCATACGGGACATCATCGCGCAACCATTCCACACTTTCCGCGGAATCCACGCAGACAATTGGCGTTCCCACAGTGGGCGTGGGCTGTGCCACGAGTGTTTCCCCCGCGACGGAAGGCGCAACAGTGGATGTCACCACCAGCGCAGTTGAAGACGGCGCGACCGTCGGAGCAGAGGACAGCGTTGGCTGTGGACTACAGGCGGAAAGAATCAAGAAGATCAATCCGACGAACTGAAATTTTTTCGCTTGAATTTTCATATTGTGCGCAAATTATATCCCCACCAGGAAAACCACCCCGTAATAATACATATCCTTGTAACGAACGTCAAACCGTTTTGACTATTATAGTGGGCAAAGTTGAGTCCATCAAAGGTGGTATAGTAGAATTTAATGTACGGCAAGCGCTTTCACATTCAGGAGATGCATACATGCTTGAATTTGGTCTGGTAATTTTGGTCGGGTTGATTGGGGGAATAGCGGTTGGCATTCAATCGCCAATTGCGGGAGCCATGGGACAAAAAATAGGCGGAACTGCAAGCAGTGTCATCGTCCACTTGAGCGGGCTTATCCTTTCGGCGATTCTGCTGGTTTTCAGGGGCGGGGAAAAAATCCGGGATTGGAATACACTGCCCTGGTATATGTTGGGAGCGGGAATCTTCGGGTTAATCCTTTATCAAAGCATCAACGTGACTTTGCCAAGGCTGGGCGCGACGACCATGCTGGCACTGATCATCATCGGGCAACTGCTAACCGGTGTTTTACTGGATACGTTCGGCTGGCTGGGAGTCACCGCACGACCGATCGAATCAACCCGTGTCATTGGAATTGTCGTTCTGCTGATCGGCGGTTACCTGGTCATAAAATAATGCGGGGTGTCTTTCAACTGTCATCCATACCTGTCGATATGCTATCAACAAGCGCCGTAGTGTGTCTATACTCAATAATGACAGCAGTTCGTATTCAAAAGGATTGGTAAATCAAGATGAGCGTTGATTCTGCGCATAAAAGTCACTGGGAGATTGGGGAAGTCGTTTTTGGGATTCCATTTCTCATCAGCATCGCCATACATTTCGTCGTTCCATTTTCCCTGCCACAAGGAATCCTTAGACAGGTCCTGATCCCTGTGGGCATCGTTCTGATACTCATCGGCATCTGTCTTATCGTCCTGGCGCGCCGCGAGTTTGCTTATTTCAGTCAACCCACGGACCCTGGTCACCCAACGAGCAGGATTATCAATACCGGCGTGTTTGCCATATCAAGAAATCCGCTCTATCTGGGAGGTGTTATTATATTTTTGGGTCTCGCCCTGGCGCTAAATATGCTTTGGGCGTTGGTAACGCTTCTGCTTTCGATCATTATCTGTCATTATGTTCTGATCGTTCCTGAGGAGCGATATCTGGCGGCAAAGTTCGGTGAAGAATATAAGGAATATGCCGCTTCCGTTCATCGATGGCTTGGTCGTAAATGACTTACAAAAAGAGGATCATGTTCAATGAACAGTATTTTTGCAAAGCTAAGTCAACTTGATTTCCTGACATGGCTCTGGCTGTTTGTCATTGCCTTCGCACTCCATGAAATGGAGGAATGGAACATTCTACGCTGGTATCAGCGGAATTATGTCGACCTGCCGCCGTCCACCGACAAGGCGGTCCGGGTATGGATCGTCTTCGTCATTCTGGTTGGCGTTGTCTGGTGCGCTGTGGCTACACTGCCGGGTAATCCGATCTTCGCGGCTTACGTGTTTCTTCCAGCGATTGCAGTGGCGATGCAAAATGCCCTTCAACATGTGTATTGGCTATTCCAGTTCAGACAATGTGCGCCGGGGATCCTCACCGCCGTATTTGGCCTGATTCCATTGGGAGTCTATTTGGCTCTCCGGGCAGTCTGGCAGAATTATGTATCAATATGGTATGTTATGATCCTTGTGCTTTTGCTTGTCCCGGGTCTGGTCCAGACCGTGCAGGCCGGGAACAGGATGACGAAGCAAATCCGCGCCATTCATCATCTTGGCATTAAGTTGGCTGGGCTGTTGGAACGCCGGGTCTGATCAATGGTATGTGTACCCGTGTCAACGCCGTCCGCCAACAAAAAGCAATGTATATCAAAGGATTTGGGAAGAAAATATCCTTGAGGTTCTTTTTTCTCCCGGCAAGTTGGCGCATTGGCACGTCAAGATTTGCATCATATCCATCCCAAAGTTCACATCACACAAGGAGTTTGAATCCATGTCCACTCCCCCACTTGGCAGTCAGACAGTCACACAGATCGGCATTATCGTTCGTAACCTGGAGGAAACCGCCCAGGCCTGGGCAAATCTATTGGGTGTACCAATACCGGAGATCATTGTCACCGACCCGGCTGAGCTGGCTCGCACGGAATATCAGGGACGGTCAACACCCGCTCGAGCCAAACTGGCCTTCCTTCCACTGGGACAAGTCACACTGGAATTGATCGAACCCATCGGCGAGCCAAGCACGTGGAACGATCAACTTGTACAGCACGGTCAATCCCTGCACCATATCGCTTTTGAGATCAAAGGGATGACTCAACAGATCACCATCCTGGCGGAACACGGACTCCCGCTGGTACAACGCGGCGAGTATCAGGGCGGACGCTACGCCTATTTGGATGGTCAGCAGCAATACGGGACGATTGTAGAATTGCTGGAAAACGATTGAGCTGGCAGCCTATTAACGAGACAACTGAGTTCTCTTGCTATTTAGATTTACTCCACTCCGTAGAAAATCCCATATCCCACCAGGTTCGGGTCGTTTTCCCATTGACCACAAAACTGAGTCAGTGCCCCCGTTTGGGGAATTAAGTCTGTGGGGACAATTGCCATCACCCTTTGCTGGGTAAGATAATTCATGGCATAGAAAATGGTCTTCGGGGCTTCGATCTCTCCCGCCCAGTTGACCATATAAGTATCCGCAAGAGAATGGGCGCTTTCCCTGAATGTGCCGACATGAAAGTTCGGCATCCAGTCGAGGAAGGGGTCATTTTGTTTTTTGATGTTGATATAGGTCCCTTCATCGAACTTGACCACGATGGGCGTCAGTCCCTCCGCACATGGGACAGCCTGAACAGACTGCGGCCTGGCAGTTGACTTGATGACGACGGGTCCGATAAATATGATAGGAATCAAAATCGCGACAAAAACCAACATGGAGACCGATGCAGGGATTATAGATTTATCGAAAAACTTATCTGCCAGTGGAATGTGCTTGATTCGACTCAGGAGGAGATGCAGTCCCATCGCGGGCAGGGCGGCAAAGACCACGATGCTGGCGGCGTAGGGTCTCATGCGGTAGGCGTCAGTGGGAGGAAGGAATGGGACGGAGACGAAGATTCCAACGGTGGCAACCAGAACCAGGCTGAGGACTGGGTCCCTGCGATTCTTTACCCAGGCAAAGATTCCAAGCAGGCACAAAATGTACATCACCCAACGGGTCGCAACAGTCAACTCCCAGTTCTCGCCGCCCAGATATGAATAAACGTTGTACCAGGAATCCGAAAACAACATCTTCCAATTGAAGAGCGCGCCCTGCACGGTCTGCATTGGGTTCGAGCGGATCAACTCGAACGCAAGTTGATAAATTCTTTTGGATTGCTCAGGCTCCTGAATGGCAAGCACTTCGGGATGGGCTTCAAATACATACGCCCACGACTTTCCCCCCGAAGCAAGTCCATAAAGGGTATAGGAAAAATTGGCAAACGGAACCCCACCAGGCACTGCAACCAACCGCGTGAGCGCAAAATTGAGAGCAAACCCCAGTATCACCGCGCTAGCACCAATGAAAAACGCCTTCCACAAAATCAGTTTGTTTTCGCGCAACAGCCAGCCTGCCCAGAGGATAAGCAATGGCAGCATGAAGAATGCGCCTGCGCGGGCGTTCAAGGCCAGGGTCGTGGCGAGTAATCCAAACCAAAGGTAGGACAAGCTTTTTGCCGATGCGCCGCGCCAGAGCAGACCGAACCCCAAAGTCCCCAACATCACGCCGAGGTTTTCCGACATACTAATTCCGCTGTGGGCGCGGTAGAACAGGAAGACCACCATCAGGATGAAAACCGCAAGTTCCGCGCCGTGCGTGCGTTGGATTTCACGCGCCGTGAAGTAACAGGCAAGTCCCGTCAGGAAGGTGAGGACGGCCAACGCCGTCATCAAGTTGCGCCCCGTCAGGGTTAACACCACGGACAACAGCGAACCAAAGAGCGGACGGCGGGCGGAGAAGATCGAAAACAGATCTCCATTCATCAATCGCAGGGCATCCATGTAATAGGTTTCAGCGTCGAAGAGCGGAATCAATCCGCTCAAGATGGTGGACTGCGACTGCCCCGAAGCCCAGAGTCCCGCCAACGGCATGGCAAAAAGTGACAGGGTCGCGGCCATGCTGACAAAATCCCCAATACGGTTTGGGACGCGAAAGGCCAGATAGATGACCAACACTGCCAGCGGGATGACCAACCCAAAGCCGGTCCGCAGGGACATGCTGACGGGGCGTAAAAGGTTCGGGGAGCGGTTGGCCAGAATCAGGATGAAGAGCGCGGCGGAAACTGCCAGAAGGAAAATCTGCCAAAACAGGGGTCTTGGCTTATGGATGAAGTGGTTTGTCATGGTGAGTGGCAGGATTATACCCTTTGGGGCACGGAGAAAAAATAAAAATTGCTGATATACTAAGAAAATTGCCCAAACAATACAATTTGTTTCATTCCCCTAAAATACAAATACAATTCGTCCAAGGCATGATTTATGACCGACAAAACCGTCTCACTCACTGACCTGAATACCGCCGACGAGGAAGCGCTGGTTCAAAAGTTACAAGTTTCCCCCCGTCTTGCCAGGCGGATCATCTCCCTACGTCCCTACAAATCGGTGGATGAGTTGAACAAAGTCTGGGGATTGGACCCGGCCGTGTTGCAACGTGTTCTATCGTCACCCGGTGAGCCCCCACTTGAAAAGACGTCCGCCCCATCAAGGGAAACTAGGTCCCCTGAAATGGAGGAGGAACCAATTTCGCCGCCGGAAAAAATACCCTGGCAGACAAGCGTCCTTTTGGTTTTGATTTTGTTGGTCGGCGCTTATTTTCGATTTACCGGCCTGAATTGGGATGAAGGACAACACCAGCACCCGGACGAGCGTTACATCTCGATGGTCATCGGGCAAATCAAGGATGTAAATAGCGTTGCCGAATATTTTGACACCGCGAACAGTCCTCTCAATCCCTTGCGCTTCGGCTCCTACACATACGGCATGTTCCCGTTATTTTTCACGCGCATGGTTGCGAACTGGGTGGACATGTCAGAATATGATGCGGTCACGCTGGCGGGCAGGGCCATGTCGGGCATCTTCGACCTGCTTGCGGTCTGGATGCTCTACATTTTGGCGAAGCATCTGTACGACAGGCGCGTCGGCTTGATTGCGGCGGCGCTGGGCGCGGCGGCCGTTCTCCAGATTCAACTCTCGCATTATTTCACGGTGGATTCATTTTCCACAGTCTTTGTCCTGGCGGGTTTTTATTTTGCACTTCGGGCAATTCCTGTTCACATCCCCCACAAAAGGATTACCTGGTCGAACCTGATTCATTTTACCTTGTTCGGTTTCCTCATTGGACTGGCCGGGGCCTGCAAGGTCAACACCCTGCCCGTTTTTGGAATCATCGGACTGGCTGGCCTGGCACGCCTGATCATGGATTGGAAGAAACCTGCTTTCTCCACCACCCTGATTGTCACCATTGTGGGATGGCTGCTCGCGGCTTTGGCTGCCACCCTTGCTTTTCGTGTCTTCCAACCTTATGCCTTTACAGGTCCCAATTTTTGGAATGTGGGATTCAACGAAGAGTGGCTGCGGGTCATCAAGGAAGTTGTCAACCACGTGGCGGGGAATTCCGATTGGCCGCCCAACACTCATTGGACGAATCGTCCTGCCACATATGCCTGGGTCAACATGGTGGTCTGGGGCATGGGCATCCCGCTTGGGCTTGCCGCCTGGCTGGGATTGGGTTGGGCCTTCAAACGCATCTGGGATGGCGACTGGAGCAGGCATCTCCTGCCGTTCGTCTGGGTCCTCGGATATTTCCTTTGGCAGAATGCGCAGTTTTGGCGCTACATGCGCTACTTCGTGCCGATCTATCCATTCCTTATCTTATTTGCCGCCTGGGCCTTGGTTGAAATTTACGACCGGACTCGCGAAAGCCGCGAACGTTGGCTGGCGGACGGGGTCAAGTCTGCTTTCAATTTTTCAGATTGGAAATTGACATGGAAGGGGGCGGTGGGCGTTTTGCTTCCCATCATCGTTCTCGTCGGGACTTATGGCTACGCGCTAGCCTTCACCCGTATCTACAACCGCCCAATGACGCGCATCGCCGCCTCGGAGTGGATGCTTGAAAATATCCCCGCTCCATTCAACGTGATCGTGGATTCGCCTTCGGGTAGTCGCTCCTATCCGGTGGCAGTGGGCAACCGTCACATCATCGAGCCGGGATACTCAGCGTCGGCCAACATCCACGTCCAGCAGTATGGAACCGTCTCGAAGATCACGACCGCCGATGTCCGCCAGGTGGGTGTGGGATTTTATTTCAAACTGACGCGCGACCCGGAAGGAGATGATATTGTGACCGAAGGCAGGCTGGCGGTTAATGATGATGACCAGAACGAACAGCACACAATCTCCTTTGGTGATATCGACCTGCTTGCAAGCCAAACATACTATTTCCATTATCGGATTCAAAGCAGCAGCCTGTTTTCCTTCTCGAACATCATTCTGAAGCATGTGGACGAGAATCGTCCAACTCTGCCTGTTGACCTGAACCTGCAAGCTCAGTCGGGAATCCTGGAAGGTTCGCTGCCACTGACACCCCAGCAGCCTTTGGGATTGAACCGTCTGCAAATCAACGGTTTTCGTCAGGTCTTCACTCCCACCGTGACCACGCTTAAAGTGAGCATTTATAAAGAAGGCGACAGTGAAAACCCTGTGGTGGAAAGTATGCAGACCCTGTCGTTTGCCGAGCCGGGACTGCGACTGTCGCCAACTTTCAGCTTCTCCCCTGTCGAATTGTACGGCGAGCAGACCTATCAGGTCCGTTACGAAATCGTCGAAGGCGGGCCACTCCGCGTCCTTGCGGATTCCTATACCCTCGAAACTTCATGGGATGACGCCCTGCCGTTGAACATCAACAAGTACGATGCCCAGGGTGGGATCTACACGCCGTTGAACCTCGAACTCTACGAGCCTGATACACCTGAAAAACGCGAGAAGATGATCGAGATTCTGGAGGAAAGCAATTACATCGTCATCCCCTCCAACCGGGCATACGATGCCATGCCCCGCCTCCCTCTGCGCTATCCACTTTCCTTGAAATACTACCAGTTGCTATTCAATTGCGAATGTAGTGGTGATGAACTTGAGAACAAAGCCTATGGACTTCAGCCTTCCTTCAAGAGTCCGCTTGGTTTCGAGTTGATTGCTGTGTTTGAAAGTCCGCCCACTTTGGGTTTCATCTCCTTCCCTGACCAGTGGGCGGACGAATCATTTACTGTGTATGACCATCCCAAGGTGATGGTCTTCAAGAAGACTCAGGACTTTTCCATTGAAAAGGTCAGTGCCCAGTTGAACGAAGTGAATCTGGACGAGGTCTTCTTCCAAACTCCCGCGGAATACACCAAGGCACCCACCGCCATGCGCCTCCCGAAGGACCGGCTCGAGGCTCAACGAAACAGCGGTGACTGGTCTGCCGTGTTCAACCGGAACTCCCTGTTGAATGTCAACCAGACGGTGGGTGGAATCGTCTGGTATCTGTTCATCTTCCTATTGGGACTTGCCATCTTCCCGCTGGTTTTCCTTGTCTTCACCTGGCTGCCGGACCGCGGTTATCCCCTGATGAGAATGGCGGCACTGATTACTGTCACCTGGCTGGCGTGGATGTTGGGCAGCTTCAAGATTCTTACCTTCTCGCAGTTGACCATCTGGTTTTGCATCGGACTCGTAGTGTTACTTAGCGCCGCAGTTGCCTACCGTCAGCGTGAAGCGCTTGTTGCATATTTTTCCTCACAATGGAAACACATCCTTTGGACGGAAGCGCTTTTCCTGGCGCTCTTCCTTATCAGTCTGCGCATTCGGCTTGGCAACCCTGATCTATGGCATCCCTGGCTGGGCGGCGAAAAACCGATGGACTTCACGTTCTTCAATGCGGTGTTGCGAGCGGTTTATTTCCCACCGGAACATCCCTGGTTCGCTGGGCATTACATCAATTACTACTATTACGGTTACATCATGGGGGCAATCCCGACCAAACTGCTGGGCATCCTTCCCGTTATTGCCTATAACCTGATCGTACCCAGTTGGTTTGCGATGACTGGTATCGGGGTGTTCTCCGTTGCTTTCAACCTGGTGGCGGGATTGCGCAAGAACTCCGAGGAGGAAACAGCCGCTTTAGAAGAACGTCCCGCGTTTTTCAGCAGGAATGGTTTCAGCAAGAACCTGCCCTATTTTGCGGGGGTCGTCGCGCTGATTGCCGTGCTGTTTTTAGGCAACCTGTATCAGGTCGTTATTTTGTGGCGCTACCTGCCCGAAGCATCCACAACCGGAGCCAACCCGGAAGCCTCCTTCGTTGAACACGCGAGGTTAGTCATCAGTGGGGCTGTTCGGGTCATGACCGGGGAAGTCCCCGCTTTGCCGGGAAATAATGGACGCTGGTATTTCGAGGCCTCGCGCCCCATCCTGAACCAGGGACCGGATACACCCATCGAAGAGTTTCCCTACTTCACATTTTTATATGCGGACTTGCATGCACACATGCTGGTCATGCCGATTTATGGACTCGTCTTTGGCTGGATATTGAACCTGTTGCTTTGGCCTGCTTCCCGCTTGAAGTGGCTGGAACGCATCCCAGGCTTGATAGCCGCTGCGCTAATCTTCGGCATCTTCCGCGCATCGCATACTTGGGACTTCCCGACCTTCGTCGGCTTGGGCGCGCTGGCAATTATTTGGAACGTCTGGCACTCAAAGACGGATTCCATCAAACAGGCCATTCAAACCTTTGTCGTCTATGAGTTGATATTTGTTGGGCTTGCGGTTCTCTCTTATAGAGTCTTCGGCGATTGGTTCAAGACCGAATATGTCTCCCTTGAACTTTGGAAGGGACGCCGCACTCCATTGGTTGATTATCTGTGGGTCTTTGGTTTACCATTTTTTGTGATGATCACCATGCTGATTCGGGATTTGCCCCCCATTGTTAAAACGGGATGGAAGAAGTTAATTTCTACTATAAGGCAGCGAATTAAAGACATTTCCAATAAACTATCAAGCCTCCGATTGTATTGGGCATTCTTGCTTCGTCTTGGTTTATTGATTGTTCTTATTATTGCAGTCGCCCTGTGCGTTTTGATTATCCTTTCCATCCCCATCTTATGGGTATCTGATTATCAGGTTGTAGCCTTTGGACTTCCCCTCTTAATCGGAATAGCCTCCCTTGTATTCGCAAAACGCGAAATGCCCCTGCTTCAACGGGTCATGTGGATCTTATTTGGGTCCGGGCTATTCCTCACCCTGTTCGTTGATGTTTTTGTCCTGAAGGGCGATGCCGGACGCTCGAACACGGTTTTTCGTTTCTACAACCAGGCCTGGTTTATGTTTGGCTGGGCTCTCAGCCTTGCCCTGATCGAAGCGTTGACCGAAATGCGGGGTTGGTCATTCCCTGCCAAATTTGCATGGAGTTTTGTCCTAGGCATCCTATTGTTGTGTGCTGCTAGTTATCCGTTGATTGCCACTGGAAAGAAAATGACCGATCGCTGGCCGGATATTCAAAACCCGCCGCATATTCTCGATGGCTCCGCATTTATGCTTGGAGATGCTGTCACCCTGAATCCCGCCATCTACAACGATGAAAATCGTCCGATCAACCTTGGCGATGATTACCTCGCGATTCAATTCATGCAGGATCAGGTCAAGGGTTCGCCAGTCTTTGTGGAAGGGCATACCCAAGAGTATCGCTGGGGTTCGCGTTTCGCAATTTACACGGGACTTCCCTCGGTTGTCGGCTGGAGCTGGCACGTCCGCCAGCACAATTCCCTGCTCGACGGCGCCATCGTGGACAGGCTCATCGACGAAGTAAACAACTTCTACAACACAACAGATGTGGATGTGGCTGAACAGTTTTTGAAAAAACATCAGGTCAAATACATCGTTGTCGGCGACCTCGAACGAACTTATTATGACGCCAATGGGATTGATAAGTTCCACAACATGGTCGAGCAGGGTGTTTTACGAATGGTTTTTGGAGATGGCGGCGCCAATACAACAACGATCTTTGAAGTGATAAAGTGATTATGGATCGTCTTCCAACCCTTGCAGCGCAGGGAAATCGCAAGTCCCGCTTTCTATTGATTTCGGGAGCTTTGATTCTCGGATTGGCCGGACAATCCATGTTGCGAAACAAGGATTGGGTCGTCCCTGGCGCAATTTTCATCGGACTTGCGGCTTTGTTTTTTGTCGTTGCTTTTGGGGCACGGCCGGGAGTCGAAATCAGGTTGAATACCGCGCTGTGGGAGGGGCGGTCGTTACACCGGAAAAGTTTTTTCTGGGGAGTCCTTACACTTGGGACTGCCATTTTATTCTCGGCGCTGGCGTTCTGGTTGTTTGGCGAGGATTTTCCCCCCTATTATCCCTGGTTATTGCATCGCTGGAGCATTGGCTTGTTCCTCCTCTCTGCCTTTCTGTTCAACAGGTTGAAAACTCCGGCCGGGAACGGGACTGAGTCAAAAGATGAAGGCTGGCGCTGGCTGGAAGTGATCATCCTCCTTGTGATTTTGGTCATCGCCGCGTTTATGCGGTTGTACCGTTCCAACGAGATCCCATTTGGACTTTGGTTTGACGAAGCCGACAACGGATTAAGCGCGTTGGATATATTGGCATCACCGGAATCCCTGCCCGTCTTTGTCAAATCAACCAACCTCCCGGCACATTTCCTCTATTTGATTTCCTTCTCTTTCCAAATTCTGGGCGTCTCGGTTTTCACCATTCGCATCGTCGGCGTTGTATTCGGGCTGGCGACCGTTGTCGCATCCTTTTTTCTGGGAAGCGAGTTATTCAACCGCAGGCTGGGACTGGTATTCGCGTTTTTGATTGCCGTGTCCCGCTGGGATGTCAATTGGAGCCGAATTGGGATGCACGGCATCAGTGTGCCGTTTTTCGAAATCCTATCCTGCCTGCTGGTGTTACGGTCGATGCGGACACAAAACCTGGTTTATTACGCCCTGGCGGGATTGTCGCTTGGGTTGGGCCTATGTTTCTACACGCCGCTGTATTTCTTCCCGATTGTCATTGCCGTTTTTTTGCTGTTCCTATGGACCCGCAGGCATAACCTGGTGGCTTCATCCTGGAGGGGATTTTTGTTTCTGGCGCTGGGCTTTTTCATGGTCTCGGTTCCCATCAGCCAGTTCGCCATCCGCCAGTCCAATTCCTTTGATGACCGTCTGAGGGTTACTTCCATCTTTACAGGAAAATCCCCGCAGGAAGCATGGAAGGCCGTCGCGCGGACAACCCGTGATCATCTGCTGATGTTCAACTATCATGGGGACAACAATGGCAGGCATAATCTCCCCGGCGAACCCATGCTGGATACAATTAGCGGCGTTTTGATGGTACTAGGGCTCGTCCTCAGCTTGCGGCGGATTCGCCAGCCGTCGTCGTTCTTGCTCGTCGCCTGGTTGTTGATCATGCTCATGCCGGGCATCTTTTCGCTGGACTTTGAATCCCCGCAGTCCCTGCGGGCAATCGGCAGTTTACCATCAGCCTATTTATTGGCATTGGTTCCCATTCACGCCTCATGGCAGGAGTGGGAAGAATCCCCCGCGAAACCCGCCATCGGGTTCATCGTTCCGCTTGTTTTCATCCTGGGCGCGGCTGGTTACACTAACTATCATATTTATTTCGACCTTCAATCGAAGCGTTCTGATGTGTGGGCTGTATTTTCAACCCCACAAACTATTATTGGAAAAGCAATGGCTGGGTTGGACCCGCAAACGGATGTTTACGTTAGCATAATTTATAACGCATCTCCCACGATAGAGTTTCTGTCACCGAATGTGACATATGACCAGTTGGAGGTTTTTGACGCTCTTCCCATTCCAAGCGATGGCGGAAAGACAATGGTGTTTTTTATCGAGGCGGCACGTGAACAATTTCTCCTTCAGGCCCGGCGGTATTATCCAAATGCGGATTTCAAGGAATATAAAGACCCAAATGGAAATGCCTTCCTATATCAAATCACCCTCGCCCCGTCAGACATTGAAGCGTCCCAGGGTATTACCGCCAGTTATTATCGAAACGCGAATTGGCGGGAGCAGCCTTTTCTCGTTAAAAAGGAGGCGACAATTAATGCGGACTGGAAGGACGGAGTTCCGGCGCAATTTCCGTTTGGGGTGAAATGGCAGGGCGTGTTATATGCCGATCGTTACGGGCTTTACCGCTTGACTCTGCATTCTCCATCTCCATCAGAATTATATTTGGATAACATTCGGGTACATCTTGAGATAGAGGAGGAAGGAACACAGACCGCCAAAGTTGAACTGGCTAAAGGTTGTCATGATCTGGTGTTAACAACTCTGGGGAAAGAAGGACATTTTGAATTGGACTGGATGCCGCCCGGGGAGAAGAAACAAACTTTGATACCTTCTTCAAATTTTTTTCAGCCTCCCATCAGCAATAATGGACTTCTCGGATATTATTTTGCCAATGGAGACTGGCAAAGTCCCGCCGCGTTTCTTCAAGTGGACCCATGGATCAATTTCAATTATCAGACCCAACCTCTGGCAAGGCCCTACACAGTTGAATGGGTCGGCAGAATAAACATCAGAAAAGAGGGACAATATGGTTTCAAGCTGGAATCCATCGATGAATCCACATTGTTCATTGATGACAAACCAGTCACAAACGCGCACAAAGAGGGTGTAATATACCTCTCACAAGGTTTTCATCCGCTTCGTATTCGCTATGCCGACCGCAGCAAACATACATATATCCATCTCTATTGGAATCCAGGTTCCGGGTTTGAAAGCATCCCCCAGGAAATGCTTTTTCTTCCATGAAAAAATATTTTGGCATGTTAGTCAAAGTGGCTTGGCAAACCGTGAATCAGGTTTTTTAATGGTTTGTCCACGAAATCATAAAACCACTTGCTTTATGAGATGTGTCTCGACTTATTTCTAAAAATGTTAAATCAGCGTAAAATTTACAAAGATTACGGAGCGTCTTGGTATGAAACAAAACCTGCCAGCCGAAGAAACAAAATTCCAGGTTGTTGATAAACAGCCACCTTCGAAACCTGCCTCCCCGGCAGAGATTCCGCTTTGGCTGGCGACCAGTTTTGTTTTGGGCGTGGTTTCGCTGGTTTCCCTTATCTATTATTTTTTCACCAGACGTTCAAGTCCAACGCCGGGTCGCGAACATGCGGAACCATCCCAGGCACCCGGACAAATACAGGCTGAAGAAATAACCCATGAGGGATTGGACATCATAAAAAGCAAGCCTGTCTTCGCCGCGCCTTCTGATATTCAACAAACTGAACAAAATACAAATGCGGGCATGGGATGGACTGAGGTCTCAAGCACTTTGTCAAACCTCTCAGCGGATCAAATCAAAACGGGTGTTTTTTCCATTATCGGGACTTTGGCAGCCCTCGCAATCGCCTACTTCGCGCAGGGAGTTTTTGATTCCATTACTGGGGCAGGCACACTGCGAAATTGGGTATGGCTGATCAGCATGTCCGAATCAAACCGCCAATGGCTTGGCGCGGGAATCTATCTGATCGCCCTCCTTGTTTGGGTTTTCAGCGCCCCACCCATGCGTTCGATTGATTCAATCGTCAACTCGTCCAAGTCAGATGCCGGTGAGAATCGTTACCCCCCCATTCGCACTTTCTTTCTGGCAACGGGCATCGTGGTTTATTTCATCGCCGTGATTTCGTTTTTGATGAACGATGAAAGCGCCTTTGTACGTCTCATGTGGGGATTTGGATTGGTGTGTTTTATTCTTTCCCAACTGCCTTATAAAAATTCGCATCCCGAGGCGGAGGAATCACCCGCCTTTCGATGGCAGAACTGGCTTGTTCTGGCATTGATCCTTTTGGTTGGATTCTGGCTGCGTTTCTATCAGATCGCCACCATCCCGGACGACTTGCATGGCGACATGGCCTCGCACGGCTGGGTGGCAAGGGATTTCCTGTTGGGGAAACAACATGATATCTTCGGCTTCGGCTGGACCGCCACCCCGACCATCGGGTTTCTCCCCGCCTTCCTGACTATGGCCGTCTTTGGCAATAATATTTTTGGTATGCAAATGGCGGCTGTCATCGGCGGGACATTCAGCCTATTTGCCGTTTATTTATTGACCTGGAGACTGTTCAACAGTCACCGACTGGCCACGCTCACCACGATTATAGTTGCCATTAATGTTGTCCACATCCACTTCTATCGACTGTTCAACATGGAGCCCTGGCCTCTTTCGAACTTTGCCATCTTCCTGTTGATAGACGGTTTCAAATCACGCCGTTTCACTTCCTTTGGGCTGGCCGGCGTTTTCATCGGCTTCAGCCTGCTCATGTACACTTCCGGGCGGGCGCTGCCTTTCATTCTCATTGTTTTTGTATTGTACGCGCTCTTATTTCAGCGGAAATGGATTACCCAAAATCTGTGGGGTTTCGTGGCATTGGTTGGCGGGATCATCATTACCATGGGGCCCGCTCTCGTCTACTACCTGATAAGTTGGGATTCGTTCATCGCACGCAGTCGTGAAGTTTATCTCTTCTCGGAAGGCGTGATGGCGCACCTGTTGAACAAATACAATACAGATTCCATGCTGACCGTCCTGCTGACCCAGATCAAGCTGTCGTTGTTGATGTTCCATCAGTCAACCGACACCAGCTCCCAGTTTGGATATCCCCATCCGATGTTCAGTTCCCTCATCTCGCCCTTGATCATTTTGGGGCTGGGCTTTGCCATCCGCCGTTGGAAGCAAGCCGGCATGGCCTTCGTCCTCATCTGGCTGGCGATGGTTATGGTTTTGGGAAGTATCCTCACCATCGATGCGCCCTTCTGGCCGCGTCTGGTCGGCATCATACCGGCGGCGGCTTTGCTGATTGCCATGGCAATCGAGCAGATCCTGGAGATGGGAAGGAAAGTCCTTGGCTCACAGTCTGTTAGGTTCATCCTCCCAGTGGTGGTTATTTTTCTTGCCACGGTTGGTTATCTCGATTGGGACCGATATTATCAGTTCGTAAAGGACAGCGGTTCTCCTTCCACGCTCACGGGACGTTACATCGGAAGATTGCCTGATGATGTCACCGCATGTGGAATCACCAATCCCCCGTTATCCGTCCGCGAGACTTCCTTTCTGGCGTGGCCGCACAAGCTTGTGGATATTGCCCCCGATGCGCCCGACTCCGACTTGGAAAAGTGCACCGGGTCATCCATTGTGTGGGCGGTTGCGCCCGAATATATCGGCCGTTTGGATGCGATTCGCGCCCGCTGGCCGAATGGGATTTTGGACGAGAGATTCATGCCCAGGTTCAATTACACCATGACCTTCTACCTGGTAGGTGTTCAGCCACCTGAGTCCCAGCCCGAAAAGACATTCCATCTGCCGCCGTGGTTCAGCATTATCGCCTCGCTTATTCTCGCCGGCATTCTTATTTGGTATGTTTTTCGACGAGTGCCGCTAAAAATTCCACATGAACTTCCCTTCAAAAGGAATGCTGGTTCCCAACCTCTTGTCTCAACGCTGGATATGCCCCGTCAAAGTCCGCCTTCGACCCCGAAGCGAAACATGTTTGCGGATTTCATCGACTGGTACGACGAAGTCAAGTCGTTTACTTTTCCGGCGGTCACGCCCAAACTGGTTGCTTCCATTCTTCTGCCGCCTGTTGCGGTGGGACTGGCGTACTTCGCACAGACCTTTTTGGATCAATGGTCGGGTGCTGGCTTGCATCTACAGATCGAATCGCTCTACATCAAATCAGAAGGATTGCGTCTGGCGGTGGCTTCGCTCACCTTTGTGGTTGCCGCTCTGTTGTGGACATTTACCACAGCCGTCAGGGAAAATGACTTTTCCAGCGGGCAAACAACTCACGGCGAAAGCATCTCACAGCCAACCCTGGGAAGTCCAATTCAGATTGTGGGCATCTTCCTGACAATCAGTTCCATGGTCCTGTATATCGTGATGGGTGAGAACAACCTGGTGCGCTGGTTATGGCTGGCAGGGTTGGGAGTCTTCTTTGCATCGCTCTTCATAAAATCCCAAACGGGTATGACTGTGCAAAGGGATGAGTCGCCGGCTTTCCGCTGGTTCCATTGGGTGATTTTGGCTTCCCTCCTGGCGCTGGCTTTTGCCCTGCGGGTATATCGCCTCTATGATGTTCCGCTCGACCTCAGCACCGATATGGCCTCTGTTGGGATTTATGCCCGCGATTACCTGTTCGGACTGGAAAAACACATCTTTGGAACCGGCTGGTATTACATGCCGCGCATTACCTTTATCCCCTACATGGCGAGTATGGCCGTGGCCGGGAATAATCTGTTCGGCCTGTATTTTGCCACCGTTGTCATGGGGACTCTGAATGTTCTGGGAACCTACCTGTTTGTGTGGAGGTTGTTCGACCGTCATCGCCTGGCACTCCTCACCGCCTTGCTGATAACCATCAATCCGGCCCACATCAATTTCTCTCGAATCACCAGTTACATGGACCCGTGGTTCCTTGGGTTCTTTGGGCTTTACTTCTTCGTGGACGGACTGAAAGGGCGGCGCTGGATTTCGCTGGCGCTTGCCGGGGTATTTACCGGCTTTACGCTTGTCTCCTACCCGTCAGGCAGGGCCATCATCCCCCTGATTTTTATTGGACTGGCCTGTGCCTGGTTCTTCCGGCGTAAATGGGTAACGGAAAACTACAAAGGATTGGTTTGGATGTTGTTGGGGATTCTGATTACATTGGGTCCCAACCTCGTTTACTTTATCACCGATTGGTCTGTCTATATGCAGCGCTCGCGCGAGGTGTTGATCACCAATCCCGGCGTAACCCAACACCTGGAATATACCTATGAGGTAGATTCGTTCTGGCTGGTACTTTGGGAGCAGATAAAACGCTCGGTGTTATTGTTCAACTATTACACCGACCGCAGCGCCCAGTTTTCCTACCCCCATCCCATGTTCAACTCCTACGTGTCGCCGTTATTGCTCTTGGGATTTGGGATGAGCCTGTATCGTTGGAAAAAACCGGAATTCCTGTTTCTGGTTTCCTCTTTTGTTTCCATGCTTGTCATTGGCAGTATCCTGACAGATAATGCCCCAACCTGGTGCCGGCTGGTGGGAATCATTCCACTTGCCGCGCTGTTGATTGCGCTGGTGTTGGATGAGTTCGTCAACCTGTTGGAAAGGCTCTCCCTAAAACCTTTCGTTCCGCTGCTGATCATTGGCCTCGCGGTGTTTCTATGGCAATTGGGAACACTCGACTGGAAGATTTACCTCATCGACGTGACCAACGAGGATATTACCCGTCCCGAAGTTCACGTTGCCCGCTACCTGGATACCCTTCCCGACGAAGTCACCGCCTGCGGCATTACGGATGAATATCTCATCAACCAGGAGGAGATTCGGTTCATGGGCTGGCCTCGTTCGATCCTTGTTGTCCCCGCGGATACTCCCACCCTCGTCCATGAACTTTGTCCCGGCAAAAATGTGGTCTGGATTTTGGCGCCGGTCTATAAGGATCGACTCTCTGAACTGCGAATCAAATGGCCGGGCGGAACTGCTGAAGACCACATCACGAAAAACGGCTGGCATGTATTCACAAGTTATCTGGTGGCCAACGAAACCAGTCCTTGATTTACCATGTCCTGTATAAAAGACACAGGGAGACAGCCGTCCGTAAAGTGGTTGTCTCTTTTTTGTCTTCACATTCGACGATGCTCAACGAGATATAATTGGGATGTGTTGGGACGTATGAGCAAGGCAGGAAAAAGCGATCTCATTGAAGTCTGCGCTGAAGGTCGTGTACAATCATTTCTTTAAATAAGGAAACGAATGAACGCAATCGAAGTTGAACATTTGCAACGTATCTATCGTGCGCAGATCGGTATTTTCAACCGCTCCACCAAGGAGGTGGTGGCGGTGGATGACATTTCCTTCGACGTGCAACAGGGCGAGTTATTCGGCTTGCTCGGTCCCAACGGCGCGGGCAAGACCACCACCGTCAAGATGCTGACCACTTTGTTGATTCCCTCGAAGGGTTCCGCCCGCGTCGGCGGATTCGACGTGGTCAAGCAGGCGAATGAAGTCCGCAAGCGGATCGGGTTCATCTTCGGCGGCGAGCGCGGGCTATACTGGCGTCTTTCCGGTGAAGACAACCTGCGTTACTTTGCCAGCCTGTACGGGGTCGAGCCTGAGGTTTCCAAAAAGCGCATCCCATATCTGCTGGAAATGGTCGGCTTGAAGGGACGGGGCAACGAGCGGGTCGGCGGTTATTCGCGCGGCATGAAGCAGCGTTTGCATGTGGCGCGGACTCTGCTCCACGACCCCGACATTCTCTTCTTGGATGAACCCACCATCGGACTCGACCCTGTGGGCGCGCGCGACTTCCGCAACGTCATCCTCGACCTTCAAAATCAAAAGAAGACCATCCTGTTGACCACGCATTATATGTTCGAAGCGGACGCGCTCTCCGACCGCATTGCCATCATCAACAAGGGACGCGTCATCGCATTGGACACGCCCGGCGGGTTGAAGAAGCACGTCTCCGACCTTTCGGTGGTGGAGGTGGAAACCTTTGGCGCATCCAGCTCTGTGGTCGAAAAAATCCGCAACATGCCTTTCGTGGATGCCCTCTCTGTGGAGGATCGCGAGCAAAAGCAGATGTTGTTGATTCAAACCGCTCGCGGGGCGGAGGCTGTACCGGACATCATGTCCGCATTGGATGGTCATCGGGTGGGACGGGTCATCGTCCGCGAGCCAACCCTCGAGGATGCCTATGTCCGTCTGGTAGGAGGTGCTTCATGAATTACGCAAACGTCTTCAAATACTGGCGTACCATTCTGGTAGTGGCAGAGATGGCCATCCGCGTGGAAATCATCGACGCCTTCGTTGTGTTCGCCATCATCTTCCAGCCGATGATCATTGCCATCCTGGCCCTGTTCATGTTGCAGGACAAGGGCGCGGACTTTGCCATGTTCGTCGTCGTCGGCAGCGGTCTGACGGGTTTGTGGAGCAGCCTGCTCTTTGTTTCCGGCAACACCATCAACGTCGAGCGTTGGACCGGTACTCTCGAATCGCTGGTGGGCATGCCGACCCCGTTCGATGTGATCATTTTTGGGAAGAATCTCGCCCACGTGTTCCAGTCCCTACTTTCGATGATTGCCTCCTACACGCTGGCGGCTGTGCTCTTCGGTTACCCGTTGAACCTGACGCAGCCGCTTCTCTTCTTCGCGACCCTGCTGCTCAGCATTTTCGCGTTTATTTGTTTCGGGTTGACCATTGCACCCATCTTCGTCATGTACCGCAGTGTTCAACAATGGCAGAACGCAATGGAGTTTCCCGTCTATATCATGTGCGGATTTCTCTTCCCGATTGCCCTGCTGCCGGGTTGGACAACGCCCATCAGTTACCTGCTCCCGCCGTACTGGGCGGCGATTGCCCTGCATGGCACGTCCACCGGGATGCTACCCTTCAACCAGATCGCTTTCGCCTGGGGCATGATGTTGTTCTTCAGCATCGTAGACTTGATCATCGCCAGTCAGTTGTTCAAGGTCATGCTTTACAAGGCGCGGGTCGATGCAACTTTGGATGTGGACTGACCCATGAATACCCTCAGCAAAAACCTCGTTCTGTTCTGGCAGGGAACTCTGCTTTCATATCGCGCCCTGTTCGCCTGGCTGAGACCCGTCACCTACATGGCGTCCAAAATTTTCATGCCCTTGGCGCAGATGTTCTTCTTCGTCTTCCTCGGAACCTACGGTTCTGGCAGTAACAATTCGGACTTCTTCGTCATCGGTAACGCGATTCAAATTACATCGGTCAGCGGAATCTTTGGAGTTACGTTCAGCATCGGCGGGGACCGCAACGAAGGGACTTTGCCCTATCTCTTTGGAACCCCCTCCAACCGCTTCTTTCTTTTCTTCGGGCGGGCGTTCATGCACGTGATCGACGGCTTCATCGGCGTGGTCATCGCCCTGACCTGGGGTGTCCTGCTGATGGGACTCGACCTCTCCAAAACCGACCTGCCCGCTCTCGGCTTGACCATCCTCATCACCACGGTCAGCACCTGCGGGCTGGGACTGTTGATGGGCTGCCTGAGCCTGCTGACGGCAAACGTGATGTTCGTCAATAATTTCGTTTATTTCTCCCTGCTCATTTTTTCCGGCGCCAATGTACCAATTGCCAACCTCCCCGCATGGATGCAGGCCGTCTCCAGCGTCCTGCCTCTCACGCGCGGCATTGCGGCCTCCCGCGCCCTCGCCGCCGGCGCGAGCCTTGTCGAAGTCTCACCGTTGCTGTTCAAAGAAGCAGGCATTGGATTGATCTACGGCGTGTTGGGATATTTCCTCTTTGCCTGGTTTGAAATACAAGCCAAGAAAAAAGGCACATTGGAAACCGTATGAAAAAAAACGCTCCCGTCCGGGAGCGTTTTGATTTCTACTTCACAAGCCATTCTTTTGCTTCGGCTTCACTTGCAAAATACATCAGCGGTTGGCCGGTCAGCCGGGAAAGCAGGTCCCCGAGTGTCCGCTTTACGCCTGCCACACCGATTACCGCCGTTTTGTGGACATGCGATTTGGTCACCTTGGACGCTTCGTTCAGGATGGGCATCAATTGACTGGTGATTTCCGTATTTGTGAAATCTGAAATCACAAGGACCGAGTCTTCAGGCTCGACCAATACAATTGATTCAACCTGTTCCAGCTCCGCCTTGACGGCCTTTGTGTTGAAGAAGAGATTGGCAAAATCCTGATACAGGATTTTTTTGCCTTTGTATTCGATCCATCTGGATTTCATGACGACCTCTTTTACTTCTTGACTTCCTTTGTAAGTGCAATTCCAGTTGCGATGGCGCCCGCAAGTTCCCAGGCTCCCACGCCGAGGAAGGGTTTGGGCGCGATTCCCGTCAGCACAACGGTTGTGAAGACGGTAAATGTCACCACGCGGAAGGGGACGGTCCAACGGTAGAATGATTTGACATCGTTCAACGCCGCAAGCACATAGTACACGCCCATGTTAAACGAAGCCATCGACGATGCGATCATAAAGACAATGGTGTAGTCACTTGCAGCGCGCTGGGCGCGCTCGATCACTTCAAAACCAAGAAGGGAAAGCAAAATTTCAGGACGAATTAAACCTACCAGCCCAAGGAGAAGGGCAATCACCCCGAAGATAAACATGGTCCAGCCTGCTGCGTCGCGAATTTTCATATATGGTTGGGTTCCTTTTCATTGATTATACCTGCAATCCCCTACCGTGATAAAATAAAATCACCATGGCAAAACATCTGGTTCTGGTTGCTGGAAACATCGGCGCGGGAAAGACCACACTCACCGAGCGCATCGGCTCCCGCCTCGGTTGGTGGACAGGTTACGAATCTGTGGCGGATAACCCCTACCTGCCGGACTTCTATTCCGACATGCATGCCTGGTCCTTTCATCTGCAGATCTTCTTTCTCGGACATCGCGCGGATCAGTACCTCGAAGCATCGCGGGACGCGCGTTCCGCCATCCTCGACCGCAGCATCTACGAAGATGCACACATCTTTGCCCGCGCCCTGCACCACATGGGAAATTTGGGCGAACGCGATTACCTTGCCTATCGCCGCTTGTTCGATGTGGTTGTCAGCGGACTGCCCCGTCCCGACCTGCTGATCTATCTCAAAGCGCCGGTCAATGTGCTGATGGACCGCATCCGCAGGCGGGCGCGCAACATGGAGACGGGCATCTCCACTGACTATCTCGCCCTGCTTGACTCCTTCTACGACGAGTGGCTTGGGGCCTTTGACCTTTGCCCCGTGCTGACCATCCGCACAGATGATCTGGACTACGTCAACCAACCCGGACATCTGGACCTGGTCACGAAGCGCATCCAGGACAAACTGGCGGGCAAGGAAGTGATGGATTTGACTCAC
This sequence comes from Anaerolineales bacterium, assembly GCA_030834895.1. Classification (GTDB taxonomy): domain Bacteria; phylum Chloroflexota; class Anaerolineae; order Anaerolineales; family Villigracilaceae; genus Villigracilis. The sequence continues at coordinate 23,645 of JAUQXA010000062.1, forward strand.
AGACCTTAATATGACCATCAATCTGCTTTCCAAAATTCCCCTCTTTGCCGACCTTCCCCAGGAGGAACTCGACAAGATCATTTCCCTGCTGGACGTAAAGGAACTGGCCGACAGGGAAATTCTTTTTCGCGACGGTGATCTTGGCGACAATTTTTACGTGGTCATGCGCGGCGAATTCGAAGTGTTGAAGGCCGAAGGGGAAGCCGATGAAATGGTGTTAAATGTGCTTCGGGTGGGAGAATACTTTGGCGAAATGAGCCTCATCCTCCCCGGCGGACATCGCACAGCCACGGTGCGCGCGCAGGGAGATGCCACCCTGCTTTCCATGAGCCGCATCCAGTTCTTGGAACTTACCAAGAAATACCCTGAACTTTCCCGCTCGATGGTGAAGGTGCTGAGTCAGCGGCTGGACGCAGCAAACACCCAAACCTTCCACGAACTCACCGAGAAGAACAAGCAGCTTCAGACGGCCTACGATGAACTCAAAGCGGCGCAGGCGCAGTTAATCGAGAAGGAACGCCTCGAGCGCGAGTTGCAGGTCGCGGCGGACATCCAGTTGAGCATCCTGCCCGACGAGTTGCCCGTGCTGAATGACTTCGACTTTGGCGCTCGCATCCTGCCCGCCCGTCAGGTGGGCGGAGATTTATACGATATTTTCCTACTCAAAGATGGCCAAGTGGGCGTGCTGATCGGTGACGTGGCAGACAAGGGAATCCCTTCTGCAATTTTCATGGCGCGCGCCCATGCCCTCATCATGGCCGAAGCAGATACCGGACTTGATGCCGGGGAGACCCTTCAACACGTCAATCGTCACATTACGCGCCTGCAAAAATCCACGCAGTTCGTCACCGTGTTATATGGCATTCTGGATGTGAAAACCCGCATCTTCAGTTATGCCCGTGCGGGTCACGAACCACCGCTGATTTTGCACCCCGACGGAACGGTGGAGCGCATCCCACACAGCGCAGGCATGGCGCTTGGCTTGTGGGATGAGGTCAGGCTCGATGAGCGCACCGTTGATCTGCCCCACGGCTCGACCCTGCTCCTCTTCACCGATGGCATGACCGATTGCCGCAACCCACAGGGCGAGGCGTTTGGGATGGAACGTGTCAAAACCACGCTGAGCGGCTTGTCGGATCATACTGCCCAACACGTCTGCGACCACCTGCTGGGGACGTTGATCAACTACCAGGACGGCTCGAAACAGGATGACGATGTGACTCTGGTCGCCATCCGCGCGGTGGCGAAATAAAGCAGGGAGTGCCTAACATCGAGTATATGTGCCTTTCTGAGGGAGCAAAGCGACCGAAGAATCCCGCCGCAAAGCGGCGGAGACCCTTCGCTGCGCTCAGGGCGACACCTCTTTGTTTCGTATTTTAGGCACTCCCATAAAGCAGCAATCAACACTTTTGGAGTACACAATGGGTGAAAAGACAATTCTTATACTAGTGAGTTTGTTCTTTGGTCTCATGCCTCTTTGGATGGGATATGTTATCAGTCCGCGCTGGGCGGCAAAAACGCAAAAGACGATCATTGTCGTCCTGATCGGGTTGAACGTGCTGTTTTATGGGTTCCTGTTCTTTGGCTCCTCCGCCGCCTCCTTCAAAGACCTGCTTTCCTCATCCACTTCGATCATCCTCGTGCTTTTGTTTTGGGTCATCCTGATCTATAGGGCGAATCAACTCTGGCCGCGGTAGATTTTTTGTGAAGGGTGATAGTTGTGACTCTGTTCGTCATCCGCATGACGGTGAAAGGAAATACGTCCTGTGAAACAAGATATTCCTGCCAGTTTATTGGCGGCAAAGTCCAACTTATATCCTCCTGACAATCATCATGTCCCATATGATTCCAAGGTTTGGCACAAGTGGTTTGCCGAAGATACGGACTTTAATGAATTAACTCAAAGATATCCGCAACAAATTTCCCGTTCAGAGGTTGCCGAATTAGCCGGTTTAAGTGGCAGCGGAATTCCCCGCAAAGTGTTCCTGGCTACGATGCTTTGGGGTTATGGAACAGTTGGATATGGGGCATACCGTACTTCAATTATGGTCAAAGTCAAAGGTTTTCAAAACATAATTGAAAAGTCTTTCAGCCTGGTTTCTGATGGAAAATACATTGATGCTTACGAAATGTTTTATCTTCCAATGTGTGGTCCAGCATTTTTTACAAAGTATTTTTATTTCGTTGGGTTGGGAAACAAAACAATGCCTTTGCCCCTAATTCTGGATTCTGTGGTCGCAAATTCATTGACGCAGCTAGGCGTGGATATATATCGATTGGCAAGGGTTGTAAAAAATTCTGCTGGAAAAATCACTTCTGTCGCAAGATACGCGGACGGTTACTTCCAGTATGTTGAAATGATCAATAGCTGGGCAAGTGAAATCAGTTGCCGTCCAGATAGTATTGAAAAATGGTTATTCTCTTCGAGAAATTAGGATCGCCTGCATAAAAGCATCTTGCAAGGGTTGTCATTCTCGACTTGAAAAATCGGCTTTGAAAGATGTACTTTCAGAGCCGATTTTGTTACCTGTAAACTTTCCCATCCTTTGCCAGCCACACATCCGAGGCAAACTTCTCAATGAAACTGCGGTCATGGACCACGGCGAGGATCGTCCCTTTGAAATTCTCCAGCGCCTCCTCGAAGCGTTCTCGCGAGGGGATGTCGAGGTGGTTGATCGGTTCGTCCAAAATCAGGAAGGTACAGCCCTGCGCCACCAGCGTCGCCAGTTGCAGGCGGGCGCGTTCGCCGTACGACAGGTCACCCGATGCCCGCAGCGCCGCGTCGCCTTTGAAGAGGAAGTAATGCAGGAAGTTGCGCGTTTCGGTTTCGTTGAACGGGGCAACCGATTGGATCGTTTGCAGGGCGCTGAAAGCTGGGTTGAGCAATTCCTGCTCCTGCGCCATATGCCCAAGCTTGGTCGCCCCGCCCAAGCGGAACGAACCCGAAAGCGGGGGCAATGTCCCGACAATCGTGCGGATGAAAGATGTCTTGCCCGCCCCATTGGGACCCGTCAATGCAATGCGCTGTCCCGCGCGGATGAACAGGTTTAGGTCAACCAGCAGTGGGTTTTCCGCCGTGTATCCAATGGACAATGCTTCCGTGACCAGCACATCTTTTGATTGATGGTCGGGCTCTCCAAAGTCCAGTTTCATCTGCCACGACATGCGCGGCTTTTCGATCTTTTCCTCGGTCAAAATTTGCTCGATGCGCGCCTCGATGTGCTTGGCGCGTCCTGCTACATTTTTAGTGGCGCGATTGCCGAAGAAACCCTTTGCGAACTTGTCCCCTCCATCGGCTTTGCCGCCCTTCTTCATCTTCGTCAACCCGCGGATGTGACTGGCGGCAATCCGCAACTGCGCGATTTGATACTGCTGGTCTTGAAAGTCGTTGAGTTGCTTTTCGCGCTCCGTCAGTTTCCGCTGGACGTAGTCGCTGTAGTTGCCTGCATAGGCTTTGATGGTATGCGTTGTCGAGTCCAATTCCAAAATGGAGGTGACGGTATTGTCCAAAAACACGCGGTCATGTGAGACGACCAGCACTGCACCCGGAAAGCGATTCAACCAGCCTTCCAGCCACTCAAGCATTTCGATATCGAGATGGTTGGTTGGCTCATCAAGCAGAAGCAGGTGCGGCTCTTCGAGTAACACCCGCGCCAGCATGAGGCGAGTCTTCTGTCCACCGCTGAGATGGCTGACAGGGGTATCGAGGGGAAGATGAGCAAGTCCAAGAGGGGCAAGAATGTTTTCAGGTTGAACGTTGGCAAGCCTGACAAGGGCTTTATCATATTGCTCGTGGAGATCAGGGTCGTTTGGGTTTCGAGAAAGCTCAACCGCAAGCGACTCGACCTCAATGGCGGGATCGGCTTGGGTCGTTGAATCAAGTCCGAGCGCGAAGCGAAGCGTCTGCTCGGGTGTGAAATCCATTCCCTGGGCAAGATAGCCCACCCGTAATCCCAACTTCGTTGGGGACACTTTTCCAGAATCAGGCTGGTCGAATCCCGCAAGAATGCGCATGAGCGTGGTCTTGCCCGAACCGTTCGGACCGATCAGACCGATGCGCTCGCCCGCGCTAATATTGAAATTGATATTTTGTAGAATAGGCTGGATGCCGAAATTTTTCGATAAATTGTGGATGCTAAGCATAATGGGAACTCCTGTAGTTAAAAAGAAAACCGAGGGCAAGCCTCGGCTGTGAATCCAAATACAGCGGGTGATGCCCTGAAAGCTGGTTCGACTACAGAATCACTATCATTCGCTTTGCTCCTTTACGGCTAGAATTTTATCATATAAGCAGAACTTTCGCTCAAGTGTTCGTTTTTGTGTCACCCTGAGCGTTAGCGACACTTGCACCGCACTGCGTTCCCTGGCACCGCCCGCCAAGGCAGGTGTGGTGCAGTGCAGGTGAGGGTCTCTACTTCAGAAATCCGAGATTCTTCGCTTTGCTCAGAATGACAAACGAAAGTCCTGATAAGGTAAACTTGTGCGGAGGTCGAACGTCTATGCAAAAAGAGGAAATCATGACAAAGACTTTACTTGCAGTTTTGGCACATCCCGATGATGAGTCCTTTGGTTTGGGCGGCACGCTGGCTTTATATGCCAGCCGCGGCTACGATGTGTATTACGTCTGCGCGACTCGCGGCGAAGCAGGCATGATGGACGAGGAGCATTTGAACGGCTTCAAGGACATCGCCGAGAAGCGCACCGATGAATTGATGCGCGCCGCGAAGGAGCTTGGTTTGAAGGAAGTCTTCTTCCTGGGCTACCGCGATTCGGGTATGCCCGGCATGGAGGATAATCAGCACCCGAATGCGCAGATCAATGCGCCTGTGGAGGAGGTGGCGGGAAAGGTCGTGAAGTATATCCGCAGCCTCAAGCCCGACGTGGTGCTGACCTTCGACCCGATTGGCGGATACAAACATCCCGACCACATCCACATCCATAAGGCGACGGTGTTTGCCTTTGCGAATTCGGACAACGACTCCTTCTACCCCGAAGCGGGCGAGCCGTTCAAGCCGAAGGCGCTGTATTTTCAGGTCTTCCCGCGCTGGTTCCTGCGGGTGATGACTCACATCATGCCAATCTTCGGCAAGGATCCGTCGAAGTGGGGACGCAATGGCGACATCAATTTGAAGGAACTGGCTGAGGTGTATTTCCCCGTGCATGTGCGGGTGAACGTCCGCCCGGTTTCAGACGCCAAGCACAGGGCGAGTGAGTGCCACGCCTCGCAGGGCGGCGGTCAGATGCGGCGCGGGCTGATGGGCTTCGTCACACGGATGTTCGGCGAACACGAGGATTACATGCGCGCCTTTCCCCCGGTGGACGGGAATTTCAAGCGGAGAGCGGATTTGTTCGACGTTTAGTTAGTCCGTACTTGGTCAGTCGAGGACTTAGCCCCTGACTGAGCAAAGGCAGAAAAACGGCCGGGAACTTTTCCCGCCGTTTTTTCGTTAACCGTCAGGGAATCTCTTTTTTGAAAGCATGATAGAATTTTTCACGGTTTCTTCACAAGAAATGAGAGCAAATGACAGAATCAACCCCTTCCACTCCGACCAAGAGACTGGATTTTGCAAGAATATTCCCCATCCTCTTCCAACCCCGGCGGACTTTTTCCGAAATCGCCGCCGAGGCTAATGCTTCCTGGCTGACCCCGATGCTGACGCTGAGCATTTCCGCCGCTCTGGTGGTCTTCGTCAGCGGATTTTTGAAGGCGCGCGCCGCCTCGATGGGGGAAGTACAACTCCCTCCCGACTGGCAGTACTGGACGCCCGACATGCAAAACAACTTCATGCAGGCGCAGCAGGCGACTCAAAGCCCTGTATTTGTCTACATCATCCCGCTGGTGTTGTCGCTGGTGGGGCTATGGGCTGGCTGGCTCATCCTCAGCGGTTTACTGCACCTTGGTTCCACCCTGCTCGGCGGGCGCGGGTCCATGCGCAGCGCCTTGAGCGTTGCCGGCTGGGCGAGCCTTCCCTTTCTTGTGCGCGACCTGTTGCGGATCATCTTTATGCTGCTGGCGGGACACGTCATCGTCAGTCCGGGGCTTTCAGGCTTTGCAGACGGAACGATTTTCCTGGCGAAAATTCTCGAGCAGGTGGACATTTTCTTCGTCTGGAATGTCATCCTGCTCATCATCGGATTCAGCCTCGCGGATGGCCTTCCCAAAAACAAGGCGACGGTTGGAGTGCTCGCCGTAGTGTTGATTCTCCTCCTGGCTTTGGCCGGGGCGGGAGCGGCAACTTCGAGCCTCGGCACGAGTCTTGCCTCGTAGCTTATGGCACAACCCCTGATTCAAGTCACCGACCTGAAAAGGCATTATCAAATGGGTGGCACGGTCGTCCGCGCCTTGGATGGCGTCAGTTTGGAGATTCAGCCCCATACTTTCACCATCGTCATGGGACCTTCGGGCTCGGGCAAAAGCAGTCTGCTTTACCTGCTCGGTGGTCTGGACCGTTCAACATCCGGCGAGATTTCGATTGGTGGGGAACGTCTCGATCAAATGGACGAGAACGCCCTGGCATTGTTCCGCCGCCGTACGATGGGCTTTATCTTTCAATCCTACAACCTGATCACCAGTATGAACGCATTGGAAAACGTGGCATTCCCCATGCAGTTCACGGGTATCCTGCCTGCAGAAAGGAACAAACGTGCCCGTCAATTATTGGAGCAGGTTGGGCTGTCCGATCGTAGTCATCACAAACCTTCCGAACTTTCGGGCGGACAACAGCAGCGGGTGGCTGTTGCGCGCGCGCTGGTCAACAACCCAAGCCTGATCCTGGCGGATGAACCCACAGGGAATTTGGATACCGCCAGCGGTGTCACCATCATGCAGTTGCTCTCGGAGTTGCATCGCTCCGGGCGGACGGTGCTGGTAGTGACTCACGATCCGCGCATGACGCGCTTTGCCACCCATAAGATCTTCCTGTTGGATGGTCATGTAGTAGATGAAGATGAATATCAATCCGCCACTCTTGAAATTCCCCAGGCGTAATAGGGTTCGACAGAAATTGGAGATTCAAATGAAGTTTCAAGGAAAGTATCTTGTTTCGCTGCTTCTTGCATTCACCCTTCTGGCCGGATGGATTACACCGGCGTATGCGGCCACCGTCGTCTCAGTCACACCTTCCTCGATCATCAATGATGTTGACAGGACGATTACAGTCAAGGGGACCGATTTCGACAACACCGCTGTTGTGCTCCTCGATGGTTCCGCCCTGGCAACCAGCTTTGTCGACGCTCAAACTCTTACAGCAACCGTCCCGGCGGGTGTGGTGACAGGCGCTCATGTCATCACGGTCACCATGGTTGTTGGCGGGGTGACCACTCCCCTTTCCCCATCGCTCAATTTGGATGTGACTGCCTCGGTGGTTGTTCCTCCAACAGCAACGCCCCCTTCGCCGGCTTTTGGACGTCCGCAGATCATTGTCAGCTCATATAAAACGAACAACATAGCCCAATCCGGAAGGGACATCAAACTCAAAATCGGTTTTGACAACGCGGGCACATTCAATGCCATCAACACGCAGGCCGTGTTTTCTTCAGCCGACCTTGTCCCAAACGACACGGGTGGCGTGCAGGCTCTTGGTTCCATCCCCACAGGCGGGCATGTGGATACGGAACAGGCATTTTCTGTATCCAATTCCATTTCCGGAAAGAATGTCGTTGTCATCGATGTGACACTGACCTATTACGATGAAAAAGGCACGTCATACTCCGATAAATTCGCATTGAGTGCTGCGGCAGCCGGTGGCGGCACGGGCAGCGGGGTCTATTACACCGCCACTCCCACCGGCGTGAACAGCGCCCAGCTTGTCATCACCAGTTACGCCTCAACGATTGACCCGCTGCAACCCGGAGTTCAATTCCAACTTGGAGTCACCGTCCAGAACATGGGCAATGTAACTGCCAAACGTGTCACCATGATCGTGGGCGGCGGGACATCGAGTGCAAGCAGCGGGACACCCCAACCGGATGGCGTCTCCGGCGGCAGTGGTGAGTTTACAAACTTCGCTCCCGTTGGCTCTTCGAATATTCAATCGTTGGGAGATATTCCCGCCGGGGGTGGATTGCAGGTCCTGCAAAACCTTGTGGTCAACGTTTCCACCAACCCGGGCGCGTATCCGGTAAAAATCACTTTTTCCTATGTCAACGCAAAAGGTGAGGTGGTCAACGACGACCAGGTCATCACGCTTCTGGTTTACAGCCTTCCAAATCTGGACGTCAGTTTTTATAGTCCACCCCAGCCATTTTTCGCTGGTCAACCCGGTCCCCTGCCGATTCAGGTTGTGAACCTTGGCAAGCGCTCGACAGTTTTAGGAAACATGAAGATCGAAACAACAGGCGGAACAGTCGAACCTTCTTCGACCCTGGTTGGGTCACTCGATGCGGGCGGATATTTCACTTTTGATTCCACCCTGACCCCCGATGCCGGCGGCCCATTGGAATTGAAGCTGACCATTGACTACACAGACGACTTCAACCAGTCACGCACAATCACAAAGACACTAAATGTGACTGTGGAGGAAGCCTTCACCGAGCCGACACTCGATCCCTCGATGGAGGGTATGAAGGGCATGGAAGGGACGGATATCTCCATTGCTTCGGACGAAAGTTTTCTTCACAAGGTCTGGCGTTTTGCACTTGGAATCCTTGGACTGGATTCAGCTCCACCCGTCGAGACTCCCGTTGTCGATCCTTCTTTTGAGGAAATGCCCATCCCGGTACCGTCAGGTGGCGGCGGCGGGAAAGGCTGATGGCTGACTGATTCTTCCCATGAAATTCCTTGACCTTCTCCGTCTTATTCTTGGCAATCTAAGCCGCCGCAAAGCGCGCGTGGCACTGACAGCCATTGGCGTAGTCATCGGCACGGCGGCAATTGTGATTCTGGTTTCATTGGCAATCGGCCTGCAAAAAAGCGCCACCGACCAACTCTATGGCATCGGCGATTTGACGCTCATCGACGTGATGCCCGCTTACGGCGGGGGAATGTATTACGGCGGACCCGTAGCTGTTCAATCCTCCGGTGATTCGAGCAAGCCGCAGGAACCGGCCTTATTGACGAATTCAGCCCTCGCGCAAATACGGGAAATCCCCAACGTTCAGGTGGTCATCCCCCGCGATAATTTTTATTCGCCTTCGACGCTTCGTTACCAGCGCATGGAAGGTGGAGTCAATATTATCGGCATTGCGACCGATGATCTAGCCAACCTTGGAATGGAGGTCGACCAGGGAACAACGAAGCTGAGCAAGGGGTCGATCGTGATCGGGGTGATGATAAAAAATAATTTTTACGATCCAAATATGCGTCCCGGCCAGGCACCTCCCCTGCCGCCTGATTTATACAACCAGCAGGTGCAATTGATCGCCATGAAATGGGATCAGAGCGGAGCCGAGGTTCGCAAGACCCTTAATCTGCGCGTGGCCGGAGTGTTGAAAGAAACCGGCGGCGAGCCGGATTTTTCCATCTACCTGCCTCTGGACCAGGTCAGGCTGTTGAACGAGTGGGTGAATGGCGCCCGTATCAACTACAACAAAACTGGCTACAATCAGGTCATCGTCAAGGTACAGGATCCCGAGCAGGCAATGGATGTTGCTGACCAGATCACAGAAATAGGATTCCAGGCAATGACGCCCCAGTCGTTCCTGCAGGGTATCAACAACACCTTTTTAATCATGCAAATCATCTTTGGCGGGGTGGGCGCGATTGCGCTTCTGGTTGCGGCGATTGGCATCGCAAATACAATGGCGATGTCCATTTTGGAGCGGACGCGCGAGATTGGACTCATGAAAGCTGTGGGAGCGACCAATCGTGACGTATTGTCCCTTTTCCTCGGTGAAGCAGCAGGGATCGGTTTTATCGGTGGAGTGGGAGGAATCGTGATCGGCTGGCTGGCGGCACAGGCGATTAATGTAGTGGCGTTGATTTATCTTGCCGGGCAGGCCAGCCAGCAGGGAGGCCCGCCGCCCAGTGTGGCAGTGTACACTCCCGTTTGGCTTCCGCTTTTCGCCCTGGTATTTTCCACATTCATCGGAATGCTTTCGGGTTTGTATCCGGCCTTGCGCGCGGCAACCATGATTCCCGTAATCGCGTTAAAATATGAGTAGAAGAGTTTATATGTCCCGGCAATGCCCATCGATCCCGTTTGGTTTACTGCGATACGTCTGACCTCGTTTTTCTCCCCCGGCAGGGGCAAGAATTTAATATATATTTTATATTATTCGACGGGTTTGCAGTGGTACGATTGACGTCACACGATTGCATCTTGCAAAAGGAGAAGCATTATGTCCGAACGACGAACCACCCCGAGAAAAAAATTTTCTTTTTACATGCGTGTTCTTGACGATGATACTCAGACGATTCTTGGTCACATGGTGGAGGTCAGCGCCATCGGCTTGCAGTTGGAAACAACCATGCCTCTCCCGCTTCAAAAGGATTATTACCTGCGCCTTGAGCTGACTCCTGACGTGGCGGACAGGCCTGTGATGATCTTCATTGCCCGCACAAAATGGTGCAAAATGGATGAGATCGAGCCGAATCTGTATCATGTTGGGTTCGAAATCATGGAAATCATGCCTGATGACAGGGAAGTCTTCCTGCGTATTATTGCGAAGTTTGGAAGATAAAGGACCGGGGATATATGGGGGGAAGGATAAAAGACATTCCCATATCTGGCGCTTGACAATTTAGAACACATGTTCTAAACTTGGACCATCTTCGTCCGCTTTTTGAAAAGGAGAATATCATGTCCAAGAGAAATGTCGTTCATGTTGAGATTCCCGCCGCAAATGTGGATGCTGCGGCAAAGTTCTATCAGGGCTTATTCGGCTGGAAAATTCAGCCCGTCCCTGAGATGAATTACACCATGTGGGAGGCGGCTGACGGCACCGGTGGTGGCATCCCCGAGGTCAACGCCGATAATCCTGCGGGGCAGGTACTGGTTTATATTGCCAGCGATGACATCGAAGCCGATTTGAAGAAGGTTGAACAACTTGGCGGCAAAGTCCTCCATCCAAAGACTGAGATTCCCGGAATGGGTTGGTTTGGGATTCTCAAAGACCCAACGGGCAATGTATTGGGACTGTACACCAGCATGAATCCCGATTTCAACAAGTAGGAGGTTGATATGGCTGTCGCTGAACCATTCCTGACCCTTCACCCTGATTCGAAAAAGCAGGGCGTGCGCATCGAGAAAGCCAAGTACGATGTCATGCGAACTGCCATCCTCGAGAACCTGCAGCGGCACGGCGCGATGACGTTTTCACGGCTCGGCGCGTTGATCGAAGACCTCATGCAGGGTAATTTCGACGGCTCGGTCATGTGGTACTACACCACGGTCAAATTGGACCTGGAGGCGCGCGGCGAGGTTCGGCGTGTGCCCGGGTCGAAGCCGCAATTGATCGAAGCCTGTTGACGGCAATCAACCAAAGGAGAAGATATGGAACTAGGCGCATTTTCAATTAGTCTGGCAGTCAAAGATATTGGAGCATCGAAGGCTTTTTACGAAAAGCTTGGCTTCAAGGTCTTCGGAGGAGACATTTCGCAAAACTGGCTGATCCTGAAGAACGGCGATTGCATCGTTGGCTTGTTTCAGGGAATGTTCGAAAAGAACCTCCTGACCTTTAACCCTGGTTGGGACGGCAACGCCCGCAAGCTCGATACCTTCACGGATGTGCGCGAATTACAGCGCCAGTTGAAGGCGCAAGGTGTGGAGTTCCAGACCGAGGCGAACGAGAGCGCAACAGGACCTGCCCATTTTGTCGTGGCGGACCCTGACGGGAACCCAATCCTCGTTGATCAGCATGTATAGATGGACCAGGGCGAGTATCCCCTGACGTCATGGAAACCATAATACAAAAGCTAAATTGATCAATACTGTATCTTCTGGCTGCCTATAGTAAAATACTCTTACTAAATAAGAAGAATGGAACATTCATATGAGAAAAATAGTAACTTTTCTTTGGTTTAACGACCAGGCAAAAGAAGCGGTAGATCTTTATGTATCGCTGTTTGAAAATGCAAAAATAATAAACACATCGTATCTCACAGAGTCAGTGGCAAAAGCAGCCGGAAAGAAACCTGGAGATGTATCAGCAATAGACTTTGAACTGAATGGCCAAAACTTTACTGCGCTAAATGGTGGTCCGATGTTTACTTTTAGTGAGGCTATCTCAATATTGGCAAACTGCAAAACTCAGGAAGAGATTGATCATCTTTGGGAAGTGCTATCTGAAGGAGGCGAAATAATTTCGTGTGGCTGGCTCAAGGACAAATATGGTTTGACATGGCAGATTACCCCGGAAAGCCTAGACATCATGATGCGTGATCCAGACACTGCTAAAGCTGATCGGGTTGGCGCTGCTATGCTTAGTATGAGTAAACTGAATATAAGCGAACTCGAAAAAGCCTACAAAGGCGAATAATAGGTATATGCTTAATAAATCCGACGAAGAAATCCGCAAAAGCATCAAGCACTTCGAAGAATCACTCCCCGAAAGTGAGCGCAATCCCGACACCCAGGAAGACACCGAGCATCTCATTGAACGCGCAGCCCAGCCTCCCCAACCTTCCATCTACGCAATGACTGGAAAACTGCAGGCTCAGCCTGGCAAACGGGCTGTGCTTGTGGACATTCTATTGCGCGCCGCAAAAGTGGTCTCCACTTTGCACGGATGCCGTTCCTATATCGTGCTGGAAGATGTGCAGGATGAATCTGCTGTATGGGTTTTTGAAATGTGGGATGACAAGGAATCCCATGATGTCTCGTTGCGCGATGAGAAGGTGAGGGGATTGATTGCTGAGGCAATGCCGATCCTTGCAGGAGCGCCCAGTGGAAGTGAGTTACGTGTTGCAGGCGGACATGGAGTGAATTTGTAAACTGCGCTTGACGCATATACCCCGCAGTGGTATCCTTGCGCGCAATGTTTAGCCCAATCATCGTTGACAATAATACCAATCGTACTACCCGCACTCATTCCGTGACGGGACGTTGGTATTTGCCAGATGAGCAGCAACAGACTCAATCATCGTAAAGCAGGTAAAACCAGACGCCCCGAAACCTCGGGGCGTTATTTTTATATCTACCCCCACCCGTCCTATCGGACACCCTCCCCCATTTTCCTTGAAAATGGGGGAGGGACGGGGAGGGGGACTAAAAGGAGAAATCATCATGTCCATCTCGAACACCACCCCTGTTTTCGCAGTTGACGAGAAGAATCTTGTCCCGGTCAGCGACCATCTCAAGGCAATGGCGGACATTCCGCCTTCACGCATGTTCCTGATTAATAAGTCGTTGAAGGTCTATGTGGAGAAGAATCCAGGCGCGAAGATCTTCGATGCCTCACAAGGCGATGGCGGTGCGTCCCTGCCTGGCGTGCCGAAGGCGATTTTGGAGCGCGCCTCGCAACTCCAGATCGAGCACGGGACCGCCTACGATATGCCCTACGGGACCGATGCCTACCGCAAGTCGGTCATCGAGAAATACTGGAAGCTGGACTCATCCTCTGGCTGGGGACCTGCCAACGTGCTTGGCACTGCGGGCGGACGTGATGCGCTGGTCAAGGCGTATCAGGCGATGATGGCTCTCGGTCACGGACGGCAGGGTGACCTCATCATGGTTTCACGCGTCCCGTGGATATCCTATAACTGGGGACCGTACGGCGTCGGGGCGAACGTGCTTTGGGCTCCCGGCGACCCCGCTCAGGGTTGGATGTACACCGAAGATGCCATCCGCGAGAGCGTCAAGTTTGCCGAGTCGAAAGGACGGAAGATCGCAGGTCTGGTCATCACCAATCCCGACAACCCCACAGGTTTGACCATCGCCGTCGAGAAGCAGGTATCGCTTGCCAAAGCCGCGCTCGAAGCGGGTGTGGCGTTCGTCCTCTTCGACTGGATGTACCACTACGTGACCGACGAGTCGCCGATGGATTTGAACTCCTTCCTCAAGTTCTTCACCCCCGAAGAACGCAAGCGGATCATGTTCCTCGATGGGTTGACCAAGTCGCTGGGCGCTTCGAACATCCGCAACTGCCATTTGATCGCGGATGAGAGCGTCATCAAGTTCATCGTGGCGCGTGCGTCGCACACGGTCATGCCGCCTTTCTACGCGCTGGCGATTGCGATGGCGGCGTACGAAATGGGCTACCTCGAAGCCGCGAAGACCATCATCGAGCCGACCAACGCCAGCCGCATCGTCTTGAAGAAACTGCTCGCCGAGAGCGGAATGCAGCACATCATCGGCAAGGGCTATTATGCTTTCATGAACGTGGGCGAATTCCTCAAAGCCAAAGGCTGGGCAGACAGCGAACCCCTCGGACAATACCTCGCCGAAAACCACGGTGTCGCCATCGTGCCTGGCGCGTTCTTCTCCCCCTTCGGCGGTGACTGGGTCCGCTTCTCGTACGCCACGCCTGCCGAACGAACAGAAGGTGCGTTCAAGAGGATGGTGGAAGGTTTGGAGAGTTTGAAGAAGTAGGTTGATGAAAACGAAAGAGGAAAGAACCAACTCCTTTCCTCTTTCGTTTTGTGTTGATTGGTTCAAAAGATTTGAACTGCCAATTAAGTTTTATGATACTTTTCCCTGTTTTTGCCTTAGCATTTCGCTCTCTAATAATTCCAAATCCAAACCATTTTGAATTGCTCTGGCTATTAACTGATTCTTTCTTGCCTCTAACTGGCTTTCGAGTTCATTTATATCTAAGTGTTCAAACATGATTTTCATTAATTCCGAACGAAATTCTAAAATCTCAGAAGAATTCATCAAGACATTTAAGTCTCGGACTAAATCGTCTGCTTTTTCGGAGAACACTCTTGTTTTATAAATGACTATATCTAAATAGGGCTCGTCACCTTTACCACCTGCTGACATGTTTTCACCTCACTTTTGTTGATGGTTTTATTCTAAACCAATTTTCACTTCTTTCTTGAGTTTTATCAATTGCCAATCTTAACCTAGGAATCATCTTATGCCTCAAAAATTCGCCGACAAATATCACCTCGCCGTTGAACAGTCCATCAAGGAGAAGCCCCAAAGCGGACTCAGCGGTTTCGAGCAGGAATGGAACATGCTCGATGAAAGCTTGCGCCCGCTGTTGAACGTGGGCGCGGGTCCCAATCAGCAGTCCTTTGTGGACTACCTGCGCGCCGAGTGCATCCCGCCGTGGCAGAAGCAATTCAGCCAGTTGGAAGTCTTCCACTGGATGATCGAATGGGCGACGCGCCCGTACTACCATCCGCGTGGCGCGATCTACGAAGCCCGCCTGATGGAAGCCGCCCTCATCAATGCCCTGCACAAGGCAGGCTCCACCTTTGGGGAACGGCTCTACTATTGGCATGGCAACCTGCTCTACCTGACCGATGTTGGGCATGGCTCCGTCCCAGGCAGTTGGGGAATTGCCAAGCGGCGCTATCTCGAAAAATGCGTTGACCTGTACGGCGAGTCGCTTGCCACTACGGGCATCCACGCCAACCTGTCCCTGCCCGACCCGCTCTTCGCCTGGGACTTCATGCACCTGCCCGCCCGTGAGCGCAGCGGCAAACACCTTGATGATTTCAAGTCCGAGTTTTACATCACCGCCACGCGCTTGCTGCGTGCTTTCTCCGCCCTCTTCATTGCGACCAACGCTTCGACCCCTATGAAGGCTCAAGTCAGGGATGGACATGCGGTGGTGGTGCTGACCGAGTTCGACTCCGTCCGCAACATGACCTTCCCCAATCCGCCTGCGATAGACCTCCCCGATTTGTATCGCTCGTACAACGATTATCTGCAAATTTCCTATGATCTTGTCCGCACTGGAATCCGCTTCGGCAACAACAACTGGACACCCGTCCGCGCGCGCTCGTTTGCCGACCCCGTCGAGAGGATCATCTCAACGACCAGCGACCAGCTCACAGCGTTGTACAAGCGCGGCTTGTTCGCGGCGGGGCAGTCCACTCCTCCCGAAGAGATGGCGCTCCAAATCGAAAGACAGAATCTGATGGCGCGAATCAACCTGCCGATGGGTCGTGTGGAAGTCCGCACCGACGAGGGCGGTCACAGCCTCGACCTCGACATTGCCAACCTGACCTTCAAGCATCTCCTGCTCCTGCGGATTTATTCCGACCCGCAGTTCGCGCGCGCTTTCCGTTATGACCGCGAGGACATCACCCGCGCCCGCGCCAACGAAAACCTCGCCGCCCAATTTGGGATGCGCGCCGAGATCGCCAACCCGTTCACGGGGAAGCCGATTGCCATGCGCGAGTTTCTCAAGTGGACGTTGAAGGAACTCAGGCCGATGGCTGAAGCCTTGAACTTGTGGGCTGACCTCACGCCGCTGGTTGAGATGGCGGACGGGGCGCGTAACACTGCCGAGAAGATGCGCGCCCGCCTGCAAACTGAAGTGGACGAAAAAGGCGAAGTCCCGCTGGAGGTTTTGAAGGAACTGCACTTCGAGCGTGAGGCGCAGGTCAAGGCGGACGTGGAACGGATCGCCGCTGAATACGGTTCACTCGGCGAGGAGTCAGCCAAGATCGCGGAATTCCTCCAGCGCGGACGCGACTCGGCACGCGAGATTCCCAACGCGCCAATTCAATTCCGTCCGCGCACACAAGCGGTGATCGAGGTTTCGTATCCCGACAAGACCAGCGAAATCCTCGATCTTGCCCAGCAGCTGATTCGTATTCCGTCGGTCACGGCTTGCCCCGACGAGCGGCTGGACGAAGTCCATCGGGCGGGTTCGCTGGTGGATGATTATTTGCGGAACGCTGGACTGGATGTAAAGTATTACGACGGGAAGTATCCCGCGGTGTATGCGACGTTCCCTGAGTCGAAGGTCGAAGGTCAAAAGTCGCCGATTTTATTGACTGGGCATTTTGACGTGGTTGAACCTGAGCCTGATGATTCCCAATTTATTCCAAGAATAGACGGCGATTATCTCTGGGGTCGCGGCGCGGCGGATATGAAGACCGTCGTCGCAACCTACATGGTTTGGATGAAGGATATGATGGCTTCTCGTCGGGGCGACCCGTCGGGTCGCCCGTACCCCAACATCGCTCTGATGTTGGTCGGTAACGAAGAGAACGGCGAAGCTGAAGCCTGGGGCACGCCGTATGTTTTGAAGGATTTGGATTTGAATCCCGCGTTGTTCGTCGCAGGTGAGCGGACAGGCGAAAAAGGGACAGAGTTGTTCGGTGAAATCTGCCCTGAGAATCGCGGCGTGATGCGCTTTGACGTGATCGCGCGCGGCACAAAAGGTCACAGTGGATTGGCTGGCTCTGCCGACTTGAGTGAGCGATTGATCGTCGCCCGCGCAGCGTTGAGCGAAATCTTTGCCAAACATCTCACGCTGAAATCATCCGACGGCTGGCAGTCACAGGCGAAGTTCCCGTTCATCAACGTCGGAACGGTTGGTGTGTACAACGTCACTGCCGCCGAAGGAATTTTGGGCGTGGAAATTCGTCCAATTCCGCAGGATGACACTTTCAAGATGAAGGATGAAATCCTCGCTTATTGCGAAGCCAACGGACTCGAACTCCGCATGAACGTGATGGAAAACGGTGTGGCTTGCGATCCGCAAAATCCCGCGCTGCTGGCTTTGATTCAGTCAGTGAAAAACGCTTCGGGCGAAGAATCAAGGATCGGGCGCAAACTCCCAGGCACGAGCGCAAGGTTCGCCCCAGGTGGACAGGCAGTCGTCTGGGGACAGACGGGCATTGGTCCGCACGCAAAGGATGAGCGGCATTACATCCCCAGCATCGAGCTATATTATAAATCGCTGAACGAGTTGGCAAAGTTATGGAAGTAATACGCACTCAGTTGTGATTCCCTGAGCGGAGCGAAGGGTCTCT
This sequence comes from Anaerolineales bacterium, assembly GCA_030834895.1. Taxonomy (GTDB): domain Bacteria; phylum Chloroflexota; class Anaerolineae; order Anaerolineales; family Villigracilaceae; genus Villigracilis. Next base: position 41,463 of record JAUQXA010000062.1, read on the forward strand.
ACCTTGGAATCCGAGGTTCTTCGCTTCGCTCAGAACGACACTTCGTAACATTAGTTCTTAAAACTTGAAATGGATGAAAATCCGTCCGAAGTTTTTATCGTCCTTTTCGACGCGATGATACAACTTCTTGATGTGTCCCTGATTTAGAAACCGCAGAACTTTCTTCTTGAGTTGTCCGCTTCCCTTGCCAGGGATGATCTCCACCAGTTCGATTTTTCGGTCAATAGCCTCTTCCACAATGCGATTGAGTTCCGCATCGATTTCCCTGCCGCGGTTATAAATTTTATGCAGGTCAAGTTTGAGCTTTGCCATTATTTCTTCTTTTCTGTCAGCAAAAACTCAAACGGCGGACGCTGGTTCAACTTCACCAAATTCGCCCCCGCTTCACTGATGTACATTGCCGTCAACGAACCTGTATCACAGCCGAGGCGCTGAAAGTGGTCGAGCGGCATCCCGAGAAAATGCGCCACCGCCAGCTTGATCGGGTCGGAGTGAAAGACCACCGCCACGATATCCTGCGGTTTATTGTGCTTTTTTGCAATCCGCTCCAACGCGCCCGTGATGCGGGTCTGCAATTCGGGGAACGACTCGCCTTCGGGAAAGCGAAAACGCGAAGGAGAATGTTGTACGATCTTCCAGACTTTCATCAAACGCAGAACCTTCAGCGACTTTCCCTGCCATTTGCCGACATCTACTTCCATCAAATCAGGCTCGGGGATAATCTCCAGCTTGCGGGCGGATGCAATTGGGGCGGCAGTTTCCATCGCCCTGTCCAGTGGACTGGAATAAATGGCTTTGAGCGGCACATCCTTGAGCGCCTCGCCCAATGCCTGAGCCTGCTTTTGCCCCTGTTCATTGAGGTGGACACCAGGTAGTCTGCCCGCGAGTTTGTGCATTTTGGTGTAATCATTTTCGCCGTGACGGATAAGTAGTAAAAGTGGCATTGTTGTTTTCCCAATCAAAAATTTTGAACCGACAATCTCATGATGTCAAGATAAGGCGTTGACTCGTTGTAATACTTGCAAAACGATTCCCACACAGGTTCATGCGGCAGGGATTCAGGATGTTTTCTCTTTACTTCCTTGTATGCTTCCAATAAACTTAATCCCTCTGCTTCTTTGAGCGCCGCCACACAAAAGGCAGTCGAGCGGTTTATGCCCGCTCCGCAGGCTACCAAGACCTTGTTCCCTTTTTTCTTTTCAGCCAGAATAAACTCCACACCTTGTTTTATCAAGGCAGGCGAAGTCGGTCCCAGGTCCACGACGGGGAGGAAGAGCGAGTTGATTCCCTTTTGCTCAACCAGATCGGCGAGTTGCAACATCGCCTTGATGGATTTGAAGTCGAGGTAAATCTTATCGAGTGTGTCGCGATATTTGCCGATGTAAAGCCAGGGGCGGATTTCATCCATTATTTGATCTTCCTCTTCATCTCGACAATTTGCTCTTCGCTCAAGGCTGGGACATCCTCCCGCCGTTCGATACCCAGAGCCTTGCGCTGTGCCTCGCGCCACATCTCCAGCCGCGCTTTGACCTGTGTTTCGTAGCCTTCGGTGGAGGGAGAATAGAAATACGTACCGAGCAGCCGCTTGGGGAGATATTGCTGCGGCGTGAAGTGACCTTCCATGTCGTGTGGAAAAACGTAGTCCTTGCCTTGCCCAGTTGCAGCAGCGTCGCGGTTGCCGTCCGCCAGGTGACGCGGAACCGAGACCTGTCCCTCTTCCTCGATCTTTTTCATCGCACTGAAGTACGCGCCCGTGCTATTGGATTTGGGTGCGGTTGCAAGATAAAGAGTAGCTTCAGCAATTGGGAAAATCCCTTCGGGCAAGCCAATGAACTCAAAGGCTTGCATTGCGGATGATGCAACCACCAATCCCATCGGGTCAGCCAGCCCGATGTCTTCTCCAGCGAGGATGATCAAACGGCGGATGATGAACTTCGGGTCTTCACCGGCGTAAATCATCTTCGCCAGCCAGTATAACGCCGCGTCAGGGTCCGATCCACGGACAGATTTGATAAAGGCACTGATGGTATCGTAGTGGGCATCACCGTCTTTATCGTAGAGAACGGCGCGGCGTTGAATCGATTCCTGGGCCACGTCCAAAGTGACATGAATCACACCTTCAGCGTCGGGGGAAGTTGACTCCACAGCGAGTTCCAGCGCGTTGAGCGCATTGCGCGCGTCACCGGAGGCAACCTCGATTAAGTGAGTTCGGGCGTCGGGGTCGAGCAGAATCTTCCTGCCGCCGTAGCCGCGTTCCTTGTCATTGAGCGCGCGGTCGAGCAGAATCCCCGTTTCGGTTTGGTTCAGGTTGCGGAGTTGAAACACGCGCGAGCGCGAAATCAAAGCCTTGATAACTTCAAAATAGGGATTCTCCGTCGTCGCGCCGATCAGGGTGAAGGTCCCGTTTTCGACGTGAGGCAGAAGCGCGTCCTGTTGGGCTTTGTTCCAGCGGTGAACTTCATCCACAAAAAGAATCGTGCGGATGTTGTGCAACCGCCTGCGTTCGAGGGCTTCATCGATCACCACACGAAGGTCCGCCTTGCCTGCGAGGATGGCGGAGATGGTCACAAAATGACTCTTGGTGGTATTCGCAATGACCTGCGCCAGCGTGGTCTTGCCCGTACCGGGAGGTCCCCACAAAATGATGGACGAGAACAAGCGGTCGGCTTCGATGGCGCGGCGCAACAGTTTGCCCTCGCCGATGATGTGCTCCTGCCCGATGTATTCCTCCAGTGTGCGCGGACGCATCCGCGCGGCAAGCGGCGCTTCGCTTTTCATACGTTCGCGCATGGCATGGTCGAACAGGTCATTGGACATGGGGCGATTATAATGTACTGCAATCACTCTAAAAAAGGAAAACTCATGGACACCTCTCTTCTTTCCCATGCGGTGGATTCCGCCCGCGATAACCTGATCGCCTTTTTGCAAAAGATGGTGCAAGCCGCCAGCCTGCCCAATGAGGAACACGAAGTTCAATTTTTGATCGCGGAGAAGTTGAAGTCCATGGGGCTTGACGTAAAGATTGTTCCCTCCAAATTCGACGACCTGCAAAAACACCCCGCTTTCGGCGACGATGGATTCTCGCCGACGGAGCGCATCAACGTGGTGGGACGCTGGAAGGGGACTGGCGCGGGCGACGGGCATTCCCTGATTCTCAACGGGCATGTGGATGTGGTCCCAGTGGGCGACCTGACCCTTTGGGACGACTCCCCGTGGAGCGGCGCAATCCGCGATGGGAAGTTGTACGGGCGCGGAGCCTGTGATATGAAAGCGGGCTTGTGCGCAGGCATCTTCGCTGTGGACGTGTTGCGGCGTCTCGGCTATCGCCCGGCACGGGACGTGTTGATTGAATCAGTCATTGGTGAAGAGTCAGGTGGGATTGGCACGCTGACCACCATCATCAAAGGTTACACCGCCGATGCGGTGATTCTGCTGGAGCCGACGAAACTCGAACTTTGTCCCGTGCAATCAGGCGCGCTGACTTTTCGATTGACCATTTCGGGGCGTTCCATCCACGCGGCGATGAAGCCCTACGGCGTGAGCGCCATCGAAAAGTTTGTCCTGCTGTTGAATGCGATCAGTCAGCTCAATGACGAGCGGCACCGCAACTTTAAACATCCGCTGTATGAAGACCCGAACAACATCGCGCCGATCAACGTCGGCACGGTACGCGGTGGCGAGTGGCATTCGACTGTTCCCGAAGAAGTGGTTGCCGAGGGACGTATGGGCGTGCTGCCCGGCGAGTCAAATGAGGCGGCGCGAAAGGCTCTCGAAACAGCGATCCAGCTTGCGGCGGAGTCCGATCTGTGGCTGAGTCAACATCCGCCGAAGGTCGAGTGGTTCGAAGGTCAGTTTGAGTCGGGTCAGACTCCGCTCGATCATCCATTCATCCAGCAACTGAGCGCAGTCCATCAGCAGGTGACAGGTTCCGCGCCCGTTTTTCGCGCTGTGACTTATGGCTCGGATATGCGGCTGTTCACCAACCATGCAAAGATTCCTGCAACTCACTACGGCCCCGGCGATGTGGGCATGGCTCACGCGGCAAATGAGTTTGTGCCGCTCGATGAAGTGGTGACTGTGACGAAGGTGGTGGCGAACATGATTACCCAATGGTGCGGAGGCGGCAAATGAAAACCTTTGGCTGTCAATCCATGTACGCGCCGATCCGCCGCATGGCGCTCAAACATCCGCGGCAGGCATTCATCAGCCAGGAGAATCTCGAAGCGCAATGGCGATCGCTGTTTTACTTTGGTTGTCCCGATTTCGAGAATTCACTGGCGGAGTATGAAAAGTTTGTGGGCGTGTTGGAACAGTTTGATTTTGAAATTCACTACGCCCCCGAAGATGCGTCCACCAGCCTTGATTCAATTTACGTTCATGATCCGTTGGTCGTCTCAGAACGCGGCGCGATTCTGTGCAGCATGGGCAAGGCGGCGCGCACGCCCGAACCCGCGGCGGCGGAAAAATATTTGCAGGAAATGGGTGTGCCTGTCATTGGGAAAATCACAGGCAGTGGAAAACTGGAAGGCGGCGATGTCCTTTGGATTGATGAGCGCACACTGGCAGTGGGACAGGGCTTCCGCACCAATGCCGAAGGTCTGCGGCAGCTACGAGAGTTGCTTGGCGATTCAGTCGATGAAATCTTCCCCGTGCAACTCCCCTATTGGACGGGTCCACAGGACTGCTTGCATCTCCTATCCTTTATCAGCATTGTGGACAAAGACCTCGCAGTGGTGCATTCGCGCCTGATGCCTATTCCCTTCCGCGAGTGGCTGGTGGAACGCGGCTTTCAATTCGTGGAAGTCCCCGATGAGGAATATGACTCGCTTGGCTGTAACGTGCTGGCAGTCGGTCCACGTCAGTGTGTGATGCTCGAAGGAAACCCGATAACGAAAAAGCGCCTCGAAGAAGCAGGCGCTCAGGTGTGGACATACGAAGGGAAGGATATTTCTTTCAAAGGCACGGGCGGTCCCACCTGCTTGACTCGTCCCATTTTGCGGGCGGGATAGGGTTGTGTTCTATCGGCGTGTGAGGTTGATCTGCTCCAGGGTGGGGAAAAGCTCATCGAGTCCGTCCAGGCGAAAGTCTGGTTGAATATTTTCCTTTTCATCCGCCGTGAACTGGGCGCGGCGTGTGATCCAGATCGCCTGCATCCCCAAATTCTTTGCGCCGAAAATGTCCGCCTGCAAACTGTCCCCGACCATCGCGGCCTCCTCGGGAGGGATGTTCCAACGGGCAAGCGCAATCTCGAAGGCGCGGGGATACGGCTTGCGATAGAAGCACGCAGCGGAGGTCAGCACAAAATCGAAATACGGGCGGATACCCAAACTCCAGACCAGTGTCCGCACGTCCTTGTCGTCGCCCGCATTCGAGAAGATGCCGAGTTTATAGTTTTTGGATTTCAACTGCTCGATGGTCTCCAGCGTGTCATCTTCCAAAACCCAATTGGTCTGGGTGACCTCGAACATTGCGTCCAAGGCCGACCTGAGAACCGACTCCGGGATTTCGGTATAACCCAATTCCTGGAGCAGTTCCCGCAGGACAAAGTGATAGGTGGTCTCCTGAAAATCCTTATCACGCCGGTTGTAATAATCGTGCAGCCGTTTGCGAAAGATTTTTGCGTCCAGCTTGATTCGATACCCCCGCAGGAAGTTGGCCAACGCCTGATCGGCCTGCTCGAAAATGGGAGCCCAATCACCGCGTGCATGCATCAGCGTGCCGCCAAGATCAAAGAGGATGTGTTGAATGGGAGTGTTCATTGCCTTGTATATACCTTGACAATTCCTCGGCGTAAAGGGTTACTTTTATGGGAGAGTCAGGCTGAGGCATAGAAAGGGGCAAGCGCCCGCAGGATGGTGAAGATGAACCACAAATTATTGACCATCAAAGTCAGCAGGAAGGCAGTCAACATCGACTCGAACCATGTCCTGCCAGAGAAATCAGCAAATGCAAGCGCGATAAAAAGAACCAGCGCATACGTCCAAAAAGGCGTATAAAGGAAAAGTTCCGTGCCATAGTTCATGTGCAGGATAAAGTTGGACGCGAGGCTGCCCAGCAGTCCGAGCATCAAAGGCAGGTGAGGAGAAGAACGCAAGCCTTTTACAAAAAAGAGGAAGGCGCCTGTCAGTAAAATCAGCCACAACACAAGCGGAACATTGCCCAACCCCTTATAGGAAGCCAGTTTGTTTGTGCGGACATCATAAGTCTTCAGGTCGATGGTGGGATGCGGCGGTTTGTCCGCGACTACTTCGAGCGGCTTGGGACCGACAACCCCATAGAGGAGCATGGTGCGACTGACAACTTTGAATTTCCCGGTCAGGTGTTCAGCGGGCGACTCGTACACAGGCTTGACAAAGTTGCCCTCGAAGGCAATGTCGCCGGGGACGAAGAAGAAGGTCTGGCGGTTGGGATACACCGCGCTGGTAAGGACGGTCAACGTGATGGCTGTGGCGGCGAGGATTAATCCATAGCGTATCAGCCGTTTGAATCCGAAATGGTTGAAGAACAACCCAATCACGGCCTGTGCGATGTTCGTGACGGTAATCCCGAAGACAAACAACCCCGCAGGCACAAGAATCGCAAAGCGTCTTTCTTTTGCCTGAATTAGCAGGAAGAAAAGAATCAGGGAAGTGACGCCGAAGATGTAGGTGTCGGTCAATGAGCCAAAGGTGAGGTGCGCCGAGGTCGAGCCAAGCATGACCGCAAAAATGAAAGCGTAAGTCCGCTGGGATGTGGCACGCTTGACGAAGAGCCAGGCCATGAACACACAGAGTCCGCTCATGATGGCGACGACAAGCATTGGCGCAAGCTGCCATTGCTCCCCCATGAACAAGGTCACCAAACGGACGAAGGGGCGCAAGGTAATCAACACCAGCGGATGCACCGAGCGGTTGATGATATTCTCGGTCGGACTTCCCAATATAAGCATCCACGGTCCCGCGTCTGATTCAAAGAGGACGGAGTTAACCGTCAACGCCTCGTGGTTGAGTGCCCGCGCAATGACCAGATTGATTAGAGAGAATATTCCGCCCGCATGGATACCGGGAAGATTCTCTTTGATGAAGTTGAAAAACTTCGTCTGCCTGAATTGCGGAAGCCAGCGAGATTCAAACTGAAGCAGCGCGCCAAGACTCCAAATCCCAGCCAGTAGAGAAGTGGCAACAAACCAGCCGAGCCATTTTGCGGGGACAGCGATGTAATCCCAAAGGAACATCGCCGGGAATTGGAGAGCCGCGAAGATAAAAGCAAAAAGAAAGAGAGGCAGAGACAGGCACAGGATGAGATTCAACGGTCTGCTCAAGAATCCATCCCGAAAGGATTGCACCACGCGGCGGACCAGGAAGTATCCGATGATGCTCCCAACGAGTGTCAAGCCAGTAGTAAACAGAATCAGGTTGGGGGTCGTTTGGATAACTTCGCTGAAAAAGCCCGCAACAACAAAGTCCAGCAGAAAGGTCAGCAAAAAGCCAAGGAAATAAATCCAGGGTGAATGGCTTTCCCGAAACCGATCCACAAAATTTGTCGTGGGCGACATCGACACGAAAAGGATGATCGCAAGTCCCAACATGCCTAGGTAATAGACTCTTGAAACCGCAAGCGGCAGGACAATCGCCACTGAGCCAACTGCAGACAGGAATCCAAACAAGACCAGGATGCCCAATTGTTTTTGTGCCAGCCATTTCCACAAAATAGGAAAGACCTCAAATATCAACCAGGCAATCGAAAAAGTAGGGATAAGGACAAGGAACGCGCGATCCAGAGTTTCGTAGCTTGAATAGCCGAAGAAGATCACCGCCGGGGGAAAGCTGAGGACAAAGGCGATGAGCAGGCTGCCTCCCGCACGAAACAAAAATTGAAGAACTTTCACTCGATGATTCTCCTGGATGGAATGCCCGATGACGGACAACCGTATTTTACCTGAGACCTGAGAGGTTTTATCCGAATTTTGACATGGGTTTTCAATGGAGCTTTAATTGACTTGCTTAATGCGTTCGTCATATAATGGAAGTGTAATATACGTCTCCTAATGGACGGGATGAACCGTCAGGTCGTTTTTTAAGCCAGCCGCATCAAAAAGGGAAAAAAACATGCCTGAAATAATTGGTCAAAATTTGGGGCGTTATAAAATCCTTGAACTGGTGGGAAAAGGCGGAATGGCAACTGTGTACAAAGCATACGACACCCACCTTGAACGCGAAGTTGCCATAAAAATCATCAGACGTGAAGCTTTTCCACCCGAACAGTTGGAAGTCATCCTCAAACGCTTTGAAAGAGAAGCCAAATCCCTGGGCGGACTTCTGCACCCCAATATTGTCGGCGTCATTGATTATGGCGAGTACGAAGGGTCCCCATACCTGGTCATGGCTTACCTGCCTGGTGGCACCCTCAAGGATCGCCTGGGCAAGCCCATCCCCTGGCGGGATGCAGTGCGTCTGCTCATCCCCGTGGCGCGCGCGTTGGAATACACCCACGAACATAACATCATCAACCGGGATATAAAACCCTCGAACATCCTGTTGACCGAAAAAGGCATGCCCATGCTGACCGACTTTGGGCTGGCCAAAATCTTCGAGAATAAGGGCGTAACCAGCCTGACGGCCTCCGGCGCGGGACTTGGCACACCCGACTACATGGCCCCCGAACAATGGACTGGAGATGCCACAGCTTTATCGGACATGTATTCGCTGGGCGTCGTCCTCTACGAAATGATCACTGGGCACAGGCCCTACGTCTCCGATACGCCGGGCGGGCTTTTGCTGAAGCAGTCACAGGAACCGTTACCGTTTCCCAAACAATACATCCCCGACCTGCCGCAAGCTGTTGAATCGGTATTAATGAAAGTGCTCGCCAAGGATCCTGCCAACCGTTATTCTGATATGCGTTCCTTCGCCAACGAATTGCAGAATCTGCTGGATGGCAGGGAGGTTACAGCAACCACCATCAAGATCAAAAAACTGCGCGAACAGATGTCCGGTAGGCCGGAAATTACGACCCCACTTAATCAAATCCAGCCTGAGCAGGAAGCAGTCAAGCAGATTCAAGCCACTCCCCCATCGGAAAGCCCTCCTCCTCCCATCAAAGGCGCCAAAAAGAAATTTCCCACCCTTCCTGTAGTGTTGGGCGCGCTTGCGCTTTTTGTGGTGTGTGGATTTTGTTGGTTTATCAGCAGCCGGATGAAATCACTACTGGCGATACTCTCCCCCACACAGCAGACATTGGTCACCTACACGGATACCGTGCCTCCTCCCATAAAGGACACCCCGACTGTAGCTTCTCGGACGGACACACCCACCGCTGTCGAAACACCATTCGTGGAAGAAATTACGGATGCAAAAAACGTCCCCATGCGCTTCATCCCTGCGGGGGAATTTACAATGGGATATGATGATGGCGATGTGGAGTCACGCCCGGCAAGTTCGATTTACGTGGATGCGTTTTATATTGACAAATATGAGGTCACGAACGAAATGTATGGCGCATGCGTATATGACGGCGTGTGCAAGATACCCAAGTTGCGGGGCTCGCCCACCCGCACTTCATATTACAGCCACCCGGACTTTTCCAATTATCCCGTCATTTATGTGGATTGGATGAAGGCAAAGACCTATTGCGAATGGCGGGGGGCGCGCCTGCCCACCGAAGCCGAATGGGAAAAGGCTGCACGCGGCTCCGAGGATGAACGTGCCTACCCATGGGGTGACACTTTCGGCTGCAACTATGCAAATATTCCCGGATGCGTAGGCGACACAGCGCCAGTGAATCAATATGACAAGGGACAAAGTCCCTATGGGGTGTATGGTATGTCTGGTAATGTCTGGGAATGGACGAACAGCCTGTATTCGTTCTATCCATACAACGCCACCGACGGACGTGAAGACCCTGACGCCCCGGGAAAACGGGTTGCGCGTGGTGGCTCGTGGAACATCTTCGGCGGTACCGGAGGAGGCGTCCGTATCGATACACGTTTCAAACTGGATCCTGTCTACTATGGAGCATATGTCGGCATACGCTGCGCACTGACAAAGTAACAATAGGTGTTGATGCCTGTAATGGACATCCCGCAGACGTTGGATAACTCAACCTGCGGGATGGTGTTTTCATTCCGAAGTATTCGCTTATAATTGGCGGCAAGACAAACCAGCAACATCAAAAGAGGAAAAAATCTATGGCAGGGCTTATAGGTCAGAATTTTGGGCGTTACCAAATCCTTGAGCGGCTTGGAGAGGGCGGCATGGCAACCGTTTACAAGGCTTATGACACACGCCTCGAACGTGAAGTCGCCATAAAAGTAATCCGGCGGGAGGCATTTCCACCCGAAGAAATGGATTTGCTTCTGAAACGCTTCGAACGTGAATCCAAGTCGCTTGCCAAACTTTCCCACCCCAATATCGTCGGCGTGATCGATTACGGTGAGTACGAAGGACTGCCATATCTGGTCATGGTCTATTTGCCGGGGGGCACGCTCAAAAACCGGCTTGGACAACCCATGCCTTGGCGCGAGGCAGTGCAAATGATTCTGCCTGTTGCACACGCTCTGGAATATGTCCATGAACACAACATCATCAACCGCGACGTAAAGCCCTCGAATATTTTATTGACCGACAAGGGTCAGCCCATGTTGACCGATTTTGGGTTGGTAAAATTATTCGGAGAACAGCAAAAGGATGCAACTTTGACCAGCTCCGGCACGGGACTTGGCACACCCGACTATATGGCCCCGGAGCAATGGACAGGCGAACCCACGGCCCAATCCGATTTATATTCGCTGGGAGTGGTGCTTTATGAAATGATCACCGGCCACAGGCCGTATGTCGCCGACACGCCGGCGGGGGTGCTCTTGAAACAGGCGACTGAACCGCTGCCACTTCCAAAACTATATGTCCCGGACCTGCCCAAGGATGTGGAGTCGGTTTTACTCAAGGCGCTTGCCAAGGAACCGAAAGACCGCTATCCCGACATGCATGTCTTCGTGGAAGAATTGCAGAACCTGCTGGCAGGCAGGGAGGTCCAGGCATCATCCATCAAGACATCCCGCTTGCGCGACCAAATGACCGGCAAGGTGAGACGCGATCAACTGGATTTTCCCAAGCCTGCGCGCAAAAGCGCATTCCCCATTTTGATTGTTGCGGTCATTGGCATCGTTTTATTTTTTGCCGCAGGCGGCGGATATTGGTTGTGGAACAATCCTCAAATATTTGCTCCTGTGATGACTCCCACACAACAGGTGCTGCCCTCGCCTACTGAAATTCCTCCAACGAAAACGGCGGTCCCGCCGACGGTCACCCCAACAGTGGAACCGTCGCTACCCACAGCCACGTCCATTCCCAGCGAGATCAGGGACAGCAGAAATGTGCCCATGATTCTCATCCCGGCCGGGACATTCAACATGGGTAGTGACGATACCGGCGATGTAGGGTCGCGTCCCGCCCAGGAACTTTATCTGGATGCCTTCTACATTGATAAATTCGAAGTCACCAATGAAATGTATGACGCATGTGTCTTTGCCGTCGAGTGCCGGAAGCCTCAACAGGGTGGCTCCGCCACGCGAAACACTTATTTCGCCAACCCGGTCTATGCAAACTTTCCCGTCCTTTACGTGGATTGGAAGATGGCGAGTGCCTATTGCAAGTGGAGAGGCGGGCGACTGCCCACCGAAGCTGAATGGGAAAAAGCCGCGCGTGGCACGGACGGCCGACTCTATCCTTGGGGAAACCAGGAGCCTGATTGCAGCCTGGCAAACCACGTTGGTTGTGTGGCAGATACCACTCCGGTGGATCAGCATAAGGCCGGTGTAAGCCCCTACGGTGTATATGGCATGGCTGGCAATGTGTGGGAGTGGACAAGCACACTATTCAGACCGTATCCCTACAAAGTCGATGACGGACGCGAAGATCAGGATGTGCTGGGCGAGCGCATCGCGCGAGGCGGCTCCTGGCATGTATTTGGTGGCAATACTGGAAATGTCCGCGCCGATACGCGCATGAAACTGGACCCAGGTTACTTTGGTGGATACGTCGGTTTTCGGTGTGCACTTCCCTTGCCTGAGTAGGTTGTTTAATGGATAAGAAAAGCCCGGAATTTGAACTCCGGGCTTTTCTTTTTATGCCGCGCCTTTGAGGTAAATCCCTGTGGGGTCAAGTTCTTCACGCAGGATTCTCAACTCATTTTCAGTGACAGGTTCCGTCTCCTTCACCTGCGCTGCCGTCTTCAAATCCCAGCCTGTGTTGGCTTTTGCTTCTTCAACCGTTTTACCGGGATGAAGTGCTATCAGGATCATTTCACCATCTTCGTTCGGTTCGAGAATGCCAATATCTGTCACAACCGCCAGCATCCCACCGCCACGCAGACCGGCGTTTTCGCGGTCGCCCTTGCCGCCGATGAATCCGGCCGAGGTCATGAATTCGACTTTTTCAGGGAAGCGGCGTTTCTGGTGCGGGGTCATGATGTAACAGCGATTGGCCCATGCGGCGATCTCCTGTGACCCGCCCGAACCGGGCAGCCGCACTTTGGGATGGTCGTACCCGCCGATGACTGTGGCATTGATATTGCCGTATTTGTCGATCTGTGCGCCGCCCATGAAGCCCACATCCACATTGCCGCGCTGGAGATAGTTGGCGAAAATATCGTACATGCTCACCACCGAAAGCGATCCGCTGACCAGAGTGGGGTCGCCAATCGAGAGCGGAAGCCGCGCAGGCTCAGCGCCGATCACCCCGGCTTCGTAGATCATCACCAGATTGGGGGCATGGGTACGCTTGGCCAGATTACATGCAAGGTTGGGCTGACCGACGCCCACAAAAACAACATCGCCGTCGCGTAACAAACGCGCGGCATTTATGATCATCAACTCGGCTGAAGAGTAATTCATTGTTCCTCGGGAATTTTGGTTTGAATTTTCAGGACGCCGCTATTGTGCCTGAATTTTGCGCGTCTGGCAAGTGATGGATGTCATTCCCGAATTCCTATTGATTGGATTTACAAAAGGAATGATAATTGCCCGCGAGGAGAGAACCCATGAAAAAGAACCATCCCATCTTCACGTTCGGTCTAATTCTTATCTTCGCCATTCTGGCATGCAACCTGCCGGGGACTCAGAACGCCGCACCCACTGCTGTCCCACCCTCCAATACTCCTGAAATGGTTCCCAGTTCCCCAATGCCGGAGACGCTGGCGACCTCCACAGAATCCCCTTCCCCCACGCCTGAACTGCCCACACCCACAGTCACGATTCCACATGCGCTGATTCCTTCGACCAATGTCAAGCCGGGCAAGTTGATACAGGATGTTGTGTCAGTGGATACCGCCGCGGAAAAACGCGCTCCCTACGGTGATTCGTATGACATCAACCGTCTCGAGCGTCCCTTCCTGCAAGATATGACCTATGTCGCCGACCTGGACATTGTCAGCTTCAATCTTGCATATGACGAAAAGTTCTTCTACGTCTCCATCGAACTGGTCGGCACAAACCCGAATAACGACATGGGCATCGACTATGGAGTCGAGTTGGACATCGATGCAGACGGCTTCGGTGACAAGATCATCATTGCCCGGCCGCCCTACAGCGTGGACTGGTCGACGGACAACGTGCAAATCCTGGAAGACACCAACCGCGACACAAGCGGACTTTCAGCTGAGAAGGCCGAAGCGCCCATGCCCGGCGATGGATACGACACTGTGATCTTCAACGGCGGACGCGGCGAAGGGGATGACCCCGATCTGGCCTGGGCACGCGTAAACGCAGGCAACACAGCCACTGTGCAATTTGCATTCAAGAAATCCTTTGCGGGCACAAAATTCATGTACGGTGTGCTCGCAGACGGGGGAGTGAGGAGCGTCGCCGACCTCGATTATGTGGACCGTTTTACCGAAGAAGAAGCAGGCTCTCCCGTTCGCGACCAGAAAAATTATCCCCTCAAGGACTTGTATGCCGTGGATAATGTCTGCCGCGAAGTATTCGGCTTCACCGGGACAGAACAGGAACCGCAGCGCTGTACGCCCATTCGTTAGCTTTTCTTTTGCCGCCAAAATGAACCGACCCCGAAGGACGATCTTCGAGGTCGGTTTTGTCTTGGGAAAAAGTTCTATCGAATGTCGATAAGATATGCCCTCATGAAATTGAAAATCTTCTCTGGGCATTCCAACGGTAGAAGGTGTGTCGTCTTCTCCAAAGTCCTGACCAGGATTCCGGGGTTTTTCTCTTTTACCAGGTCCTCCGCTTTTTTCAAAAACGTATCGGTCTCCGCGCCTCGGAGAATGAGGGTGGGAACTTTGAGCTTGGGCAGTTCGCGCCAGATGTCGAAATCACGCATAGCCGTCAGGTAGATACGAACCTCCCATTCGGGGGAATATGCCAGTTCGAATCCAGCGTCCGCTTTCGGTTTGGCAACACCCGCCGTGTACGCGCGCAGGTTTTCGTCGCTTACATACTTGAAAACATCCCGTGAACGATAACCATCGAAAGCCACATCCAAATTTTCGAAGGTGCGTCTTCGTCTGAGCGCGCCTGCAATCTTGGGATGGAATTTGTTTCCCAATCTCAGCGCGCGGGCAAAATTCCAGGCTGTCAAAACCGAAGGTACGAAAAGCACAGGGTCGAGCAACACCAGCGCTCGGAACTTATCCGGCTCACGCAGCGCCGCCCGCAAGGTGACGATTCCTCCGACAGAATGACCGACCCCAATGACGGGTTCCCCGGCTGGCAGCGGAGTCGAATCGAGAAATTGGAGCAAATCCTCAGAGAGCGGATTCCAGTCGTCTAAGTCTTCTGGCTTCGATCCCTCCCACAGCGGACGCAACAACATCCCGAAGACATGAAACTGCGTTTTTAACAATTCAAACAAAGGCTTGTAACACGCGGGCGGATAGCCGTTTGCGTGGAGGAAATGCAGCGGCATCCCCTCGCCGCCATAATCAAAGGATGGTATCTGATTCATCCGCTAATCCACATCGCTCTTTCGAGGGCTAAGCCCCCAAAAGAGCATGGATGTTCACTAATACTTCCCGTAATTGATCTTCTCGCTGTACTTGGCCTTGACCTTCAACCGCTTGTGGACCTTCGGTCCGAGCTTCTCCCAATACTCTTCACGGTCTTTAACGCCGAACACCCATTCATCAAGATATACCTGCACACTCTCCTTTGACTCACTGATCTTGTCCCACGCGAGGTAGAACTCGTTGTCGCGGTCGTAATAACCTTGCGAGTAGGAGGGATGGCTGGCGTATGGGACATGACACACCGCGTCCACAATGTTGGCGGGAATCATGGTGCGGTTCGGGTCGGAGCGGATGACGGATTCGTCCACGATTTCTTCAGCAGTGAGGACAACCTTCTTTGCGGCAAAGGCGGCTTCCTTTTGCTCGCCGATGATGCCCCACAAATGGGCGTTGCCGTTCTCGTCCGCCCGCTGCACATGGACGATCGCCACATCCGGATTCAGGGCCGGGACAACGATCACATCCTTGCCGCCGTACGGGTCGGGGATGCGCTTGATCTGAGGGTTGGACTTTTCGAGGTCGGTCGCACCCGTCTGGTTCATCGGCAGGAAGGGCAGTCCCGAAGCACCAGCTTGCAGGCGGGTGATCATCCCGAAGTGCGAATATTCCTCCCATTCCAATTCGCCTTTTTCAATTGCC
The DNA here is from genome assembly GCA_030834895.1 of Anaerolineales bacterium. Lineage (GTDB taxonomy): Bacteria > Chloroflexota > Anaerolineae > Anaerolineales > Villigracilaceae > Villigracilis. Next base: position 57,096 of record JAUQXA010000062.1, read on the forward strand.
GCACGGACGATTCTCAGAGAGCCAACTCCGGGATTCCCCATGTACGAGAAGATGACCTTCTTCGCGCAGCCTGCCGCCACCATCTGGTCGTAGATCAGGTCGGGCGTGGCGCGGGCGAGGGTGAGGTTCTTCTTGCCCTGACGGATGATCTCATGCCCGGCGGCAAAGGGGATAAGGTGGGTGAAACCTGCGGCGTAGACCACATCGCCGTCACTGACATAATCTGCAATTGCTTGTTTGAGTGAAGTGAGTTTGGACATGTTATTTTTTCTTTGAATCCTGTCTGGATTGTTTTTTCTTTCTTCTTTCTTCACGCTGCTTATTTAGCCATGAAAAACGCCCTGCGGAGGAAGGCGCGGGCTTTCCACGGCGGAACATCCAGCCGATGCCGATCATCAGCAGAGACATGAAGAGATAGTCAAAGTCTGCCTGTTCGGCGAAATCCGAGACGACAAAGAGGACGAATGCTCCCCCGCCGATAACGTAGAAAAACATTCCCACGCGATAGATGAGAGGCTCATCGGATTCCATGCGCTTATTGTACCTTTGGAAGGGGGAAGTAAACAAGTGAACAAATACATATTACAAAAAAGAGAGCCTCGTAAGAGACTCTCACTGTTTGGTCATTCGACTATCTGACGACTTGGCTATTTGACCAACACCCTCACCTGTTCCCGCATGTACAGTGGCACGTAGTAATGTCCGCCGGAGTTCTTACCACTGGAACCGGAGCCTTTCCAGCCGCCGAAGGGTTGGAAGCCAGGCCACGCGCCCGTCGTCGCTCCCTGCGGACGGTTGGCATAGGTCACGCCGGCTTCGATCTTGTCGAAGAACCATTCGGTCTCTTCGGGCGAGCCGTAGAATCCGGCGGTCAGACCGTAGTTGACGTTATTAGCGATGTACATGGCTTCGTCAAGGTCCTTGACTTTGCCAATTGTGGCGATGGGCAGGAACATCTCATGCTGCCACAGGCGGTGGGACAGCGGCAGGTCGGTGACGAAGGTCGGCTCGCAGAAGAAGCCTTTATCGTAGATGCCACCGGTCTTGATCTTGCCACCTGTGAGGAAGATTCCTCCATCCTGATTGATTTCCTCGCAGTAATTTTGAAAGTCTTTGTATGCCGCCAGGTTGATGACCGGTCCCGTATAGGTGGCGCGCTCGGTTGGGTCACCGATGACCAGTTTCGAACCGAGGTCTTTCAGGCGGGGGACCAACTCATCGTAGACAGAGTCCACTACAAGCACGCGCGAAGCGGCGGAGCATTTTTGTCCCTGCAAACCAAATGCCGAGCGGACGATCCCAATCGCGGCGCGTTCCAAATCCGCCTTCTCCGAAACGATGACCGGGTTCTTGCCGCCGAGTTCCAAAATCAGTGGGCGCACATAGTTGCGTTTGCCGAAGTCCTGGAACATTTTCATGCCCACGTCAAAGGAGCCGGTGAAGGTGACGCCCGCCACTTCGGGGCTGTCAATCAACGCCTGCCCAACGACGGAGCCAGCCCCCGTCACGAAGTTGACCACGCCGTCGGGGAAGCCCGCGTCGCGGAAGCAATCGATCAGCAGGCGCGCGACCCACGCGGTGTCCGTAGCTGGCTTGACGACAACTGTGTTGCCCGCAACCAGCGCCGCGCCCATCGGTCCGCCCGTGAGCGCGAAGGGGAAGTTGAAGGGCGAGATGACCAGCCACACGCCGTACGGACGCAGTATCGACACGTTGCGCGATTCATAGCCGACAAGCGGGTCCCTGCCCATCTCGACAATATAACCGTTGTTCTTTTCCATTTGGTCGCAGGAGTAATAAATCAGGTCGGCGGTCTCCTGCACATCACCCAAAGACTCCATGCGGTTCTTGCCAACCTCCAATGCCATTGCCGCGCCTAGTTCAAAAATGCGTTCTTCAATCAGCGACGCCGCCTTGCGGAGCAGTTCCACACGCTTCTGCCACGACGTGCGGCTCCATGCCGGGAAAGCCTTGTGCGCCGCATCCAACGCCTGTTGAGCGTGTTCGGTATGTCCGCGCTGCATCTTTGCCAAAATCCAATCAGTGTTGACGGGGGAGTGATCGTTATAAGTCTTGTCGGATTTCACGTCCTTCCCACCGATGAACATGCCGTATTCCCTGCCCATGTTCTGCTTGAGTTTTTCCACGGCTTTGTCGAAGCCGGTATGTAGTTCTTCGGGCGGGTTGAACATGGTCGAGTAAGTCAATCTGAAATTTGTCATGGATACCTCTTTTGTAAGTGCTTGAAGATAAAAGCGCGTCGCACCCTCCAAGCTAAGTGAATTATTTTGAATTATATGATAAGAATACAATAAAGACAATATTTATCACATTTACTGTTAATGAATTTCATTCACACTTCCCGCGTCCGTACAAGGCTAATTTAGGATTGGATGAGAAACTGTAAGGAGACGGGAAAAGGGGTAGTCTTTGCTTTCAAGACCATACTTTAGCGATGAGGAGACTTTAGATGAAACCCCGCTTCTTTTTCCAAGCCCTGGGGCTGGTTGCTGTTTTACTGACAGCTTCCTGCGCCCCGGCCGCTCCCCCCGCAGAGGCTTCCCCACAGGAGGCTGCACCTGTCCCCACCACTGCCGCCCCAACAAACAAATCCGCGCCCGAAGCGACAGTGGTTCCTGCTGACACAGTCGCTCCCACACAAGCCGCAGAAGTGCAAGTCGTCCCCACCTCACGTGGACCCAACCTCGAAGCCACCGACCCCGCCACGGTCAGCCTGGCATCGGGTCAACTGCAATTGGTGGAATTCTTCCGCTTCACCTGAGGTACCTGCCGTTCCATGGCGCCCATGGTTCATGGGCTTGAAGCGGAGTATTTTGGCAGAGTCAAGTTTTCCTATCTTGACGCCGGCGACCCCAACACCCGCGAGTTCCAGCGCATGCTTGGTTTTAATTATCAGCCTGAGTTCTATTTACTGGATGCGGATGGGAATGTCTTGAAGAAGTTCGTGGGTTTCGTTTCCAGGGAAGAATTTGTAACGGAGCTCGAAAAGCACCTTCAGTAGAATATCGGTATCCAAAAGAAATCATCCCGCAGGTTTGAAACCTGCGGGATGATTCATAAAATCGGGTTTTACAACTTCGCCCAAGCTGGGTAGCCGTGGTCAAAGTTATAGTAGAGTGTCTGCTGTGGATAGCGGAAATCCACTACATCCCTGCCGACAGATTCCACATCCTCATTCTTGACCAGGACACGGGCAATGAAGTCCGCAATGGTCGCCATATCCTGTTCATTCATACCGAGGCGGGTGACTTCGATGGTGCCGATGCGGAGTCCGCTGGGACGGTCCCAGTCTTCGGGCTTGTCTTCGGGGACAAGGTTCTTGTTGGTGATGATGTTAGCTTTGGCAAGTCGATGCGCCACTTCAAGTCCGCCGCCAAATTGCTTGACTCGCGCGATCACTTGATGACTCTGGGTATAACCCTTGTCCGCGCACAAAACAGGGATGCCGCGTTCGTCAAGAGCTTTGGCAAGCGCCTTTGAATTTTTGACGATCTGTGCCATGTAGAATTTTCCAAACTCGATCACTTCCGCCGCGGAAACCGCCAGCGCAGCCACGCGGTTCACCTGATGGGTGGCTGCCAAAGCCGGGAAAATGGTATCCGTGATCGGCTTGGTCAGGTTGGGATCGTTCCACAGAATCATACCGCTTTGCGGTCCACTAAACGTCTTGCCTGCGGAACCAGTCAGAATCACCGCGCCCTCTTTCAGCGGGTCCTGGAACTGCCCGCCGGCGATCAAGCCAGCCTGATGCGCGCCGTCGAAGATGAATTGTCCGCCCCACTCGGAGATGATTTGACTCATCTCGCGCACTGGCAGCGGGAACAGGGTCATCGACATGCCCATCACCACCAGCTTGGGCTTGTGTTGGCGGGCAGCTTTGGCAAAAGCGTCGAGGTCAACTTCGAGTTCGTCCATGTTGAACGGGACATCGAAAATCTTCAAGCCGCGAGTCCCGGCGGGACCATCGTAGCGGTTGCTGGAATGACCACCGAAAGGCTGGGGCGCCGACATGATGACATCACCGGGCTGCGTCAGCGCGTGATAGACGGTCATGTTGCCGAGCATGCTGCCCATCAGGCGATGGTCGGCATAATTGCAGCGGAACGCCACCTTGAGCAGTTCCACGCACAAGGCTTCGACCTCGTCGATGTGCTGGGTTCCCGCAAACCAGCGGTTGACCCGTCCAATGTTCCCCTCCGCTGCGCGCGTGCCAATTTCAGAAGAAAGCAGTGCCCGCACCATGGGACTGGTCGGCGCTTCGGGAGCCAGCAGGTTGATGCAGCGTTCGCCGCGCCACTCCTCGTTCCGCTTGACTGCATCGATCACCGCCTGCGCCCAGGCGCGCGGGGACTCGGTCTCACCCATGATGGCTCTGGCTTTTTCCAACACTTCCCTGTCATGTACTTCAAACTGAGTGGATTCGGTTTCCTTCATCTCCTGTCTCCTTCTTTAATCCTCAAGCGGAATATACTTCTTTGGTGGCTTTATCCCTATCAATCCCTTAAACATCCCCTGAATTGTATTCATATCCGATTCCACATCTTCAGTGGGATAAAACACCTGCCCCACATGGACAGCCTTGTGCCTGCCGTCCACCTTGGCCAGCACGATGGGAATCCCCGCTCCTTTGGCAATGTGATAAAACCCGCGCTTCCACTCCTTGACCCCATGCCGTGTCCCTTCGGGAGCGATGACCAAAATGAAGTGATCGGCTTTTTCACAAGCTTCCACCGTTTGTTCCACCAATCCCGTAGACTTCGACCGGTCGACGGGAATGCCGCCACAATAATAAAAGAACCAGCTAATCGGACTGCGGAACAGTTCCACCTTGCCCATGTAACTCACATTGATTTTCAAGCGAAAGACAATGCCGAGGAAGAGGAGGAAATCCCAGTTCGAGGTGTGCGGCGCGCCGATAATAATGTATTTGGGCAGGTCGGGAGGAGTCCCATCCACGCGCCAGCCAGCCAGCCGCATGATGGAATTGCTTGCAAAACGCAAAAGCGGACTAAAGATCGGGGTGTTGAAGATTGTGGTTTTCATGTTTTCCTTGATTATATAACCCTGCGGCCTGTTTTTGGACTCTGATTACGTGGATTTTGTGGTTAAATACTCGCATGATATTCAAATCGTCCCTCCGTTCTCTTGTCTATCAAAGCGAAAAAATCATCCAGCGTCTGCGTTTTGCTTCCCAACCCGCTGACCTTCCCATTCTGCTTGGCATTTCGTTTCCCAAGAGCGGTACGCACCTTCTCGACCAGATTCTGCTTGGATTTTCGAACGTTGCGCCCTACGCCAAACGTGTGCATTCCTTCTATGCCGAACACGAAGGCGAAAGCGGACGTAAACGCAGTCCCGAACAAGCCATAGTCTGGCTCGATTCGCTCCGCCCATGTGATGTGGCTTCGGCGCATCTCTTCGCCCGCCCCAAAGTTGTCCGCCGCGTTTGTTCGCCCAAGTTCGCGCCGTACTTCATCTTCCGCGACCCGCGTGACGTGGTTGTCTCGCACGTTTTCTACGTCACCGATATGGAGGCGCGTCACGTCCACCACGACTATTACAAGTCCCTGCCCGATTTCAACGCGCGGCTCAAGGTCAGCATTTTGGGGCGACCAGACTCCGAGGCAGAGTTCCCGGACATCGCTGGACGCTTTGCTCCCTACCTCGATTGGCTGAATCAGTCCGAAGTGTTGACCATCCACTTCGAGGATTTGATCCACGACCGAGCCGCGACTCTGACCCGAATCATGGATCACCTCCTCAGCCGAATCCCGCTCCGCTCCACCCGACAGTTGATCCTGGATTCCCTCGAAACTTCCATCAACCCGAAGAAATCCCCCACCTTCCGCTCCGGCAAAACTGGCGAATGGAAGAAGCATTTCAATGAAGAAAATAAAAAGATTTTCAAGGATATTGCGGGTGATTTATTGGTGAAACTGGGATACGAAAAGGATAATTCCTGGTAATTTGTTCAACGCCCATCCGGGCCGTATAATGGATTCCAACAGGAGGCTGCCATGAAAAAGAATCAATTTGCTGGCTTCTTTACTGATAATAATATTTTATTGTTATTGGGTCTGGCGTTGTTCCTTCTCCACATGTTCACCAACCACCAATACGGCTTTCATCAGGACGAAATGGTGGTTGTGGACAATGCTTACAATCTGGACTGGGGTTATGTGGAATATCCGCCCATCACGCCGTTCCTGGCACGCATTTCGATTGACATCTTTGGCTTGTCCCTTGTTAGCGCGCGAATGTTTGCGGCGCTGGCGCACAGCATTGTGTTGGTACTGGCTGGCTTGATGGCGCGTGAGTTGGGCGGGAAACGCTCGGCTCAAATCATAGCGGCACTGGCGGCGGCAATTTCGCCGACTGCAATGGCGTGGGGGGCGATGATCGAATATGTTGCCTTTGATTACCTCTGGTCGGTGCTGCTCGCTTATTTGGTCATCCGCCTATTGAGATCGGAAGACCCGCGCTGGTGGCTGGGAATCGGCGCGGTGATTGGCCTGGGGATGATGACCAAATACACGATGGCGATGTTCACGGCTGGCATTGTCGGCGGGGTGCTGTTGACCGATGCGCGCCGCTACTTGAAAAGCCTCTGGCTATGGGGTGGGGTCGTTTTGTCGCTGCTGATATTTCTGCCCAATTTGATCTGGCAGATTCAGCATAATTTCATTTCGCTTGATTTTCTTTCGAGCATCCACGAACGTGACGTTGAAATTGGACGCGCGGCAGGCTACCTGATCGATCAGTTTATCTCCTGCGCGAATCCGTTCTTTATCCCGATGTGGATATCTGGGCTTATCTATTACCTCTTCAAAGAAGACGGCAGTCGTTTCCGCGCAATGGGCTGGATGTACGTCATTCCGTTTCTGATCTACCTTGTCACACAAGGTCGTGGATATTACATGGCATCCGCCTATCCCATGCTGATTGCCGCGGGCGCGGTGGTCTGGGAGCGTCGCCTCCTTTCGGCTTCAGCAGAAAAAGCCAAATCCATGCTAAGAACAACCTGGGCAGGCGTCGCCGCTGGCGCACTCTTCAGTGGCGCGTTGACTCTGCCCATTGCGCCAATCAATTCCGCCTGGTGGGATGCGGTCGCCGAGATCAACGACTCTTTTATAGAACAGATCGGCTGGCATGATATGGTCAAGTCCGTCGCTGGAATTTATGCTGGATTGCCCGACGAGGAAAAGGCACGGGCTGGTATTTTGACGGATGAGAATGACGAAGCAGCCGCGTTGAACATCTACGGCGGAGAGTACGGACTTCCAAAAGCCATTAGCGGCTCGGACACATTTTACTTGCGCGGTTATGGGAATCCGCCGCCCGAGATCTTGATCGTTGTGGGAGTTGAACGCCAATATATCGACATGTTTCTCGACCAATGCACTGTCGAAGGCACAACCGTCAATTCTTATGGGGTTGACAATGACCTGGCACACCCGCCTGAAATTTATCTTTGTCGAAAGGTGCGTCTCCCTTGGCCAGAGTTTTGGGAAAAGATAAAACATTATTCATGAACTGCTCCATCGTCATCCGCGCATATAACGAAGAGAAACACATCGGACGCTTGCTGGAGGGAATCCGCCAGCAGACTGTCAAAGATGTGGAAGTCATTCTCGTCGACTCTGGCTCGACCGATGGGACGGTTTCCGTTGCTGAAAGCTTCGGCGCGCAGACAGTTCGAATCCGTCCCGACGAATTCACTTTCGGGCGTTCGCTCAACTTCGGGATTAAGTCCGCGACCCGCAAGTTGATCGTCATCGCCAGCGCCCATGTCTATCCCGTCTATCCCGATTGGTTGGAGACTTTGCTTCGCCCGTTTGAAGATGAAAGCGTGGCTTTAGCCTACGGCAAACAGCGCGGACCCGACTTTGCCAAGTTTTCCGAACAACAGATCTTTCACCAATGGTATCCCGACGTAAGCAAGCCAAGGCAGGAGACTGCCTTCTGCAACAACGCCAACGCCGCCATCCGCAAAAGTTTGTGGGAGAAAAATAATTACGACGAAACCTTGACGGGTCTCGAAGACCTTGCCTGGGCGAAGTGGGCAAAGGAGCAGGGACATGTCATCGCGTACGTCGCCGAAGCCGAAATCATCCACGTCCACGATGAGACGCCGCGTGGAGTCTACAATCGCTACCGCCGCGAGGCGATGGCACTGCGGAAAATCTACCCCGAAGCGCATTTCAACTTTTATGACTTTCTGCGCCTGACAGCGACCAACATTTTCAGCGACCTCTGGCACGCTACGCGCGAACGTGTTTTGCTCAAAAACCTCGCCTCCATCTTCTGGTTTCGCTACATGCAATTCCATGGCACAAGGATTGGTCACCGCGAGACGAGTCTGGTCACGCCGCAGTTACGAGAGACATTTTATTATGCGAGGGAACGGAAGAGAAAAGAGGAAAATAAACGGGATGTGAAGCCGATTCGGTATAATAAGGAGAATAGTGAATAGGTTATGGTGAATAGGTGGATGATGGGCGATAATATTCAAGGTTTGGAGACTCTGGAAGCTTGGAAGAAGGCAAGGACGCTGGTTCTGGTAGTCTATCGAGAAGTCCTGCCGTTGTTGCCCGCCGAGGAAAAATGGCATCTCAACCAGCAAATTCGTCGTTCCGCTCAAAGCGTCTTTGCCAATATCGCTGAAGAACACGGTAGGTTTTATTATCAGGAAAATATCCGCTTTTGCTACATTGCCAGAGGCTCGCTGACCGAAACTTATACTCACCTTGTTCTGGCACATGACATGAGATATATTCCCAACGACCTGTTCGACCACTTGAAAAGTCAAATCGACGAACTCATTCGCATCATCAACGGCTACATCGCCTACCTGAAACGCTCCAAACGCGGCGAAAACGAACCAGGTGCCAAGCATTTCATCCAAGAACCTCAATCCAATTATTTCACCGAAGACCCCACAGACCAAACTTTCTAACCGACGCCTTTCCTATTCACTATTCCCCATGACCTTATCCCTCACCCCTGCCTCCGACTTCCCCATCTCCCAACTGGCTGACCTGCTCACGCGCGGATTTGAAGATTACTTCGTCCCCATCCACATCACCGAAGATGTTTTCCTGACCATGCTCCGCCGTGACAGCATCGACCTGACCGCCAGCCGCGTGATCCTCAAAGGCGGGGAACCAATCGGCATTGGGCTAGTTGCCCGTCGCGGCTGGACGAGTCGCCTCGCGGCGATGGGCATCGTGGTCAATGCCAGAAACAGCGGCGTGGGGACATGGGCAATGGGACAACTTGTCGAAGAGGCAAAAACACGCGGCGAGAAACAAATGCTTTTGGAAGTCATCGAGCAAAACACGGCAGGCGTGAAGTTGTATGAAAAGGTCGGCTTCGAGAAAGTCCGCAGGCTGGTGGGATATAAAATCGAAAATCCGCAGGTTGAAGTGCGACATCAACTCGAAGAGATGGACATCTACGAACTGGCAAAGATCGTGACCCGCCACGGCTTGCCCGACCTGCCCTGGCAACTGACAGGCGCAACCATCGCACAGTACACGCCGCCCACCCGCGCCTTCCGCATCAACGAAGCCTACTGTCTCATCAGCGACCCATCTGCGGCGGACGTGGCAATCTCGTCGGTGCTGGTCAAGACCCGTTCGCGCGGAGCAGGTCTCAGCCGAGTCCTTTTGCAAGCGCTCTTCGCCAACTTCCCGAACAAGACCTGGCACGTCTCCGCCATCTATCCCGAAGAAATGGCGTTCATCTTCGAACAGGTCGGCATGACACGCGAAGCACTTTCGCAATGGCAGATGTCGCTGGCGTTGTAAAATCGTTTCGCGTTGAGCGCAGTCGAAACACGAAGGGAATTACCAACTAAGATAAAATAGGGGGCATGAAACTAGCCGCCCTTGTCCCCATGCGTCACCACAGCCAGCGTGTGCCTGGAAAGAATTATCGCCCGCTCGCGGGCAAACCCCTTTTTCATCACATCATCGAAACCCTGCTCGCGGTTCCTGAAATCGAAACCGTGATGGTGGATACGGACTCCGAACCTGTCATGGACGGCATGCGCCAGTTCTTTCCCACCGTCAAGTTGATTCAACGCCCCAAACATCTCCGCGCCGACGATATTCCGATGAACGAAATCCTGCTATACGACACGGCACAAGTTCAAGCGGATTTTTACTTGCAAACCCATAGCACCAATCCACTGCTGAAAGCGGAAACCATCTCACGCGGAGTCAAAACCTTCTTCGCGGAATATCCAAAATATGATTCCCTGTTTTCCGTCACCCGCTGGCAGACACGCTTGTATTTTCAGGATGGACGCGCCATCAACCACAACCCGCTCGAATTGATTCAGACCCAAGACCTGCCGCCCGTCTACGAGGAAAACTCCTGTCTGTACCTTTTCACCCGCGAAAACCTCGCCCGCAAACGTCACCGCATCGGCGACAAGCCCTTCATGCTGGAGATCGACAAGTCCGAAGCCTGGGATATCGACGAAGAATTGGACTTCGAGATCACAGACTTTTTGATGAAGAGAAGAATGAATGCAAAATAAAAAACAATTCTGGCTGGGCGCGCTGCTCATCTTCATCGTCTCCGCCTTTGCCTACCTGCCGCTGGTAAAAAACCTGGGCTACCTGAATGACGACTGGTATCAGATGTACGACATGCTGGTCAAAGGTCCCAGCTTCTACCACGAGATTTTCGCCATCGACCGCCCTGGGCGCGCGCTGGCGATGATTCCGCTGTTCACGTTGTTTGGCTTCAATCCGCTGTGGTATCACCTGAGCGCATTCTTCTTCCGCATGATGGGTGGCATCTTCCTCTTTTGGACGGGACGCATGTTGTGGAGAGACCGCAATCTCTTCGCGCTGGTCACGGGACTGTTGTTTGCCATCTACCCTGGCTTTCTTTCCCAACCCAACGCCATTGACTACCAATCGCACATCCTAGCCCTCTTCCTTGCCATGCTCTCGGTGGCGTTGACTGTTCAATCGCTGTTGGTGGAAAACCTTCGCAACAAAGTTTTGCTCATCGCCGGCTCCATCCTTGCGGGTTGGGGCGCGTTGAGTCAGATGGAATATTACATCGGCATCGAAGGCTTTCGCTTCGCCGCCATCATTATGTTGATGTGGCGCGGAGATGGGACTTTCCGCCAAAAGGTGATGAAGGTCATCAAAGCCAGCTTGCCCTTCCTGTTGGTTGCGGCAGGATTCCTCATCTGGCGGCTGTTCTTCTTTGAATCGGCGCGCAAGGCAACCGATGTGAGTTTGCAAGTCTTGCAGGTCATTTCATCGCCACTGACCGCGCTCTGGTGGCTGAACTATCTGCTTCAAGACTTCTTTACCGTCACGCTGGCGGCATGGACAATGCCCGTCTATCAACTGGCTTTCCCCATGCGCTTGAAGGATATGGCAATTGCGTTGGCATTGTCTGCGGTTGCGGTGGGCGTCGTGCTGGTCGCGCTCCGCTGGCGGGGAGAAAAGGCGTCCGAAGCAGAACCAACTCACAGCGGCGAGACGTTGTTCCTCAGCCTCGTCACCATGCTCGGCGGACTCGTCCCCGTCATCCTCGTCAACCGTCATGTCACATTGCCCGATTATTCGCGCTACACGTTGATCGCATCGGTGGGCGCGGTCATGTTGATTGCCCTGCTCATCGAAAGCTTGGCGCGGCGCGGCGCACAAATCACGGTGATCGGCATTTTGGTTTCGATTGCGGTGATGACCCATTACGGCAACACCATCCGCTCGGTTTATGAAACCAAAGCCACGCGCAATTTTTGGCAACAGGTGGCGTGGCGCGCGCCGAACATCGAAGACGGCGTGACGTTGATTGCGTCGTATCCGAACAGTCCGCTGGCGGAGGATTATTTTATTTGGGGTCCCGCCAATTTTATTTATCGCCCCGAAAAGCAAAGCAACAATCCTGTGGTGGTGAGGCTTCCCGCCGCCGTGTTGACTGGCGACGTGGTCAATCAGATCGCGGCGGGCAGCGGGGTCGAGACTCCGCTGCGGCGCGGCAATTATCTGGAGCGTGATTTTGGAAACGTGCTGGTGATGATCCAAACGCGCGAGGATGGATGTGTGCGAATCATCGACGGCGACGCCCCCGAGCTTTCTCCGTCGGATGCGGACCGCCTCAAGTTGATCGCCCCCCGCTCGCGGCTGGATGCTGTCATCACGGACGGCGAATCGCCGACCCCGCCTGTGAACATCTTCGGCAAAGAACCTGAGCATGGCTGGTGCTACTTCTATCAAAAGGCTGACCTTGCCCGTCAGCGCGGTGAGTGGGAGGAGATTCCTGTTTTGCTAAATCAGGCTTTGGACGGCGGCTACTATCCCAACGACAGTCTGGAGTGGATGCCCTTCCTGCAAGCCGCCGCCATTCAAGATGACGTGAAGCAGGTGCGAGAGATGACCAAGATTGTCACCGCCGACAAGATTTTGGGAATACAAGTCTGTAACCTGATGACGGACTTCGCGCAAGAACAAACATTGAGCGATGAAATGAAGTCGGTTATCGAGCAGGGGATTTGCAAATAACATCTAGCTCTGTCGGGGGCTAAGCCCCCGACAGAGCTATTAGACAGAAATCAAAATGGCAACCCGAAAAGCAGACGTTCTCATCATCGGCGGCAGTTCAATTGGCTTGAATTGCGCCTATTATCTTTTGAAATCGGGGCGACAAGTCACGATCATCGAAGCGAATGAAATTGCGCGGGGGAATGCTTCTGGCAACGCGGGACATATCGTACCGAGTCACATCATCCCGCTTGCCGCGCCTGGGACGATAGGCAACGCCCTCCGCTGGATGCTGAATCCAAAGACAAGTCCCTTCGGCATGAAGGTCAGCCTCGACCCGAAATATCTTTGGTGGCTGATTCGATTTGCGCTTGCTTGCAGTGAAGCCAACGTCCAGCGCGCCATTCCGCCGTTGAACAGCCTCGGTCAGTTGAGCGCCAGAAATTTTTCACAGATCATCGTCGAGGAAAATTTTTATTGTCATTATCAGGAAAAGGGTCTGCTCTTTTTGTACAAAACTGTGAAAGCCTTTGAAGGCGCAAAGCGTGAAGCCGAACTCATGCGAAGGCACGGCATTCCTGCAGAGATATTGGACAAGGCGGCGCTCCACGAACGCGAGCCCGCCGCGCAGGATGATGTCTTGGGCGGCGTACATTTCACGGGCGATGCACATTTGAACCCCGCGCTCTTTCTCAAATTGCTTGGGGAACGCGTCCGCTTGATGGGCGCGGAGGTTTTCGAGCATACACCAGTTACAGGGTTTGATGTGACAGGTGGAAAGATACGCACCATAAAAACCAGCGCAGGAGATTTTGAAGCGAATGAAATTGTTCTGGCTGCTGGAGCATGGACTCCCCTCGTGGCGCGTGACCTGAAATTGAACATCCCCGTCCAGCCTGCGCGTGGCTACAGCCTGACGATGTCCGCGACACAAGCCATGCCGCGCCATGCGCTTTTGCTTGGCGAGCGCAGTGTGGCAATCTCGCCAATGGGCGATCTGTTACGTCTTACAGGTAGGTTGGAACTCAGCGACATTGACAGGACGGTCAGTGCGAAACAGCTTGCAGGCATCGAACGCGCAACACGGGAGTACGTCCATTTGGATGAGAAACTCAACATCCACGAAACCTGGGCTGGACTGCGTCCCACCACGCCTGATGGGATGCCCATCATCGGACGTTCACCACGCCACAACAATTTGGTCATTGCCACAGGTCACGCCATGCTCGGTCTATCGCTGGGACCAGGCACAGGTCAGGTGGTGGCGGAACTGGTCAACGGGCAGGAAACGGCGTTCGATCTGAGTCCGCTGCGGGTGGGGCGTTTCTAATTGTTTAATAATTGGATAATATCAAAAGCAATGAGAAAATTTCGCATTCAGTTTATTGCAATTCTGATGTTCCTGGTTTCCTGCCAGCCATCTTTTGGAAATCAAGTTCCAACGGATACCGCCCAAACTTCAACTGGTGATGCAAGTGGAGTGACCACTTATTCAATCCCTGAATGGCTTCACGATCCCAAAACAGGTGTTTTGATGTATACCCAATGGGAAAGCAAACCAAAGAACTTGGACGGTGACTCTCATGGGATTGCTGTTTTGTTCAACCCATTGACAGGTGATAGGTTTTCCCTGACGTTTGAGGATGGAGGACTCTTTCAATGGATTGATAATCAAACAATTGGATTATCTCCTCTTCAAAGTGACTCGGATTGCAAATCTGGAATGGCATATAGCTACAAAATAGATTTACTAACAGGTAATCTAGCAATTAATGATTCTACGGAACAATTTTGTGTCCTGGATATCCTCAAATGGATAAACGTGAGCACACAAGATGGTTCTGTGGAATATTTTGATGGTCAAAATTGGGTAGAGTTTATCCCCGCAACTCCAGACATTTACAATCATCATGGAGCGGTATCACCCGACAGAACGATATTGGCAGTTACGCAGAGCGATCTGGCTTCGGGCGAGTTAAATCGCATTGGCATCTACGATTTTGCGACGGGAAAAATCAAATATATTCACTATGTTCAAGGCTTGGGACCTCCGTTTCGGTTTGTTGGAAACAATCACAAGATAGCCTATTTCGAGGAAAATATTCCCTGCCTCCTAAACTGGGATACCCTTGAAAAAGAATGCGGGATTCCACTAGGAGACGAATTCCAAAACGCAGGACTTGATTATGTAGATAACGATGGAACCAATATAGGTTTGCGTTACCCAGGTATCCGAACGACAAGCGATGGTGGGTGGGTTTTCTGTCTACGCGGGATTTTTAGCGGACAAACTTCTTGCCCGATGAATGACCTTGATATCTTTAAACCATACAGTTTTACAGTGGAAACATACAATGGTATTGAAACAAGGATTAAGGCAAACTCCGTTATAGGCACATTGATTTCGCCTGACGAAAAGTTTGTTTATTTTACATATGGTGAATATCCTCCCTCCATGATTCAGCAAGCCGTGGTAAGCATGGATGGTGGTAGCTTCTTTGATCTTGGATTGCTGGATTACGAAGGTTTCTATTCAACCTCCGCAGGCAATGGACAATGGCGACCTTTGCCGTAGTACCTTATCCATTGTCGTCGTCATGTGCTTCGGGGTTGTGGGCAGGCTTCTCCTTGCCCAACTCCAGCGAGCGCTGGTACGCCGCCCAGACTGCGCGTGAGATGGCGGTGCGGAAGCCTGCCTTTTCCAGATAATATAACGCCTCGGCGGACGTTCCACCTGGAGAGGTGACCTGGTTCCGCAGAGTGGCAGGATGCCTCTCCGCACCTTGATAGAACGAAGCGGAGCCTTTGATGGTCTGCAAGACAAGTTGCTCGGCGATGCGGCGGGGGAATCCCATGTGGACGCCAGCATCAATCAAGGCTTCGGTGAAGAGAAAAACGTAGGCGGGACCCGAACCCGAGAGCGCGGTTGCCATGTCCAGATAACTTTCATCCTCCACAAAGACTTCCTCGCCCATGGCACCGAGAATCGCGCGTGTTATTTTCTGCTGTTCCTCGCTGACCTCTTTAGACGCCGCCCAAACCGTGATGCCCTCGCCGATCTGACCTGGTGTGTTCGGCATGGAACGCACAATCGCCTTGTGTTTCAATCCCGTGCTGATCTTTTTCATGGACGCGCCCGCGATGATCGAAATCACCAACGCATTCGGGCGAATACCCTTGATGCCTTTCATCACGTCGGTCAAACGTTGCGGCTTGACCGAAAGCACAACTACGTCCGCTTCGTGCGCAGCGGACGCGTTGTCGGTGGTTGCCTTGACGCCATATTTCATGTGCAATTCCCCTACACGTTCTTCGCGCGGACCTGAAGCCGTGATGTTCCTCGGGTCAGCCAGTTTCTGACGCAACAAGCCTGCGATCATGGCTTCCGCCATCACTCCGGGACCGATGAAAGCAATTTTTTTATTTAGCATGTTCTCCTCTAAAATCAGGCGCAGGTTTTGTATTCCAACCATTTGCGAGTTCAAGAGCTTCGTTCGCAACGGAATACATTTTCTCCTGAAATTCCTTTGTGTACTGATAAGTGATGACCGCCTCGGCAAACTCGTCCTCGTCGAGCAACTTGGCGGGATTAGGCGGATATCTGAACACGTCCAGTTCGTAGTCTTTGAAACACAGTCCCCCCTCCTCAGGATACGGCGGCGAGGCGATGTTGATATAGATCTGCGACAGATTTCCCTGCGCGTCGAACAATTCGATGAGATTGTAGAATTTATCGAACCAGTAATGGCTTCTCATCGTGTGTCCGATGCGGATGTTCCCCCGCTTGCGGTCATACATCTCACTACCCAGTGGCGAGACCGTGACGATCGAATTTGCATCCATCGTTTCAATGGTGGTATGCCAACTGCGATACACACTTCCATCTGCTTTGCAGGCGCAAACTTGAATTCGGTCTCCGATTTTCATAAGCGGCTATTTTACCCCACCACTCCTATTCGCAAGACTTGCTTGACTTTGGCTGTTTGAGCAAAGTGAGAGAGAAGAGAAAAGAGGCAAAAATAGACCCGCTCCTGCCCCGAGGCTGTTCGATGTTTTTTCAATAACTCAAACAACTTATGTATCAATTCCGGTTGTGTCATTCTTATACATGAAAGCCTCCTGAGCCAGTCCGGTCTCTCAACCAAAACTGTACTCAGAAGGCTTTCTTTTTCTCAATCCCCTCGACTAAACCAGCCAAAGTCGAGGAAGCAGGGAAGATAGAATCAACAACCTGAAAGGAAGGGGAAGAAGACGCACCAACGATATGTGGCATCCACCCAGACAAAAAAAGCGATACATAGACAAATAAATAGCAACACTCCGCCTCCGATAAAGAACGGCATCAGATTTGTCTTTTTTGCGGGCGAACTCGAATAAGCCGGTGTGGGAGTTTGAACAGGCGGCGGAACGGGTTGATGCTGCGCTGGCGGTGCGACCATTCGGGCGGCGGCACGTGGAGATGCGATGGTTGCGCCGGAGTCAAGGCTGATCACATCATACATCAATACGATCTGCTCTCCAAGTGAAACCACATCACCGGGTTTGAGCACAACCGGTCCCACAAGACGCTGTCCGTTTACGAAGGTGCCATTGGTGGAACCCATGTCTTCAATGACATATTTGCCTCCCTGGAAATTCAGTCGGGCGTGTTTGCGGGAGATTTCAGCATCATTGATCGCAATGGCGTTGGCTGAGTCGCGTCCAATGACCAGTTGATCTCCTTCAAGAGGGAAGGTCTCACCTGGCGTTGGACCTGACCTCATAACAAATTGAAACTGAGCCATCTTCTTCCTCCGAAGATAAAAGATATTTAGAAGGTGATTTCGCCAAGTTTACAGTTTTCAGGCGAAAAAGTCAAATCATGGTTATGGATTGTTTTTTGTCTCGGTCGAATCATCCGATCTGGGCGGAGTCTTGCCGGAGTAGGGTAGATACACCGAGAAAACCGTCCCTACACTAATCTTACTCTTGACCTCGATCCGCCCGCCATGCCCGTGAATAATTTGTTTGCAGATGGAAAGTCCCAGCCCGGTGCCGGATACACGCGATTCATGTTCGCGCACACGGAAGAACTTCTCAAACAGATGCGGCAGGGCCTCATCGGGAATTCCAAGTCCGGTATCCTGGATGTAAAGAACGATTTCCTTTTCAAGCACTTCTGCCCGCATCATTACGGTCCCATTGGGACGATTGTATTTAATGGCGTTGCTCAACAAGTTCAGCAGCACCTGTTTAACCTTGTCGCGGTCCGCGTCAAGCAGCGGCATGCCCTCTGGTGATTCCACGCGGATTTGAATATCGTTTTCCTGAGCTTTTGATGCCATGACGTCCTTGCATTCGTAGAACAGGTCCGCGACGCTAAAACGTGTCTTGCGGAATTGCACCCGTCCCGATTCGAGTCTGGCAAGGTCGAGGAAGGATGAAGCCAGCGAATTGAGGCGCATGGTTTCGTTGTGGATGTTGTTGACGATCTGATCGCGCTGTTCATGCGACATTTCGGGGCGTAGAAGCAGATAGGTGGCGGTGCTGAGTGACGACAAGGGCGTGCGCAGTTCGTGAACGAATTCCGAAATCAAATCGGATTGCTGGAACAGGCGCGCGTTCTCGATGGCAACTGCGGCCTGGGCGCCCAGCACCAGCAACATGGACTCGTCGGTATCGGTAAACTTGCCCTTGGGCTTGTTCAACGCCTCCAGCACGCCAACGATTTTGTTCTTCGTGACCAGGGGAATACCCAGGATCGATTCGGTGGGGAAACCGGTGGTCTGCTCTATGCCTGAAAAGAAGCGCGGGTCGTTGTGCACGTTTGTAACCCGCACCGTCTGACGGTTGTTCACGATCCAGCCAGCAATGCTGCCTTCCAGCGGGACAATCATCCCGCGCCGGGTGGATTCGTCCATGTTGGTGGCCACCTGAAAATACAACTGGCGCGAGGTGTCGTCGAACAACAAAATGGATGCAGCCTCTGCTCCACTGATTTCCGCCGCGGCATGAACAATGCGCGAGAGGAGGATGTCCAGGTCAAGGGTGGAGGCAAGGTCACGTGCAATATCGATCAAACGACGATACCCATCCAGTTTCTGGGTTTTTACTTCAGCCATTTAGCACCTTCTCTGCAATTGCAGGAATAATTACTGCCACATCTTCCATAAATACCGCATCTGCGCGGATATTGATATAAGTTGGGGCATTGTTTACAATAATCAGATGTGCGCCACGGTCCAATGCCTGCATGGGCAGTCCGGCCACCGGCAGCACTTCGAGAGAAGAACCAATCACCAGCATCAAGTCACACTGGCGCGCTTCCCGCTGCGCCTTAGACCATGCCGCCTGTGGTAGTTGTTCCCCAAACAGGATCACATCCGGCTTAAGGATGTGTCCACACTTGGGGCAGCGGGGAATCCTTCCATTGTCGACGAAAGCATCAATGTAAGACGCAGCTTCCACCCGATGATAACACTGGGTGCATGTTAATGTTTTCATGGTTCCGTGCATTTCGATTACAGTTTTCGACCCCGCCTTCTGGTGAAGCATGTCTATGTTCTGGGTAATGATGGCATGCTTGCCCCCCGCTTTTTCCAAGCGGGCGAGCGCGACATGGGCCGGGTTGGGCTGGGCGTTATAGATTTGACTCGCCAACGGCTGAAACCACTTGAAAAATCGTTCCGGCGCAGTGCGGAAGGTACTGAGCGAAGCGACTTCCATCGGTTCGTCGCGAGACCACAAGCCGGTTCCGGTGGAACGGAAATCGGGTATTCCAGACGGGGTGGAAAGCCCGGCCCCCGTCAGCAGGACAAGGTGTTTCGATTGTCGGATCAAGTCCGCAGCAAAATCAATGGCTGCCTGCGTCTGGGGGGAAAAAAGACTCATTTCGGTTTTTCGCGTTCGATAACGGTATCCGCAATTTTAAGGAATTGTTGGGATGTCATGTTCGTCGGCTGGCAAATCACGGCCGGTGTTTGCAGGCGCGCCGCCTGTAAAAATGCTTCAGACGCAGGGGTAAGGGTGGCGGCAATCGAATGCCCCAACTTTTCCTGTACCTGTGACATTTGCATTTGTGATTCACTGCGAACACGGTTGTTCAAAACAACATTGATCTTTCGGACCCCAACCTTTAAAGCGACGATATCCTCAATTAACAACTTGGTATGTTGAATGGTGTTAGCCGCGCCCTCGACCACTACAATACATTCATTGCACATCGGAAGAACCTTTTGCACGAAAGCGGGCAGTCCGCTGCCCAGATCCAGAACGACAAAGCGGGCAAGGACAGCAAGGCGGGTAACAAGCGCTTCATAGTTTTGTACCTGTGAGGTCAGGGTCATTTCATGCGGTTTCGCTGATGCAAGCAAAAGCCTCACTCCGGAATTGTGCGGCGATAGGGATGCCTCCACTTTTTCACGCGTTACTTCCGCCACTGTTCCCTGCAAAAGCTCGGTCAAGCCTTTTGGATTCTGAAACCCAAGATCCATGCCAATTGTGCCCTGACCAGGGGTAAGCTCGGCAAGAATCACGTCAGCTTGCGTACGGGAATAAATTCCGGCCGCCAGGTTGGCTGCCAACGAGGAGACACCCAATCCGCCACGGGCGGAGATGACCCCTACCATATACCCGTGCTGTTCGTGTGAGACGGTGGCAGCACTCGCCGGTTCCTTGTCCCTTTGCGGAGCGCGCGCCAACAGCGCCTTCACATGTGCTTGCAACTCAGTCGGGTGTGTGGGCTTTGTCAGGTAGTCATCCGCCCCCACTTCAAAGCCCGTAACCTTATCATCCAGCTGTGTCTTTGCAGTAAACATTAAAATTGGTATCGCCACTGTGGAGGGGTTCTTACGCAGCCTGCGCGCAACTTCATACCCGTCCATGTCTGGCATCATCACATCCAGAAGAATCAAGTCCGGGCGTTCCTCCAATGCCTTTGCCAATCCCTGCGAACCGTTTGGCGCGGCGCTAATCTCATAGCCCTGCCTTTGTAACATTAGTCCGACAAGCCGCAATGTGTCCACATCGTCGTCAATTATCAGGATTTTTTCTGCCATTTTTTCCTCTGTCAATCATTACAGATTGGTATTCCCAATTATAATGGACAAGTCCCTGTATTGTTTGATTAATATTATAATGCCGGGGCTGGGAGAGTCGCCTATTAAACGGTACACGCCGGGATTTCCGGCGTGTACTCAATAAAAATAACCCCTCCAGTATCAGCCTTCCCCTCGAACCACCGATACAGAAAAATGGAAAAGGAATTATTCCGTCATCATTTGAACGAATTCTGGAACAATATGCGGGTCGAAAAGCAAGTTTGAATTTTTACTGATATATTCAAGCGCCTCGGCGTGAGACCATGCCGGGCGATATGGGCGGTTGGAAGTGAGCGCGTCGTAAACATCCGCCAAGGTAAAGAGACGCGCCGCCAATGGTATGGACTCGCCGACAAGCCCATCCGGATAGCCACTGCCATCCCATTTTTCATGATGGAAGCGGGGAATGGGAATTGCAGGCGTCAGGTAGGAAATTGGTTTGAGAATCTCTGCGGCGATCAAGGGATGGCGCCGCATGATGTTCCACTCCTCCTTCGTCAATGGTGCGGGTTTTAACAAAATATGGTCAGGTATGGCGACCTTGCCAATATCATGCAATGTGGACCCCCGCCGAATGTGAATGAGCTCGGATTCGGGAATTCTCATTCTCCGTGCCAGGCGCAGGGTCAAATCAGTGACGCGGCGGGTATGATCCTCGGTTTCCTTGTCTCGAAGATTAAGCGCACGGGACCACCCATCAATTGTTTTGTCATACGCCAGAGTCAGTTCGACGTTTGAACGCTGCAGATCCTTTAACATCATGGCATTGTCTATGGCGATGGAGGCCTGTCCGGCAAGCGTGTGCAGAAAATTTTCCCATTCCTGTTTGGCAGTCAGGGCGGAACGATGGAATATCTCAAGCACACCCAGTATCTGCTCCCTGGCGATCAAGGGGACGGCATAATATACAACGAAGTTTTCTTCGCTGAAAATTGCAGAACGCAGCAATTCTGTTTTGCATTTTTTCAGGTCGGGAATATGAACGATCGTCCGTTCTTGAGCCGCCTGCCCCGCCAATCCCTCGCCGATCCTTAAATGGGTGTGGCGCAGTGCTGGTGTCCGAAACCCGGCGCCTGCGGCAAAATCAAGGCGCTGTGTTTGGAGGTTAAACAGCAACACAGACGCCGCATCCACCCTCAGGTGTTTTTGGACGTAATCGAGGATCATGGATAAGGTTTGGTTCAGGTCGGCGCCAGAGGTAATGGCAAGGTCAATAGTGCGCAGAGTTGCCAATTGTTCCAACTGACTTTCGATTATTTCTTCGGATTGTTTATATTTTGTGATATCCCGTATGAGCACAACAATCTGCCGATTCGATGTTGGCGCAAGCCGGGATTCGTACCAGTTCTTTCCAGAAAATGTTGGAATGGAGAATTCGAACTGAACGGCATTTTTTTTCCGCCGAAGTTCATGAAGTCCTGTAGCGATTTTCTGGTTCGCGTCGGCCGATAGCAGGTCCTGGAGTTTCCGCTTCAAAAAGTTCAAAGGGAAATCGGTAATCTGGAAGGGGTTGCCCGATTTGTGTTCAAGAATCACGCCATCCTGGTCAACGATAAAGATTAAATCATTAAAGGCGTGGAGCATATACTCCAGCCTCTGGTCGAAGTGGGATGGGTTATGAAAAGACAAGTCGGTGATCATATTGTCAGTCAATCATGGAACACGTTGGGAAACATTCGCCGATGCGTTCGAGGATTTGCCGGTTTTAGGAAATGTCCAAAAGGGTGCGGTTGATCTGTTTTGCAAGGTCAGAAAGGGAATTGGCCTGGATGGAAACGATCAAATCCTTTTCCTCCTTGCTCAGGGGAAATGTTTCTCCCAAATAACCTTTTTGGAGGGCTATGGATGGGTCCTGGAGCAACATATCGCAAAATTGGCGGTTGACGACTGCCGCGGCAAAAACACGGCTTATTCCAGAGGAAATGCCCGGTCTGGATGAGGGTTTTCTTGACATCGTGGTTTGATAGGTCATTGGTGCGATCATACGGATATACCTTTCTGAGTAAACTGCACGGATGATTGGGGTTTTGAAAGAAGCCAAAATATTCCAAGGGCAATAAAAACATCACCGAGACTAAACGCCACCTGGTAAGGGAACCAGGTCGGAGGGAGGAATCGGTCCGCTAATAGTTCAAGGCGGGTATCTTCTGGACGCAGGAGAATGTCCTTAATGCCGAATCGGCTACCAAGCGGGAAATTCCGCAATACGTCTTCCGATACCAACCGACTGGCGGTTTGTGGACCGATGGGCATGAAGCCGCTGTTGGTTGTCATCACTGCCAGATTGAGTGCGGCTCCACCGAGCAGGATGAGCATTCCAATCATGCGACGATTTACCCAGGCGAACACCAGCAACATGATTTGCGAAACGATCAAAAGAACAGCGACCAGCCAATCGGGAATAAGGTTACGGGTGGTAGGCAGATAGACTACTACGAACTGCGGCAGGAAGGCGACAAAGGCCAACCAAAGGTGTTGAAGCTGGGGAGAGCGGTACGGTTGTCTGCGCCAGCGGGACCAGACCAGCCCGGCCAATAGCCCAGCGACAATCGCTAATAAAAGAACCACAGGACCTTATCTTCCGCCACCGCCGTCAGTTGGAGCGCCGGTGCCGAGAACCACTGCTACCAACGACAAAATCACAAGGGCAAGTTGAATGGATTGGGGGTTGATTTTTCGGACAAAGAACACAAGGGAGGCAAATGTGCTTTTCACGATGGGTATCCTTTTAGGATGATGGGTTCTTATCTGCCTACGCCGCCGCCATCAGTTGGAGCGCCGGTGCCGAGAATCACTGCTACCAACGACAAAATCACGAGGGCAAGCTGAACATGTTGGCGGTCAACTTTTTGGACAAAAAATGCGAGGGAAACGAATGAGTTTTTCATGATGGGATCCTTCTTTATGGGGTTACACGACTTTATCGGCCAACACCGCCACCATCAGTTGGAGCGCCAGTGCCGAGTGCCAACGCCACCAGGGACAAAATTACGAGGGCAAGCTGAACATATTGGCGGTCAATTTTCTGGGCAACGAACACGAAAGAGGCAAATGTGTTTTTCATGGGGTACATCCTTTTTTAGTGAGGTTATTTGTGCCCGAATAATACGAGTATCCAGGCTTCAAAACAGGCTTCAAAAATAAAAAAGAATCAGCCTTTTTAGGCTGATTCCAATGATGAAAGGGGGTTGAAAGGTGGAAGGCGTTTTTCCCGAGCTTCCATTTCTTTTACTCGATCAAGCGACGATATAGCTGTTCAGTCTCTCTCGAAGGCGCCAGTCCGATTTGCCGTTGCAGGGCCTCGGCACATGCCTGATAAGTACGAATTACGGAGGCGCGGTCACCCATCCGGTGATGAACTTGCATGGAAAGGGAATATGCCGCCTCGAAAGTAGGGTCATATTCCAATGCGCGTTGGCAAACGGCAAGCGCCTGCTCAGGCCGAGCCTGTTTTTGGAGTAACTCAGCCAGGTTCTGAAGTGCCGCAAGATATAGTTGACTCAGACGTTCACGCTCAACAATCGTCCAATCAGCATAAATATCATCCAGGAAGGGCCCGGTGACAAGGTCAACGGCTTTTCTATAGTAGGCAACCTGTTCTTCATTAACTTTGGCTGATTTAGCCCGTGCCAGGAATGTTTCAAAGGCTTCAACATCGTACTCAAAATCCAGGTTACGATTAAAGCTATACAAAACATTTTCGTAAGTGATGACCTCTTGCCCAACGGCTCTGCGTAAACGATAGATGTCATTTTTGAAGCGCAGTTTTATCTTTTGAGGTTCGTCTACATCCGGCCAAAGAACCAGCCCAATCTGTTCCCGGGTGAGCGGTTTTTCGCTGGTAAGGAAGAAGAAAAACAGGTCACGAACGGACTGGGTTTGCCAGTCTGAAAGGGTGAGTAGTTTGCCGCCAACACTGACAGATGCCTTTCCAAATGCGCGAATGATCAGGTGTGGATTGGGAATCTGCACAACATGCGCCGTGCGGTGCAAATGGCGGCGGGTCGCAGGCATTTTTTCCGCCATGCGGCTGGCGCGTGTCAGAAGGTCGCCGACCACCCGCCCCACCTCGGCATCCCTTTGTAAACCATCCAGCCATTTCCGGGCCTGATGAACAGCCAGCAGTATTCCATGTGAAGTTTGTCCGCCTTCCCCCAAAAGAGTTTTTATGATCTGCCTGACTGCTACAATATTTTTTGCTTGATGGTGGGACCCCGCAAGCCAGATACTGTTGGCGTCGCTTTCCATTTTTCGTCCGTCATGGAAAAAACACCGCCCTGACTCCTCCAATTCAGTTACTGCCTGGGGCAAGTTCCCTTCCACAATGCAGATACGCCCTTGGACAAAGTGCAACAGTCCGCGTTCGTAAAGTGAATCGCCCGATTGAGTCAAACTAGCGGCTTTTTTTATGAGTTGGCGAGCTTCCTTGGTTTTGCCTTGCAGCACCAGCAAAATAGCCTGAGCCATGCCAAGATAGTACAAAAGAAAACCGTCGTTTATTTCACGAACGATCCGTTCTGCATGGTTATAATTTGATTGAGCAACTCCAAAATCTTCCAGTTCGGTTGATAAATCCCCCAACCCAATGGCGATCAGGGCCTCCATTCGAACATAACCACTGCGCTGGGCGCACAAAAGTCCCTCTTCGAAGGCCTGGGCGGCATTTTCATACTCTCCTTGAAACTGTAGTAGAACGCCAATGTTATTCAGCAAATTAGCCTGCCAGGAAAGATTACCTTCCTTTTGCCAAATGCGAAGCGCCTTCTCATAGACATTCCCCGCTTCAACATAATTGCCAATTGCCTGATATACCATACCAGTTTCCATAAACAGAATGGGGATGCTGGATGTATCATTTAGGTAGGTATATAGCTGCAATGAACGTTCCAGGATTTCCACTGATTGGCGAGCCTGTCCCAAACGATATAGGACCAGCCCTTTTACACGCAGTGCTTCCGCATAAAGCAATTGCAGGTCATCCCTGGTTTCGGTCAGTTCAATGGTTTCATTGGCATCGGATAACGCCGCGTCATAATTGCCAAGGAAACGATGCGCGATTCCCCGCCTTACCAGGGTTAAAGTCAAACCTGCAACATTCCTTTCGGAGCGGAAAATCCGGGCAGCTTGATCCAATAAATGGATTCCCGCATGCAGATTGCCCTTCATGTATGTGATCGCGCCACGAACGGATAAAAGGCCGGGACGTTTCCGCAATATGGACGGGTGTAGTTCGCCCAGCCATGATTCAAGCGTAACGAGGGCACGCCTCAGCATGGGGGTGGATGCCCGTTCGATCATCTCGGCCAGGATTTCATCATCATTTAACTTCCTATAAATGTGATGGGCTTTTTCCCATTCGCCAAGGTCCTCATACGCCTGCCCCAGCCGTGATAGGATGGGTTTGACCTCGTTGGGACGCAATTGCTCGAAACGCCCCCTCAGGAAATCACGGAAGAGATGATGATAGCGCAGCCATCTCCCGTCCGCGCCAACGGGCAGGACAAAGAGATTGTTTTGCACGGCTGTGTTAATCCATGCCTGCCAGTTTTGCGGTTCCGGATACAGCGGTGCCAGAACAGTCTGACATAGTGACGCATCGAACTCTTCCAATATGGAAGTACGCAGGAGGAAGTCTTGCATGGCAGGTGACTGGCGTCCGAGCACCTGCTGACCGAGAAAGTCGAATAGCCCCACGCCCGTTTTGGACACGGATTTCGCCAACTCCCCCCCAGCGCCGGAGAATTGCAGACCGGTGATCCAGCCTTCGGTCTGTTCGATCATCCTTTGAGCTTCGTCGTCTGAAATGTGCATCTTGCTGTTTTGCGCCAGCAAGGCTTGCAATTCATCCACATGAAAGGCGAGATCGGAAAAACTCAAACCGCTGACTTGTTCGCGCGCAACCATGAGGGGTAAGTCGGGCAGGCTGGTCAAGATCCGCGAGGAGATGATGATGTGGCAGTTTTCATCTGCGAGCTGGATAAAACGGTTCAGGAAACTTTGGATGGGTTGAACGTCATCCACCAGATGAAAATCATCGAGCACCAGGATAAAATGCTCGTGGATCTGCTCATAGGCCTCGTTGATCAACGTGACCAGCATCCTTTCCATGTCATCCTGTTCGAGCGAAGTCAGGCTGCCGAGCATGGAAGCGGATTGTCCTCCAAATTTTGGAAAACGCTCCGCCAGTGACGCAATCACATAGGCAATAAACCGCTGGGGGTCGCGATCCAGTTCATCCAGGGTCAGCCAGCAGCAGGGCAATTCGCATTGCGCGGCAAAATCGATCAAGAGGGATGTCTTTCCATAGCCGGCAGGCGCGGAGACCAGAGTCAATCTTTTGTCGAGGGACTCCATAAGAACATCCAGCAACCGCTTGCGAGAGAGCAACTCGGCGCGGCGACGTGGAGGAATGATCTTGGTTCTACTGATGGGTATGGCGGACATTGGTTCCTGCCCGGATTATCTTACCTTTTCGAGTACGCAATATTTCAATACCATATTTTATTTTATCTGGAAAGTCCATTTTTTAAGTATCCAGTCTAATACATTCCTGAACATGCGTGCTATACTGCAAGTCAGTCAAATGGATCTGCCTAAATTATCCAAGCACATGAGCAACCTCTGGCAACAAGGCGTTCATGCCGCCAAAAAACTCAATGAACGCACAAATGGCTCGCTGTGGGTGTTCGCCAATGCCATCAAGGAAACTTTGATGCCCGACACGGGGATCATGGCTTCAGCAATTGCCTATATTGCACTCTTCTCACTTTTTCCTTTAATTCTCTTGAGTATTTCACTTGCCAGTTTTGGCTTTGAACCTGCCTTGGATGAGCATGCCATCATCCAAAGGCTGGAATTTATCGCGCCAGCCCTAGGGCAATTATTGGGGCAAAACATCGACCAGATCATCCGCAGCCGCGGACCTGTCACTGGTGCCGCCTTGATTGGTATGGCATGGTCTGCTTCGACCTTTTTCTACACCCTGACTCATACCCTGAATGAAATCTGGCAGGTCAAACAAAGGCGTCCCGCGTGGAGGCGGCGCGGGGTTTCCATTTTGTTTGTCATGCTTTTTATTGGACCTGTCCTGTTTCTGATCTCTTTTGCGGGCAGCGCAATCACCAACATCAGCCATTGGCTGCCAGACCAGGTCATCCCACTCGGACATGGCGTTAATCTATTTCTGACCATCCTGCTTGACGTTGCCTTGTTCATGGCGCTTTACATGATACTACCTCATGGCGCTTCCAACTGGCGTGAAGTCGGTATGGGAGCGGCTGGAGCAGGTATCCTTTGGGAACTGGCCAAGAAAACCTTTCTGTCCTTTGTTTCCGCTTATATTTCCATTACGAACCTTGTGTATGGCGCCCTGGCGACAATCATTGCTTTCCTGCTGTGGGCATACATCAGCAGCTTGATTTTCATTTTTGGCGCCTATTTGAGCCTGTCCTATTGGCAGTTGAACAAGAGCAAAAACAGCCTGTAAATATTTTAAGCCTGTTGTTGGGGGCGTTTGCGAACATACGTGCTATAATCTTTTCCGCCCAATAATCTCCCTTGACCAATCACCTATTATGTCCTTTGCCCATCTCCACGTCCATACCGAATACTCCCTGCTAGACGGCTTCTCGAACATCAAGAAGCTGGTCAAACGCGTCAAAGAGATGAACATGGATTCGGTTGCCATCACCGACCACGGCACGATGTTTGGGGTGATCGATTTTTATAAAGCCGCCAAAAACGAAGGCGTCAAGCCGATCATCGGTCTGGAAACCTACATGGCGGCACGCGGAATGAGGGACAGGGATTCCAAACTTGACCGTTCTTCGTCACACCTGCTTTTGCTGGCGGAAAATGACACAGGCTACCGCAACCTGTTGAAGATCGCCTCCGCCGCGCAGATGGACGGCTTCTATTATTATCCGCGTATCGACCATGATTTTCTAGCCGCCAACTCTGAGGGATTGATCTGCACGTCGGGTTGCATGTCCGCCGAGATTCCACGCGCGCTCTTGGATGAGAATCCGCAGGAGGCGGTGCGACGCTGGGACTGGTATCAGGAAGTCTTTGGCAAGGATCGCTTCTTCGTCGAGTTGCAGCAACACAACATCAAGGAGATTACCGACCTCAACAAGAAACTGCTGGAGTTGGGCGCGCGCTACTCGGCGCGATACGTTGCCACCAACGACGTACATTATATCAACCCGGACGATGCGCGTTTGCAGGACATCCTGCTCGCCATCCAGACCAACTCCACGCTCAACGACCCCGAGCGGATGCGGATGACCGACGACTCGTACTATCTGCGTTCGCCCGAAGAGATGAGCCGCATTTTTGCCGAAGTTCCCGAGTCCCTCAGCAATACCCTGCTGATTGCCGAACGCTGCAACGTCGATTTGGGTTTCAAAGGTTATCACCTGCCCGAGTTTCCGGTGCCGGAAGGTTATACACCAGAGTCCTATCTGCGGGCGTTGTGCCAGGAAGGGGCGAAGATAAAGTTCAAGGGTGACGCCTCCAACCCGCAGGTACAGGAAAGACTGGAATATGAGTTGGGCGTCGTTCACACGATGGGATTCGACGCTTACTTCCTCATCGTCTGGGACTTGTGCCGCTTCGCACGCGAAAACGGAATCTGGTACAACGCCCGCGGCTCGGCGGCTGGCTCGATCATCGCCTACACACTGGACATCACGCGGGTGGACCCGCTCGAACATGCGCTCATCTTCGAGCGCTTCCTCAACCCTGGGCGCATCTCCATGCCTGATATCGACCTCGACTTCCGCGACGACCGCCGCTCCGAGATGCTGGAGTACTGCTCGAACAAATACGGCTCAGATAAGGTCGCGCAAATCGTCACCTTCGGCACGATGGGTGCGAAAGCCGCCATCCGTGACGTGGCACGCGTGATGGAAGTCCCGCTCGCAGATGTTGACCGCACCGCCAAGCTTGTCCCCTTCGTTTCGGGACGGAACACCACCATGGAAGACGCTATGGCTGTCCCCGAGTTCAAGGAAATCTACAACAAGAATCCGCAGATGCATGAAGTGATCGACCTTGCCGCAAAGATGGAAGGGACTGTCCGCAACGCAGGCACGCACGCGGCGGGCGTGGTCATCTCGGACAAGCCGATTGTGGATTACCTGCCCCTGCATCGTCCCACCTCTGGCTCGGAGGAAACGCCCATCAAGTCTGTGACCCAGTTCGAAATGGGCATCCTCGATTCGCTTGGCATGTTGAAGGTGGACTTCCTCGGTCTCATCACGCTGACCGTGATGGCTCGCGCTTGCGACTTGATCGAGAAGCGCCACGGAATCAAACTCGATTTGGGCAACATCCCAATTGACGACCCCAAGTCCTTCGAGTTGATGGGCGCGGGACAGACGGCTGGCGTGTTCCAGGTCGAAGGCGGAGGAATGACCCGCTGGCTGGTCCAGATGAAGCCGAAGAACCTCGACAACATCATCGCGATGGTGGCGTTGTATCGTCCCGGTCCGATGCAGTTCATTCCCGATTACATCGCGCGCATGCACGGCGAAGCGGAAGTGGAATACCGTCACCCTTCGATGGCTCCCATCTTCCAGGATACCTATGGCATCCCCGTCTATCAGGAACAACTGATGCGCGCCGCCGTCGAACTGGCGGGGTACACGCCCTCCGAGTCGGATGAACTCCGCAAGGCGATTTCCAAGAAGAAGAAAGAGGAAATCGAAAAGCATCGCGCCAAGTTCGTAAAGGGCGCCGTTGAAAAAGGCATGGAGCAATCCACTGCCGATGCGATCTATTCAGACTGGGAAGAGTTTGCGAGGTATGGATTTAACAAAAGCCATGCCGCCGACTACGGCGTGATCGCCGTCCAGACCGCCTACCTCAAAGCGCATTACCCCGCCGAGTACATGACCGCGCTCATGTCGGCTTCGGCGAGCCAGACAGAGAAGGTTGCCTTCTACATCGCGGATGCGCGGACGATGGGCGTGCCAGTCTTGCAGCCCGATGTCAATGCTTCGGAATGGGATTTCAGCATTGAGGACGTGGATAGCAGGCCCAACATTCGCTTTGGCATGGGAGCCATCAAGAACGTCGGGGAAAACTCCGTCCAGCCAATAATTGAAGAGAGAATTGCCAGCGGAAAATTCAGCGACCTCAACGACTTCGCCCGCCGCGTGGACTTGCGCTCCGTCGGCAAGCGTTCGCTGGAATGCCTGATCAAAGTTGGCGCGTTGGATTCGTTTGGGAATCGCGCCTCGCTGCTTGCTTCGCTCGACCGCATCGTGGCAATCAGCAGCGCCCACTTCCGCGCGGCGGATGCGGGGCAGATGAGTCTCTTCGGCGCGGCGACAGGCATCGTGGAGGAAATCCACCTGCCCGAAGTCAAGGACGTGGACAAGCGTGAGATGCTCAACTGGGAGCGGGAACTCATCGGCTTGTACATCACCGACCATCCACTCAACGAACACCAGGCGACGCTGGCGCAGATCGTCAGCTATTTTTCGGGACAGTTATCCGAAGCCGCGCATGAAGAAAAAGTCCGCGTGGCGGGATTGATCACCGTGGTCCGCCCGTACACCACCAAGACGGGCAAACCGATGGGCTTCGTCACCATCGAAGATATTCAGGGGACGATTGAACTGGTTATGTTCCCGAAGACGTGGACCAGGTTCAGCGACAAGATGACCGTCGGACGAATCATCATTGTCAAGGGCAAGGTGGACAACGCCAACCCGCCCGCCAAGATTCTCGTGGACGAAGTCGAGACGGAGATCAAGGTCACGTCTGCCGTGGTGGACGAAGTAAACGACAATACGCCGCCTGCGCCTGTGAAGCCGCTCAATTACAAGTCGGTGAATGGGAACGGGAACGGGGCTGTGAATCAGCGAGTCAGCGAGTCAAAGAGTCAGCGAGTCAATGAGCCAGCGAGCCAGCGAGTCAGTGAGCCAGCGAGTCAGCGAACCAACGAACAGACGAGCAAACAAGTAAACGAGGCGGCTCCTGCTTATGTCCCCGACACCGATTTGGACGGGATGCCCCCGCCGCCCGATAACTTCCCCGATGGCTGGGACATGCAGTGGCAGCCGTCCTTCGAGGAAGCCGCGATTGCCGCCAAACCCGAGCCGAAGTTCAAGAAGAACGAGCCTGTCACCCCACCGCTGATCACACGGGCTGTCACCGCACTCGCGGACATTGAAACAACCGAGCAGCGCGAAGCGCAGGCGGTTCAATCCATGTATGTTCCGCTGGCAAAGGAAAACAGGGACAAGGAACATCCTCCGCGCCAGTTGACCATCACCCTGCGTTCCACGGGTGACCATGAACGCGACAAGCGTCGCATCAAGACCCTGTATGGACTGCTCACCGCCCAGCACGGACGGGACAAGTTCAGTTTCCAAATATTCGAGAACAGCAAGGGCTACCTGATCGATTTCCCCAACGACACCACGCGCATCTGTCCCGAACTGCTGGCGCGGCTCAAGAAGTTGATCGGCGAAGAGGTCTGGCGGGTGGATGAGATTGGGGATTAGGGGCGCGGTCTCCGTGTCCAATCATTTTCGACAACAACAAAGGCGGGGGATCCCGCCCCTACGTGGGTGATTGATGACTAAATTCGATCCCAAAATTCATCACAGGCGATCCGTCCGCTTGCAGGGATTTGATTACACCCAAGCGGGCGCGTATTTCGTCACGGTGGTCACATGGCGAAGGGAGGCTTTGTTCGGGGAGATTGTCAATGGGGAAATGATTTTGAATCGTTACGGAGAAATCGTTCAAAAATGGTGGTTGGAAATCCACGTCCATTTCCCGAATGTCGAAACGGGCGCGTTTGTCATCATGCCAAATCACGTTCACGGAATCATCTTTATTTTCGATGGTAGGGGCACGGTCCCCGTGCCCAGGGATGATGGTGTGAATTCACTTTCCCAGAATAACATGATGATGGGCATGAATCAGGGCGGGGAGACCCCGCCCCTACAACCCACACATCCCTTATAATCCTTGTCAATGACCCTCATCAAAAGTCCCCTCCGATATCCCGGCGGCAAGTCCCGCGCCATCGAACGGATGAAACACCTGCTTCCAAAGGAATTTGACGAATACCGCGAGCCGTTTGTGGGCGGCGGATCGTTTTTCATTTACCTGAAGCAGAAATATCCCCGGTTGCAAATCTGGATCAACGACCTGAACCCGGAATTGTTTCATTTCTGGCAACAGGCACAACTCGACTCGGAAAAGCTGGCGCGGGAAGCCATGAAATTCAAGCGGGAACGG
This sequence comes from Anaerolineales bacterium, assembly GCA_030834895.1. Taxonomy (GTDB): domain Bacteria; phylum Chloroflexota; class Anaerolineae; order Anaerolineales; family Villigracilaceae; genus Villigracilis. The sequence goes on from JAUQXA010000062.1 coordinate 89,971, forward strand.
ACGGATGGTCAGGGGTTGTTCAACGAACTGCTGTCCGTGGATGTGAAGTCCCTTTCGGAGTTCGAGCGCGCGGTACGTTTCTTCGTCCTCAACCGTATTACCTTCTCCGGCGTGGTCGAAGCGGGCGGATATTCCCAGCAGGCTTTTGTGGCGCGATTTACCGAATCGTCCATCGAGCGCGTCGCGGGAATCGGCAGACTTCTGGAAGGAGTCCGTATCACCAGCGTGGATTATCGCGAGGTCCTTTCCGATGGCGGCAGGGAGGTCTTTACTTTTCTTGACCCACCTTATTTCAAGGCAACCAAGTCACGGTTGTATGGCAAGAACGGCATCCTGCACACTGAATTCAATCACGAAGAATTTGCTCAGGAGATGAAGAAATGCCGTCACTCATGGCTGATCACCTACGATGACTCCCCTGAGATCAGAAGTAATTTTGAATTTGGCAACATCACCGAATGGGAATTGCAATACGGGATGAACAATTATAAGCAGGGCAAGGCCGAGAAGGGCAGCGAACTTTTCATCTCCAATTATCCGCTGCCAAAAAATAAAAACTTTATACCCTAATGAGGGTTTAGTCCACGTCAGCGCGGCGCAAACAAAAGGTTTTGAGATTTTCCTCAAAGCCTTTTGAGATTCTTACTGCACTGCGCGACCTCGGAATGAGACGAATGATTTTTTCTATACCACGCTCTCGGCCACTGTCCTACCATAGCCCATCAGTGCCTTGACCATCGCTTGTGTTCGGCCTTCGGCGTACACCCTCAGCACCGGTTCCGTGCCGGAGGGGCGGATGAGCAGCCACGAGTCGTCGAACATGATGTATTTCACGCCGTCGCGCTGGCTAACCTCCGTCACTTTTTGACCGCCAATTTCAGTGGGGGCTTTCTTCGTTAGAAACTCTGTCATCTCTGCCTTGGCCACGGGACGGCTGAGACGCATGTCCACGCGCTCGTACAAGGCGGGTCCCACATCTTCGAGCAGCTCATTCACCATTTCATACAGTGACTTGTTTGCCGCGGCAATCATCTCCACGATCAGCAGTCCCATGATTGGACCGTCACCTTCGGGGATGTGTCCCTTGAACGAAATGCCGCCTGACTCCTCGCCGCCGATCAGCACATCCTCTTTCATCATGTAGTCAGCGATATGATTGAAGCCGACGGGAGTTTCGTGCAACTTCAGACCGTAGCGCTTGGCAAGACGGTCGATCATGCGAGTGGTCGAAACCGTGCGGACAACTGATCCTGTCCAGCCGCGTTTTTCAACCAGATATTTCAATGCCAGCGACATGATCTTGTGCGGGTCGACAAAGTTTCCGCGCTCGTCCATCGCGCCGATACGATCCGCATCGCCGTCGGTGACAACGCCAAAGTTGCCCATGCCCGAACTGACGGCGCTGGCCAACGGACCGAGATACTTGGCAATCGGCTCAGGATGGACTCCGCCGAAGCCGGGGTTCATCTCGCCGCGGATTTCCGCGACCTCACAGCCTGTGCCCTGCAAAAAGGATTTGATCACGCCGCGACCGGAGCCGTACATCGCATCCACTACAAAACGCTGTGGGTTGTCCGCAATGACATCGGTGTTGATCAACGTCCGCAGGTGGTCGAAGTAGGCAGGCAGGGGATTGAACCTTTGGATCAGGCCCGCGCTGCGCGCCTTGTCAAAATCCATCAGGTTCGGACCGCGTGCCCGCTCTTCGTTGTCTGTGATGTAGATTTCCACGCGACGGCATTGGTCCGATAAAGCCGAACCGCCGAACGCCCCCTTGAGTTTCAAACCATTGTAGCGTGGCGCATTGTGTGAAGCAGTGATCATCACTCCTGCGATGGCCGCATGGTGCTTGACGGCATAGGAAATGGCGGGCGTGGGCGAATCGGACTGCGCCAGCATGACTTTGAATCCGTTCGCGGCGAGGACGCGCGCCACTTCGCCCGCGAAGCGGTCGGAGAGGAAGCGGGTATCGAAGCCAACCACGATCTTGTTTTTGTCGGGGAGTTTTCCACCGTTCGCGGATTTGTCCCAATGGTCGGACGCCACCGCGTCAGCAATGGCCTGTGCCACGATACGAAGGTTATCAAATGTAAAGCTGTCTGAAATGACGGCGCGCCAGCCGTCGGTTCCGAAATGAATGGGCATTGTTTTTCTCCAATTGATTTACGTCGTTGCGAGGAGCATACTTTGCGACGAAGCAATCTCCTAATAGTAGGGGATTGCTCACTGCACGGGCGTGCAGCGCACACTTGCTCCACCTGCACTGCAACGCACGCAGTGCGGTGCAAGTGTGGCGGGCAGTGTCAGGGAGTGTCGGGCTGTCGCCCTCGCCTTGACATGTGATTTTATGGTGCGGGTGTGATTCCTATTGTCGGGGTTGCCGACGGTTCAAAGTTTGGGATGGGAGTGGAATAACTCACCACCGATTCCAGCAGCCAGCCTTCCACGCGCTGTCCGTTGCGGGTTACGGCCACGTGAATCCATGCCACGCCATTTACCTGTTTGAAATCGGGATAAATTTCCACAAGCGTGCCGTTATCCAGCGTCATCAGATATTTTCCATTTGGAGTCTGGCGCAGGTTGGCGCCGCCGCCTTCACTGGCTTTGATGATACCCGAAGTCAACTGCGGTGTGGGAGTGATGGTAAAGGTCGCCGATGGCGTGGCGGATATGGTCGTGGTGGGTGTGAAGGCCGTCGGGCTGACCGTGAGGGTCGTTGTAACAGTGGTTGTTGCCGTTTCTGTCGCAGTGGAAGTTATGGTAGTGGTGGTCGTGATCGTGACAGTCCCTTCTGTGGGGGTGCTGGAAGGTGTGGAAGTCCTCGAAGAAGTGGGGCTGCTCGTTATGGTGACGGTTGGGCTGGGAGTGAAGGAAGGCGTCTGGCTTGGGACAACTGTCAGCGTGGCGGTGGGGGTTGAAGTCGAAACAGACAACAGAGTCGGCAGTGGGAAGCCCGTTCCCATAAAATAGACCAGAAGTCCGATGAAGAACAGCATGGAGATCGTGCTAAAGACGAGTCCTCCCGGCGGGGTGCGGAATCTAAAGACAAAGAGCGTCAGCAATCCGATGACACTGGCGAGAGCAAAATGGGTTGCAAAGACAAAAATCGCCTCGGGCCAAACGCCCGGTAATCCCGACCCAATGCCAAACCCGGCCGCATTGATTGGTAGAAGAAGCACGAAAGCAATGAGGACGCTTGGAAGAAATGGTTTGCTTTCCGAACGCACGAACGATGCCACCAGTGTGATTGCGCCGATGACCAGTACGATCAGTTCGGGCGGCCATAAACGCGAATGACGGTAGATATCGATAAGTGTCATGGGCGGGAGAAAGCGGACGACAACGCCTATTAACATGCCGCCAAGGAAGACCAGGATCGAGCTGATCAACTGGGCCATGAAGGTTTCAAAGAAGAAACGCGGCGAACCTGTGAGGATTGCCAGCAGGAAACCCACCCAGGGAGTCATGAGCGGGGCGGCAAGGATGCCAAGCAATAGGACGGCTTGTGAATCAAGCAGGAAACCAAGTCCGAGGATTGCGCCGCATGTCAGCGAGAACACGAACAACTCAATCGAAGGATAGGCGCGGCGAGAGAGATCATAGATGAGCGCTGCCTGCCCCTCGGCGTCAGTGGGGAACATGCTGCGACGGGTGGCGCGCCTGCGGCGTCCGCGCATAGCTGCGGCGTCACGTCTGGGCGGCGGAGTCGGCTCAGGATTCTGCTCAGGGGTTGGTTCGGACGGGATAATTGGTTCGTCGGAAAGGGACATGGGTTTTATTTTACCAAGTGACAGTCGCCTCGCAGATGAATTGTCACTTTACTTCCTCAAACTGGCAACAATCCGCAAAGGCTTTTCAAGCAGCTCCAACGCGGACAGGGTGTCCGGCGCAATGAGGTCGGCGGCAAACAGGGCATCCTTGGAGACGCCTTCGATGGACATGACACAAACGCCGAGTTGCGCCGCTGCAAGCATCTCTGCATCGTTTGCGCCCTGTCCGATGGCGACAACATTTTCGCTGCCAAGCTTGCGGACATATTCCGCCTTTTGGGTTGACTCTCCACCGGGCGCGATTCGCACTGCGGTCAGATCAAGCTGCTGGTCTATGACAACCTGTTTTCCGTGTGTGTCTGCCGTGAGCAGGTGAATGGTCAAATGGTTTCGCAGGGATGCGATCTTTGCCGCCACCCCGTCCATGAGTTGACCATCGACTGCCAATGTGCCGTTTACATCCATTACAAGGTGTTCGATTTGATAATTACCGCGTCCGGGGATGTTGAATTTAATCATGTGTTCCATTATACAGGGGATGGATACAGTTGTGGGAGGTGCAAAAGGTCACCCCGGAAATATGGCTTCGAATTTGTGAAATAAGATTCCTAACCGTTTTGTAACTAAAAATAAATATTCACAAGTGTATAATTCGGGGAAAAGCAGGAGAATAAGGCCATGACAAAACCAAAATCGAATGCTCCTTTGGAGCAACAGTCATCCAGGGAACCTGCTGTTTATCCGGTGGCTGAATCGGGGTTTGATGATATTGAGCGGTTGCGCGATATTTTGTTCGGTTCCCAAACACGTTCTCTTGATAAACGCCTGGGAGACCTGGAAACCCGCCTCGAAACCGTACGCCAGGAAATGGTCAGCCTGCTCGCTGAAAAAGTCGATTCGTTGTCCGATTCCATTTCCGCCCAATTGGTGGAGACTCGCCGTGAGTTCAATTCGAAATTAACCGATCAGGGGAAGGAACAAAACATCCAGGTGCGTGCTGTGCAAAAGGAATTTTCCGATCAGTTGCATGTTGTGCAAAAAGAGTTATCGAACCGTTTGGGGAAGCAGGAAAATGAACAATCCACCCAGTTACGCAAAGTTCAGCAGGAAGCCAGTGAAGCTTTGGAGAAGCTTGCAGTGGACTTGTTGCGCCAAATAAGGGATGTGCAAAAGGAGTTAAACGAAAGACTGAACACGATTAACGCCGAGCAGGCCGAACGGATGCGTTCTTTGCAATCTGAAACCCAGCAGCGCGACGAGAGCCTGCGACAGGAATTGTTGTCTTTAATTGCGTCCCTTGAAGACGGGAAGGCCTCACGTCAGAGCCTGGGACAAATGTTAACGGAACTGGGTACCCGTTTACAACAAGAATCATAAATAATCCAAAAAGCTCCTGGATACAACCTTTCATGAACCCTGTCCAACCAGATAATTCACCGACGAATAGACCCGATGGAGAGAATCTTAACCCGTTGGATTCGATTCGCTCCATCCTGCTTTCGGATGTATTTAACCGCCTGCAAGAGATCGAGCGACAAATCGAAGCAACTCGAGACCAGTCCCAATCAGATGACGAAAACCTGCGTCAAAAGCTGGATGAATTACTGGCGGAACTCGACCGGTTATCACAATTTGCCCACGAAGTGGATGGTCATTCGCGTGATTTGAAGGCTGAGATAGAGACATTACGCCGCAGGATACAGTCCGATTCAGATGGGCTGATCACGCGCGTCACGCCGTTCATCGGCGATATGATAGGGCAAACCATTCGTGACTCGCGTGATGAGATGGCGGAGGTGTTGGGTCCCGTCATGGGCGAGGCGATCCGCGTTCAGATCCGCGATTCTCGAAAGGACATGGTTGAGGCGTTGTATCCCATCATCGGCGAAACGGTCCAACGCGCGATCGGTCAGTTTTCCAGGGAATTTCAAAGGAACATAGACGCGCGTTTGCGGGCTTCCTTCGGTCCGCAAGGATTTTTTCGAACGCTTAGCGCGCGCCTGCGCGGAATTTCACCCTCCCAACTTGCTCTAAGAGATTCGATCCCTTTTTCGATTCAGGAGATTTTCATCATCCAACATGGGTCGGGACTGTTGATTGCCCACAGTCATCCCGGCAGCCATGATGTTGTTGATTCGGATTTGATCGGCGCCATGCTGACAGCCATCCGCGATTTCGTGCATGACTCATTCGAAGATGGACGCGAAGACAAGGAATTGGATGAGATTCAATATGGAGATCGCGGAATCATCATTCAAAGCGGGCGGACGGCGTATGTTGCGGCAGTGGTTACAGGGGTGGAGCCGGAGGGTTTCCGCTCCAAGCTACATGACTTCATCGCTGAACTGCACGTGAAATACGAATCCGCCTTCAAACAATATCAAGGCGACCCATCCGCCCTTCCAAACCTGCAACCTAAGATTGCGCGTCTGGTCGAGGAGACCACAAATGGCGCGGCTGTTTTGCGTCCCATGAGCAGGAAGGCGAAATTCGGCTGGATAATGGCATTTATCCTGTTTATCCTCTTTATTGCGCTTTCCTGTTTCTATCTGCGATTTACGATTGCCCTGTATCCATTGGCGTTCCCAAGTCCAACAAATGCTGTAACGCCTACGTCTACCGCCACGCCGACATCTACGAATACATCAACGCCGACACCAACTTCCACGCCAACATCCACGCCCACGCCAACATCCACTGCCATGGCAATTTTTACAGCAACTCCTTACAAAGCCATGATAAACGGCAATGTATGGATCCGCCGCAGCCCGGATGTATGGGCCTCCCGTGTCGAGATTTTATTTGTAAATACGCCGGTTACCGTACTGTCTCTTTATGACACATGGATCGAAGTGGAATGGACGGACGGCCAGGGTTATCATCGAGGCTGGGTGCCTTCGCGTTGGGTGACTCTGCTCGAGCCTGTGCCTCTCGACCAGATCACACCGACACGGACGCCGTAACATTGGAGACTTCAAATGCGAATCATTCAAAAAAAGATATGCCTGCTTGGAGACTTTGCCGTTGGGAAGACCAGCCTGATACGGCAATTTGTCGAAGGGCGATTCGATGACAAATACCACAGCACGATGGGGGTCAAAATATCTCGCAAAACCATTGCCAGACCCTATGGCGAATTGAACCTGCTGGTCTGGGATTTGGCCGGCGGACATGGCTTCGAAACCATCAAAAGGTCTTCCTATTTGCTTGGGGCGGCGGGAGCGCTCATTGTCTGCGACCTGACCCGCCCCGAATCCCTCGAAGGGTTGGAACGTTATGCGCATCACATGTTGGATTTGGACCGCGACATCCCGTTAACCCTGGTGGCAAACAAGGCGGACCTGGTGGACGAGCGCGCGATTTCCGATGAAGACCTGCACAGCGCCTTCAAGTCAATTGGCAACGGAAAATTCCTTCTTACCAGCGCCAAAACCGGGGACCAGGTGGAGGCGGCCTTTACCCGCCTTGCGGAACAGATCGAGGCACGGGCATAATGGCCCCAAAAACCAAATTTGACAATATTCAGTTGGCCGCGCATGTCACGAAGGCCATGAGCAATTTGTATCGATTGGAATATGCGCGAATTTCACCAGGACTGAAAATCCTCCAGTGTTCCCCGAATTTCAGTTCGATTATCGATTCGGGACTCCAGACAAATGTGGTGGGGGAATCGCTCCCGGTGGTGCTCCCGGAATTTTTTGGGTTGGAGGATGTCTTCCACGACATCATGCGGGGGAAATTGCCCTCCCATCAGCTCGAAAATGTCCAGCGTGACTCCGCGGATGGCTCCATCCAATACCTGACTTTCAACGTCTTACCTTTTGAGTCTGGACAAGCGGAGGATGGGCTGCTTCTCATCGTGGAAGATGTAACCCGTTTTGGGCAGATCGAGCACGCGCTGCTTCAGAACCGAAATGAACTGCGCCTTGCCCAAAGCACCCTGGCCCAGGTCAATGCCGACCTGGACAGGCGCGTAGAGCAGCGCACCGCCGAGCTGGAAAAGGCGAACAAGTTCATCGTAAAGCAGCTGGTTTACATGCAGGCCCTGCGCGCAAACGACCTGGTCATTCTTGGCGCGACCGACCTAAGGATAGCACTGAAGGCAATCACAAGAGAGGTGCGGACACAGTTGAATGTGGACTCCGCCTTGATATTGTCTTTTGATCAACATGCACTGGCATTGGAAACCCTGGCAAAATCCGGCATTGACTTGAAAACACTGCCGGGGCGCGTGCGGCTTGGGGATGGAATTCTTGGACGCACGGCTTTGGAACGCCGCATCATGGCATTCCCGGATTTCGACAGGAATAAACCCGAAGATTATTTGTTCAAGGCGGAAGATCGTGTCCAGGCCTTTTACTCTTTGCCGCTCGTCTCCAAGGGGAAAATTGTGGGCGTCCTTGCCATTGCCAACCAGTCCCCGCTGAATCCCGACCAGGGCTGGCTCGACTTTTTGGAATCACTGGCGGGACAGGCCGCCATGGCCATCGACAGCATCAAATCCTTTGAAGAGTTGCAGCATTCCAACCTCGAATTATCGCTGGCCTACAGCACGACCATCGAAGGGTGGTCGCATGCGCTGGACCTGCGCGACCGCGAGACGAAAGGCCATACCCAGCGTGTTACCGATATGACGCTCAAACTTGCCCGCATGGCGGGGTTGAGCCAAACGGACCTGGGTCATATCAAGCATGGCGCGCTGCTGCATGACATCGGCAAGATGGGGATTCCCGATAACATCCTGCTCAAGGAGCACGACCTGACGGGGGAGGAATGGGAAATCATGCGCCGCCATCCCATCTACGCGTATGAAATGCTTTCTCCCATCGAGTATCTGCGTTCCGCGCTGGATATTCCCTATTGTCATCACGAAAAATGGGATGGGACCGGCTATCCGCGCGGACTGTCCGGCGAAAAAATTCCGCTGGCTGCGCGTCTGTTTGCCGTGGTGGATGTGTGGGATGCCCTGCGCTCCGACCGCCCCTATCGACAGGGATGGTCGGAGGATAAGGTCGTGGAGTATATTCAATCGCAGTCCGGCACGCACTTCGACCCCTATGCCGTTGACCTGTTCTCCCGCCTGCTTCACGACATCATTCGAGACCCGGACTCCGAATCGTAGCCTGTTGGGCGGACTCAGACCGGCCTACGTCTGGCCGGAGTCCCCGATGACAGAATCAGATTTGGGGGTGTGAATCAGCCGTTCACCACGCTGAGGTAAACGGTCTCGCTGCGCGAGCTGTATCCCGCATAAACGACCGTGCCGTCCACGCGGTATTCCTTCAGCATGATGGAGCGCCCATCCACCCCGATCTGTTCGACATAACTGGTTTTGCCTTTCGGCAGGCTGGTGACTTTGACATGATCGTCACTGGCATTGCCTGTGCGGACAAAATTTTCGACGACGCGTTGGAGGATTGTTTTTTCTTCCGATTGCATGTTGGTTCCTCAATTCGTTCTGGCTGATAGAAGCCGTTGCAGTTCGACCTCGGCGTCGAGCGGAGTGATCGAGAGGCTGAAGCTCCATTCCCTGATCAGGGCTTTTTGGACGCGGTTCATCAGGGCGCTATCGTACTCGCTCCAGGTGCGGTGGCGGCGATGCGCTGCCAGGTTGCGGAGCACCCTGAAAAGCGATTCAATTCTGCCGTCCTTGAGCATCTCCAGCAGTTGGAGGTTCCGCTGACGGCGGTCATCGAGGAGCTGCTCGGCAGAGTCCGACAGGGTCGCCAGTAACCTGTGAAATTCCTCCGGGCTGGCCGGGGAACGCAGACGGCTGTTTTGGTTTTCATCCACAGGCACCCAAATGGTAAGGTCTCTCAGTTGAACCATGTAATACAGGGCGGTTTTATTGTTGTTCATCCGCTCTTCGATGGCAAGCACTTGTCCAAGCCCATGGGTGCAGTGCACAACCCAATCGCCAATTTGAAATCCCATGGTTACTCCTTTGATTAAGATAAAAAAACGCCGGCCCGCAAAAGGGCTGGCGCTGTACGTCCGTCGTTTTGTGATGTAGCTTATTATATCATCCCGGAGCCTGCCAGGGACATATATCCGGGGATTTGTCGCGGGGTATAATTCCATACAGACTTCCAAAGTCTGTGAGGAAAATCGCCATGCCAAAACCGATTTCACAAAACACACTATTTTACGGGGACAACCTGTCCATTTTGCGCGAACATTTCCCCGACGAGTGCGTCGACCTGATCTATCTCGACCCGCCGTTCAATTCGAGCCGTTCGTACAATGTGCTGTTCAAGGACGAGAGCGGCGCGGAATCGGACGCACAAATTACAGCCTTTGAAGATACCTGGCATTGGGGCGCGGATGCCGAACAGACCTATCACGAGATGGTTCAAAACGCGCCCGCGAACGTGGCGCAGATGATCGGCGCTTTGCGCGAGTTTGTGGGGACTAACCAGATGATGGCGTACCTGGTGATGATGGCGGCGCGGCTGACCGAATTGCACCGCGTTTTGAAGCCGACTGGCTCCCTGTATTTGCACTGCGACCCGACGGCAAGCCATTACTTGAAAATCATTTTGGATACGATCTTTGGGGTTGAAAACTTTGTGAATGAAATTGCTTGGAAGCGATCAGATGCTCACAGTGACGCAAAGCAAGGCGCAAAGCATTATGGACGTGTTCATGATATTTTGCTTTTCTATGTAAAAAATGAAGATACTACGTTTAATTCAATATATGGACCTTTACCACAAAGCACCATTGATAATTGGTATCGAAATGTTGAACCTGAAACTGGTCGAAGATATAACAAGGCAGATTTAACAGGTCCAGGGGGAGCCTCAAAAGGAAACCCGCATTATGAGTGGAAGGGAATTACAAGATACTGGCGTTATAGCCGTGAAAACATGGAGAAACTTGAAGCGGAAGGTCGAATAGTTTATTCCAAATCAGGGATGCCTTATCAAAAACGCTATCTCGATGAGAGCAAAGGCGTTGCTGTTCAAGATTGGTGGGATGATATTCAAATGCTGCGGGGTATTCAAGACAACGGAGAACGCCTCGGCTATCCCACGCAAAAACCGCTTGCGCTTCTGGAGCGCATCATCCAAGTCTCCAGCAACGAAGGCGACGTGGTGCTCGATCCCTTCTGCGGTTGTGGCACGGCGATTGCCGCCGCACAAAAACTTAACCGCCGTTGGGTCGGTATCGACGTCACGCACCTGTCCATCTCGCTCATGAAGTACCGCATGAAAGACATGTTCGACTTGCAGGAAAAGCGCGATTACCAGGTCATCGGCGAACCGGAGGATGTTCAGTCCGCAAGGCAACTGGCAAAAGACGACCGCTATCAATTCCAATGGTGGGCGTTGTCGCTTGTCCAGGCGAAACCTTTGGGCGGGACCCCCACCGCCCTGTCGGGCACCTCCCCCAAATCCAGTGGATTTGGGGGAGGACGGGAGGGGGTAAAAGGCGCGCGCATCGAAGGCAAAAAAGGCAGCGACAAGGGCATCGACGGCGTCATCAACTTCATCGACGAAAAGAACAAGACCGGGCGCGTGCTGATTCAGGTCAAGAGCGGACACGTCAAAAGCGGCGATGTCCGCGACTTGCGCGGCGTGCTGGATAGAGAAGAAGCTGCCCTCGGCGTTTTCATTACCCTTGAAGAACCTTCCAAAGACATGACTACCGAAGCCGTGTCATCGGGCTGGTATCACTCCGATCTGTGGCAGAAGGATTATCCCCGCATCCAGATTTTGACGATTGAAGATTTGCTGAATGGAAAAGGCATTGACATGCCCAAGTCCGTGCCGGGTCAATTCAAGCAGGCGGAGAAGGTCAAAAAGAAGGAAGGGCAGCAGGGCGAGTTGGGGATATGACCCAGTTGTTCCGTTTGCAAACCCCAATGAGCGTCGCCTGATCTAGTTAGAGTTGGGCAGTTGTGCAAAATAGAAATCAAGGTGAAAATGTCAATCAGTCCACTGGAACACGCCGTCGCGCTTATCAAGCGGGGCGAACTGGTCGAAGCCCAAAAAGTGCTGGATCAAATCATACAAGCAGATCCCCACAACCTGGAAGCATGGTTCTGGTTTGTGGAAACCTGCCCAACGAACAAACAACGGATTCAGGTGCTGGAGATTTGCCTGGAATCCAATCCCGACAATACACTGGTCATACAACTGTTGGACAAGCTTCGGAGTCAGCCCACGCAGGAAGACAACACAGTGGGGACTCTGAATAGAAAAAGGCTGCGTCTCAAGCCGGGAGATAAAGTGCGTGTCAGGGAGGATGTGGGCGAGTTCTATGCTGATTTCCCCGACTATACGATTTTGCGTGGAACGAAAGGCAGCGTTGGGACTATTGTTTCCTTCGAGGAATTCCAAGCCGACCTCGAGGAAAGACGCCAGCGGTTTGGGCACGAAGACCGGCAGAAGTACAGGATGCACATCTTCGTCGTCCGGGAAGCCATGAACCAATGCCTGCAATACCCTGTCAGGTTTGAGAAGGTTTTCCCGCCCGCCGAGAGGGCTGACCTGCTTTGCAGTCAGGTGGGGCGGATCGAACTGATGGACGTGACCGCGCTGGAAAAGCTTGGCGGCGGTCAGCCGGAGTATATAAATGTAAAAAATGCCGACAGCCAATTGATCGTTAAAAATGCTTATGCCTATCAACCTCCCCAGGCGTTCCATGATGAACACAAACTTAACGATCTGGTCCTGGCATTGGCTCTTGCCCACGGCGGTCCCCCCAGCCCTGAGGATAACGAAATCATCTACCTGCGCCATACCAGTCTGTTGGCAACCCATGCTTTATGGTATCGCCTGAAAATGTCCGTTGACGAGGAGGCATTGAACATCATCCTGATGCTGCGCGATACCACAAGCCGTCATCAAGGCTTGGAATGGGAAGAGATCGAAAGGTTGATCGAGGTCAATGTCCCCAAAAAACCTTTGTGGTATACCCTTCAACAAAAAGAGACACTCCTAAAGTGGGTGAATCGTATTCGCGAAGACGAAAAGAAAAAGAGCTTTCAGCAAACATCCCGTGAAGGCAACCCGGAGATACGTAATCGAGTTGAAGGGTCATTTTTGGGGAGAATATTTAAAAAGAAATAAAGCGGGCAAACGCCCTTGCGTTGAAAGGACCGCGGGTTTGACGCAGACGGAGAGGACAGGAAGCAATAGGGAAGGTCCCTGGTTTCATATCAGAGTTTCGTAAGAATTTATATAACCTACTTGACTTTGCCCCTTTAAGTGGGTAATATTGGTTTTAGCACTCAGCGGCATGGAGTGCTAAAATTTTGAGATTATTGAAAACCCCAATCACCAGGAGAAAAACAATGGCAAAAATATCATTCAAACCTTTGGGCGCGCGCGTGCTCATCGAAACCATCGAGCAGGAAGAAGTCACCGCTGGCGGCATCGTCCTCCCCGAAACCGCGAAGGAAAAACCCCAGCAGGGCAAGGTTCTGGCGGCTGGACCCGGCGACCGCAATGAAGATGGCGACCGCATTGCCATGGATGTGAAAGTTGGCGATGTTGTCCTTTTCGCCAAGTACTCCGGCACCGAGATCAAGATGGATGGCAAGAAGTACCTCATCATGCGCGAGAGCGACCTCCTCGGCATCGTTGGTTAATCACTAAATTATAAAATAAAGGAAGTGTTGAAAAATGGCTGCTAAACAACTTGTATTCTCAGAAGAAGCCCGCAATAAACTTAAGCGGGGTATGAATGTGGTCGCGAACGCTGTTTCCGCAACCCTCGGACCCAAGGGACGCAATGTGGCGGTTGACCGCAAGTTCGGCTCCCCCACAATCACCCATGACGGCGTTTCCGTTGCGAAGGAAATCGAGCTCGAAGACCCGTTCGAGAACATGGGCGCTCAGCTCCTCAAGGAAGCCGCCCAGAAGACCAACGACATCGCCGGTGACGGCACCACCACCTCCACCGTTCTGGCTCACGCCATCGTCAACGAAGGTTTGAAGGCCCTCGAAGCTGGTTACAACCCAATGCTCCTCAAGCGCGGCATCGAGCTCGCCACCGAGACCATCGTAGCCGAACTCAAGAAGAACTCCACCAAGATCGACACCAAGGAAGAGATTGCCTCCGTCGCCACCAACTCCGCAGCGGACGAGGAAGTCGGTCAGTTGATCGCCGATGTGATGGACAAGGTCGGCAAAGACGGCGTCATCACCGTCGAAGAATCCAAGTCCATGCAGTTCGAGACCGAATTCGTCGAAGGCATGCAGTTCGACCGCGGCTACATCTCGCCCTACTTCATCACCAACGCTGAACAGATGGAAGCCCAGATCAGCGACGCTTATGTCCTGATCTATGACAAGAAGATTTCCGCCGCCCAGGACATCGTTCCCCTGCTCGAAAAACTCGTCCAGGTTGGCAAGCGCGAACTGGTCATCATCGCCGAGGACATCGACGGCGAAGCCCTCGCCACCCTCGTGCTGAACAAACTGCGCGGCATGTTGAACGTGCTTGCCATCAAAGCCCCCGGCTTCGGTGATCGCCGCAAGGCCATGTTGCAGGATATTGCCGTCCTCACCGGCGGACAAGTCATCTCCGAAGAGACTGGTCGCAAGCTTGAAACGACCACCATCCAGGATTTGGGTCGCGCTGAGAAGGTCGTCTCCGACAAGGAAAACACCACCATCGTCGGCGGCAAAGGCAAGAAGGGCGACATCGAAGGTCGTATCAAGGAAATCCGCATCGAGATCGACAAGAGCACCAGCGATTACGACAAGGAAAAACTCCAGGAACGTCTCGCCAAGCTCAGCGGCGGCGTCGCCATCATCCGCGTGGGCGCTGCAACCGAAACCGAGATGAAGGAAAAGAAGCACCGCGTTGAAGACGCCCTCTCCGCCGCCCGCGCCGCAGTTGAAGAAGGCATCGTCCCCGGCGGTGAAATCTCCCTGATCAATGCCGCTGGCAAACTCGACAAACTCGCCAAACAGCACGCCGAAGACGAGAACGAAGAGATCAAGGTCGGCATCAACATCGTCAAGAAGGCACTCGAGGCCCCGATCCGCAAACTGGCTGCCAACGCCGGACAGGATGGCTCCGTAATCATCGACACCGTTCGCCGCACTGCCGCCGAGAAGAAGAACATCAACATCGGCTTCAACGTCCTCACCGGCGAATATACCGACATGATCAAAGCCGGCGTCATCGACCCGGTCAAGGTTGTGCGCGGCGCGCTCGAAAACGCCGCTTCCATCGCCGCAATGATTCTCACCACCGATGTGTTGATCACCGATGTGCCCGCGAAGGAAAACGCTCCTGCCATGCCTCCTGGCGGCATGGGCGGAATGGATTACTAAAATCCCTCACCCCTCTCCCACCAATGGGAGAGGGGTTTTCTGTTTTGTAGAGACACGGCGATGTCGTGCCTCTACGTTTTTAACGTATAATTCCGTCAATGTGCACAAAACTTCACTTCGATAAAACTTCGGAAGTCTCCCATGAGACTCTCCAATCAGAACGAATCAAAAGAGGCTTCCGAAGTCTTGCGTTGATTCTGATTTTTGTTTTGGGATTAAGCGCCTGTACGTCTCTTTTTGCTCCGCCAAATACACCCACCCCCGCTCCGCCCACATTTACACCTGTGCCGCCTACCGCCACTCCGCCACCTTCGGTGGCGAGTGTCAATGGCGAATATATTACCCTAGCGGAGTTCGAGGCGGAACTGGCGCGCTACAAATTGGCGCAGACTTCGCTTGGGGTTACGGTTTCGGAGGAAGAAGCCAACAAGACCGTGCTGGAGGATATGATTGCGCAGGTGCTTCTATCGCAAGCCGCAAGAGAGGCAAATTTCACGGCGACAGAATCAGACCTAAAGTCGAGAATGGATTCACTGACAGAATCTGTCGGCGGGGCGGAGGCTTTGTCCGCGTGGCAGTCGTCCCACGGATACGATAACGTCTCCTTCCAGATTGCGTTGAAGCGTTCTGTCGAAGCGGCATGGATGCGTGACAAAATCATTGCGGATGCGCCGACCAGCGTGGAACAAATTCACCTGCGCCAGATTTTGACCTATAATGAGGTTGATGCGCGCGCTGCCTTGGAAGAGTTAAAGGCCGGTGCAGATTTTGACGAGTTGTCGGCGCTGTATGACCCGGCGACATCTGGAGAATTGGGCTGGGTGCCGCGCGGTTACCTGCTCGATGCCAAAGCCGATGAAGCGGTATTTGCGTTACAGCCCGGTGCATACAGCGATGTGATTGCGACCGACGCAGGCTTCCATATTTTCAAGGCTGTGGAACGCGGTGAGCACCCACTATCTCCCGATGCCTTGCTGACGGTGCAGCAACTCGCACTCAGGAACTGGATTGCGGAACAACGCGCAAAAAGCGAGATCGTTTTGGTTCCATAAATACACCATGCTGGGAAATCATTGTTTGGAGTGACACGATGAGCAGAGACAAATACAACTACGGAACGGAATCTGCGCCAAAAGAAAGAGCCAGGATGGAGATTTGGGATATGCTAAGCATCCTGACGCTGATCCTCACAGTCTGCATTGGCGCGTATTACGTCATGATCTTCCTATTTCCCCAATCTTCTTTGAATCCGTTAAAGCCTGGTCCGGGGCCCGAAAGCGTATTTCCCACACCCACCTTCACCCCAATTGTGCTCGAACCAACCTGGACAGCGACGCCCACAGTGCCGATTACATCAACGCCCACCCTTGTCCCAACCTACACGCTTGAGCCTTCACCAACATTTTTCTCGCTCATCACACCGTCGGAGACACCCACACCCACTATCACGCCTGAAGCGCCCTTCTCGGCGACCGTTACCTACATCGCCAGCACCATCATCCATCAGGATCTGGCATGCAACTGGCAGGGCATTGGCGGCACGGTTGTGGATGCGAACAATGCCGACATGCTCAGGATGACCATTCGCCTCGAAGGTTCCTATGATGGCAAAACGAAAAGTGACCTGACCGTCAGCAGTATTGCGCCTGCATATGGGAAATCGGGCTACGAGTTTTTCCTGGGGACTGTGCCGGTTGCATCGAACGACAAATTGTATTTGCAGCTTTTCGACCAGGCCGGCGTGCCCCTTTCAGACAAGATTTATGTTGATACCTACAACGATTGCTCGAAGAACCTGGTATTGGTACGGTTCAAGAAGAACCCGTAAATCTTGAGAAACGAGTAATAGGAAACGAGTCCGTTGCCATCAACGGACTCGTTTCTTGTACCTGTTTATCTGACTGCCTTTTCACACTTCCACGTTCCATTTGAGATATTTCGAATGCCTCGCGTGAACGACTTCATCGAACAGGGCGCGTAACTTCAAGGTGACAGGTCCCATCTTGCCATCCCCAATCGGACGATGATCTACTTTCGTGGCGGCGACGATCTGGGCGGCGGTCCCCGTCATGAACACTTCCTCTGCAAGAAAGACCTCGCTTCGGTCAATGGAGCGTTCCACCACTTCGATGCCCAATTCCTCCCGAGCCAGTTCGATGATCGAGCGGCGGGTGATGCCTTCGAGAATGTTATCCATTGGAGATGGCGTGACCAATTTCCCGTCACGCACCATGAAGAAGTTCATCGCCGAACCTTCGGAGACATGCCCATCCTGATCCAGTACGATGGCTTCATCGAAGCCTGCACGATTGGCGTCGGTCTTGATGAGCGCGGAGTTGGCGTACGCGCCTGAAATCTTTCCGCGTGCCGGGATTACGTTGTCATCCACCCGCCGCCAGGAAGAGAAGGTCAGGTGAGCGTTTGAGTCATTCGAGAGGTATTTGTCGAATGCGGTGACGAACATGCTGAAGTCGTCGCGCAAGTTATGCAGGCGGACGCCGATGCCCATATCCGCTTTGTAGATGGTGGGACGGAGATAGACATCCTCGTGCCAGTCATCCTTGTGCAGGAGTTTAAGCGTCAGGTCTATCAGCGCCTGTTCGTCATAGGGGATGGACATGGACATAATCTTTGCCGAGTCCAGCAGGCGGTGGAAGTGCTCGTAGGGACGAAAGACGAAGAGGCGCTTCTTCTCCTCGCTCCAATAGGCGCGCATCCCGCTGAACACGGTGGTTCCATACATAAAACCATGCACGGCAATGTTGATTTTCGCCTCCGCCAGCGGGACAATCTTCCCCTCAAAGAAAGCGTGTTTAGAGAGATCCATGAGATACCTCCGAGTCAAAACTGACAATACCTACTCGGAAATTATAACCGCTTGACTATGTTCTTCATCCATCACGGCGGATTGAGCGTTCGCACGGCTAATCAAGGGGAAGGCGGGAAGCAGCAAAAGTCCCGATGCGACAATGGCGGAGGCGGCGGAATATATCCCTGCGACCAAGGCCGCCAGAGGACCCCCGCCCATTTGACCAATGGCATCCACTTGTCCCGTCATCGAGTGGACTGTGGCGCGGGTTTGCGGATCGAGTTTCTGATTCACCCACGCTGTGTTGAGCGGGTCCCGGACGTCACGCAAAACGTCGATGATAAGATACAGGATGAGGGTCAGGACAAAAAATGGGGAAAGGGCAAAACCAATCATCGCGGCGGAGATTCCTCCCGTCACGAAAAGCATGGCGCGTCCAATCGCAAGCGGACTGCCAGAGTCCACCCGTTTTTCCACGAAATGCAGAACAAGAATGGTGAGGAGTGAAGCCGCAATCCGAAGCGCCGCAAAGAAGGCAACCTGGTTATTTCCAAAGAAAATTGGGATGTCGAAATTGTCGAGCAGATGCTTGACCCACAAACGGTCGAAGCCTTCGCTGTACATGCCGTAGAACAAGCCGACACCGAGGATGCTCACCAGCCGCGGACGGGCGCGAACGGATTTCACGCCTTCGTTGAAAGTATGCCACATGTGTTGCCAGTTATTTCGGTCTTCTTTTGGCGTGGGATGAAATCCCGTTTCAGGCATGATGAAGATCAGCACAAACCCGATAATCATCACGCCCACCGCGCCAATCTGAATCGGCAATGCCACATTGTTCGCACCGATGAACATGGCGAGTCCCATCCCAAGCAGGGATGCGATCAAGCCGATACGGGTGGCGCGCAGGAAAAGCGAATTGGCTGTTTCCTCGCCGACTTCATCCGAAATCCACGCCTGAGTCGCGCCGCTGGTGAAGGTGTACCCCAAGCCCCAAATGACTTGAGCCAGCAGAATCGGCAGAAAGGCTGGGAAAAATCCTTCGACCAGAAATCCAATCCCCATCAGTACGTAACCGATGATGATGGACAGGCGGCGCGAGTAGGCGTCCGCGACAACGCCTGTAGGAATTTCAAAGATAAAGGCGGATATCTCCAGCGTGGTGCCGACCAGCACAAGCTGAACAGGAGTCAGTCCTGCGACCGTGGCTTCGTACAACGACATGGTGACGAACATCATCGAGAAGAAAGCGGAGGCGGTGACCTCGATGAAGAGATAAACTTTTGCGGCGTCTAACTTCAAGTTGGGGAACATGAATACCTTTAATGAAAAGGGGCGGGATAACCCCGCCCCTACGATATGGGAAGCACGTCTGAAAGTTTCCCGGGAAACAGAATTTCCAACAGGCGGCGCGCCTCGTTGTTGTTCCAGTAGCAATCGGCGAAGATGTGACGCAATTCATCGAAACTGCGATGACCGAACACCATTTGCAGGAAGGTCAAGCCGGGGAAAGCCGCGCTTTCATCGTTGTTTGCAGGCGCGGGCTTCCATGCTTCGACGTTGTTCAACTGACCTTTCTCGAAGACGAGTCGCAAGCCGTCACGGTAAAAGCTGATTCGCAATTCGCCGCTGTATCCCACGGCAATGGATTCCGCCAGCCGTTTTTCCAACACGGGTTTGATGTGACGGATGAAGGCGGGCAGGTCTGGCACGCGGATATACCAGGCGTACGGCTCGCGCACGCCGGGCAGGGAATCGGTCAACGCGTCGTAGGCGGGATGACTCGCTCCGAGCATAAGACCAAACTTGTCGCACTGTTTGCCATCGCGCTTGGCGTATTCCTGTCCGCGCTGCCAGAGGTAACGCGCCACGCCGGGAGTGACCTCCAGCCATGAGACGCCCTTTTGCAGTTCATAGCCGAGAGCGCACACGCCTGTCATCCCCAAAAAGGTGGGATGCTGAAAATACCCCACAGGCTTGCTCTGTGTGTCCTCGATGATCATGATCTCGTAGTGGTTGGCATTGTCAAAACTTTGCCCATCGAGTTCATATTCCCAGATTTCGGGCGTGCGTTGGCAGACGATCTCATAGCGGGCGGATGCCTGCTCGTAGACCTGGGCAATGAAGGGCAGGTCGGCTTGTGTGGCGCGGCGAATGGGATATGGCTCAGCTTCCCCGTCCTTCAATTTCGGGAGACTGCCTTCATAGCCAAAGCGCCGTGCTGCCAAATCCAACGTCATCTCGTAGCCGAATAACCGATAGTAAAACGGTATGCCCGTGATGGCTTGAACCAGGTCGCCGCGTTCGGCGCTCCACTTGTGGATTTCCTCGAACTGGATTCGCACCAGCCCGCGGTTGCGGTATTCGGGCAGAGTCCCGACCAATTCGGGTCTGCCCACGCCAAACGAGATTCCCTCGTAGGTCCAGGTTTGCGGAATCATGTTGAGGGTCGAGACGATGCGTCCAGTAGCGGCTTCGGCGACGATGGTGAAATCATCAGCGCGGAAGGTGGGATGGGGGCTGGCAACCAGGTCGCGGGTCCAGGCGGCGACGTGGACATCAGGCTTGTCGGGTCCTGCGTCGCTGTGGATACGTCCGCAAAAATCAGCCAACGCTTCGGCGTCGGCGGGAGTCGAGCGGCGAAGGATCAAACCATCGCCAAGGTCGCGTAGAATTTTTTGTGTCATGGTTTTCACTTAAACAATCATCCCGCAGGTTTGGAGCGAAGACCAAATGGCTTGCTTCAACCTACGGGATGATTCGGTGAATGCTGCCGATTTATTTGGACTTCAACACACGATGTAAACGATCCAGCGACTTCTCGGGATCATTGAATAGGATGCCGGTCATGCCAACTTTCTGGCAACCGGCGACGTTTTCGGGCGCGTCATCCACGAAGATGGCTTCCTCCGCGCTGATTTTGGCTTGCTCCAGCGCGATTTGATAGATTCGCTCCGACGGCTTGACCGCGCACACCTCCGCCGAGATGATCACCGTGTCGAACAGGTCGAGTAGTTTCTTTTCGGCAAGGAAGTCGCGCAACCCGCTCCAGGCGTTGGAGATCAGTCCCGTGTGCACACTGCCACGCAAACAGCGAATGTACTCGACCAGGTTACGGTCGATGATGTCGCCGCCGAAGAACTGGTCACGGAAAGGCTTGCTCTCAGAAGCGGGCAGGCGTAAGCGTTTCAACACGTTTGCCCAATGCTCGTCCTCGGTGATCTCACCCAGCGACGCGCGGCGGGCCGATTCCGAGTTGAAGACCGCCTTGTCGATTTCTTCATAATCCATATTGAAGCGCTCAGCCAGTTTCTGGCGCGGCGACTGGTATTCGGTGCGCATGATGACGCCGCCGAAATCGAAAAATACTGCGCAGAATGCCATGCTGATTTGCGCCTACTTTTTCTTCGGTTTGGATTCAGTGATTTTGGCGGCAGGCTTCTTCGCCTTTGAAGTTGTCGCGGCGGCAGGCTTTTTCGACGCAGTTACGGGCTTCTTCTCTTTCACGGGTGGTTTCGCAGCGGTGGCTTTGGTTGCGGCTGGCTTCTTCTCCTTTGTGGACGACGTGGCGGCCTTTTTAGGCGCGGTCTTCTCAAGCATCTCTTTTGCAGCTTTGGGGAGGGGTTCCGTCTTAAGGAAGGCGGTGGCTGGGACTTCCTCTTGGGGGGCGACGGGTGCCTGGGCTTCAACTGGTGGAACCGATTGCGGTGTGGAAGCCAGTTCCTTGGCGGCCGCCTGCCAGTTGGGGAAGAACAATTCCATCCGCTGGCGTGAAATCGAGTTGGCGCGTCGGCAGCGCGGGCAATGCGCGTCGTAATGGTTTTGATGTTTTTCATTCATCGTGATGATGCCGTTCAGCATTTCCAAGCGGGAAAGTGTGAACGGGGTTTGACAATAGATACAACGCAGATTCATATGACTATCCTTTCCTGACTGGCGAATATACCTTGATTCTACACTGATTTGCCGCCCCCTGCGACCCATCTTTTGGCACGGGTATATTCAGGAATCTCTGCTTTTGGATTTCGCTACTCTTTTGGTGAACAGGATCGCTTGAAACAGACACCCCTGCTCAGGAGGGCGCAGATTCAATGAGACCACCTTGTCCGAATTGCACGGATACCCCAGCCGATCAAACCAACGAGAAAAAGCAGTTGCAAAGGCGAGAGGGCAAACTTTGTGACGGTGAAAAAATTCGATATTCGGGCGATGGCAGTGAACTCACGCGGATACCCCAACAGCATGGTCACAACGCAGGCATTTTCCAGATAATCTGCCAGCATGACAAGATATGATGACAGGGACAGGTTCCATATCCGGCGGTTATTGGGGAATGCCCGCTTGAAGGTGTAGAGAATCAGCAGGCAGAACAACAAGGCCGTGATAAACGGATAGACCAGGTCCAGGGTGACTTCGGTCAGCAGATAGGACTGCCGCCCCTGTTCGCCATAGGACGAGATCAATTCACGGGCCTTTTCAGGCGTATAGGAATACAGCGTATCGAGCGTTTGAAATTTCGGGTAGACCGCCGGGATGAGGACAAAATTTGCCAGCAAAAACAGAGACAACAGAAGGAGGATGACCTTCCCGTTTGCAAGTTTCAAATGGATATCCGTGAGTCTGGTAAGCATTGTACAACCTCCATGATTTTCAAAATTCAAAGTGCTAAATTACGCTGTCGAGACATCAATTCCAATACTTCGCCCGACACCTTTTTTGTTTCAGTGAGAAAGAAATTAATGACGTAGATGTCGTACAAATCATCGATGTGGTCGTAGTTGTTGATTTGCATTTTCAGTTCTCCTTCTTTATCCCATCCCCCGCAACCAAAGCTGATGGTCCTCCGCCTTGACCGCCCGCTCCGCTTCGTGGATCAACTTGTTGAGACTTCGACTGCATCGAAACTTGGCATTTGGCGGCAGATAGGAAGGCGGCACTGGCGTCGGTTGGACATTCAGCGACACATTGAAGCATGGCGACCACTGTTCGATCAACGAACGCTCGGCAGCATTCAAATCATTGCCGATGGCATCGAATTGCCCAGACTTCGAACTCATCAGCTCGATGGTGAATCTCATGGAGCGGGGCCAGTTGCACCAGACAAAGCGTCCCATGATCGAGTGACCGTGGAATCCGCCCAGCAGATGTTCCCACACCCGCGCAAACGCAAGTTGGGACTGCCCGACATAAAAGATCACATACTCATCCCGGAACAGGTACAGGTCGAAGGTCTTCCAGTCTGCCGGGCATTCTTCGATAAGCAGAAATCGCTTGAGTGAAATGGAAATCTTTTGGTCAGTCATGGAATGATTTTATCGCAGCAGCCATGTGAGACAACTAACCCCAATTAAACATGGACATTAACATCAAAAACAGGCTATGTTGTCCCATTGCCCAGGCGACTGTCCTGTCTTTCTGCACCTGCCACCCCCATCCACAGCCTGCCGCAAATAACACAACTGCAATGAGGATGATAATTGGTGACGATGACGCGGCTCGGAAAGTGCGAAAATGATAGCCTACGAATATTAAAGCATGAAGAAGGAGAGCCGTACCTTTTTTGCCATGCAAAGCACGCTCCAAGGCAGGCAGGAGGGATCCTCGAAAGTAGAGTTCCTGTGCGATGCCAGAGGCGGGTGCAAAGACCAGACCTGACAGCCAGTTCCACCCGGCCCAGCCAGTACTGGAACCCAAGATGGGTAAGAGAAGAGCAGTTGTGGCAACCAACGCGAGAAACCCTGGGAGTGAGGACCGTCCGAAGCGGATATTCAAGTCGGCAAAACTTAGTCCCGATGCAAGGAGGGACGCAACGCTGACAATTCCTGGAATGAATGCAACCATGGAAAGGATGGGCTCTGCAGGTTGGAGGACATCTATGGCTGTAATGACCATGCCCATTATCAGGGTGGCTACCAAAGCTCCTTTAGGCGGAAGAACATAATGAGATTTTTTAGGTGATTGAATTTCTGCCATATTCTTTACCTCGAATTGGGCGTGGGCTTCAAAACGATTTATCTTGGTAGCGGACGGCTGAGTATGGACAATGCAACTCCGCCAAAGATGGATGGACAATGCCTGGGGGGCAGAAAAAAACTGTCTAGGCTGTATTTTTCTCAAAGGCATTCTTCTTGTATTGATAGCTCAAAATGCCGCCGAGAATAGCCCCATAAATCATGTGCATTGCAGTGGACAAGCCGTACCACTGCAATATATCGACGGAAGTCATTTTTATAAGAAGAGGGGCGGTCACAAGGATAGGCTGGCTGACAATCTCGATATAAAGGATGCCGAGCAATATACCTTTCTTGAAGGAGTCCACTCGGAGAGATTTGACCTGTGTCACAATCAAGCCAAAGAGACCACCAAGCACCAGACCGAGCAAAAAGTGAATGGAAGCGCCCAACAGCATAACTCCAGACACGCTTATGCCGATCTTCATCAAGAAGCTTTGTGCAACAGTGCCGATGAAAGAATATATCAAATCTGCGGGCATTCCCATGGCAAGAAAGAAGGCGACGATGATGAGGTCCATTATGACTGTGCCCACAAGCCCGCTAATCAGTCCCCACACAATCCATTTCGTGTACGTGTTGTTGAACATGTTCTCCTCCATTTTAGAGTTAATAGTCGGACTGTTCGTACTGCATGTCGGACACAACCCCATAACCCAACGGCTTGACATTTGCGAAGTGCCCTTTGAGATAGCAGACGGCTGAATGTGAACGATGCTTGGGTGCAGGGACTAACTTGGAGATGGCACTCCTTGCTCATAATCGTCCCACTCTTCAACTTCAGCCTCTCCAACAGTCTCGTTATCATCCTTGTACACGAATCTAGCATTGATCTTTCTATCTTCAAGAACAAGAGGGAGCCAATAATGGGCGTCGTCCCACATGCTTTCAAATGGAATCTCGTCCACCCTGCACCATATGGGTTTCATCTCATCACTCTCCACTGGATTCCCTGTCCATGCCTTGACCGCAAAGACATGCACAACCTGATCCCAATTTGGTTTGGAAGGAAACAGGAACTTGAGACGTCCAAGCGGACAAAGGTCATCTGTGGAAATCTTAATCCTCGATTCCTCTTCAAGTTCGCGAACTGCAGCAGCTTCAATCGTTTCACCAACTTCGACCTTGCCCCCAAATCCTGCATACTTTCCCGCGCCAAAACCTGTCTTCTTTAACCCCAAAAGAACTTCGCTGGGAGGATTTCCCCGTATCAAGAAACATAATGTCCTATTACTCATGTTCCCTCGAAAATAGACTTGGATTAATTGTCCAACGGCGTGACATTGGCGGACAGCTGGGAGTGAACAATGCCTGGGAGCAGAAAAAACTCGAAACCAGAAAGGCGCTTAAAAATAGTGACGAAACCCGTCTCACTAGCATACCGAGAAAGACGGCGGAACATATTTAGTGAGTAACAAATACGCCATGATACCAAGTCCCAGCATAGAGGGTGATCGGCATCTGCGGATCAAGCACCAGGGCACTAACAACGCCGACATTCAAGCCGGTACCAGACGCATTCCAACTCCCGCCGCCATCTGTGCTTTTGAACACACCAAGGTTAAACGTCCCAGCATAGATGGTGGTTGGCAAGGTCGGGTCAATCACCAGGGTGAGAATATCCATACTCCAAGTGAGACCATTGAAGGATCTGCTCCAGTTCGCGCCGCCGTCTGTGCTTTTGAACACGCCATGATAATATGTCCCTGCATAAATAGTAGTTGGCGTGGTCGGATCAATCGCCAGGGAAACAACATGGATATCAGTCATATCTGTTTTGGCAACGCTCCAGTTTGCGCCGCCATCTGTGGTTTTGAACACACCGTCCAATGTTCCTGCGTAGATGGTGGTTGGCATGGTCGGGTCAATCGCCAGAGCGGAAACCGCGCTCTGGTTCATCAGACCAGTATTGGTCGCGCTCCAATTCGCGCCACCGTCCGTGCTTTTGAATACTCCGCCTCCCAATGTCCCTGCATAGAGGGTACTTGGCATGGTCGAGTCAATCGCCAAGGCTTTAACAGTGGAGTTGGTCAGGCCAGTGTTGGCTGTGTTCCAGTTTGCGCCGCCATCGGTGCTTTTGAACATGCCTCTGTCCTCTGTCCCCGCATAAAGGGTGGACGGTGTCAGCGGGTCAATTGCCAGGGAATTAATAATGACGGATGTCAGCCCGCTGTTGACAGCGTTCCAGTTCGCGCCACCGTCCGTGGTTTTGAACACGCCGCCTCCCTCTCCATATGTCCCCGCATAGAGAGTGGTTGGCGCCTTAGGATCAATCGCGAGGGAATAAATGGTTTCACCTTCGAGCCCACGATTTGTCCAAACATTGGGTTCGACGGTACGCGGATTTGTTCCCACTGAAACGGGGGGCGCCGTTGTTGTGGGCGTAAGGGTTAACGTACTGGTAGAAGCAGGGGTGAGTGTTGGGGATGGCGCAGGGTGTAACACAGCGGTTTGCGACCCAGCCGCAGAAAATGTCATTGCAATTATTTTTTCAACAGGCATTGCTTCTTCCGTTGGTATCGCTTCTGTGTTTTTTGGTAGTAAGCTAAATGAACTTAGGACCCCAGCTAAAGCAGCAACGCAAAAAATTACGGCGAAAGATGCGACAACTGCAATTGTAATTCGACCAAGTTTGCTGTCCTTCCCGGTCGTATTGCCAGAGGAAATAATCGGATTGGGCGAGAGCGGCGTTGACGTGGGTGAAGTCAACGACGGCGGGTGTAATCTGTTGAATAGTTCGTTTGCTTTTTCGTTTTTTGGGTTTATTCGAAGTATTTGCTTTAGACAATGAGTTCGTTCGTTATCTTTATCGCATACATTGTATAACCATTCCCAGGCTCGCTCTCTGTCCGGGCTTTGCTTAACAACGGCAACAAATATTTTTCGCGCTTCATCTTGTTTTCCTGCTTTATACGCTTTTATACCCTGTTGCAGTAGATCATCCATGCAGTGATTCCTTTGAAGACAGCAGCCAATAACCCGCCCGCCGTTTAATCGTTTTTAGCCATTATACGTCCCCCCTTCTCAAACAGACAAGCAATTACCCTTCCCCATTCCACTCAATGTCAAAAGTTGAAGCCGCAAGCGGACTGATTCCCTTTTTACGCGCCAACCTCAAATAGAACAGTAAACTGCGGAACTGCAACAAAAACGGCAGCGGATCTTTGGCATCCCAAATCACATCGTCGCTATGGAGAAAGGTCTCCAGCCATGCGCGGAAAGTCCCATTTGCAATGGCGGTGGACAAACCGTAGACCAGCATGGCAGATGCCAGCATCTTTCTATCTCCAAGCGGAGTGATGATCTCCGCAGGCTCAACGAGAAATGAATCCACAAACTGCGGATGCGATGCCAGCAGATGCGCGCCGCTCGTCGCGCGTGGGTTACATTCGAGGGCGTATACCTGCCCATCTTCCGACTGTATAAAATCAAAAGACATCTGTCCCGTCACATTGTAGCGTTCCACGAAGGTCTGCACCCAATTAAAAATCGCGGGGTGCTCCACATGTTGAAAGGCAACCGTCGCACCCTGCCCTGCGGTAAAGATCGTCGGGTAGGTTGCGTGCGCGGTGATTCGTCCGCTTTGGCAGACGGAGTATGTGCAAAACTGTCGCCCCGCGACGAACTCCTGCGCCACCCACGGCGTGTCATACGTCAGCGTGGACAAGACATCTCGAAGCTGTGGCAGGATCAAGGTCCGCGAAGCGAAGCGCGAGTAGACAGGCTTGAGGACGAGTCCGCGCCAGTGAGCAAACGCCTGCATCAGGTCGCCCTGATTCTGGATCAGTATTGAATCAGGCACGCGCAGTCCGCAATCCGACGCGGCGCGGGCAAACTTCCACTTGTTGTGAAACGAATTCAGTTTGTCGAGCGGCTCGGTGAAGACGCGGCACGGGATGTCATCCAACCCCTTTGCGATGTGGAAGACCTCCTCACAGGTTGGGATGAGCAAGTCGATCTGATTCTGCTCGACGATTTTTTTCAACGTGACGAGAAACGCCCCCGTCTCCTGCCTCGGGGCGGGGACGACAAAACTGGCTTTGATCGCCGCTGACGGCTGACTCAAATGTTCGCGCAAACTCTCAGCCATAAAGACAGTATGCCCCGCGCGATGAAAAGCGCGGGCAAGTTCCAGAGCAACGGGCGCACGTCCGCCGGTGATTAAGGTATTCATAGGGTCGTGTCACTCTGAGCGAAGCGAAGAGTCTCTCCAATGGGTGGGAGATCCTTCGCTACGCTCAGGATGACATTAAAACGTCAACACCAGCCCGCCGATGGACAACCCCGCGCCCGTTCCCACCAGCAGAACCTTTTTCCCGCGTTCAATCTTTCCATCCCGAACGGACTGATACAACGTGGCAGGAATCGACGCCGCGACACAATTGCCCAGCGTTTCGAGCGTGCTCATGATTTTTGATGACGACCAGCCGAAACGTTCCAACATCATCAGCCCAACCTTGCTTGCCTGGTGCGGCACGATGACATCGATATCGAGGCTGCTCTTTGAAAGCCCTGGATACAACTCGTCCAAAAACTCGTGGGCAATGCCGCGCACCATTCGCAGCACGGCGGGACCGTCCATGTGGAAGAGGTCGTCTTCGGGCTTGTGATTCGGGAAGCGCGGATGAAAACGCGAGCCGCCGCCCATGATGGTGGTGAGATATGCCCCGTCGCCGAAGGTTTTGAAGTGAGCGCGGTGAATCATGGACGCGTCCCCCGCTTCGGGCTTGGTGACAACCACCGCCGCAGCCGCATCCCCAACCAGCGTAGCGGACTCGGCTTCCTTCGGGTTGATTCCGCACGAAGCCACGTCCGTGCTGCAAATCAGAATATTTTTGTAGCGCCCACTGTGGATAAAATTGGACGCCACGTCCATGCCCGCGACGAAACTCAAACAAGTGGTGTGGACGGTCATGGCGGGGATGCCCGACTTGCCCAACCCCAACTGGCGTTGAATCAGCGAACCCGTGTCAGGGATGGCTTGCTCGCCCGTGCCAGAGGCGTTGATGATGAGGTCGAGTTGACTCGGCTTGAGTCTGGCTTCGTCCAACGCCTCCCGCGCCGCCTCCGCCGACATGAACGACGACGTTTCATCCGTCACCCAGCGACGCTCACGCACGCCGTTGCGCCGCTCCACCCAGCCAGCCGAAAGTCCGCATAGCTCCTCGACCTCCGCGTTTGAAACAATCCGTTTCGGTAAATATCTTCCAAGACCAATAATTTTGAGGGGGATGTCAACCTGCATGTTTTCTCCTGTAAATTCGACGATGGACGACAGACGATGGACCATGGTCGATGGTCTATCGTCCGTCGTCTAAAAATCCATTTTCCTAAAATACGGTATCGCCGCCTTCGACACCAGCCCGATCAACTTCCACGGCAACCGCCTGCGAAGAGATAGATGCTTCGTAAACGCCGCGTTGTACTCCGTCACCGACTCGCCGCCGCGCACCTTCTTGAACCTGCCCACCCCGCCGCTGGCATGGACAAGCAGTCCGCGCCTGACGCCTTCCTGCAAGGTGACCAGAGTTAGCAGGCGGTACAAACCTTCCGCCAGTGGAAGCGATGTATCATACCCGAATAATGGCTGGGTCATCGCGCCGTTGCGGACGAAGAATCCCATGATGGCGTTCAACCGCCCATTCTTCTTAAGTCCGTACATGTGCAGGGTTTCCTCGTCCCGCGCCAGCTTCAAAAAGTCAAACGTAAACTGCGGGTTGAAGAACGAATACTTTTGCAAATAAAGCAACTCATACAGTTGCGCTGCGCGACGAAGTTCGTCGTCGGATAAATCCCTGCCGTTGATTACCTCGTAGCCGTTCTTTTTCAGCACGCGCAAATCTTCCTTGCACTGACGTGTCTTCAACGCGGCAACAGGGTCCATGTACCAGACCTGGCGACTGAGAACCAAATCATAGCCAAGCCCATCCAGTGTCTGATACACATGCGGATTCTTTTTCTGATCCACCGAGCGGAAGACGATCCCCCGATCTGGAAACCAGCGGATGAGCGCTTCGCTCAACGCCGACAACTGGTCACTGCTTACGGACGGATACAGGTTCGTCGAGACGAGGTAGTTGTTGACGAAGACCACCTTGTCCAGTTCGGCGTAACGGAAGTACCCCGCAATGGGCTTCATGATGGCTTTCACCACCGCTTCCGCCAGCGGGTTATTGAGGTGTTTCACTTCCTCCAACCCGCCATATGACACGTAGTGACTGTACGGTGAAACTGTGTACGTGTTCTGCGGATGAAAATCCGTGACCGTGATGGGGATGACTGCCTCACCGACCTTGACCGCCATCAACTGCGTGTTGTACACGTTGCGGATGTACTTCTGCGGGTTGTCGGTCATCAAGGGAATGAGGTAGCGGCGCGCGTAGTCCCCATCCTCCGTTTGCGGGAAGGGAAGGTTGTGGATGTTTTCGCGGGTGAAGAGTTGCGGCGGGTGCGTCGCACCAGATGGGGTGGATATTGCCATTTAAGGAGGATTCTCGCAGGGGTGGATTCGTCTTGTCAATGTTGGTACGACGCACTCTCATACTCCCGAATCGTCTCTTCGCAGTGCGACGGGATGACATGCGTTTCGGGATGGGTGAAGTAAAAGCTTTGCAAATCTTTGAGCGTCTTTCGGTACGCTTCGGCGTCGGGGAAGAGGAAATTCGCCACCTTATGCGGCGGACGATTCTCGATGATGGATTGTTTCAGCCATGCCGCATCCGCCACGAAGAAGAAGACCTGTCCGCTTTCATCGCGGGCGAAGAGTCCCATCTGACCGTAAGCATGACCCGGTAACTCCACGCCGATGATTGAACCATCACCAAGCAAGTCATAACCTGACTTGAACGGGGCATATTCCTCCGAAAGCAGAATGAACCTGTTGATGTCCACCTCCTGCGAACGGGAATCAAAGTCCGAAGGAATCAATCCGCGCAAGAAGGCGTGTTTCAAATCTTCGGTGGGAGGCAGTCCGCGCAGGTGACCGAAGGCATGAGGCAGGTAAACAAAACGCGCCGCAGTGAAATCGGGGAGGGCGGTGATATGGTCAGCGTGGAAATGGGAGATGAAAACGCGAGAAATATCCTGGGGTCGAAGGTCAAAGGCGGAAAGTTGATTTATCGCCAGGTCTTCTTCGTGAAACGTGACGGGTGTCACCCAGCGGTAAAAACGCTTGGGAAATTTCTTTGTCTCGTCGAAGAAGCGGTAGGAATAGCCCGTGTCAAAAAGCATCGCGCCAAACTTCGGGTGTCGAAACAGCGCAAACATGGCGGGGAAGCGAATCGCACGCCAGCGTCCGCCGTTGATGGCGATGTGTTCGGGGGCGGTACAGTAGCCTGCGTGAAGGATGTTGATTTTCATAAAAGCCTCTGCCACAGAGACCACAAAGAGCACAGAGAAAAACTCAAAAAAAAACTCTGTGGACTCTGTGTCCTCAGTGGTGAATCTCTTTCCACCATTTCAAAAACCTCTCCACGCCTTCCTCTACCGAGACCTTGGGTCGGTAACCAAGCTCCGCTTTTGCGGCGGAGATGTCCAACGTGGTGCTGTGCGCCAACATGCTGACCGTGAGTCTGGTCAGCGGTGGTTCGGGACTGTACGGAATCAACGAGTAAACAAACTCGATGGCGGCTGCGGCGGCATTTGCGGTTCGATAGGAGACCTTTCGTTTGGGACGCGGCAGGTTTAGTTCATCGCAAATGTGATTGACCAGTTCCCAGATTTTGACAGGCTCGCCGTTGGAGATGTTGTACTTTCTGCCAAGTGTGTTCGACGGTGACTCGGCGCACAACAAAAGCGCGTCCACCACGTTTTGGATGTAGGTCAGGTCAACGATGTTCTCGCCGTCACCGAGGATGGGCAGCCGACCTGATTTCAGCCGCGAGAGCAAACGCGGAAAGATGACCGTATCGCCTTCGCCAAATAGCGCGCGCGGACGAATCGAAACCACGGCAAGCCCCTTCCCAAAACCTTTGTCCACTTCTTCTTCGGCTAAGAGCTTGGTCGCGGCATACGCGCTAATGGGTTCGGGAAGCGGGTCAGCTTCCTTCACATCCAACCGCGAGTTGTAGTCAAAATAAATGCTTGGCGTGGAAACATACACAAGCCGTTTTACATTGTTTTCCAGACAAGCCTGCACCACGTTGCGCGTGCCGATGACGTTGGCTTGGTAAAATTTTTCGTAGTTTCCCCAGGGTGAAGGTAAAGCCGCACAATGAAAGACAATTTCCTGCTCTTTGAATGCGTCGGTCAACTCACCTTTTCTTGTGATGTCCAATCGCAGCGGACGAATGCCCGCATCGTCCAATTCATTCAACCGCAGCGGGTTGCGCCCAAGTGCGGTCACATACCAGCCGATGCTGTGAAGTCGGCGAGTCAATGCTCCACCGAGGAAACCAGTGGCTCCAGTGACAACTGCTCTCATAATGAAGAATGAAGAATACGGAATGTAGAATGGTGGGCGGCGCGTTTCGCCAGTTCTTCGCGGATGATTTTTGAATTATGCCGCACATCGGTGGGGAACTTTTTCATGAATAGAAAAGCCTTTATCTTTGAAGCCTGCGGGTGGTCTGTTGCCAGTTCCATCAGTTCGCGCCTGATTTTATCCTTGTTTGCGCGGTTTCCCTTTTTGAGTTCAATCCACAGAATGGGTTCGCTGTCCATGCCAACCAGCGCAGTACGATACACCAACGGATGAATGTTGAAAATCCCTTCGATTTGCTCGGTGAACATCACGCCATCGTTTGCAATCACCCGTTGCGACTTGCGTCCGCAATACCACAGCCGACCTTTTTCATCGAAATATCCAACATCGCCCATGCGGTGGATGATTCCGTCTTCGTGCTGGATTTTTGACAGCCGATTGGCTTCGTCTCTTACGATGTAACGCCCCGTCACCGCCCCGCCCTGAACGGTGATTTCCCCAACGACATTGGGTTTCACTTCAAGCGAGTCACCCCACCGCTGAATCGCTGCCTCGCTGATTCCGATGACTCTGACCTTCGCCCCGTTGACGGGCTTTCCCAAACACACGCCCGCGCCACTCGCGGATTTTTCGCGCAAGGCAAATATTTCGCGGCTTTCGACCTTTGCAATCGGCAAAACCTCCGTCGCGCCGTAAATGCCGAAGAGATCGGTTTTGTCGTTTAGCAGTTTTCTAAAGTCTTCCTGCAATTCGATGGTGGCAGGTGCGCCTGCCGTGATGACCCGTTTGAGACTGGGAAGGTTCGCCCTGAGCGGAGAACTGAGCGTTCCATGCGAAGTTCGTAGTCGAAGGGATCGCTTCGACTGCGGCGCAGCAACCGCGCCTCCGCTCAGCGCGAAAGACGAGAGAATATCCAGCACCGCAGGCGATGCAAACATATTTGTCACGTTGAATCGCTGAATCGCCTGAATCACTTTTTCAGGGTTCGTCTTGCCAGGCACGGGGAAAGAAATATCGGGGATGACCGAAGTCACGCCGAGCAGCACGTCAATCAGCGCGTAGAGGGGGAAGGCAGGCAGGTCAATTTCATCGGGTGCAATGCCGAAGGTTTCGACAAGCATATCCAGTTGCGCGGACAAATTTTCATGCGTAAAGACAACACCTTTGGGTATCCCCGTGCTTCCGCTGGTGTAAATAATCGCCGCCTCTGAGATGTTGTTCATTATTTCAGGTTGAACGTTGAACGTTAAACGTTTAACGGATTCAACCGTGAAATTATGTTTGATGGAATTCCTCCCCCAGCCAAAAAGAATCCGCAGGGCGTGTGTCAGCGTATTGCCGATGAAAATATCGGGCTGGGCCTCGTTGAGGCATTCGCCGACTTTCTTCAAGCCAATCGCGGGATCGAGGATGATGGGAACGACACCCACTTTCAGCAGGGCAAAAGCCAGGGCGAAGAAATCAACCGAGGGCGGAGTCAGCAGGGCGGCGGTCATGCCGGGGGCGAGTCCTGAGTCTAAAAGTCCGAAGACAAATCGTTCGGTCGAATCCGCAAGTTGACGATACGTGACCACCTGCCAGTCTCCATCCTGAAAAAAGATGAAGGCGGGTTTGTCGGGATGGAGTTCGGCAAAGTGATTGAGGCGGGAGGCGATATTCAACGGGGTGATTTTATCTGTCAGGCGTGGAATTTGTCAGGGAGCATCTTGCTTTTGCTTGGGAATTTTGTCACAATAAAGCTATGACTTCCTGTACTAGTTTTCCAATCTCGGAAATTAGATACTATTATGTATTAAGCAAATATCTGCTGACGTTCCTGGTTGAAACCTACATATATGGAGGTGTCTCTTGGAAGTTACGCTTTCCCCCTTGTCCCCGTCTCAAAGCAAGACATTTTTCAACAGCCTGCTTGATTTGAAAGAGGGCGAGCGAGTACGCACGTGCCTGCAATGCGGGACGTGCAGCGGTGTTTGTCCCTTCGGTTACATCATGAAGTTCCCGCCGGGAAAGATCATCGGCGCGCTGCGGTCGGAGATTTTCGACTACGTCCTGAAAACCGACACCGTGTGGATGTGCATCTCCTGTAACGCCTGCACCGCATTTTGCCCGTCGAACATCCCGATTACCGAGGCGGTGATGACCCGCACCAAGGAGGAGTTGCTTTTGGCGGGGAACGTGCCAACCGAATTGCAGTCCGCCCTCGAAAATACCCAACGCTACGGCAATCCGCTGGGGGAATCGCCGCGAAAACGAGCCGACTGGACAACTGGCATTCAGCCCGAAGTTAACATCCTTGGCAAAACCCGCCAGCCTGTGGACGTACTCTGGTACGTCGGCGACTACGCTTCCTATCACTCGCGGATGAAGACCGCCACCCAAGCCCTTGCCAAAGTCCTGAACGCCCTCGGCGTCAAGTTTGGGATTCTCGGTCCCGAAGAATTCAGCGACGGCGATTCGCAGCGCCTTGCCGGCGAGCGCGGACTGTTCGAGATGATGGCGCAGAAGAACGGGCAGGCGTTCCGCAAGTACAAATTCAACGAAATCATCACCACCGACCCGCACGCCTTCAACGCGCTCAAGAACGGCTACCCCGCTTTGGGCGTGGAATATCCCGTCAGGCACTACACCCAATTCCTTGCTGAGAAAATCGACCAAATCAAGCCGATGCTGACGAAGGAAATCAAAGCCAAAGTTGCCTTCCATGACC
This sequence comes from Anaerolineales bacterium, assembly GCA_030834895.1. Taxonomy (GTDB): domain Bacteria; phylum Chloroflexota; class Anaerolineae; order Anaerolineales; family Villigracilaceae; genus Villigracilis. Next base: position 124,984 of record JAUQXA010000062.1, read on the forward strand.
CCTGCTATCTGGGACGCGTCAACAAGGTCTTCGACCAGCCCCGTGACTTGCTGACCGCCATCCCCGGCGTGGAACTGGTGGAGATGTCGCATCAGCGGCTCAACAGCCTGTGCTGTGGCGGCGGGGGCGGCGGTATGTGGCTGGACGGCTTCCAATGGGAGAAGGCTCACACGCGCGTTTCTGAATGGCGTGTGCGCGAAGCCGTGACAGCCGGAGCCAACATTCTGGCGGTTGCCTGTCCCTACGAGCCGCCGCGTTTCGAAGATGCAGCCAAGAACGTACCCAACGCAGGATCTTTAAAAGTAAGGGAGATTGCCGAACTACTCGCCGAATCCATGAGTCTGTAAGAGGAGGATGAGATGAAGATTGCTGTGCCAGTTAAGTTTGTGCCTGATCTGGTCGAAGAACTGAGCATCGATGCAAGCGGCGCGGCGCTCGATACCGCCTGGCTGCGCCTCATCATCAACGAATTCGACGACCATGCCGTCGAGCAAGCCGTGATTCTCAAGGAACGCGGCGGGGGTGAGGTGGCTGTCCTCTCCGCCGAAGCCGATGGCGTGGATGATTTTCTGTTCACCACCGCAGCCAAGGGCGCCGATAAACTCGTCAAGTTGACGGGAGATTTCAGCGCCGTCAACAATCACGCCCTCGCAAAAGCCTTTTCTGAAGCCATCAAAACCATCCAGCCTGACCTCGTCCTGACCGGCGTGCAGGCGCACAATGACCTGGACGGTTCCCTCGGTCCGCTGCTCGCGGAATATCTGGGAATGCCTTTCGTCGGCTATGTTGCCGGGGTCACGGTGGCGGGAGACAAGGTCATCGCCCGCAAGGAATATTCGGGCGGGCTGGTCGCCGAAGTGGAAGTGAAACTGCCCGCTGTGTTGGGCATTCAGGCTTCCGAGACTCCCCCACGCTACGTGGCGTACAGCAAGATCCGCCAGGTGATGGGCACGGTAAAGATCGAAGAACAGGCCGCCGAAGGCTTGGACGCCGCCAGCGGAGTCGTTGTCAGCCGCATGTTCCAGCCTGAGTCCGCAGAACGGGCGACCATGCTCGAAGGCAGCCCCGAAGATGTCTCCGACAAGTTGATCGGAATATTCAAAGAAGTGGGCGCTTTGTAAGGAGGCAACCATGAGTCAGGATATTTTCGTTGTCGTTGAACACTTGCGTGGGCAGGTTGCGGACATTACCCATGTGATGCTTGCAGGTGCGCGCGCCTTGTCCCAGACCAGCGGCGGCGGAGTGGTCGCTGTCCTGTTGGGGAAGGATGCCCAAGGGCTGGCTGGCAACCTGGCTGCTGACCGCGTCCTGTATGTGGATTCACCTGCGCTGGCTGAGTTCACCCCCGATGCTTATCAACTCGCGTTGGCGAGTTTGATTCAAGCCCAGTCGCCGCGCGCGGTTTTGTTCGGACACACCTCCGTCGGCATGGACGTTGCGGGTGGGCTATCCGCCAAACTCGGAATCCCCGTTGTGAGTTCCTGCCGCAATTTCACCGCAGACGGAAAATTTGTCTGCCAGATTTGCGGCGGAAAGATCATGGCGGAGGGCGACCTCCCCGCGCCGACCGCGTTGATCACGATGCTGGCGGGTGGCTACAAAGCCGAAGCCGGCAACCAGCCTCCAGCGGTGGAAGCGGTCGCCGCTCCCGTGTTGGACTCGCTGCGGACGTCCATCAAACAATATATCGAACCCGACACGTCCGATGTGGATATTTCCAAAGAGCCGATGCTGGTTGCGATTGGGCGCGGCATCCAGAATAAGGACAACATCGAACTCGCAAATGAACTGGCGGAAGCGCTGGGAGGGCAGGTTTGCGCTTCGCGTCCCGTGGTGGATCAGGGCTGGTTGCCCACCACCCGCCTGGTGGGGAAATCGGGCAAACGGGTCAAGCCGAAGGTGTACCTTGCGTTGGGAATCAGTGGTGCCCCGGAACATGTTGAAGGCATGGACGAGAGCGACATCATCGTTGCGGTGAATACAGATGCTAATGCCCCTATTTTCAATGTCGCCAAGTACGGCACCACCATGGACCTGCTTGACTTTGCACCAATATTAACTGAACGGGTTCGCAACGCCAAAGGCGGATGACGATGAACACGTACAACATTCTCAAGTCCATTGTTGTACTGTTATCCTTTTTGCTTGCCACGGGAGTTTTCCTGTGGCGTGCCTATCCCCAGTTGTGGACAAAGTTACGCCAAAGCCAGTCCACGCCTCGTTTTGGGCAGTGGTGGGAACGCATCAAAGGGCTGATCGTTTATGTCGGTGCCCAGTTGCGTCTGTTCCGTTTCCGTGTTCCAGGCACTGCCCATTTCTTTATCTTTTGGGGATTCCTATTTCTCTCGTTGACCATCCTACAGGCGATCCTCGAAGGGTTGCTGGCTTTTGTAAATCCCCATTTTGTGATTCCCCTGATTGGGGAGTTTGGTCCGCTTGCCCTGATACAGGATGTGATTGCGCTGTGTGTCGCGGTTGCGGTGGTCTATGGGATGTACATGCGGCTGGTGGTTGACCCCGAACGATACAAAGGCAGCCACAAGAGTCAGGGCGTGATGGTGCTTTCGTTTATCCTCACCATCGTGCTTAGCCTGTTGGTCATGAACGGAAGCCGTATCAACCTCGGCGAAGATGAACTCAGTGCGTGGCGTCCCATCTCCGCGCTGGTCGGTTCGATTTTCGGCGGCGCAAGCGACCAAACTCAAATCGTGATTGGAGAAATTGCCTACTGGATTCACCTTGGTGTGGTGCTGTTGTTTCTGACCGAGTTGCCAGAGGGAAAGCATTTCCACGTGGTGACTTCCATCCCAGCCGTGCTTTTGCGCAACCTCGAACCCCGCGGACGTCTGGCTCCCGCTTCGACATTCGACGGTCATGCGGGAGTCGGCAAGGTGGAGCAATTTCGCTGGCGACAGTTGCTCGATGCCTATACCTGTACCGAATGTGGTCGCTGTCAGGATATGTGTCCCGCCTATTTTAGTGGATTGCCTCTCTCTCCCAAGTTGTTGATGATGGACATGCGCAACAACCTCAAGCATCCGTCCGTCGCGCTGGTTCCCGATGCGATCACCGACAAGGTGCTTTGGTCATGTACGACCTGTTATTCCTGCGATCAGGAATGTCCGCTGTTTATCGAGCATGTGTCGCCGATTGTGGACATGCGCCGTCACCTGGTCGATCAGGGCAGCATGGACAAGATGTTGCAGGACGCGCTTGCCAACCTTGGACGCTACGGCAATTCCTTCGGTCAATCCGACCGAATGCGGGCGAAGTGGACTCAGGGCGTGCAGCCCGCCGTCAAGGATGCCCGCCGCGAAGAAGTCGAATACCTGTGGTTTGTCGGTGACTACGCTTCTTACTCCGCCACGCTGACCGAAGTCACCCGCAGGACTGCTGACGTCTTCCAAAAAATTGGCTTGAGTTTCGGTATCCTCTTCGACGCCGAGCGCAACGCGGGCAACGATGTCCGCCGCGTGGGTGAGGAAGGTCTGTTCGAGATGCTGGTCGATAAGAACAAGCAGGCGTTTGCCAAAGCCAAGTTCCAGACCATCATCACCACCGACCCGCATACCTACAACACGCTCAAGAACGAATATCCCGAAATGGGAGCGGTTCTGCATTACGCCGAACTGCTCGATCAGATGATTGTTTCGGGCAAAATCAAGTTCAGCAAGAAACTTGGCTACAAAGTCACCTATCACGACCCATGCTATCTGGGACGATACAACGGCATTTACGATGCCCCACGCCGTGTGCTTGAAGCCACGGGCTGTGAAGTGGTCGAGATGCCCCGCAACCGCGACCGCGCCTTCTGCTGTGGCGCCGGCGGCGGGCGGATTTGGATGGACGAGAAGGATGTCAAGGACAGACCCAGTGAGTCGCGCGTCCGCGAGGCGGCGCTAACCGGTGTTCAGACATTCGTGGTCGCCTGTCCCAAGGATTTGACGATGTTCAAGGATGCCGTCAAGACCACCGGCAACGAGCAGACTTTGGTTGTGAAGGATTTGATCGAACTGGTTGCCGAAGCCCTGTGATCTAAAGGACGACGCCCGCCAACTTTGAGGATTCCGTCAGGTTTTCATGAACTGGATCAGGAGCGTTTTCAGAAGGTTCGAAGCCATTCTCGAGAGACATATCAGGCTGCCCATTGCCTCCAAGCTGATCCTGAGCTTTCTGTCCATCATCGTTTTAAGCAGCCTGATATTTACACTGCTCGGAGCGCAGATCATTTCCAGCCTGGTCAAGTCCGAAGCCGAAGATCGAGTCCGCAACGACCTGAATACCGCCCGCATGATCTACACGGACACCCTCAGCAATATCCAGGACAAGGCTGAGTTTACGGCGGTAAGGACCTTCCTGGCGGACATCCTGAATGGAGATGTCAACCAGACTTATGTGGACGAGTTGCGGAATTTCAAGGTCAAGGAAGGTCTCGACATCCTGACCATTACGGACGACAAAGGCGTCGTTGTCTTGCGCATTAACAATCCAGAATCTTCGGGTGACGACCAAAGCCAGCAGGCGCTGGTCAGTGCGGTTTTGAAGACCAAGCAACCTGTTGCCCGCACGGTCATCCTCCCTGCTGACGAACTTGCTCTCGAGTCGAAGGCTCTTGCCTACCGCGCGTATTTCGAGTTTGTGGATACGCCGCTGGCAAGACCGCGACCCGAGACTGAGCAAACCGCTGGCATGGTCCTCATGTCTGCAGTACCAGTGTTCGACAAGGATGAAAAACTGATCGGTGTAGTGTATGCGGGTGTCCTGCTGAACCATGATTACACAATTGTGGATGAGGTGAAGCAAACCGTCTTTCAGGGCGTTGTCTACAAGGACAAGGATATCGGCACCGCCACCATCTTCCAGGACGATGTGCGGATTTCGACCAATGTCTATGGCGAGGACGGCGAACGGGCAGTGGGGACCCGCGTTGCGGAGGATGTGTACGAACAGGTTGTGGTCAAAGGCGAGCAGTATCTTGGTCGTGCCTACGTGGTCAACAACTGGTATATTGCCGCCTACGAACCCATCCGCGGCTACAACGGCGACATCCTCGGAATTTTGTACGTCGGTATTTTGGAACAGAAATATACGGACATTAAAAACCAAACGATGCAGGCATTCCTGATCATCACTTTCGTCGGCGTGGTCGTTTCGGTTTTTATCGCCTTGTACATTTCGCGCCGCATCTCCAGGTCCGTCAGCACCCTGGCAAAAGCCTCGAAACAACTGGCTGGCGGCAACCTGGAGACCAGGGTGGCGCGGACATCGAACGATGAGCTTGGCGACCTGGCAGACAACTTCAACTTCATGGCGAACGCCCTGCGGGAGCGCGACGAGAAGTTGAGGGAGTTTACAAAAAGGAAGATCATGGAATCGGAGCGGCTGGCGCTCATTGGGCAGCTTTCCGCCAACGTGGCACACGAGTTGAACAACCCGCTGCAGGGAATCGTCACCTACTCCAATTTGCTACTCGAAGGCGAGGCTTGCAACGAGGAGACCCGCTCCAGCGCGGAGAAAATCGCCATCCAGGCGAACCGCTGCCGCGATATTATCCGCGGCTTGCTGGATTTCTCGCGCCACAAGAATCCCGACAAGACCCTGTGCAGCGTCAACAACCTTTTGCGGCGCTGTGTTTCGCTGGTGGAACGGCAGACGATCTTCCACAACATCGAGATCGTCATGAATCTCGACGAGAGTGATCCGCTGGTGGTCGTCGATCCCTCACAAGTGGAGCGGGTCTTCCTCAACCTGATCATCAACGCGGCGGACGCGATGGAGAACGGCGGTCAACTCACGCTCATCACCGGGCGCGACCAGGATGGGAAGAATGTGGAGATCAAGGTTCAGGATACCGGCCACGGCATCAGCGAAGAGAATATGGAGAAGATCTTCGACCCCTTCTTCACCACCAAGGAGACCGGACACGGCGTTGGGCTTGGACTGGCAATCAGTTTTGGGATTGTCACGGAACATAACGGAGCGATCGATGTGGAAAGCGAGCCGGGCAAAGGCACGACCTTTACCGTCAGTTTTCCGCTCGGCAGAATGAAAGATGACACAAACAATGGCTGAAAAGGCAAAAATCTTAATTATCGACGATGAGGAAGTTGTTCTTGATTCCTGCCTTCAAATTTTGAAAGGCGGTCAGTTTGAGATTCAAACTGCCTCCAATGGAAGCGACGGCCTTCAGAGGGTGGAAGCCTTTCAGCCCGACCTGGTGTTTGTGGACCTGAAAATGCCCGGCATCTCCGGCTTTGAAGTGTTGGAAAAAGTCCATGCCCTTGACTCGACCATCGTGGTGGTGGTCATCACCGGATTTGCCACAGTCAGTTCAGCCGTGGACGCGATGAAGAAAGGCGCCTACGACTTCCTGCCCAAACCTTTCACGCCGGACGAGTTCCGCCTGATCACACGCCGCAGCGTCGAACGCCGCAGGCTGATGCTCGAAGCGATTGCCCTGCGCCGCGAGAAGGAACTTCTGCGCGAACAGTTCGCTTCGATTGTCTCGCATGAGTTGAAAGCCCCATTGAGCGCGGTGCAGCAAAACCTCTTTGCCCTGGAGTTTGAACTCGAAAAGACAATGAGTGAAGATCAAAAGGGCAAATTCGAACGTATCAAGACCCGCATCGGTGACATGCTCAAACTCATCAATTCCTGGCTGAGAGTGATTACCGTTGACATCAACAAGTTGAAGGAAGGCTTCAAGCCGCTTTCAATTACCGAGCCGATTAACGCTGCCATCGAAAACCTTGCCATGCTTGCCGAACGAAAGGGCATCCAAATCAACTTTTCGGCTGGTGACTTGTCCCCAGTCAACGGTGACAGCCTGAGTCTGTCGGAGGTGTTTGTCAACATCATCGGCAACTCGCTAAAGTATTCTCCCGATGGCAGTACGGTGACAATCATGGCTCTGGAGGAAGAAAAGCGCACCAAGGTCTCGATCAGGGATGAGGGCATCGGCATCCCACCCGAAGACCTTCCGCACATTTTCGACGGTTTCTACCGTGGAAAGTCCGGACAGGAGGCTGCCGCCGGGCATGGCATCGGACTCGCCGTGGCGCGTCAGATTGTCGAAGCCCATGAGGGCACGGTTGCCGTGGAAAGCACACCGGGCAAAGGCACCACTTTCATCGTCAACCTGCCTATTTTGAGTGTATGAATCCCGCAAGGGATATTCTCTCGCAAACCCTAACGGAGGCGCAAAATGACCAAAAAGTTATTGATGATAGACGACGATCCCGATTTCGTCTCAGGGATCAAGGCAATCCTCGCTGCTGCCGGTGATTTCGAGGTGGATGTTGCCTACAATCCCAAGGACGGCTTGCGCGCACTCGAAGCCAAGCAGTACGATCTGCTGTTGCTCGACATCATGATGGGGCGCGGCGCCGAGGGAATCATGGTCGCCCGCAAAATGCGCAAGGACCCGAAACTGCGCGAGATGCCGGTGCTGATCATGACCGGTATGCGCGAGCAGATTGCGTTCCTGTTTCCGGGCGAGCCGGTTCATCCCCGTTTCGTGGATGTGGACGAACTGGTCGAAAAGCCTGTGGAGCCCAAGGTGCTGCTGGAAAAGATAGACACCCTGATCAAGACAGCGGCGGCAAAGAGAGCAGGAAAATAAACCCTCGCAAAGAGGTCCAAACTTATGTCAGATACCATTACCTTTAGTCAGGAGATTTCTAATCTCCTCCATGCCACGGAGGGAGAGCCGCTCAAAACCTGCATCCAGTGTGGGACATGTTCCGGCACCTGCCCGGTGGCTGGTTACATGGACCACACTCCCCGCTTGATTATTTCCATGATCAACCGCGGGATGAAGGAAGAGGTGCTCGAGAGCAACACCTTCTGGTACTGCGCTTCGTGCTATCACTGCACCGTGCGCTGCCCGCAGGACATCAACATCACCGAGTTGATGTACGCCCTGAAACGCTATTCGATCTGGAAGAGCAAATACAAGGAAGGCTTGATCGGACCGACCTTCTCGGAATCCTTCGTCAAGATGATCATTCGCAGCGGGCGCTCCTACGAACCGATTTTGGCTCCATCCTACATCTTCAGTTTTGGGATGCGCGATATGCTGCTCGAAGTGCAGGGCGCGACGGAACTCCTGTTGAAGGGCAGGCTTCCCGTTTTGCCTTCGCGCATCAAGCGGCTGGACAAGTTCAAGAAGATGCTCGGTCGCATCATCCCGATGGGAGGTCTCGAATGAAGGAATTTGCGTATTTTCCGGGATGCTCATTGGAAAAAATGGCGTCCAGTTATCACATGTCCGCGATTGAGACCACCAAGGCGCTGGACATCAATCTCAAGGAACTCGACGACTGGAACTGCTGCGGCGCGACCACCTACTTCTACATCGATGAACTCCTGGCGTACACGATGTGTGCCCGCAACCTCGCGATTGCCGAAAAGACCGGGCTGGACATTGTGGCTCCGTGCAGCGCCTGCTACAAGAACATGTATTTCACCGCCGCCCATCTGAAAAAGGATGCCGACCTGGCGGAACATATCAACTTCGCGCTGGAAGAGGATGACCTGCAATTTAACGGGACGGTTGGTGTGAAGCACCTGATCGAGGTCTTTGCCAAAGATGTCGGTCCGGAGGAACTCAAGAGCAAGGTCACCAACCCGCTCGAAGGAGTCCGCGTGGCGCCTTATTACGGCTGTCAGATTGTCCGCCCGCAAAAGGAAAAAGAGGACGTGGAACAGCCACAGTTCTTTGAGAATATCCTTTCCGCCATCGGGGCGACGCCGGTCAATTATCCGTTGAAGATGCGCTGCTGCGGCGGCTCGCTTATCATTTCCAGCCGCACGGCGGCGTTGAGCATGGTTCGCAACCTGCTGCAATCCGCAGTGGACAATCAGGCGACGGTGATTGCCACCGCCTGCCCGATGTGCCAGGTCAACCTGGAGGTGTACCAGCAGCAGGTCAACCAGGAGTTTGGCACGAACTTCTCTGTCCCGGTGCTTTACTTCACCCAACTAGTGGGACTCGCGCTCGGCATCCCGCAGAAGAAACTCGGCATCGGCAAGGAGTTCGTTGATTCGATGCCCGCATTACTCCAGACGTCCGGATGATGAATTCTAAGGAGTGAAACCTATGGAAAAGAAAGAGAAGATTGGCGTTTATGTCTGCCACTGCGGTACCAACATTGCCGGCGTCGTGAACGTGGGCGAGGTAAGCAAGTGGGTCGAGGAAAACCTCAAAGATCAGGGCGTGGTCGTCTCGCGCGATTACAAATTCATGTGCTCCAGCCTCGGGCAGGAACTGATTCAGAAGGACATCAAGGAGCAAGGCTTGACCCGCGTGGTGGTTGCCGCCTGTTCGCCGCACCTGCATGAAAAGACCTTCCACAATGCCTGCAAGGGCGCGGACTTGAACCCCTACCTGTGCGAATTGGTCTCCATCCGCGAACAGGACTCATGGGTGCATACCGACAAGGCGGCCGCCACTGAAAAAGCCAAGGCGATTGTCTCAGGCGGCGTTGCACGTGTGGCTTATCATGAAGCGCTAGAACCCTTGCGCGTACCGATCCATCCGGCCACGCTGGTCGTCGGTGGCGGGATCGCCGGTATTCAGGCGGCGCTCGAAATTGCGGATGCGGGCTTCCCCGTGTATCTCGTCGAGCGCGAACCTTCCATCGGCGGACATATGGCCCAGTTCGACAAGACCTTCCCCACCCTCGACTGCTCGGCTTGTATCCTCACCCCCAAGATGGTGGACGCGGGAAATCATCCCAACATCACCCTGCTGACCTACTCAGAGGTTGAAAAGGTGGATGGTTATGTCGGAAATTTTGTCGCCACCATCCGCAAGCGCGCCCGCTCGGTGGTCGAAAAGGATTGCACCGGCTGCGGCATCTGCTGGGAGAAATGTCCCAAGAAGGTGGTGGACGATGTGTTCGAGGTCGGCATGGGCAACCGCAAGGCGGTCTACGTGCCGTTCCCGCAAGCCGTCCCCAAGTACCCGGTCATCGACCGCGTGAACTGCACCTACTACATCAAGGGAACCTGCAAAGCCTGCGAAAAATTCTGCCCGACCAACGCCATCGACTTTGCCCAGGAAGATACCGTGATGACCGTTGAAGTCGGCAACATCATCCTCGCTACTGGGTATGACCTGTTCGATGCGCGCCGCATCCAGCAGTACGGTTACGGACGCCTGCCAAACGTCTTCACCAGTTTGGAGTTCGAGCGTCTCAGCAATGCGGCTGGACCCACTGGCGGCAATATCGTCCTGCGCGATGGAAAGACCGTTCCAAAGGCTGTGGGGATTGTCCACTGCGTCGGCTCGCGCGACAAGAACTACAACGAATACTGCTCGGCAATTTGTTGTATGCAGTCTCTGAAATTTGCCCACCTTGTCGAGGAACGTACCGGCGCGGAGGTCTACAACTTCTACATCGACATCCGCACCCCCGCCAAGGGCTACGAGGAGTTCTATCATCGCCTGCTCGAAGAGGGGACACACTTCGTCCGCGGCAAAGTGGCTGAAATCAGCGACGCCACCCGCCTGCCCGAAGAGGAAGGCAAACTGATCGTGCAGGTCGAAGATACGCTGACCGGAGTCCAACTCCGCGTCCCGTTGGATATGGTCATCCTCTCCGCTGGATTGGAACCCCGCGCCGGCTCGAAGGAATTTGCCAAGACCTTTGGCATTTCCTGCTCCGCTGACGGCTGGTTCATCGAGCGGCATCCCAAACTCGACCCCGTCGCCACCATGACCGAAGGCGTGTACATCGCTGGCTGCGTGCAAGGACCGAAGGACATCCCCGCCAGCGTGGCACAGGGAGCGGCTGCTGCCGCCCGTGTGTTGGGCAAGATTCAGCAAAAGGAGATCGCCCTCGAACCTGTCCGCGCCACTGTCCATGAAGAGCAATGCTCCGGCTGTCGCATCTGCAACAACCTGTGCCCGTTCAACGCCATCCTCTTCCACGAAGACCACATGGTCAGCGAGGTCAACCCGGCGTTGTGCCAGGGCTGTGGAACCTGCGTGGCAGGCTGCCCGGCGGGAGCCATCAGCGGCACCGGTTTCTCGAACGAACAAATCCTCTCGCAAATCGAGGGACTGTTGCTGGTCAATCTTTCCAAGGAGGCAGCCGCTGTGTAGGGCTGAAAACCGACCATGACTGAAGAAAATACACCCTTTGAACCTACGATCATCGGCTTCACCTGTAACTGGTGCAGTTACCGCGCCGCCGATATGGCTGGCACGGCGCGCATGAAATATGCCCCGAACGTACGGCTGATCCGCTTGATGTGCTCGGGCCGCCTCGACCCGACCTTCGTCTTCAAGGCGTTTGCCAACGGCGCGGACGCGGTGCTGGTCTCTGGCTGTCATCCCGGTGACTGCCACTACGTCTCCCAAAACTACAAGATGTTGCGTCGTTTCAATCTGATGCGCCGCGTTTTGGGGCAGATGGGCATCGAGCCGGAACGCTTGAAGTTGTTGTGGGCAAGCGCGGCGGAAGGCGCGATCTTTGCCGCCGAGGTCAATAAATTCGTCGAACAGGTGCGCGCGCTTGGTCCGCTGAATTGGAACAAGTCGAATGGCGCAACAGCGGAAAAAACCCCCGTTCTCGAGGAGGCAGCGGTATGAGCAAACCCAAATTCGCAATGTACTGGGCGGCTTCGTGCGGCGGCTGTGAGATCGCCGTGCTGAACATCCACGAGAAGATTTTGGATGTGGACGCCAACTTCGATGTAGTCTTTTGGCCCGTTGCCATGGATGCCAAATACAAGGACGTGGAGGCGATGGAGGATGGCTCCATCCTGTTGACCCTCTTCAACGGCGGAATCCGCAACGACGAGAACGAACATGTTGCCAAACTGCTGCGTCGCAAGTCGCAGATTCTGGTGGCGTTCGGTTCCTGTGCCAACGAAGGCTGTATCCCCGGTCTGGCAAATTTCTCACCCATCAAGGAAATCGTGGACACGGCTTTCAGCACGGTCTCGACCGACAACCCGGATAACCTGCGCCCGATGACTTCCTACGACATGCCCGAAGGCAAACTTCACATCCCGACCCTGTACCCGGTTCTCAAGACCCTCGATCAGGTTGTGGATGTGGATTACTACATGCCCGGCTGTCCGCCCGAATCGCATCAGATTGCTGCGGTCATTGATTTGGTGATTCAGGTTCTGCAAGGCAAGGCGGAATTGCCTCCCAAAGGATCAACCATCGGCGCGGGCAACTCCACCGTCTGCGACGAATGCACCCGCAAGCGCAACGAAAAGACCATCAAGGAATTCAAGCGTATTCAACTGATTCACCCCGACCCCGAACTCTGCCTGCTCGAACAGGGGATCCCCTGCAACGGCCCTGCCACCCGCAGTGGATGCAACTCCCGCTGCCCGACGGCTGGGGCGCAGTGCATCGGCTGTTACGGTCCCGCCGAAGGCGTGGTGGATTATGGCGCGAGGCTGGTCTCCGCCTTTGGTTCAGCCATCGGTTCGGACGATCCGCAGGAGATCGACAAAATCCTGGATGGGTTGGTTGATCCCGCCGGGCAGTTTTATCGCTTTAATCTGGCAGGCTCCCTGTTGCGCGCCGCCAAACCAGCCTGGAATTCGGGCGACTAATTTTGGAGGTAGACATGACACAACGAATCACAATTGACCCGATTACCCGCCTCGAAGGACACGGCAAGATCGAAATCTTCCTTAACGATGAAGGCGATGTTGCCAACACCTACTTCCAGATTCCCGAACTGCGCGGCTTTGAACGTTTCGTCGTCGGGCGCCCCGTCGAGGAAATGGCGCTGCTCACCAACCGCATCTGCGGCGTCTGCCCCGAAGCCCATCACATGGCGGCGGCAAAAGCGGCGGATGCTGTCTACAAGGTGGAAGTCCCTCGCACCGGCAAGATGCTGCGCGAACTGCTGTACAGCGCATTCTACGCCACCGACCACACCACCCATTTCTACGCCCTGGCTGGACCAGACTTCATCGTCGGTCCCGACGCCCCCGTTGCCGAGCGCAACATTTTGGGTGTCATCCACAAGGTTGGACTGGAAATCGGTGGCAAGGTCATCCAGATGCGCAAATACGGTCACACCGTCGTCGAGATGATCGGCGGACGCAAGGTGCACCCCTGCACATCCATCCCCGGTGGTCTGACCAAGGGCATCACCGAGGAACAGCGCAAGGAAATCGAAGAGATGGGACATTGGGCAATCGAATTCGCCCAGTTCAGCCTGCAAGCCTTCAATGACATTGTCCTCAGCAACAAGACCTATCTCGACCTGATTCTGGGAGACATCTACACCCACAAGACCTACTACATGGGAATGGTGGACGAGAACAACCACACCAACTTCTACGACGGCAAAGTCCGCGTGGTGGGACCCGACGGCAAGGAATTCGTAAAGTATTCCCCAAACGAATACGCCGAACATATCGCCGAGCATGTGGAGCCTTGGACATACCTCAAGTTCCCCTACCTCAAGAAAGTCGGCTGGAAAGGCTTTGTGGACGGACCTGACTCGGGCGTCTACTGTGCTACGCCGCTTTCCCGCCTCAATGCTGCCGACGGTCTGGCAACCCCGCGCGCGCAGGAAGAGTACGACAAGATGTACAAGACCCTGGGCGGCAAACCGGTACACCAGCGGCTGGCAACCCACTGGGCGCGTCTGATCGAGTTGCTCTACGCCGCCGAACGCTGGGTGGAACTGGCAACCGACCCGGAGATCACCTCGCCCAATTATCATGCCATCCCGACCGCCACTCCCACCGAAGGCGTGGGCATCGTCGAAGCGCCGCGCGGCACGCTTACCCATCACTATTGGACGGACGAGCGCGGCGTGGTGACGAAGGCGAATCTTATCGTCGGTACCACCAACAACTACGCGCCCATCACCATGTCGATTCAGAAAGCCGCCTCGAACCTCATCAAGAAAGGCAACGTCAACGAAGGCTTGCTGAACATGGTCGAGATGGCGTTCCGTTCCTACGACCCGTGCTTTGGCTGCGCCACCCATTCCCTGCCCGGGCAGATGCCGCTCGAAGTCACCGTCCGCAAGGCGAATGGCGAAGTGTTGGATGTCTTGAAGCAGTTTGTTGATTAGCCGGGTAAAATAGGAATGGGTAAAAATACCTGTCACGGTGTCTTTACCCATTCCAATCGTTTCTTCCAACATAACCTGGAGGTATAAATTCATGAAAACGACAGTCGAACAGATGCTTATGCAAAAGGGTCGGGACGTATGGACAATCTCGCCCAATGCCACCGTGATGGAAGCGCTAAAACTCATGGCAGAGAAAAATGTCGGCGCGCTGGTTGTCACGCATGATGACGAGGTGGTTGGCATAATTTCTGAACGTGATTATGCCCGCAAGGTTGTTTTGCGGAACAAGGCATCCATTAATACAAAAGTTAAAGAGATCATGACCGAAAAGGTTTACTATGTGGGACCTAAAACCACTGCAGAGGAATGCATGACTCTGACCGTCCAACAGAATATCCGCCACCTGCCGGTGCTCAAAAACGGCGATCTGGTCGGGCTGGTTTCCATTGGCGATGTGGTAAAGGCCGTCATTAGAGAACAGGAAACAGAGATCGGGCAGCTTTCCGATTATATTAGCGGGAAGTACATCTAGCTTCAAGACCCTTGGTTTCCCTGTTGTATTGTAGAATAAAGAGCGGATGACCCGCAGGTTATCCGCTCTTTTGTTGACCGGGAGTACGCATGCCTTTTGAAAAGATTCTGCTGATTGGTCTTGGAAATCCGATTTTGGGGGACGACGGCGTGGGCTGGGTGGTGTCCCGCGAAGTCGAAGAACGCCTCCGCGAAGACAGGGCAAATATCGAAGTGGATTATCTTTCGCTGGGTGGATTGAGCCTGATGGAACACTTGATTGGATACAGAAAAGCCATCCTGATCGACTCGCTGACAACGGGCAAACATCCCCAGGGCGAAGTCATCACCTTTACACTGGAGGATTTGGTTGACCTCACCTCCGGTCACACCGCCGCCCCCCACGATACCTCCCTCAAAACGGCGCTTGCCACCGGTAGACAGTTGGGCGCAGATCTGCCGGACGACAGGGACATCCATGTCGTGGCAATCGAATCCCAGCATGTTTACGACATTCAGGAGGGACTGACGCCCGCCATCGCCGCTTCGGTCCCTGTCGCTGTTCAACGGGTCCTTGATCTGCTTAAGGCAATATAGTCCAATTCATCCTGACTTTCGAGCAATTCTTACCTGACCAGTCCCTGATATTCCACGTGACGTTGAATATATCCATCCACGAACCAGCATAACGTCCGCACTTTCAGGTTGTTCTTCTTGGCATATTCCAGCCCTGTCTTTGCCAGCAAACTTCCCACACCCTGTCCTTCCAGCGCAGGTGGGACTCCCGTGTGTGTAAAAATGATGGTGTCGCCGCTCATGTGGTAGGTCAATTCGGCTGTATATCCATTGAGGTGTGCCTCGAAGCGGTTCGATTCCGTGTGATGGGTGACATCAATATCGATTTGTGGCATGTGATTTTCCTTTCCCCCGATTGTACCGCCCAAATAATACTGACATTGACCCGCTTTCCGTTTGCTTTTACAATGCTGATATGATTCCAAGGTTTGCAGGCTTTTTCCGCCCGGATCATGATCCTCCAGCCTGTGCTGGGATGCCACACTGCCTGTTTTCCTGCCTGCTGTGGAGCCCAAAAGATTTTCCAGCGCAGACACCCTCCCGGTTTGGCAGTTTGTGAAACCCACTTTATTGATATAGATTTTCGGAGGATAAAATGCCCACCCCCTTTGTTTCAAAGCGCGCACAGGTTTATGCCGATGTTCCCGATGAAAAATGGAACGACTGGCGCTGGCAATTGAGCCACCGTCTGAATTCCGCTGAAGATATCGAAAAAGTCATCAGCCTCACTGAAAGTGAACGCAAGGCCCTGCAAAAGCAGGACCTGTTCCGCGTGGACGTGACGCCCTATTACATTTCGCTAATCAATCCCGAAGACCCGAATGACCCCGTCCGCAAGCAGATCATCCCCACCTCGGATGAGATGAACGCTTTTACAGCCATGATGGAGGATTCGCTTGCAGAAGATCGCCATTCCCCCGTCCCCGGGCTGGTTCATCGTTACCCTGACCGGGTCCTCATGCTGGTGACAACCCAATGCGCCTCGTACTGTCGTTACTGCACCCGCTCGCGCATCGTCGGCGATCCCGGTCAAACCTTCAACCGTCAGGAATTCGAGATGCAGATCGAATATCTCAAGCGGACTCCGCAGGTGCGTGATGTCCTGCTCTCTGGCGGCGATCCGCTTGTGCTGGCTCCCAAGATTTTAGAGGAACTGCTCACCCGTCTGCGTGAGATTCCCCACATCGAGATTGTCCGGATTGGCTCGCGCGTGCCGGTCTTCATGCCCATGCGTGTGACCCAGGAATTGTGCGACATGCTCGCCAAATTCCATCCGCTGTGGTTGAATATCCATGTCAATCACCCGAATGAAATCTCGAAGGAACTCGACGAGGCTTGTGATCGTTTAAGTCGTGCCGGTATTCCTTTGGGC
Source organism: Anaerolineales bacterium (assembly GCA_030834895.1). Lineage (GTDB taxonomy): Bacteria > Chloroflexota > Anaerolineae > Anaerolineales > Villigracilaceae > Villigracilis. The sequence goes on from JAUQXA010000062.1 coordinate 141,508, forward strand.
AACCAATCCGTTCTGCTGGCGGGAGTGAACGATTGCGTCCACCTCCAGCGTGACCTGGTCCAAAAACTGGTCCGCATCCGCGTGCGCCCGTATTACCTGTATCAATGTGACCTGGTGGAAGGCGCGGGACACTTTCGCACGCCGGTGGCGAAGGGTATCGAGATCATTGAAGGCCTGCGCGGACATACCTCCGGTTATGCCGTCCCGCAGTTCATCGTGGATGCACCCGGCGGTGGCGGCAAGATTCCCGTCATGCCCAATTACCTGATGAGCATGTCCGACCACAAGATCATCGTCCGCAACTACGAAGGTTATGTGACCACTTACGAGGAACCGACCGAATACACGATACACGACCCGAAGACCTGCAAGTTCTGCCAGAACAAGAGACTCGAACCCGGCCAGACGGGATTGACCGGTCTGTTGGACGGCGACCAGATGTTCATCAAACCCGAAGGCTTCGATGAACTGCACAACCGCGGCGGCATTCAGCATCGTCTGAAAGATGAAAGCAAATGGAAGCCGCTCGGCATCGGCGCGGGTGAAACGGATTAAGAACGAAACGTCTCACGGGTTTTTGTGGTAAAACATTGTCAGGTTCATTAACCTGTGGGACGTTTATATTCGACGTTATGTGTGATCAGCTGACAGCCACTTTGGGCGGTTTTCCCCGAAGGAACCGGCTGAAGAAGTGACTGTCACCTCATTTCAGATAAAGTCCAATTCTTCGAAGGAGAAAAAATGAAAAAGATAATTCAAGTGGCAGGTATCATGCTGGTGCTGGCACTATTCATCGGCGCTTGTCTGCCCACAGCCTCGGTGCAGCAGGAACCGCAAGGACAACAGGTCCAGAATACACCAACCTTGGATACCCAGTCACAGATCAATACTGCTGTCGCGCAAACAATCGAGGCGCAGGGACAGATTGCAACTGCCGTTGCGTTGACCACCGAGGCTCAATATACCGTCACGCCCACCGCCACGCCGTTTACAATTCCCACCTTGACGCCATTTGTGGTGATAACCCCAACAACCAAGCCAAGCGGCGGGGGCGTGGCCACGGCCAAACCGACTTATGCCTGTAATATCATCCGGCTGCGTCCAACCGCCTATCAGGAATTCAACCGCGGACAGGATTTCGATATTAGGATGACCGTTGTCAATACCGGCACCCAGTCCTGGTATCAGGGGTTTGACCTGAAATACACCGGCGGCACAGTAATGTCATCGGTGACTCAAGTGGAACTTCCGGCGATGTCCCCGGGCGATAGATATGAAGTGGTGCTTGATGCGGCCGCTCCCACGGAATATGGCGACCATACCATGACCTGGACTGTCGAAGGGCGGCTCTGCTTCGGCTATGTGACGATCACTGTCAAGTAGTGTTGGGTTCGGAGGAATCATGCTCAAGCAAAATTACCGTATGCCGGCAATACTTCTTGTATTTGTGTTATTGCTTGCCTGCGCGCCTGCTATCATAGCGACCCCGCTTGCTCCTCCAACCTTTGACCCTTCCTCTTTGAATACCATCATTGCCCAAACGGCCGGCGCGGCGGCAACACAGACCTTTGTCCTCCAGCCAACATTTACACCCACGGTGACCTTCACTAGAACACCGACTGAAGCCCCCACCTCCACGCCCACCTTCCTGTTTCTCCTTGCCACACCCACAGTCCCATCGCTGACCCCGACGCTGGAAATTTCATCCAACCCATTTGCGTGCCGGCTTGTTTCACAGGACCCGACAGAAAATTCCGTCATTGCTAAAAATGCGGACTTTGCGGTCCTCTGGCGGGTGATGAATGTCGGTGCAAATGCCTGGGATGCGAACAGCATAGATTATCATTACCTTAGCGGAGAGAAGCTGCACAAGCAATCTGCATACGACCTGCCGAATCCCGTCCCAACGGGCGGGGAGATCGATCTTATTGTGAATATGAAAGCGCCCAAGCAGGAGGGAACCTATGTCACCAACTGGTCGCTTCGGGTTGGGAAACAGAACTTTTGTAAACTGAAAGTGACTGTTGAAGTTAAGTAGCTCGGCCCAGCTAATAAAAAATCCTCTGGAAGGCATACCCTCCAGAGGATTTTTTAATGATTATGAAGCCGGCGGAAGCGGTTCGTTGCTTTCAATCACAACTTCCGGCTTCTTGCGAAACATAAAGAAACCCACAACAATGGGAATTAGGATAAATATAATTGACAGGCACAGGAACACAATGCCCATTGTCATGGCCGAGGTTGGGTCGCTGCTGCCGAAGACATCGATCTCGGCTCCAGGTGTCTGGCTGGCGGCAAGGGTTGTAGCGCCGAAGAAACACATGAACAGGCCCGGGCATCCACATAGAACAACTGCCGCGATGGTGGCGATAATACCTTTGGTTTTTGCATCCATATTCTTTTCTCCTTTAACGAATTAGATTTATGTCAGTATACAACCAATAAAAACGGGATGCAAGTTTTGCTTGCATCCCGTTTGTACTGCTAACTTCTCAACTTCGCGCCGACTTCGCGCTCCAGCCGTTTGACGATTTTGCCGCGGATGGCGGCGGCTTCAGCATCGGTCATGGTCTTCTCAGCCTGATAGGTGAGACTGTATGCCAGTGACTTCTTGCCCACGCCGATTTTTTCATCGCGATAGACATCGAACAACTTGACATCCGTCACGATCTTTCCGCCTGTCTGCCTGATCAATGCCTCGACTGTGGCGGCAGGGACAGCTTCATCCAGGATGAGGGCGATATCCTCATAAATGGGCGGGAACTCGGAGAAGGGCTGGATGCCATAGGATGGGGTCATTGTCCGCAGTTTCTCCAAATCGAATTCAGCCACGATGACGGGGGAGTCGCCGAACTCGAATTTCTCCTTCACCAACGGATGCAGTTCACCGAATACGCCGACCACTTCGCCTTTGACCTTCACCTCGGCGGACTTGCCAGGGTGCAAGTATGTCGTGCTGAGCGTAGTCGAAGCACTTGCGGGAGCATAAGCGGCGTCAGTGAAGCGCAATCCAGCCAGCATCAGCTCGACCCGTCCCTTCATATCGAAGAAGTCGAAGGTGGGGACATCTTTCACGTCCCAGGCAGAGGCGATTCTGGCTCCCGTCATCACCATCGCCAGTTTGCGTGGCTCATTGGGCAAATCATTCTTCACAGGTTCGAAGATTGAGCCAACCTCGAACATCGCAATGGACTCCGCCTTGGCATTTTTCTCTGCCACTTCCAGTACGGAGGTCAACAGGCTGCGGCGTAGGACACTGCGTTCGGGCGCGATGGGATTGGCAATGCGGACATAGTTATCTTTCGCGGATAGCCGTGCCTCTCGCTCAGGCGAGGTCATGCGGTAGGTGACAATTTCCTGCATCCCGATAGAGACGAGCAAGTCGCGCAAGTGTTCCTCCCACTCGTGGATGGGGTTGCCGATCTGTGGGGGCAGTGCATCCGCCATCGTGGTGGTGGGGATGTTTTCGTAGCCGTACGAACGCGCCACTTCTTCCAGTACATCCGCGAGACCGACGACGCCCTCGCCGATGTCCATGCGATGGGGCGGAGCGGTCACTTGTACTTTGTCGCCCATCGCCTGGCACGTGAACTCAAGATGCGACAGAAGCTCGGCAATCTTTTCGGGTGCAAGCTCAATGCCGAGCAGGCGCTTCACATCTTTGGATGTGACTTCAACAACGGAATCCTTTGGCTTGAGCGGATACGCATCCACAAGCCCTGGCGCGACTTTGCCGTTTGACCATTCTGCCATGTATTTCAAGCCGAGATTGACACCGTGTTCGGCAACAGCGGGATGCACGCCGCGCGAGAAACGGAACGATGCCTCAGATGGAAGATTGTGCTGTTTTGCTGTACGGCGTGTATTGATGAAGTTCCATCCTGCGCCTTCAAGCAGGATGTTTTTGGTCTTGTCGGTCACTTCAGATTCAGCGCCGCCCATCACGCCAGCAAGTGATAGCGAACCTTTTTCGTCACAGACCAACACATTAGTGGACGTGAGCACGCGTTCCACACCATCGAGGGTGGTGAGTTTTTCTCCATCCTTCGCAGTGCGTGTGATGATCTTGACCTTTTTGCTGCCAGCGCGTTCCTTGAGGACATCGTAGTCAAAGGCGTGCAACGGCTCGCCAAGTTCGAGCATGGCGTAGTTGGTCGCATCTACTACGCTGTTGATGGCGCGTATGCCAGCGAGTTTCAACCTGCGCTGGATTTGATACGGGCTGGGCTTGATTTCCACATCCCGAATGAGTCCAATCACAAAGCGTGGATTCAACTCGGGGTTGGTGATTTCGATCTCGACCAGTTCCTGCACCGACTGTCCAGCAGTCTGTTGACCATGACCTGAGATTGGCTTCTTCAACTTCCGTCCCAGCAGGGCGGAGAGTTCGCGCGCCACACCGATCACATTCGCATTGCGTGCCATGTTCGGCAGGATGGAGATATCCAAAACGGCGTCGCCCATATAATCGACAAGCGGCATCCCGACGGGGGCATCGTCATCGAGCAGGATGATGCCATCATGTTCTTCGCTGATGCCCAGTTCCTTTTCGGAGCAGACCATCGAATACGAATCCACGCCGCGGATTTTGGCGCGTTTGAGCGTGGTCAGCACGAGACCATCGGCATGACCATCGTAAATGGTCGAACCTTCTTTTGCGTACGCCACTTTGATGGGCTTGTGAAGCGGTCCCGTGCCTTTGAGGTGGAAGATGTTGGGAGCGCCCGTCAATACCACCTGCTCTTTTTCACCGTCATATAGATCGAGCAGGGTCAACTTGTCGGCGTTAGGATGCGGCTTCACCTCACGGATTTCCGCCACGACGATTTTTTCTCTGTTCCACGCAATGCCGTTGGTCCTGAACTCATGTTTCTCGCTTGAATGCATGCCGGACGCGACATTTTCAGGTACTGGCAGACCCACGTAGAGAATCTCATCCACTTCGAGACCAGCAAGGGTTAATTTGCGGGCAATATCTTCAACGGACAATCCGTCCAGATCAATGAAATCTTTCAGCCATGAGAGAGGTAACTTCATAATTCACTCCTTGCTAGAACTGTTCAAGGAACCGCTCATCGTTACCCCAGAAGTAACGGATGTCGGTGATCTTGTTTCTCAGCATCAACTGGCGTTCGGTCCCCATACCGAAGGCGAAGCCCGTATAACGCCTGGGGTCGTAGCCGCCGTTCTCCAAAACGGTCGGGTGGACCATGCCGCTGCCGAGAATTTCGAGCCAGCCCGAATTCTTGCAGACCTGGCATCCCTTGCCGCCGCAGACGAAACATTCCACGTCCACTTCGGCGCTTGGCTCCGTGAACGGGAAGTACGAAGCGCGGAAGCGAACCCTTGCGTGGGAGCCGAACATGCGTCGCGCAAAATCGGTCAGCGTGCCTTTCAGATCGGCGAAGGTGATTCCCTCACCGACGGCGAGTCCTTCCACCTGGTTGAACTGAATCTCGGAACGCGCTGTGATCTGCTCATAACGATAGCACATCCCTGGCAAGGCAATACGGATGGGCGGCGGATTCTGCGGGTTAGTCGCCACAGCCTCGCGCATGGCGCGGATCTGCCCAGGCGACGTGTGAGTCCGCATCAAAATCGGGTTGTCCTCGCGCCCTTCCGCTTCGATGTAAAACGAGTCCTGCATTTCGCGCGCGGGATGATGCGGGGCAAAGTTCAGCAACTGGAAGTTCATCTCGTCGCTTTCGACCTCGCGCGAGGTGTAAACCTGAAAACCCATCTCAGCCAGAATGGACAGCACGCGTCGCAGCTGTTGCGTGGATGGATGCAGCCTGCCGATGTTGACTGCGCGACCAGGCAGGGTAACATCCAGCACTTCCTCTTCGAGGGACTTTGCCAACATGGTTTCCTTCACCGCCTTGGACCTTTCCTCCAACGCGGCTTCGAGCGCCACCTTGACCTTGTTAGCTGCCGCGCCGACGGCTGGTTTCTCCTCCTTCGAGAGTTTACCCAGCCCCGAAAAGACCTGCATCAGCGGGGAGCTTCGTCCCAGGTTCGCCACCCGCCACGCGTCTACTGCGGACTGATCCTTCACATCCGCCAGACTCTCCAGCGCAGACTTTTCGATCTCGTTCAATTTATCCAACATACGACCTCCGTTTTCGGTAGGGGCGGATCACGATCCGCCCCTACGCATGATACAAAATAAAATCCTCCCGTCCACAATGGGACGGGAGGGAGTTTCCCGCGGTACCACCCACGTTCATCGTCCTGAGCGAAGTCGAAGGACAGATGCTCTTTGCGCTGACCAACATCAGCCTCTCGTGTAACGTCGAGAATACGGTTCAGACTACTGGGAGATCGTTCACCTGAACGGCTCGAGAGGGAACTTCAACGGGTTTCGGTCGGGCGCAATTTCACCGCTTGCCTTGCGCGTCTCTGACGACTTCTGCCAGTCTACTTTCCTCTGTCACTGCCTTTTTAGGCTTGCTTATTGGAGCTATTATCTGCGAAAATGGAGGAATGTCAAGGCTTGGAAATATTTAATCGCTGTCCATGAATATGTGACATTTGTCCATTATCAGAGCGGTTTGATGTGAGTATGATAATGAACATGAAACCTGTCACTCACGACGAACTTATCAATGAAGTCTTGCACCACGTCCAGACCGATCCGCACAAAAGGGGATCGGGACTTTCGGATTTTATTTTGGGCGCGCAGGATGGGCTGGTCAATGTGCTCGGCGTTGTGCTTGGAATTGCTGCGGCGACGAATGACGCGCGCGTGGTCCTCGTTGCGGGGCTTGCCACCACCTTTGCAGAATCAATCTCAATGGGTGCGGTGGCATTCACGACCACGCTTGCAGATGCGGACTTGTATCAAAGCGAGCGCGAGCGCGAATATCGCCATGTCAAAGAAACTCCGAACCTTGAAATAAAAGAGGTGCGGGACATTTACGCAGGCAGGGGATTTAAGGGGGAACTGCTCGACCACATCGTTGAGACGATTACCGCGAACCAGGATGTGTGGGTGGCGGTGATGATGGCGGAGGAGCATCGCCTTGCGCCCGTGGATCGGAAAACGGCATTCCGCGCCGCGTGGGTGGTTGGAGTGTCTGCGGTTATTGGCTCGCTCATTCCCGTTGCCCCGTTTCTGTTTTTGCCTGTCGTTACAAGCATGTGGACATCCATGCTTGTCACAGCATTGACGTTGTTTGCCATTGGCGCGTACAAGGCACGTGTGACCGTCGGCAAACCGATGCGCAGCGGATTGGAAATGATGATCATTGGCACGCTCAGCGCGCTGGCTGGTTATTTGGTGGGAATCCTGCTCAAAGTCCCGGCCTCGCCATGAGTTGAGTCAGGTTATGCTTTCTTCTTGAAATACAAGTTTGCCAGGTTCCCCAAAAAGAAAACAAACAACACCGCCACGATCACTTCTGCCGCCCAACCAAAACCGGGGACAAAGGTAAGGATTTCCAACGCTGTGTCTTGTAATAACGTGGAAAGCCCCCAAATTGCAAAGGCGGTATAACCTATTTCCTTGAACCCCAGCTTGTAATCGTACACCTTTGCCAGGTGGACGATCATGTAAACCTCCAGCGCAGTCAACAGCAGAGACGTGCCGGGGATGGGCGCTGTCACGGCTGAGACCACGCCCGCGATCAGGGTGTAGAGGACAATGAGCTTCACGCCTACCACACCCGTTCCAAATTTTCATTATCACCCACCTTGCGCCCCATCTTTGCCATGTCGATCCATTCACCGTGAATCTTCACACGCACCACATCCGCTGTGTAATCGGTGGTCGTGCTGTTGCCGTTGCTAAACAGGTACGAACCGACGGCGTAAATATCCACGGGGACTTCCAATTTTTCGAACTTGCGGATTTTTTCTGGATTAAACCCACCGGAGACGACGATCTTCACCCGGCAACAATATTCCTGTGCCAGCTTTTTCCAAGCCTCAGGCAGGATCCAGTTTTCCCAGGCATGATCCAACCCCTGGCGGACGTTGAACACAAGCCGTGGATTGACGCCCAGGTCCAGGGCGGGGTCGCCCAGCGGCTGGACAGAGACGTCACGTATGCTTCCGCTTGTATCCAACCGTACGCCGTATAACCTGTACTTCTTTGCCTCTTTCTCATTTCCAGCGTCAGTCAATTCACGGTATTTCGCAAACATCTTATCCAGCACGAGCAGGGAATCGCGAACCGAGTCGTTGTTGAAATCCACCAATGCAATGCGTGGGATCTCGGGAGGCAGGATACGCGAGAATGCCATCATGGCCTCGGCAGTATCTCCGAGGAAGGAGGCAATTGCGGCATGAGCCACTGTGCCACCACCAGCGCCACCCCACCAGTCACCTTGAGCATCCGTCGAGACGAAGGCGCCGATATCGTGCGCATGGTCGCGGTTGAAACGCAGGAGGGCGATATTGTAGGCGTACCCGTCGGCGGCTTGAACTTCGTGAAGGTCAAAACGTGCGGGGAAAAACAGAACGGGTTTGCCCTTGGACGCTACAAAGGTTTCGTACACGTTGGTTGCCACACGGCTGGAACGAGTGAGGATTCCCAGTGTCGGAGTTTCAAGCAGGGCAAAATCGCGATAACGTCCGCGTACCTTGATGACAGGTTGGATTTTCTTCGGGTCGCCACCATACTCAACAGTGGAACCATCCTGAACCGCCCAGACTTCCAGTTTGTCCGATGTATCCACGAAGTTGTCACCCTCGAAGTAGCCTGTGCAATGTTTGAGCATGGCGAGTGCCTTGTCCACACCGACAACGATGGTTTTTCCCATGCGGCGGGTGAACCATTGCATCTCCACTTCGATATCACCGACGGCGATCTGCTCGGGAGATATGCCTTGAGGCAGGTTGTGATGCTCGCCCGAATAGGTGTACCCCTCCTTTGCGAGCGCGGTCAACATGCGGTTGATGTTTTCGAAGTATTTATCTGAATACCATCCGCGCCTCATGCGTTCGATATCGAGTTTAAAGGTTTCATTGGTCAAGCGCTTGCCGTCGAAAATGGACATGATTCCTCGATTTGTGTTGGGTAATTTAAAAAACAAATAAATCTCGCGTTACGCGGCTTCTTTTGAAAACACCGCACTGTTTTGAATGGCCTTATGCCACATTCTAAATCCGTTCACAGCCATTATAAGCAATGTAACGTACAGCAAGGAGATAAATCTTACATCCTTGACGAAATACAGCCACATGCCGATGGCGTCTACAATAATCCAGTAAACCCAGCTTTCGGTCCTTTTCCGAGCCATTAACCACATGGCTGAAAAACTCATTATGGTTGTGAAGGCATCAAGATATGGAAATGAAGCCGCCTCGGGGAATATGGCAGGGAGGAAAACATATATTCGGCTCATCAAAAAGCCGAAGATAATTGAAATAAAAGCGGTAAGTACTGCCCATAAAACAAGGTCCGTTGAATTGCCGTACATGACATCGACTATTTTTCCGTTATCTTTCGGAGATTTATTCCAAACCCACCAGCCGTAAACACTTGCACCGAGGTAATAGACTTGTTCGATAGTATCGGAATAAAGCCTGATTTGGTAAAACAGAATCATGTAAAGCAGAACGCTGACAATCCCAACCGGCCATGTCAGTGTGTTTCTCTTCGCAATCAGCCAGACAGAATACAAATACAAGACTGTACCGATAAACTCCACATAACTCATTGGGTATCTGAGGACGGTAAAAGCTATGTTGTCCACACTTAAGAAATTTACCATCGTTTCCGTTCCTTTTTCATGAATATGTCTGCAAGCGACTTGTATTTCTGAAATTCGCTAAGGGTCTTCTTTACCTTCGTAATCCTGGTTTTCAGATTGCCTCTGAGGGTGATGAAGGGAATTTTCCTGGTAAGTAAATCTCCAATGATCTGCTTTTGGAAAACTATTCTGTTGACATCACCTGAGCGATCCCATGTGTCATCGTATGGGATGTCAACGTCACAAAGAAAAACAAGGTCATATCGAGATTGAGCCATATTTGCCAACTTAACTAGCCTGTTGCGAGCAGCCTGGTGGTAGTACCGTGAAAACATGAAAGTGGTTATGGCGTTGGTGTCGGTAAACAGGTATTGATTTGCCTGATAGAGGAGTTCATTTTCACGTTCCAAATGGCCTTCTGCTATTTCCACTAGTTGTCCCAGTGATAATCTGCGATTAACTTGATTATTTTCCCAATATTCCCGTCCATATTCCGGCATCCAGACCGTTCCATATTCGTCAGCCAATTCACGGGTGATGGTTGTTTTTCCTGTAGACGGCGCGCCCAAAAAGACGACATTTGTAATTAAATCCCGGTACACAACTGGTGGAATATATTCGCGGTACAGAAATGGATTTTCCCTAATCTTTGTCCCGGAAACGGCGACAGTATTGCGGGAAGGATTTACAAGTCTGTTGGTTGCACCAAGGGCGGCGCTCATGTGTTCGCCATAAAACTCGCTGGAATAAAAATGCGTTATGCCGGAAACCTTCAAATGTTCGATGACGTATTTCTCATGCCTTTGTTTTATTTCAGGCGTGCTACCGACTTCGGTCGGGCCGTCCCAGGCTTCAATTACTTTTACTGTTGGATACAACTCTCTTATCCAGTCGGAGCGAACATTTAGAGGAACGGGCGTTGTTTCGGGCGCGTCATAAACGATCACGGACATTTCATCCATTTCGGCAAGCGCTGTCTCGATGACCAATTGATGTCCTTTGTGCAAAGGCGCAAATTTCCCCAGTGTAAGTCCGTGAGTTGTTCCCATGTCGCGATTGTCTATTTTGGGAGTTGTCCAAGGCGCATCACCCCAGCACATCGGTTGACTTGATGATTTTCATCCCTGCCTGCGCGAAGGCTTCAAAAGCTTCGTCTGCCTGGTCGGTAAAATCTGCGCCGGGGACCACGACGGGGGAGGTGCAGTCTTCGAGCAGGTAGACCCTTCTTGCCAAATCCGGGTCTGCCGCGCGAATATCATCCAGCAGGTCAGAGATGGTCCATGCCACGCAATGACTTTTTGCCTGCCCGGCAATGACCATCACGTCCACTTCCTTCAATTCATTGATAAAAGCATCATTATGTTTACCAAGTGTTTCGCCCTTCGGACCTTTGGTCACATCGGGACCGACGGCGGAATAATGTTCGGTAAAGGGATGCTCGCCTTTGACTTCGAATTTGGGTTGCGAAAGCCGCGCAATCGAATGGAAGAAAACGGTCTCCTCCACAGCTGGCACAAGGGCATGTCCTATCCCGCCAAGCATGGCGTGATAGGGCCAGATGGTCAACGCATATTTGCCGCGCCTGCGTAATGTTTCAGCATAGTGAACTATCATCTGTTGACCGTATTCGGGTGTAATGTCATAGCGCGGCGCGAGGGCAGAGTTGAACTTCCATTCCTCCCTTTGCAGTTGCTCCACTTGAATCATGGTGTACGGCGCGGGATGATTCCCGTTCTTGTCCACGAAAAAGATGGGATGGAAGATTTGCTGGGAAAGGTGGGTATCCAGAGTGGCGGTGATGCTTGTGATATTCCCCAGATTGCGATAGATGAATTCACACAGGCGGACGTTGTCGTCCACTGCGCCATGTCCGCTGCGACCGCCAACGAAGAGTTCAAAGCCGGGGATGCAGAAAGTGTTCTGCACGTCCACCAGCAAAAGGGAGATTCTGTTGCTTGAAGCGGAAGCAGGCTTAAGGTCGTACTGCTTTGCCCAATCGCGTGCCTGATCTGCACGGGTGGCATAGTCCACTTTCCAAATTTCGCCGACTTGCGTTGGGTCAAAAAAATCAGGGGTGGGGAGAGTTTTCATGACCCCTAGTATACCCTTACGGGCACTTCGTAACGAAAAAAGGCTCCAGGTCATAGTGACTTGAAGCCTGTTTTGGAATGACAAATTTTGTCTTTTTCTTTTGCGGCAAACTATGGTTGCGTTTGCGCGGCCCTTATGTCGCGTTTGACCGTGTTACGGGTGAAGAGAAATATAACACTTGCAAGATAGGAAAAATACCCGATGACCTCTGTCAGCGATGGATTGCCGTTGTATCCAAAGAGTGTCTTGAGCAGTTCGCCAAGGACCGATGTTTCGTCGATAATGACGTTCACGTCCCAAACATGTTCGATGACGCTGGGGATCCAGCCAGCTTCGTTGAATTCATGGATACCATGAGCCACCAGTCCCGCCGCAAAGAGAATGAGCAGATAACCTGTGACCTGAAAGAATCGCTTGAGGTTGAGACGCGCAGTGGCGGCAAGCAGCGACCAACCCAACAGGATGGCAGTACCGAGTCCCAGTACAACACCTGTCAGCGTGAGAATGGCGCTTGCCACGATATTGCTGTAATTGCCCGCAAAGAATGCAGCGGTGAGAAAGAGTGCCAGTTCCACGCCTTCACGCACGACGGCGACGAATGCCAGCCAGAAGATGGCGCGTCTGCCTGTGGAAGCTGCGGCCTTGTTCACGCCTTCCTCCAGCTCGCCTTTGATATTTTTTGCCTGGGTGTTCATCCAGAAAATCATCCAGGTGAGAATGCTTGCGGCAAGGAACATGGTGATACCTTCGTAAATTTGTTCCGCCCTGCCCTCGAAACTTAAGCCGAGCATGGTAAGCAGGATGGCGGCAAGCATGCTGACAACAATCGCGCTCAACGTGCCGAGCCAGAGGGCGGGGGATAGATCGGTGCGGCGGATTTTCTGGAGCGCGCCAAGCACAATACCGATAATGAGTGCGGCTTCCAAGCCTTCGCGAAGGGATAGTAAATAAGTGGGGAGCATTTGGTTACCTCATGTTAAAGTTGGAATGAAAAACAGCCTGCTTTATACAGGCTGTCGGTAGGAAAAGTTTAACACGAGGGAGGATAATTTACAATATATTTATTATATAAATATTGAATATCAGCCGTCACAAAAAAGGGACTGGTTGGTGGTTACAAAGTCTCGATTGCACTTGCTGTGGGCGGTTCTCTCCTCTTCCCGCCTCGCAAAAAGAAAAGCGGGATAATAATTGCCACCAACCCACCGGGAATGCACAAGGGCAGGAAGCAGGCGAGATAGAAGCCAAGGAGTGAATATCCGATGGACTGCATGGTGATGTCGGTTGTACTTCCATCAGCGGCGACACACTCCACGTAAAAATTGGTCTCGCCAGGGCGGTTATAGGATGCGGTGTATTCCTCGTATTTCATTGTCCCATCGGGACAGGAGAGCGGGGCAACATATTGAAATATCTTCTCAGAGCTGGAAGCCATGGTCACGCCTGCAATGCCTCCAAATGAAATCAGTGCAATAAAACTGGAAATCATACACACGATGATGATTCCAATAATTTGTCCGATCAATACCCCAGTAAGACGGGATTTCATGGGGGTCTCCTTCTACCGATAAAGAGTTTGCCAAGTGACAGTCACCTGGTTGTTTCACTTCTTCTTATATGGACCCGCCTTACCACCTTTCGCCACCCGCCGATACGGCGGCACGTTGATCGCAATCACCTGTGACATGGACGGGTCGAGCAGTTTATTCCACAGATTGGGATAACTCAGCGCGAACCCCTCCGCCCGCATGGTGGAAGTGATGACCGTGGGCAGGTGGGCGTTGTAGCGATAGTTCAACACGCTGTAGAGTTTATCCTCCGCCCAAACGGAACTTGAACCGCTGTCTTTGAGGTCATCCAGAATCAACAGCGGCGTGGTGCGGATTTCGTGGAAGCGCCGGTCAAACGGAACTTCGGAACTGGGGCGGAAGGTCTGGCGCAGATAATCCAGCAGGGACGAGACTTCCACCAGCAGCGCCTGTCCGCCGAGAGCGATGCGGTAGTTGCCGATTGCCGCCGCAAGATGGGTTTTGCCACAGAAGGACTGTCCCAAAAGCACCAGCCAGCCGTTCGGCTCTTCCGCAAACGCCGCTGCCGCGCCAAACGCATCGTGCAGGGTCTTGACATCGTCCTTCGTCACCTTGATGCGGGTGACTTCCTTGTCCTTATATTTGTTGCCGAATTTATCTTGCTTCTCGGTGACAGTGGTCGTGACCGCTTCCTTGCCGATCTCATCCTCGCGCATTTGAAATGTCTTGAAGGTCATGTTCTTCATTTCAGGCAGAGACAGCATCGAGATGCCGGGGTTGCTGGTCTCCTCAGGACGGCGATAATCGGGCGCGCTGATCTTCACATAGTTGACGAACTCGTCATCCTGCAAGCGCGAGCGGATGCGTCCTTCGATCTCGTCCAGCATCAGGTTGGTGGTGATGACCGTCGCCAGTTTGTTGATGTAACGGAAGTTGATGATCTGGAATAGTTTTTCCTGCGCCCAGGCGGTTGCATTTTGTGTGCCGAAGTCATCGAGGATTAACAACTCTGCGTTGCGGATTTCTTCAAAGCGCTGCTCGAAAGTTGTCTCAGGATCGTTGTAGGCGAAGCGCAAAGAATCGAGCAGGTCGGGCACGGTGATGAACAGCGTGGGCGTCCCCTTTTCCACGGCATCGTTGGCAATCGCCGCCGCGAGATGAGTCTTACCGCAGCCATATCCGCCCTCGAGCAAAATCCAGCCTGTGCGCATCTGTGCGAACTTTTCACACACTTCGAATGCGGCGTGTAAATTCTCCCTTTCCTGCGGTGTCATGAACTTTGCTTTTTCATTTCCCGATGCCTTGAAGTTTTCAAAACGCAGGTGGCTCAGTCGGTCGAGGTTGCTCATTGCAAACAGACGGTTGCGCGCGCTTTCCGCCACATCCTTGGCACGGCAGACGCACGATTCGAGTTTGCCAAATTTTTCATGGCCCACTGGTACATCGTAGCGCACATAACCCGCCCCACCGCAGTGCGGACAATTTGGGTCGCCGAGCGTTTTGGTTAGAGTCTCAATCTCGATTGATGAACTCGGAGAATTCACTGTCCGAGTATCGTTTCGCATCTTTGACAACGTCTTGTTGATCTTTTCTTTCATCTTTCCCTTTTTCCTTCCAGCGCACTAAAATGGCTTCCACGTATTTCCAGTTGCGGATGTTGCGGCTGACCGCGATCTCGAACGCTTCCTCGAACCATGCGGCTGGATAATTTTTCTCCGCCTCACGCAGCATGTCCGACAGTAAAGGCGTGAGCGCGCCAATGTTCTCCTCGTACAATTTGAAGATGTTCGACTTCCTCATCGGTGTGGATGAACCCATTGCGGATTCGTTCCACTGACCTTTGTCGAACGCCTCGGCGGATAAACGTCCGCGTGGCGAATTGAGAAAGTAAAAGACTTCCGCTTCGTGCTCGCGCCTGAGAAGAGTCCCACGCTGGACGGCTTTTCCCAGTCCAGACCGAATCTTCCCGCTGCTTAAGCCCAAAGCGTCTTCTTCGAAATCAGCTTCCCGCAGCCCGCGGAAATGTCCTTCGATATGCTCGATGCGCCAGATGGCATACAAAATCACCTTTAATTCCGCCACATCATCGATCTCTTTCAAAAGATGGATGAACGAATCAGGGACTTGGGTGAATGTCTCGGAGGAGGTAAAGCCTGGGAATTTATCCATAATTTTGTAGGGGCGAGGTCTCCTCGCCCTGGGCGGGAGAACCCCGCCCCTACAACGAATTATTCATTCGGTCGAAACACCTTCGTCGCGGCATTCTCGAACTTCGCCAACGCGCTGCGGAAGATCAATTCCACATTGCCTACGGGACCATTGCGATGTTTGGCGATGATGATCTCGGCCACATTCTGTTTCTCGGTGTCCTTCTCATATTGATCGGGACGATAGATGAACATGACGATATCGGCATCCTGTTCCAGCGAACCAGATTCACGTAAATCCGAAAGCACGGGACGTTTATCGGTGCGCTGTTCAACCGCACGGGATAACTGCGCGGCGGTCAATACGGGTACGTTCAACTCACGCGCCAGCACCTTCAAGTTGCGCGAGATGTACGAGACTTCCTGCACGCGGTTGTCGTTGCGTGTGTCGCCACCCATGAGCTGCAAGTAATCAATAATGATCAGGTCGATACCAAACTCCATGTGCAGGCGGCGGCATTTTGTCCGCAGTTGAAGCGGAGTGATGGCGGGCGTATCGTCAAGATAAATGTGTGTATCCGAAAAAACTTCGATGGCATGGGTAAATAATGGCCATTCGTTTTCCTGCAATTTGCCGTTTCGCAGGCGCTGGGAGTCGATGCCTGTTTCCTGTGCGATCAAACGCTGGACAACCTGCTCATTGGACATTTCCAATGAGAAGATGGCAACATGCTTTTTATGGGTAAGAGCGGCATTCTTTGCAATGGAAAGCAAAAAGCCCGTTTTACCCTGGCCGGGGCGACCTGCGATAATGAGTAAATCTGAAGGCTGTAAACCGGTAAGCATTCTATCGAGGTCGATGAAACCCGTTGGGACACCGTGAATATCATCGGGATGTTTGGCGAGCTCGTCGATGCGGTCGTAGTAATCGCTCAGAACATCGGAGATCGGCTGGAGATCATGTTTGAGCCGCCGCTCGCTGACGTTAAAGACCGCCTTCTCCGCCTCGTTCATCACATCATCTACTGCGGATGACTCGTTGTATGCAATGGACGCGATCTTGTTGGCGGCATTGATCATCTTGCGGCGGATGGAATGTCCTTCGACGATGCGGCCGTAGGATTCCGCGTTGAGAGACGATGGAACCTGGTTGATGAGCGAGGTCAGGTATGCCGAGCCGCCGACATCCGCCAGTTGGTTGACCTTCTCCAATTCCTCGGATAGGGTCAGCAGGTCAACGGGGATGCGCTGTTCGTGCAGGCGCGTAAATGCCTCCCAAATCCATTTGTTGCGGTGGATGTAGAAATCATCCGCCGCGAGGAATTGGGCCACGTCGTAATAGACTTCGGGATTAATCAGCACCGCCCCGACAACTGCTTCTTCAGCTTCCCGACTATGTGGAACAGTCGGGGACGTTGAACTGGGGGCGGCGGATTCATTCCCGTAGGGAGGTGTTTCGGGGAAGGGATCGGTCATTGATTTGTATCAGCTTCAGGATGCGGGTTTGTCGTTATCGGGTTTGTCGATGTCCAGTTTGTCGATGAAATCTTTGAAGACGGAAAGCCTGTCATTGGCTTCATCAGTGAGGGGTGGGGGTGCTTCCTTTTGCGGCGGGGTTGCTGGCTCGGCAGGCATATCCTGTTCGGGTGACATACCAGCAGCATCCATCACGTCCACATGGACAAGGATCGGCACGTGGGCACGCACAGCGATGGCAATGGCATCCGACGGACGCGAGTCGATTCGCATTTCGCCCATCTCGGTCTCTGCGATGATGTTGCCGTAGAAGATGTCATTCTCCAGTTTGACAATCTCGATCCGGGTGATGCGCGCGTTGAAAGCGGTAAAGATATTCTTGAGCAGGTCGTGGGTGAGTGGGCGCGCAACTTCCACTTCCTGCAAGGCAATGGTGATGGCTTCCGCTTCGTAGGGACCCACCCAGATGGTCAGGTAACGCGGGGCGTTGACTTGCTTGAGCACAAGGACCCGTTGCGGCGCCATCAAGTGCACGCGGATGCTGTCGATAACAACTTCAACCATATTTGACATAATGGAACTCCGATAGTTCTATTTTACCGCTGTTGAGTGAATTATAAGTGAAAATCACGTGGTTCGATGGTACTCCACGATATGCAGACACAGGGAGAACCGAATTTCATACGGATGTAAATTTCATTTGCCAGAATGATGAAACGCGGCTATAATACGGGTCGCTCAATTCGGGGCGTGGCGCAGCCCGGCTAGCGCGCTTGCATGGGGTGCAAGAGGTCGGAGGTTCAAATCCTCTCGCCCCGACAAAAATCGTCCTTGGAAAAGGGCGATTTTGTTTTAACTTGTTATCCACGAAGGACACGAAGAAGCACAAAGTATGGCTTTCTCATTATCGCTTGACAAAACGAAAAGTGTCACCCTGAGCGACAGCGAAGGGTCTCTACGATGGCAAAGAGACTCTTCAGTCGCGGCGAACGCGCTCCCTCAGAGCGACACAAATTAGACTTTGAGAAAGCCGTACACAAAGGAAAAACGATTGCACAAAATCCTTTTGGGGTGTTTAATTGATGAAAATTATTCACCAGATCATCACAAGGAGACAAAGATGAATATCGTTCATGTCCATGTGCATGTCAAGCCTGAGTTTGTCGAGGCGTTCAAGCAGGCAACCATCCAGAATGCGTCCAATAGCGTGAAGGAGCCAGGCATTGCGCGTTTCGATGTCATTCAGCAGGCGGACGACCCGACACGGTTTATTTTAGTCGAGGTGTATAAGTCGGCGGAGGCTGTCGCTGCCCACAAGGAAACTGCACATTACGCAAAGTGGCGCGACACAGCGACCGGGATGATGGCTGAGCCGAGACAGAGAGTCGAGTACGCAAATATTTTCCCTGAAGATGCGGGGTGGTAGCGAACTCTCATCGTTGATGTCCAAAGTCAGGAGACTTTGGAGTCCAGAGGTGAAAATTTATGTCCTCTTTTGAATTTGCCACCGCAAACAAAATCATCTTCGGGGCGGGAAAGGTCAAGGGGTTGGCTGACCAACTGGCGGGACGGACGAAGCGTCTGCTATTGGTGAGGGGAAGGTCGTCGTGTTCGATGCCGCTTGTAAGTGAGATTCTCTCCGGGCTGGACATTTCCCACATCGAATTCGAAGTCCACGGGGAACCGACGGTGGATGTGGTATGCGAGGGAACAAAGCTCGCTGCAGGCTGTGACACGGTCATCGGCTTGGGCGGCGGGAGCGTGCTGGACACGGGCAAGGCGGTCTCGGCGCTGGCAACCAACCCCGGCGATGTGTTGGATTATCTCGAAGTCGTTGGCAAGGGACAGACGCTGGCAGTTACACCGCTGCCATATATCGCCATCCCGACCACGGCGGGAACCGGGACAGAGGTGACTCGCAACGCAGTGATCGAGTCGCCTGAGCATGGGGTGAAGGTGAGTCTGCGAAGTCCCATGATGCTGCCAAGCGTTGCGCTGGTCGACCCCGAATTGACCTATGACCTGCCACCCGCGACGACAGCCAGTTCGGGTTTGGACGCGTTGACACAGTTGATCGAGCCATTTGTTTCGGTGAAAGCCAACCCGATAACAGATGCCATTTGCCGCGAAGGGATTCGGATTGCGGCGCGGTCTTTGCGGCAAGTCTATCAAAACGGCACGGACACTTTGGCGCGGGAGGGGATGTCGCTGGCGAGTTTGTTCGGCGGACTGGCGATGGCAAATGCCGCACTTGGCACAGTCCATGGTTTTGCTGGTCCGTTGGGTGGAATGCTTCACGCGCCGCACGGGGCAATCTGCGCCCGGTTGCTTCCGCTGGTGATGGAGGCAAATCTCAGGGTGTTGAAGTCGCGTCAGGCAGGGCATCCTTCAATCGAACGTTATGACGAGATCGCACAAATCCTGACGGGGAATCGAAATGCCGTCGCGCAGGATGGTTTGAATTGGGTGGCCGAACTGGTTCAAGAATTGAACATTCCCCCGCTTTCGACGCACGGCTTGACCACATCGCGAATCCCGGAGGCGGTAGAGAAGACGATGAAGGCAAGCAGTACAAAAGGGAACCCAATTGTTTTAAATGAAGCAGAGTTGGGGAAAATTTTGGAGGAGGCATTGTGATAGTTGATGACCCCGTCTCATCGAGGCGGGGTTTTGATTTTACGATTCATCCCGCGTAAAACTTGTCATTTCCCGAATCAAGATGTAATATGGAGAAAATATTCCCGAAAAGAAAGAGCCATACGCATGGATGTCAATTATTGGAATGGGTTTGCGGATGAATACGATGAGCATGTGATCGACGCCTTCACCTACGGGCGCTCGAAGATGATCGGCCAACAGGTGAAGCGGTTTGCCTCGCTTGAAAAGGATGTGGCTGATTTTGGCTGCGGACCCGGCAAGATGCTGCCCTATCTTTCTGAAAAGTTCCGCAAAGTGTATGGCTATGATTTTTCGGACAAGCTGCTTGAGTCTGCGCGAAAACGCTGTGTGGATTTGAAAAATGTTTACATCGAGCAGGCGGATTTGTCCCAGCCTGTGGATCACCTGCCGTTGGTGGACGTGATTGTCTCGCTCAATGCGGTGCTGATGCCCGACCCCGACTTGCGGATGAACTTCCTGCGAGGCATGGCTTCGCGCCTGAAACCCGGCGGATATTTGATTCTAAACGTGCCGTCGGTGGAGTCTCTGCTTTTTAGTTACTTCCGTGAAACGGAGTGGTATCGCAGGGAAGGTTGGTCGCCGCGCAAAGCGGAAGCCGAAGTGGACGCCAGCTACATCATCCGCCCGGACCGTACCGCGCAAGGAGTTTTCATCCGTGGTACCGAGCCGACCAAACATTACCTGCGCGAAGAATTGATCGTGCTGGCACGCGATGAGATGAGTCTTGAGCCGCTCGACGTGGTGAAAATGGAATACGACTGGAAGACCGAAATGGAAGATGATACGGTCCCTGAATGGATGGGCGAGCCGTATCCGTGGGATTGGATTTTGGTGGCAAGAAAAAATTAAGGCGCAAAAACAAAACCCGCCTCATCCCGAGACGGGTTTTCTGGTCACTGATTACTGATAACTGCTTTTCACTTCTTGAACCTCTTCTCCACTTCCATCACGATAAAAACCAGCACCCCAGCGCCCGCCGCGATGGACAGGTCACAGCCACTGAGGGGGACAACCTCAAAGAAGCCCGCCAGCGGAGGGATGTACATGACCGCCATTTGTAGAGCGACCACCAGCAGCGCCATACCCGCCAGCAGAGGATTGCTCAGCACGCCCAGTTTGAACAGTGAGTCTTTGGACGAGCGTGAAGCCAGCGCCTGAAAAACCTGCATGAACGCCAGAGAGGTGAAGATCATCGTCTGCCATTCGGGACGTTCTGCGTAGAAATACCAGGCACCCAGTCCGAGGGCGAGGGCGCCGATCAGCGCGCCGACCCAAATGGTTTGCACGCCCGCGCCGCGCGAGAAGACGCCTTCCTTCGGCGAGAACGGGGGGCGCTTCATGGTGTCCGCTTCGGGGTTTTCCACGCCCATGCCAAGTCCAAGCAGACCATCCGTCAGCAAGTTGAGCCAGAGCAGTTGCAAAGGCAGCAGCGGAAGCGGCTTGCCCAAAAACGGCGCGAGCAGCATGACCAGCACCTTGCCGATATTCCCCGCCACACTGAAGCGCACGAACTTGCGGATGTTGTCGTAGATCGTGCGACCTTCGCGCACCGACGCCACAATGGTCGCAAAGTTATCGTCGAGCAAAACCAGGTCGGAGGCTTCCTTGGAAACGTCCGTGCCGGTGATGCCCATCGCCACGCCGATGTCCGCCTTGCGGAGAGCGGGCGCATCGTTTACGCCGTCACCCGTCATCGAGACGATGTGACCCTTTTCCTGCAACGCCTGCACGATCTTCAATTTATGTTCGGGCGCGACGCGGGCAAACACGTTGACTTCTTCCACAACATTTTTCAATTCATCGAAACTTAGGTTTTCCAGTTCGACGCCAGTCAATGCGCGTCCGTTGTCAGTGATTCCCAACTGGCGCGCAATCTCAATCGCGGTCAGCGGGTGGTCGCCTGTGATCATCACGGGTCGGATACCCGCGGCGCGGCAGGTGGCAACGGCATCCTTTACTTCGTTGCGCGGTGGGTCGATCATGCCGAACAAGCCGACGAGAGTCAGCTGCTGTTCGAGGTCGGTTTGAAGCACGTCGGGGATGGAATCCATCAGGCGGAATCCAACTCCGAGGACGCGCATCCCCTTTTTGGCGAGACGTTCGTTTGCCGCTTCGATCCTCGACCTCCAGCCTGAGTCGAGCGGAAGTGACTTTCCTTCCACCCAAACATGGGTGGCGATGTCGAACAGTCCGTCCACGCCGCCCTTGGTGAAGGCAATATAGCGGCGCGAACCAATCTTCAGTCCCGAAAGGATGGTAGGGTCGTAGCGTTCCAAACTATGGACGGTGGTCATACGCTTGCGTTCCGAGTCGAAGGGCAGTTCGGCGGCGCGTGGGAAGGACGCATCGAGGGCGGATTTCCAGTAACCCATCTTTGCCGCCGAGACAACCAACGCGCCTTCGGTGGGGTCGCCCAGAGTGTGGAAGCGGTCGTCGCCTGTATCGATCAACTTTGAATCGTTGCATAATGCGCCGCCAATCGCCGCCAGCGAAAGCGAGGATTCGACGGGGTCACCCATGCCTCGCGTGGCTTGAAGCGAACCATTGCGTCCAACTTCTTCGGTCAAATCCAACGCATGATCCGCCACATCCAGCACGACCACGGTCATGCGGTTTTCTGTGAGCGTGCCAGTCTTGTCGGAGCAGATGACGGTGACCGAGCCGAGCGTCTCCACGGCGGGCAGTTTGCGGATGAGGGCGTTGCGCTGTAACAAGCGTTGTGCGCCGAGCGCGAGTGTGATGGTAACAACGGCAGGCAAACCCTCTGGCACGATGGCGACGGCGACACTGACAGCGGTGAGCAGCATGTGACGGAGTTCGTCGCCGCGCATCAACCCGAGGATGAAGATCAGGATGGCAATGCCAACGCCGACGATGGCGAGATTTTTACCAAGCGCATCCAGTCGACGCTGCAGCGGAGTGTTTTCCTGTTTGACTCCTTGAATCAGTTCAGCGATTTTGCCGAGTTCTGTCTGCATCCCCGTGGCAACGACAAGCGCAAGTCCACGCCCCTGCGTGACGATGGTACCCATGTAACCCATGTTGCGGCGGTCACCGATGGGAAGCTCGTTATTGGAGAGCGCGGCTGTGTGTTTTTCAATCGGCTCGGACTCGCCCGTGAGCGCGGCTTCCTGAATCCGCAGGTTGACAGCTTCGAGCAGGCGCAGGTCGGCGGGGATGACGTTGCCCGTTTCGAGTTGAATGACGTCGCCGGGGACGAGGCCGTGCGCGGGAAGTTCCTGCAATTGGCCTTCGCGCAGGACGCGCACGTTCGGCACCGACATCTTCTTGAGCGCGGCGATTGCCTGCTCGGCGCGGTACTCCTGTGTAAATCCAAGCAAGGCATAGAGGGCGACAATGGCGAGGATGGCGATGGTGTTCTTGGTGTCGCCGAGCAAGCCCGATACCACAGCCGCCGCGATCAGAATCAAAACCATCGTGGCGGTGAGTTGTTCCCACAAAATTTGCAGGGGAGTCCGCCCGCCGCGTTCGACGAGTTCGTTTGCGCCGTACTGTTCGAGACGGGCGGCGGCTTCGGCTTTGCTCAGCCCGCTTCCGCCGTCCGAGTTGAGGTTCAAGATACATTCCTGTATTTCGATGAGATGCCAGTTCATAGTTCGTTATTATCCATTTTTTTTGTTTTTATCCAAGCCAGCGCGTGAATGCGCCCGCGAAATTGCCAGGCAAAGTACAAACCTGCCGCAAGCAACGCCAATGACATGACGAGGGGAATGTGTTTTTTGATGTAGTCGCTGATGAGCATCCACTCGTGCCCGAGCAGGTATCCCGCGCCGATGAAAAGTGTACACCAAATATACGCTCCGAGAAAGGTGGCAAAAAAGAACTTGGGGAAGGGAATTCCTGCCAGCCCGGCGGGAATGCTGACCAACATGCGAATGCCAGGGAGGACTCTTCCCGCAAAAACCAGCCAGGCACCCCACTTCTGCATCTGTTCCTCGGACCTTGAGAGAAGCGAAAGGTCGATGCGGAAGAATTTTGCAAAGCGGTCTATCACGGGGCGACCGCCATTCCGCGCCACCCAGTAAACGATGGAAGCGCCAACCGCGCTACCGAATCCCGCGTAGATTCCACCCACGAAGATGAAGCCAGGGGAGATGCCATGCCGTTCGATCAACATCCAGCCCGCGAAGGCAAGGATAAGTTCATTGGGCGTGACGCCCGTGGCGTTTTCCAGCACCATCAAGCCGAACACGCCCACCCAACCAAACTGGTCGAAAATGGTTTGCAGAGCAGACAGGATTGTCGCTTCGATTTGGTCGAGCATGGTTTCCTCATCTATAAATAAAAAGACCATCCTCAAAAGATTTGACGATGGTCTTGCCTTTTACAGAACAGCCGGTGGCGCCTTGCGCCACGTATTGACGGCGGTTCCACCGAACTTCGGGTGGCTACTCCCCATCGGGGAATATGGTGAGTATAACGGGGACGGAAATTTTTGTGGGTTAGAATTCTCTCATTTATATCATCATTGCAAACCGCGGTTTTGGCGGCGAAGCAATAACGGCATTATTTCTTCCACACCCCTGCATACTTCTTCCTATACCTCGCATCCTTCTCCGACTCGATCAACTCCAATGCCTTCTCTTTGATCTCGCTGGATGTCGTTGCAGTATAAAGGTTATTAAGCGCAACTTGAATGTCATAGCGAATCAAAGTGCAATTCTTTTCTGTTACACACTCGTGGAAGCGTTTCTCCAATCCCTTCACCACCAACTGCTGGGCGTTCTTACCGCCCAAGCCGACCTTCCAGATATTTTGCATACAATGCCGCGCAGTAACGAATCTTTCATCTTTCGTCACATTGAGCAGTTTGTCAAAGTCTTTGAACATCCTGCCCTTCGGGTCGCTCTTGGCGAGGTTGGCAAGCAATTGAGAAGTGATCGCGCGGACATGGTTGTCTTTGTGAGTCAAACCATCCACAAGTTCATCCCACGCTTCGTATGCCCAGTCCACGGGTTTTTCGGTTTCCCTCATCAAATAGTCAAAGGCTTTGAACTGCGTCTGTCCATCTTCCGCGAGGATATTATCCAAATGGGCGCGGATGGTTTTATCCATGCCTGAATGCTTGCAGAACGCCAGTCCGCGCTCCGCAAGAGCCTGACGGAGTTTGCCGAGGGCGTTGGGTCCCATGCCGTGCAATTGCATGAGTTCCGCCTCCGTGATTTTGGTCAGTTGCTCCAAAGTGGTGATGTCAACACTCTGCAAGGCGCGTTGGGCTGGCGCGGCAATTTTGGGAAGGTCGCCGACTTTCGAGTTCATGCAAACTCCCCTTCAGGAAGAATCTCAGGGTTGGTCGTGTATCGTTTTGAGAGCAAACCGTAGTATTTCGTATTCATCGCGATCAGGGTCGCGACCAAGCCGATGACGCCGGTCAACGTGAAGACGAGGGCAATGCCGCGAGCCGCTCCCGTGCCGAACCAGCCGCCGATCAAGTCCACGCCCGCACCCGTCGTCATGAACGGGATGAAGAAAAGCTCGGTAACGGGACCAATCAAAAAGGTCGTCAGCGGCGCGGCAGACATCTCCACGCTTTGGGCGAAGCCGAAGACCCGTCCCTGCCTTTCGAGCGGCACCACTTTCTGGATAATGGTATGTTCCGCAGCTTCGATGAACGGGACAACGCTGATATAGATGAACATGCCAGCGCACAGCAGCACAATCGACGGCTGGATGGTGAACACGCTGGAGATGATCCAGATGACGATGTTGGCGGCGAACATGGCAAAGAGCGGATTCTTCCCCAAGCCGAACCTGGCGATGAGCAACCCGCCGACGATGAATCCGCAACTGAGGATCGCCCACAGCACGCCCCAAACTTCCACAGAAACCAGCGACAGCCCGTAGGCGTCCATCAAACCCATGAAGACGCCGCCCAGAAAGTTATTGAAGGTGCTGAAGAAAATCAGCGCGATCAACCCGGGGACGGCGGTGACCACCGCAAGCGTACCGCGCAAGTCGAGTTTGGCGGGCTTGCCCTCGATGTTGACAATTTCCTTCTCTGGGATTTTCATCGTCGCGAGATGCGCAATCGAAACCGCCATCACAATCATCGCCAAGATCAACACGAGGTACATGCCCGAATGACTGACTAGGAATCCGCTGATGGCGGAGGTGATGAGGAAGATGATGCCTGTGGTCGTGCCGACGAGTCCGTTCGCTTTGTCGCGTGAGTCTTCCGGAATGAGGATGCTGACAAGAGTCGGCAGGGCAATGCCGCGAATGTTGCCCGCGATCACCCCAAGGAGGAGGAGCGAGAAAAACATCCAAAGGGTGGGACTGGTGGCGTCCTTCCACGTTTCGGCTGGCACACCGAGATAGACCACGAACCCGACGGCATAAATCAACAGCGAGACGAAGCCCGAAAAGATCATCACGGTCTTCTTCCTATGATGATCCACGAGATTTCCAAACCAGATGCCCGAGACCGCCCCCGCCACCAGATAAATCCCCGACACGACGGAAGTCGCCGTGACCGATTTTGTCTCGAGATAGATAAAGAAAATCATCGCAAACCAGACGGTCATGTTGGTGACGCTGGCAAGCAGGGTGTTGGCTAGTATTTGATAAAAGGTTTTCATACCGTCATCCTTCAATACCTGTAAATGGTCTTTTTTATCCAACAAACCTGCTATGGCATCGGAGTGACCAGTTGAAAGTAGTTACCATCCGGGTCGGCCAGTGTTGCAATCCATCCGCCTCCCATTTCATAAGGCGCTCGGATGACAGCAGCACCCAGCGCCTTGATCCGCTCGAATTCCTCTTTGACCTGGGGTGTCTCGAAATTCAGCATCACCCGTCCGGGGTCTTTGGCCTTCCCACCCATTTCAGAATGCTCCAGAACGGAAAAGTACCCGCTTCCCACCTGCCAGCCAAAGAAACCATTCTCAGCATCGAACATGTCCGCCGGCTTACCGAGGACCTTTTCGTAGAAGGCCCCCAGCGCCTTAAGTTGTTTTGTTCCGATCATGACAGAATTCAGATTCAACATGTCACACGCATCCTTTCTTTTTACAAAACCAATAATACAAACCTATCCACCAGAAGGGGGGATATTCTGATTCAAACGAAACAGATTCGTCGGGTCGTACTTCGCCTTGATGGCGGCAAGCCGCTCCCAGGTTCTGCCCGGATATGCGGCATGGACTTGTGCTCCGCCTTCGTCCCCAAGGAAGTTGACGTATGCGCCTCCGTCGCTCTGACGAAGTGCCGCCGCAAAATTTTTAGCCCATGCTTCATGCGTCTCCTTTTCGGCGGGATTTCCGTACAACGCGGCAACGTTCGCCATGATGCGGGATTTGCGATGGGCGAAAGCTGTCGCCTCGACGGGGACGCGAGCCATCGCTCCGCCCAGCACACGCAGTTGGGTCACTGCCATCGAAGCTGTCGAAGTGGCTAAACGGTCAAGAATGAACTGAGCAACAGAACGGTCTACATGATCGAGGAACATCGTACGCGCGGCGGCAACGGGATGATAGTCACCGCCTTCCTCGGGCGGATACATCTCCGGGTAATGCATCGGGCGAAGCATGTCGGCATACGGCTTGGCAAGCGCGCGGAATGGCGCGACCACCCTTTCCCCATCCACGGGGTTTCCTGCATACACCATCATCGCCATGATGATCGGTTTGCCGTGGAGATCCGCAGGCAGGAAGGGCATCGGCGGCGCGGTCATGACGTTCGCGATGGTGGACAGTTCCTCGGGAGCAGATTCGGCTTCGGTCATGAATGCTGCAATGGTGTCAGGCGTGGCGGGTAGGAAAAGCATGCCACCGAAGACCATGTCCACTTCATGAAGCTGGAACTTGAAACGCGTGGCAACGCCGAAATTTCCGCCACCGCCACGAATCGCCCAGAAGAGGTCTGGATACGAGTTTTCATCAACGTGAAGGAGTTGACCGTCGGCTATCACGACTTCAGCGGCGAGCAAAGAGTCAATCGTCAGCCCGTATTTACGGACCAGAAAACCGATGCCGCCGCCAAGCGTGATGCCGCCAAGTCCGACAGTGCCGGTATCGCCAAAGCCGGTGGCAAGTCCATGTTTGCTCACAACGGATGTGTATTCGCCGGCGGTCAAGCCGGTCTCTGCCCAGGCGGTTTTATCTTCAAGGCTGACCCGCAAATCCTTCATCGCGGAAAGATCGAGCACAATGCCGCCTTCGGTGGTGCTGTGCCCGGCCGTGCTGTGTCCCCCGCTGCGAACGGCGAGTTCAAAGCCATATTCATTAGCCAATTTCACAAGACGTGAGACATCGCCCGCATCCGCAACTTTGATGATCGCCGCGGGACGACGGTCCACGCCGCCGTAGAAAACCGTCCGCGCGGATTCGTAGCGGGGATCGTCCGGGGCGATGACCCTGCCATTGAAAAGCGCGCGCAGGTCTGAAGGCGAAGGGACGGAAGAACGGGTCAGTTGGGCAGTTGAGGGGGAATTAAATTTCACTTTATCTCTCCAAATCTCTAAAGGGGGTACCACATTCCAATCAATTATATGACTGGAGGTTAAATTATCAGGTGGGCAAGGTTGGACCTTTGCCCACCCATACCGATAAAAGTTGAATAATTTTAGAACAAATATTCTATACTGTCAAGACAAAAATTGTCCGAATTGATTAATAACTGCCTCGAGCCACAAAGGCAATCCCCCAACGGACACAAATCACATCGGCAAGCATGGACGGGTCGCACCACCTCAGTGCTCACGTAACGTATACAATTTGTTGTAGAATTAGTAACTATGACTATAAAACCTGAAACTCAAAAGCGTTTGGAGGATTTTGTTAAACGCGTTGATTATGTTAGATCACTTTCCTATTTCGAAGGTGGTGAGGAGATTGTTGGGTTTGAACTAAAGAAAGTGGGGGATAAGTGGCAGGCAGATTTTTATCAGCCTAGTGATGAAAAAAGAGACGCGCTACTGTTCAATATTAGATTGTTTATTCAAGATAAAGATGATATATCTTTAAGAAGACTTGTTGAATTATATGATGACCCTGGGATTTCTAGCGTATGGAAGGAAGAGCACGAACATTATCGTAAAGAGTTGAACAAACGACTTGATAGGATTGCCGCTGAAGGTAAGAAAGGAAAAATTACCCATCGAGATGTGCTCGATATGTTTTTGTACGGGAAATTTGGACATCGTGATGAAGACGATAAATCTTATAAGTTGTATCAAGAGTGGATAACTGATAAAAACGAATTTGAGATTATGCATAACACTTTTCATACGGTTTTAGTCTGGATTTTGGCTGTAGTAATAAATATTTCAGTTGCTAGTAGAGAAGAACTTCAGAGACATGGAATTTTAATTTCTGCCTCTTGACACATCCCCCTCTCTGACATAAAATCCCGCCCAACATAAACCAAAAACGCTGACGAGGACGAGTACACTTCAAAGCGATTTCCAGAGAGCCGGGCAGCAAGTTCTGAAAGCCAGGCAAAAGCGCAGAAGTCGAATGGACCTCCGAGTTGTGAAGAGAAAGTGCTGAGCGTAGTCGAAGCACGAGTACCAGAGACGGGAACTGCACCCGTTACCCCGCAGAGTTTCTTAGTGAGATAGAGAATAGATAATTAGAGAGTAGAGATTAGTCTATCCAACTAGCAAACTAAAAGAGTGACGCTGGCTTTGATTTCCTGTGTGCATCACGCAGGAATTTTTTGTTAAGTAGCGTTTAACTTGGGTGGCACCACGAGATTCCCCTCTCGTCCCAATGGACAGGAGGGGATTTTAATTTAAGACCGACGATAGACGACAGACCATGGACGATGGATGGTTTTATGGTCAACACTTGCACCGCGCTGCGCTTGGTGCAGTGCAGGTGTGATCTATCGTCCGTGGTCGACCATCCGTCAACACGAATTAGGAGTAACACATGCTTCTTGAATCAACCCAAGTACAAACAATAATAAGAGAGCTATCCGCTGACCTCGAAACCCCCGTCAGCCTGTACCTCAAACTGCGCGGAGACGGCGCGTCGTTTTTGCTGGAGTCTGTCGAAGGCGGCGAGCGGATTGCGCGCTATTCGTTCATCGGAGTCCAGCCGCGCGCGGAATATATTTTGCGCGATGATGAGATCGAGATCAAAGACGAACACGGTTCGCGCGTCATCAAAGTCGCTGGCGACCCGACTCGCTTTTTGCAAAATGAAATGGATCGCTTCCCCGCCGTCCGCGTGCCGAATGCGCCGCGTTTCACGGGTGGGTTGGTGGGCTTTCTCGGGTTCGAGTCGGTTCGGTTTTTTGAACCAACTCTCGGCGCGAAGATGAAGCGGGGTTTTATCCCCGATGGCATTTACATGCTGGCAGATACCATCGTCGCCTTTGACCATGCGCGTCGCAGCATTTTCCTCATCGCCAATGTGTTGGATGGCAACACCGAAGCCGCGAATCAAAAACTGGACGCGATCGAAGCGCGCATTCAACAACCATTGCCGCCCGCGCCCAAAAAAGAAATCGTGCCATCCAAAATTAAATCGAATCACACGCAGGGCACATACGAAGACATGGTGCGCGCCGCGAAGGAAAATATTTTGGCGGGCGATATTTTTCAGGTAGTGCTCTCGCAGCGCTTTACGCGTGAGACCAACGTCGAGCCGTTTGATGTCTATCGCGCCGTGCGCCGACTCAACCCGTCGCCGTACATGTTCTTTTTTGATTTCGGAACCGTGGACGGCGAGCCGCTTTATCTGTGCGGATCGTCGCCTGAGATGTTCGTGCGTTTGGAAGGAAGAACCGCCTCGCTCCGCCCGATTGCTGGGACGCGACCTCGAGGCAAAGACAACGCCGCTGACGACGCTCTCGCGCAAGAACTTCTCGCCGACCCGAAGGAACGCGCCGAGCATGTGATGTTGGTTGACCTCGGACGCAACGACTTGGGGCGCGTCTGTGAATATGGCACCGTGCGCGTTTCAGATTTCTTCACCGTCGAAAAATATTCACACGTCATGCACATCGTTTCGCATGTCGAAGGCAAGTTGAAGCCTGAACTGACCGCCTTCGATCTGGTGCGTGCCGCATTTCCTGCGGGCACCGTCAGCGGCGCGCCGAAAGTCCGTGCCATGGAGATCATCGCCGACCTCGAACCCGACGCGCGCGGAGCATACGCGGGCATGGTCGGCTACTTCGGCTTCGACGGCGCCATGGACACCTGCCTCGCCATCCGCACTATGGTCGGGCGAGGCAACACCGTCAGCGTGCAGGCAGGCGCAGGCATCGTCGCGGATTCGAATCCGACAACGGAGTACCAAGAGACAGTTAACAAAGCATCTGCTATGTTGAAGGCTATTGATGTAGCGGAGCAAGGATGAAGGATGAAGGATGAATTATGAAGGATGAATTTTTCTTTCGTCTTTCTTCATCCCTCATCCTTCCGCCTTCATCCTTAATTCGAAAGGAACCTAATTATGAAACCTAGACTATTAACTGGCGACCGCCCCACAGGACGCCTGCACCTCGGACATTATGTTGGCTCGCTCTCGAACCGCGTGCGCTTGCAGCATCAATATGACTCCTTCTTCATCATCGCAGACCTGCACACGCTCACGACCAAACCTGAGCCGCAATATATCAAGGAGATTCCAACCTATATCAAAGAGACCGTGCTGGACTATCTCGCCGTCGGCATTGACCCGAACGTCAGCACGATTTTTGTGCAATCGGCTGTGCCTGAGACATTCCAATTGAATCTGCTCTTTGAAATGCTCGTCACTGTTCCGCGCTTGGAACGTATGCCCACGCTCAAAGACATGGCACGCGACGCCAACATGGACTCCATGCCGTTTGGTCTGCTCGGCTATCCCGTCTTGCAAGCCGTGGATATTTTGCTCCCACGCGCGCAAGCCGTCCCTGTTGGGCGCGATAACCAATCGCACGTCGAACTCGCCCGCGAGATGGCGCGTCGCTTCAACAACCTCTACGGCGAAGTTTTCCCTGAACCCGAACCCATCATCGGTGACGTTCCGCTTTTGGTCGGCACGGACGGACAGAACAAAATGTCCAAGTCGCTCAACAATGCCATCTATCTCTCCGACGACGCTGAGACGGTCAAGCAAAAGGTGATGAACATGTACACCGACCCGAAGCGGCTCCGCGCCACCGACCCAGGGACGGTCGAAGGCAACCCCATCTTCATCTACCACGACGCGTTCAATCCCTCCTACGCCGAAGTGGATGAACTCAAGGAACGCTATCGTCAGGGTAAAGTCGGCGATGTGGAAGTCAAAGAAAAACTCGCCCGCGCCATCAACAACTTCCTCGAACCCATCCGCGAAAAACGCGCCTACTTCCTCGCCCATCCCATGATTCCCCGCGACGTCCTCGCCAATGGCATCCGCCGTATGCAAGCCGAAGCCAAACAAACCATGGAACTCGTCCGCGAGAAAACAAGCTTGTCCTACTCGTTCGACCTGTTCGCGGATGAATTGGATATTTTCGGGAACGAAGATTGACCATCGACCATAGACGATAGACCATAGATGTTCGTCCATCGTCTATCGTCTATCGTCCATCGTCACTCCTTGGAGAAATAACATGTTAGTACTCATAGATAACTACGATTCTTTTACTTATAACTTGGTTCAATACTTCGGCGAACTCGGCGCGGACATTCGCGTCTACCGCAACGACCAGATCTCGCTGAACGAACTCATCGCCCTCAAGCCCGACCACCTCGTCATCTCCCCAGGTCCAGGCGAACCGCTCAAAGACGGCGGCGTCTCGCCCGAAGCCGTCAAATACTTCACGGGCAAAGTCCCCGTACTCGGTGTCTGCCTCGGGCATCAATGCCTCGGTGCCATCTACGGCGGCAAGGTTGACCGTGCTCCGCGTCTCATGCATGGCAAGACATCGCCTGTCAAACACAATCAGCAGGGCATCTTCAAGGACATCCCGACTCCCTTTGAAGCCATGCGCTATCACTCGCTCGTCGTCTATGACCCCGTCCCCGCCGAACTGGAAGTCATCGCCCAAACCGACGAAGGCGAGATCATGGGACTCAAACACAAGCAGCATCCGACCTACGGCGTGCAGTTCCATCCCGAGTCCATTCTCACCGAGCACGGCAAGCAATTGCTCAAGAACTTTCTCGATATCAAGATTGCTCCGCCACCTACGACCGAACCCGTCATGCTCAAGCCGTTCATCGCCAAGGTCATCAACCGAACCGACTTGACCGACCTCGAAGCCGAAGAAGCCATGACCGTCATCATGACAGGCGGCGCGACTCCCGCGCAGATCGGCTCGTATCTCACCGCGCTTCGCATGAAAGGCGAGACCATTCCCGAGATCACAGGCTCCGTCCGTGCCATGCGTAATGTCGCGGTGAAGGTCAACGTCAACTCAACCGATCCCATCTACGATATCGTCGGCACAGGCGGCGACGGCGCGCACACCTTCAACATTTCCACCGCCGCCGCGTTCGTCCTTGCGGGCACAGGACGCAAAGTTGCCAAGCATGGCAACCGCGCCGCGTCCTCCCAATGTGGCAGCGCCGACGTGCTCTCCGCGCTCGGTGTCAATCTCGACCTCACGCCCGAAAAAGTTGCCAAAGCCATCGAACAGGTTGGCATCGGCTTCATGTTCGCGCCCAAGTTTCATCCCGCCATGAAGTACGCTGTCGGTCCGCGCAAAGAGATGGGGCAGCGCACCATCTTCAACGTCCTCGGTCCGCTCACCAACCCCGCGGGCGCGCGCATTCAACTCACGGGCGTCTATGACGCCAAACTCACCGAGCCGCTCGCGCACGTTCTCAAAGAACTCGGCAGCCAAGCCGCCCTCATCATTCACGGTGCCAACGGTCTCGACGAACTCAATCCCACGGGCGTCAACCGCGTCAGTCATCTTCGCAATGGCAACGTCGAAACTTACGACCTCAACCCCGCCGACCTCGGTCTCGCGCCCTGCACCGTCGCCGACCTGCGCGGCGGCACGCCCGACGAATCCGCGCAGATGATGAGAGACATCCTTTCCAATAAACTGACAGGCGCACGCCGCGACGCCGTTCTGCTCAACACCGCCGCCGCCCTCGCCGCCGAGTCAGGCGACTTCAAATCCGCACTCGCCGAAGCCGAAGCCTCCCTCATCAGCGGTAAGGCTCTCGAAAAACTCAATGCACTCATTGAATTTACTCGCCAATGAACATCTTAGAAAAAATCCTCAACCAAAAACGATTGGAAATTGCGGCGCTTGACGCCAAAGTCTTGCGCCACGCCGCCGAGCAGAGTCCAACACCCAGAGATTTCCTCGCCGCCATACAGCGCCGCCGCTTCGGGACTCACCCAAGCCTGATCGCTGAACTCAAACGTGCTTCACCCTCAAAGGGAATCCTCGCCCCCCACCTTGACCTCTTCCAAGTCGCCGATATCTACACCCAAAACGGCGCCGCCGCGATTTCGGTATTGACCGATGAAAAGTTTTTCATGGGAAGTCTTTCAACCCTGCGAGAACTCCGCGCTCGTAACCTGACACCTGACACCTCGCACCTGATACCTCTTCTTCGCAAAGACTTCATCATCAATGAATCCCAAATCTACGAAGCCCGCGCCAACGGCGCCGACGCCATCCTCCTCATCGCCGCAGCATTAACCGACGACAAACATTTCGCCGACCTCCACGCCTGTGCTTTGAGTTTAGGTCTCACCGCCCTCGTTGAAGTCCACGACGAATCCGAAACCGAACGCACCCTGAAAATTCCCAATATCCAACTCATCGGCATCAACAACCGCAACCTCGCCACCTTCGAAGTCACCCTCACCACCACCGAACGCCTCCGCCCAATGATCCCCTCCAACATCACCGTCGTCGCTGAGTCAGGAATTTTCACAGCACAAGATGTAGAACGCCTGGAAAAAGCCAACATAGACGCAATCCTTGTTGGCGAAGCGCTAGTCACCTCCGAAGACATCCCCGCGAAAGTGAGGGAGCTGGCAAGTTCGAACGTTTGAAAGTTTGAACGTTCAAACTTGCCAACCTTCAAACCTTATGACCATCATCAAAATCTGTGGCATCAAAACACTGAAAGACGCCCTCGCCGCCATCGAATCAGGCGCGGATTATTTGGGATTCAACTTCTATCCCAAGAGCGTCCGCTTCATTGAAAAAACTGCCTGTGCCGAAATTACATCTGTGGTGAAACGTGAGCATCCACAGGTCAAACTCGTTGGCGTGTTTGTGAATTCATCAGTCGAAGAAATCAAGGACATCCTGCAAACCTGCCATCTCGACCTTGCCCAACTCCACGGTGATGAAACTCCAGAGACCTTCGCTCAACTCGCCCCGCACGCCTTCCGCGCCTTTCGCAGAATCCCTGAATCAAACGCAGGTTATGAAAGAAATGAAGCCCCTGCTATGCTGCTCGACGCCGCTGTCAAAGGCGTCTACGGCGGCAGCGGAGTCACCGCCGATTGGACAGCCGCCGCGAAACTGGCGCAGCAGTATCCGCTTTTGCTCGCGGGCGGACTCACCCCCGAAAACGTCGCGGACGCTGTTCGCCAAGTCAACCCTTGGGGCGTGGATGTGGCTTCGGGTGTTGAATCCGCTCCAGGGGAGAAAGACGCGGGGAAGATGATTCAGTTCGTGAAGGAAGTCAAGAGATTGGAGATTGGTAATTAGTAATTGGTAAATCTCTAATCTCTAATTACCATTTACCAATTACCACCTAAAGAGGTTTTATGACAACACTACTACCCCACAAATTCGGTCCCTACGGTGGACAATTCGTCCCCGAAACGCTCATGCCCGCGTTGATTGAGTTGGAGCGCGAGTTCGTCTCGGCGCGGAATGACCCAGCCTTCAACGCGGAATTCGACAAATTGATGGCGTCGTTCGTTGGGCGCCCCACGCCGCTGACCTATGCCAAACGCCTTTCGGAAAAATTAGGCGGCGCGCAAATCTATTTGAAGCGCGAAGATTTGGCACACACGGGCGCACACAAGATCAATAATGCGCTCGGTCAGGCTCTGTTGGTGAAGCGTATGGGCAAGAAACGCATCGTTGCAGAGACGGGTGCGGGTCAGCATGGAGTGGCATCTGCCACCGCTGCGGCATTGCTCGGACTCGAATGCGTGGTCTACATGGGCTCCGTGGATATTGCGCGGCAGGAGCCGAACGTCTTCCGCATGAAATTGCTCGGTGCGGAAGTTCGTCCCGTGGAGTCTGGCACGAAAACATTGAAAGATGCCATCAATGAAGCCATCCGCGATTGGGTGACGAATGTGCGCGACACGCATTATCTTTTAGGTTCTGCGCTCGGACCGCACCCATACCCGACCATCGTTCGCGAGTTTCAATCGGTGATCGGGCGTGAGGCGCGGGCGCAAATGCTGATGGACGCGGGACGACTGCCCGATACGGTCATTGCCTGCGTGGGCGGCGGCTCGAATGCCATCGGCGTCTTCAGCGGATTTGTTAACGACGAAAGTGTTGAACTCATCGGTGTGGAAGCAGGCGGCAGTGGAATCGCTTCGGGCAAACATGCGGCTCGCTTCGGCGACGCGGAAAAAGCGCGGGTGGGAGTCATTCATGGAACGCGCACCTATGTCCTGCAAGATGAAGATGGACAAATTGCCGAGACTCATTCGGTTTCCGCAGGTTTAGATTACGCCGCTGTCGGTCCCGAACACGCCATGCTGCGCGACAACGAACGCGCCTTCTACACCTCCGCGACGGATGAAGAAGCGCTGAACGCTTTTCAGATGTTATGCCATACCGAAGGGATTATCCCTGCGTTAGAGTCATCTCACGCCGTGGCGGAAGTCATCAAGAAAGCGCCGACCATGCGCAAGGATCAGGTGATTTTGGCGAATT
Source organism: Anaerolineales bacterium (assembly GCA_030834895.1). Lineage (GTDB taxonomy): Bacteria > Chloroflexota > Anaerolineae > Anaerolineales > Villigracilaceae > Villigracilis. The sequence goes on from JAUQXA010000062.1 coordinate 177,946, forward strand.
TGTCGGGAAGAGGGGATAAGGATTTGAATACAGTAATAAAGGAATTAGGAACCAACATGTAGGGGTGGGGTTTCCCCGCTCAAGTTAATGAGATATATAAAATGGGCGAGGTCCCCTCGCCCCTACGAGGAATTATTTATTATGAACAGAATCGAAAACGCCTTCAAAAACAAACCCATCTTCATGCCCTATTTTCCTTTGGGATATCCCGATTTGGAAACTTCTGTGAATGTGATCGAAGCGCTCTCAAAAAACGGCGCGGACTTGATCGAAGTCGGTCTTTCCTTCTCCGACCCGCTCGCAGATGGACCTGTGATTCAGCAAGCCACACAAGTCGCACTGGAAAAAGGAATCACGGTTAAGAAATCGCTGGAAGCCGTAAAAGAACTTCGCGCACGTGGAGTGACCCTTCCATTGATTCTGATGGGTTACTACAACCCCATGCTGGCGTATGGACTTGAGAAATTTATCCGTGACGCGAAAGAAGCAGGCGCAGACGGATTCATCATTCCTGATCTGCCGATGGAGGAAGCGGAGGAGTTTCAATCCATGAATGGCGATATGCCGTTGATCCAAATGCTCGCGCCGACCTCGCCCGATGAGCGTATGGAAACGATTGCCCGTAATGCAAAGGGATTTATTTACTTGGTTTCGGTTACGGGCGTGACGGGGGAACGTAGGGAAATTTCAAATGACCTCGGCGCGTTGATTGCTCGGGTGCGTTCGCACACGTCCGCGCCGGTGTGTGTGGGATTTGGCATCGGCACGTCTGAACAAGCGAAGCAGGTCGGTCAACTTGCGGATGGAGTCATTGTCGGCTCGGCGTGCGTGAAAATGATCGGGAGTAGCCAAAAGCCTATCGAAACAGCGAAGCAGTTTGCGGCGGAGTTCCGAGGCGCGTTATCCGCGTTGAGAAAATAAAATCAGACAGTTAGTTCCCCGCGCAAGTTGGTCTGCACCAGCCGTTTGATTTCATTCACTGGAAGATTTTGACTAAAGAGATAGGATAGTTTTGCCAGCGCGGCTTCGGCTGTCATGTCGTAGCCACTGATGACACCAGCCCTAGCCAACGCGGAGCCAGTTGCATAATCGCCAAGGTGGACACTGCCCCGCAGGCATTGCGTGCAATCGACGATGACGACTCCGCGGGCAGTGGCTTCTTCGAGCGCGGCGAGAAAATCCGCGTTGTTCGTGGGACCATTGCCAACACCGTAGGCTCTCAGGATTAAACCCTGTAACGGTGGTTGCAAAAAATTGCGGACGACTTGCGCGGGGATGCCCGGCCACAAGGGCAACGCTCCCACGTTGACCTGTTTCAGCTCCTGCACTTGCAGCGAGCTTCCTTCGGACGGAGCGGGCAGCACCAACTCGCGGTGGATGCGGATGTCCACGCCGATGTCGCCGAGTGGTGGCAGGTTGGGAGATGCGAATGCATCCAACCCGTCGGTGCTGACTTTTACCGAGCGGCAGCCGCGCAGGAGTTGATTGCCAAAACATAAGCAGACTTCAGGGATGGCGAAGTCCGCGGCGACGGTCAACGCGGTGATGATGTTGGCGCGGGCGTCGTTGCGGACTTCACACAGCGGGATTTGCGAGCCGGTAAGCACAACTGGTTTCCCCAACTCTTGCAGCATGAACGGCAGGGCGGACGCAGTGTATGCCATCGTGTCCGTGCCGTGCAAGATGATGAAGCCATCGTAATCGTGGTAATGCGCCCCGATGTCACGGGCGATCTTGTACCAATCTTCTGGCGTTATGTTAGCCGAGTCAAGCAGCGGATCGTATTCCTGAATGTCCACCTCAGGCATCAGGTTGCTTTTCAGCTCCGGCATGGACATGATCTGCTCTGCCAGATAACCGGGCGCGGGCGCGTATCCTTCGGGCGTGGGCTGCATGCCGACGGTTCCGCCGGTGTAGATAATGTAGACTCGCTTTTTCATGGGAGCATCACTTGGGTTTTCCTGAGTTCTGTCTATTAAACCACAATTGGAATGTGATAATGTTTTTCAGCAGGGTTTGAACTAGCAGATTAGTCCGACATAACAAATTGGTGTGTGTGAAGACGATTGGGGGAGTGAACGTCCAGTAGAGGCAGCAAGAGAGTTTATGAAAAACCTTGGTGACTCTTTGTAGTTTCTTTATTAATGTGGTAATTTATAAGGCGGAATTGGTCTTGCATACTGAAAAAATCTCTCTAAGTCGCCTTCTAGGAAATCTCTTCCATAATCTTTGAGCCAGTTCGCTGACCGAGAGATTTGTTCCAATTGTGTCAGAGTAATCCCTTTTCCCTTTTACCATTTTAGCCTTTTATCTTGTGGAACGAGATAAATTTCGGCTAATTCGAATCCATCATCGTGCTCAAGGTAAATTGAGGCAGACGTGCCCCACCCTTCACCTACTACGATTACATTACGGTTATCTGCTTTAAACCATATTTGAAAGGGATCGTCGTTTCGATGGGATGGTGGCGGAGTTTCCTTAAAACCAAAATCAGCTAGATATTTCAAAGATTCTCTACAGTGTGATAAGAACTCTTCTAATGCTGGTGTTGTGTTTTTCATCGTCATGTCTCAAATTGATTCTATTATTAGCTTGTCTGTTTTCTCAGCAATCCCAATGGTTTGACCAGGCTCAAAATTGAACTTAAACCGTCGATAGGCTTGTTCCCGGTCTGTGCCGCCTTCATCGGTCAATAACAATTGTTCCGCGTACGCAGCCAAATCTTCGATCACTCGTTCATAGCGATAATAGGCCATCACCGCAAAATCAATATTCACTTTTCCATACCCTTCATAGAAAACAGCTTCGTCTCGTTTACTTTTCCAAACCTCGTCAATTCCGCCGCCGATGAACATCAGGTCACGTTCTTTGGGCGCAAGCAGAGGAGCGTCCCAATCCACGATATAAAATTGGTCGGTACTGGTGATTAGAATGTTGGCTCCATGAATATCGGTGTGGCACAAAACCAATTCGTGCGATTGGGATTGAAGTTCCGAGGCAAGTTCTTCCGTACGCTTTATGAGACGGTTAATCTCATCATGTCTGGATTTTATGAAATCTGCCAGCTTTACTGCGTTCGAATCACTGAAAGTGCTATTCTCAACCTGTCTTTGAAAACCCCTCACTCGTTCGCGCCATTGTGGGGAAAATGTTTCTTGTGGAATAGTTCTTTTGAGTTCCGGTGGGGTTTTTACTGTGTGAATCCTTCTGAGCGCCGCGCCGAGAGTCCGCTTGTGGGAATCGGATAGCGTCATCTCAAATCCGTTTTTGCCCTCGATGAACGGATACAGAATTATCTTATACTCGCCGAAGTCCGCCCAGCCTCCGTTTGATTTTGTTTCAATCGGGGAAATGATTTCCTTCACCCCTTGTGACTTGAGAAAGAGCGGAACGGTCACACTGAGTTCGTCAAACCCTTTTCTCAATTTCAGGAAATACGCCGTCCCGTCATCCGCAGTGGCGCGATAGACGGCTGTGCCCATGTCCGCGCCAAGGGGGAGGAAAGTCAATGCGGCAACCTGCAAGCCATATTCTTTTTGCAAACGGGAAATGACAAGTTCGTCAGGAACGTTGGGCTTTTCCAGCAAGGTTGAATTTCCTGAACAGGTCCGTGCTAGGAAGTCACAAAAACGTGAATCTCCTTCGGTCCGTGCACACCGATGGTCAGCGTCATTTCGATGTCAGCGGTGCGCGAAGGTCCCGTGATGAAAACCGCCGCGCCCGAATCTTTCACCAAAGGCATGGCATCCGGCAGCGAAGGATAAATATCGGTTGACCTCAGGATTGCGATGTGGACTTCGGGCAGGAGCGAAGCTTTGAGCGGATTCCCCTTTCCATCTACGACCAGAATCGAACCTGTATCTGCCAGCCCGCAAATGGCCTTTGTCACGCCGACAAGGATTTGTGGGTCAGGCTTGGATGTGAATTCAATTCCAGCCGCGTGTAAAAGATCTTCATCCAGCGTGCCTGGCTCGAGGTGGATTCTATCCACACCGCGCGACTTCAAAAGTTCGATCACTGCCAGTGTCGGGTTGTGCGTCGACAGGAAGTGTCCGCCAAGCGCGGTGAATTCAGCCGTGAATTGGATATTGGAAAGCGGCACAGTATTGGATTGGACGTTGGCAAATTGAGGTCTGACCGCTTTCAAATGTCTTCGATCCTCCAGCTTTTCATCCTCTGGCTCACTCTGGTATCTCTCGCGAAACGTCTTCTCTGCAAAGCGTGGAAAGTCCTTGCTATAGCCCCAACCGGTCAACGCTGGCAGACGGACCCAGCGCGAACGCGGCGCAAGCAGAAAAGTTCCCAGCGAGGCAAATTTTTGGGAAAGGGCAAACAGCATCGGGTTGGATGCAGCACGGGCGAATACTTTCAGGAAAAGTTTTGTCGAGAGGGAAAGTCCAGCACCTGCGGTCTGTGGTCTATAGTCTGTGGTCGGGCTTTGCCCTGCACGCACCCGGGTCAGCAACTTCGGCAGGTCAATATCCACAGGGCAGACTTCCTTGCACGCGCCGCACAACGACGAAGCTTGCGCGAGTTGGACATAGTTTTTACCGAGTAAGCCTGGCGAGACAACTGAGCCAATGGGGCCGGGATACGGCGCGATGGATAGGTCGCTGCCGATGTAGGCATGTCCGCTCAGTTCGCGGAAAACAGGGCAGGCATTCAAGCAAGCGCCACAGCGGATGCAATACAGAGCTTCCTTAAGCGGGGAATTTCTCAGGCGGCTGCGACCGTTATCGAGCAAAATGAGATGACGCTGTTGGTCCGGGAACGGCTTGTGAAGCAGTTGGGTGTAAACCGTGAGTTTTTGTCCCGTGGCGGAACGCGGCAAAAGCGACAGCATGAGCGCAAGGTCATCAAGATTGGGGACGAGACGCTCCATGCCCATCAACGCGATGTGAACGGGCGGAAGGGTCGTGACCATGCGGGCGTTACCTTCGTTGGTGACGATGCACAAGCCGCCGGTCTCCGCCACGCCAAAGTTGACACCGCTTAAGCCGACGTCAGCAGTGAGGAAGACCTCGCGTAAAACCTTGCGCGCGGTGGCTGTCAATGTGGGAATGTCCACCGTGTAGGGAATACCAAGTTTTTCGTGGAAGAGTTCCGCCACCTGTTCCTTTGTCAAATGTGCCGCGGGCGTGATAATGTGACTCGGTTTCTCATGGCGCAGTTGCACAATGTACTCGCCGAGGTCGGTCTCGACGACTTCGATGCCTGCCTTTTCCAGCGCATGATTGAGTTCAATCTCCTCCGAGACCATTGATTTCGATTTGGCAACCAACTTTCCATTTTCCCCTATGATTTGCAAAAAGATTTTTATCGCCTCTGCCGCATCCTTCACCCGGTGGACGATGACGCTGTTCTCCTCGTTCTTGGCGATGAACTGTTCGAGATATTTATCGAGGTGATCGATCACATCGGCGCGGATGGCATGCGCGCGCTGGCGTCTCTCCTCCAGGTTGGGGATGGATTGCATGGCAACGGCGCGTCCCTTCAAGCGGCGCTCAGAATTGTTGTCCAGCGCGGTCTGGAGGGTTTCGTCTTCGATGGATTGGCGAATTCTTTGGCGGAAGGAAGTTGTGCTCATTTTGTGTCCAGAGGTTTTAGTCCAATATACAAACCGCGTCCATCCAGCCCTTTGGCATCGTGGATCACATTCAATCCCGCGGAGTGAAATGCGTCGAGGTATTCCTGTTTGGTGAATAAGCCCAATTCGAGTATCTCCTTATCAGGCTTGATACCCTTTGGTGTCCCAATCAGATATTGGAACTCGATGACAGAGACCTTCCCCCGCTGTGAGCTGTGACTCATGCGGATGATCTTGGAGTCCCCCTTATCCACCTGGGTAACGTAGACCCGGCCGGGATGCCATTCATCCGGCGCAAACCACGGCTCGACCAGCAAGACTCCGCCGGGGAGCAGGTGCTGTCCCATGGTCTTTATCGCCTTCCACAAACGTGATTTTGTTTTGACATATCCCACCGCGCTGAACAGGCAAACAACGGCGTCGAATTTGCGGCTCAACTTGAAATCGGCCATGTCACCCTGTTGGAATCGAATACGCGGGAAATTCCCGCGGGCAACCGCGAGCATGTCCCTGTCAATATCCAATCCTTCGACACGGTAATGCTTGCTCAATAGGTTTGCATGGACACCGGTCCCACAGCCGACATCGAGCAATATATTCCCCCGTGACTTTTTGTACTGCTGAACGAACTTATGTACGATGTCCGCTTCGGCATGGTAGTCCTTGCCGTTGGCGGCGTAAATATCATCGTAATATCTGGCGGTATTGGAAGTCATGACTCATTCCTTTCCAGTCACCGATGATTTAAAACTTCCGCAATGTGCATCACCCGTTGAGTTTTCTTCCGGCGATGTAGTCCACCCGCGATGTGCATGAGACAACCCGCGTCGGTCACAACCAGGGTCGGGGCACTGGTCTCCTCCAGGTTTTGGATCTTGCGCTTCAACCACTCTGCCGAGAGTTCGGGATGCTCCACCGACATGATTCCGCCAAAACCGCAGCACTCTTCCGCGTGGGGCAACTCAACAAGGGTCGCGCCCTTCACACTTGACAGCAGGACGCGCGGCTGTCTGTCCACTTGAATGCCGCGCAGGGTATGACACGACGGATGATAGGTCAGTTTGCCGAACCATTTTGCGCCGAGGTCGGTCACGCCGAGTTTGTCCACAAGGTATTCGGTGAACTCATACGTCCGCGCGGCAAGGGATTTGGCCCGCGGAAGCCATGTCGAATCCCCTTCGAACAGTTCCGGGTAGTTGTGACGGAACATGTGCGCGCAGGAGCCGGAAGGTGTGACAATATCCCCTTCAGTTTTCTCGAACACCTTGATCGTGTGTTCGGCAATCGCGCGCGCGTCTTTGCGGAGACCCGCGTTGAAGGTTGGCTGCCCACAGCAGGTTTGCTCGCGGGGAAATTCCACGCGGATGCCGAGTCGGTGGAAAATGTCCACGACCGCTTCACCCGTTTGTGGGAAGAACGAATCAACGAGACAGGTGACAAAGAGCTGAACTGTGGTCATGAGTCAATTTTATCCCAAAATAAAACGCGCCCGGCTTTAAGTCAGGCGCGCCGTTTCAAAGTTTTATCCAAACGAAATTCCCAAATCCAGGGCAGTCAGGATGATGTCCGAATCCATCGGCACGGTCTTCATTCTGCCCTTTGCTTCCTCGATCGGCACGTATTTCACATACGGCGGGTCAAGGGCGACCATCACACCGGCGTGGCCTTCCTCCAAGCCGCGAATGGCGGCGGCGCCAAACCGCAGGGCGATCACACGGTCGAAGGAAGTGGGAGTACCGCCGCGCAACAAGTGTCCAAGCACGACCAGACGGGTTTCCTTGCCTGAAATCTCGTGGATTTCGGCCGCCACCTTCTCGCCAATACCGCCCAGCCGTTCAGCGCGCCCCGCTTCATGCTCCAACACCGAGACCCCCCCGCCCTTCGGCGTGGCGCCTTCCGCCACCACCACGATGGTGAACTTGCTTCCCAGGGACTCACGTTCCTTGATCTTTTCGATGACCTTGTGAATGTCATAGGGATGTTCGGGAATCAGAATCACGTCCGCTGAACCAGCCACGCCCGAATGCAGAGCGATCCAGCCGGCATAGCGTCCCATGACTTCCACGACCATCACACGCCCATGAGAGGCGGCGGTTGAATGCAGGCGGTCAATGGCATCAGTGGCAAAATCAACAGCGGTATCGAAACCGAAGGTGACGTCTGTCTTGTCGAGGTCGTTGTCAATCGTCTTCGGCACTGAGATCAGGCGCAGCCCCTTTTTGGCAAGGACACTCGCAATCGCCAGCGATCCGTCGCCGCCGACCGTGATCAGCGCATCGATGTGATGCAGCCCAAAACCGCGGACGATCTCATCACTGCGATCCACTTCCTCAACAGTCCCATCGGGACGTGTAACGGGGTACCTGAGCGGGTTGTTGCGATTGCTGGTCCCAAGGATGGTCCCGCCCAGATGGGTGATTCCGCGCACCCTTTCCCGGGTTAGCGGGATCAAACCGCCGTTTGGGTACTGTTCGGGCAGTATCAGCCCATTAAAACCGTCGAGCACGCCGTAAACTTCCCACCCGCGCTTGATTGCGGAAAGCGCCGCCGCGCGGATAACCGCGTTCAGACCCGGGGCGTCACCGCCGCCGGTGCTGATCGCTATTTTTTTAATTGGTTGTGTATTCTTTTTAGCTGGCATAATAATTCTCCGTATAATTTTTACTGGCTCATGGATATAATACCCCTGGTCAAAAATTGCACTTCCCGCAGGGTAAAAAGGCGCAATTTGTGACCATGATGGGTGTAAATTCCACACAGCAAAGATGCAACTGCCTGCCCTCCTTGCAGATGGGCAATTTTTTAATTTTCCAGGCTGGATTATATTACCAAAATTGAGGCAAACCGTTAACAACGGGGAACTGAAATTATCGGACAATGTCGTGTCCCTGTTTTTATGGTTCAAATTTCGTTTACAATAAACCCCATGGAAAAACCGTCAGACGCTACCAGACATATCCTTTACCGTTTTACAACCATTTTCACCATCATTTTCATTCTGATCTCCTGTGAACCATTTACTGTAACCCCACCGCCAACAGCCGCCAGCCAGGCGACCGTCACACCGCAGGTAACTCCACTTCCGCCGCCGGCGGTGTTCGAATCCCGTTTTTTGAACCCGCTGGATACCCCTCACACCTACATTCAGGATTCGTGTGTTTATTTGATGAATCGATGGAATCGAATAAACGCCGCCCCGGGGACGGTGGTGATGATCGTCACGTTCAACGAGGACATCCTTTACAATTTTACCCAGATCATGACCCAGCTTCACGATCAGGGCTTCAAGGCGATCACCACACAACAACTCCTTACTTTCATGGAACGCAACGGAAGGATACCGAAGCGTTCGGTATTGCTTATCCAGGAGAACAGCCACCCTGCAGAGGACTTTAACAAAAGATTCCGCGAATATTGGGATATCTGGAATTGGCCAATCATTAACGGCTGGGTCAGTGACCCAGGCATTCCTGATATCGTGTGGCGGGAAAATATCGGACTGGAAATCGAAGGCTGGGTGGACCACCAAGCGCAGGGCGTCATCGCCGGGACGGTCCTATCCGACGACTCTTCCAAGGTTGTCATCTCCCGCGAACTAAAAGGTTCGATCGATGCATTTGCAAATCGTTATGCCAAAAACCCGATTGCCATCATTTGGCCGGGCGGCGGGTTCGGACAACGCCCGGTTCAGGCGGCGCGCCAATTGGGGTATCAACTTGGCTTTACCTCGAATGTGCGCGGACCTGTGATGTACAACTGGGTGCCACTCGCAAATGAATTCGACCCCGAACGCCCGACCCACCTTCCCGAAGGATACATCAACGATCCACTGATGACGCTTCCACGCTACCCGGCGAGTCAGGTGCTTGACGCCCTTGACCAGGTGCGGGTCACCGGCAACGAAGCAGAGGAGTTTGCCAGAAAAAACCAGGATATGGAATTCAAATATTACGAAACCGTCTGTGAACCCATCTATGGTCCCATGCCGACACCATAAAGATAAACATTTCCCAGGAGACCCATGGCAGATTGTATCTTTCACAAAATCATCGCCGGGGAACTTCCCAGCACCCATGTATACCGTGACAAACTGGCGACAGCCTTCCGCGACATTCATCCCGCCGCGCCGACTCATATCTTAATCGTGCCAGATAAACACATTGATTCCGGTCAACACGCTCGCAGAAGAAGACGAGCCATTAATCGGTCATCTTTTCACAGTCGCAAAACAAATCGCCGCACAGGAAGGGGTTGCTGAAAATGGCTATCGTCTTGTTACCAACACCAATGCATACGCAGGGCAGACCGTTTTCCACATACACATGCACCTTTTGGGCGGCGCTCCCATGAAACATGCAATGGGGTAAAATTATCAAAAACCGTTCAGGAGGATGCCATGCAACCATCACCCAACGAATCCCGGAATCAATTCCCGCAAGCGCCGCAACCATCCGTACAGGATCCGTTTTCTTCACAACAAGGGCAAGCCGCGTTGAAGGCACAATACCTGCAACAGGCATATAATGCCGCGGGTTCCAATTTTTACTCCATCGCCATCCTATCACTCATTAACTCGGTCATCAATTATTTTCAGGGTTCCATCTACTTCCCTGTGGGACTGGGCATCACGCAGCTCATCGATGGGTTCGCTTACGCGCTGCAACAGGAAGCTTCGGAGACAGGCACGCTGTTCTTTGGGATCGGCGCGGTTCTCGATATCATGATCTTTGGGGTCGTCGCCTTGTTCGGCTTCTTCATCAGGAAACAAATATCCTGGTTGATCGTTTTGGGCGCAGTGTTATATCTTCTCGATGGCATCCTCTTCCTGTTATTCCAGGATTGGATCGGCGCTGGTTTTCACGCCTATTTTCTCTATCGGATATGGGTAAGCTGGCGTCCAATCAGCAAGCTTTCAAAAACAGACGACACGCAAAGCGCAATTGGAACCTTGTAACACCAGGTCGGGCGTTGCAGTATCGCTCGATTTATTCCCATAAAAAGAGAGAAATTACAAATGCCCGAACGAGAAATCTATCTCCTTTCCCCCCGCGCCCTTAGCCCTGAAACCATCGCGGTTGCATTTGCAAAAACGTCGCGTGCTCCCGAATCCTTCCGTGAGATTGCCGCCGAGTTAAGCGACGAGAAATCGGCGCAATTCCACGAAAAATGGGTTGTGGGTTACGGTCACGCCTCGGTTGCGGAACATGCGGTTTTGCACCTGGCTTTTGAAAACGTATCGCGCATTGCCGTGGAAACCATCGAGAGCAGTCGCCTCGCGTCTTACACTGAGAAATCCACCCGCTACCAAAAATGGGGACAGGATGATTTCACCATCCCCCCTGAGTTGGATGGACACCCCTTGCGCGACGAATTCATCCAAACTGTGAAGTTTCTTTTCTCGACCTATGCTGAGTCGCTCGACCCGGTCAAGAATCTCATCCTCAACCGCTCGCCGCGTCGCGAGAAAGAAGGCGACGAAGCCTATGACCGCCGCATCCGCTCACAATATGTGGACAGCTGCCGCTTCATCCTGCCAGCCGCCGCCAATGCCAACGTCGGCATGACGGCCAATGCGCGTGTGATTGAAATGGTCATCCGCAAGATGCTCTCGCATCCGCTGGCTGAAGCGCGGCAGATTGGTGAAACGGTGAAAGAGGTGGCAAAGGCCGAAACACCGACCCTGGTGAAATATGCGGATGCTGTCCCTTACTTCGTTGAGACAACCCAAGAGCTTAACCACAGAGAGCACGAAGATCACAGAGATAAACAAAAAAGGATCTCAGTGGACTCTGTGAGCTCTGTGGTAAAAGAAGATTGGTGTAAATTAATAGATTACGACAAGGATGGCGAAAAGAAAGTCCTTGCCGCCGCCTTATATCGTTTCAACGAAATGCCTTTTGCAGACGCGCTGGCGCATGTGAAATCATTGAAGAAGAAGGAACGCGCTGAACTGTCAGAAACATTACTCAAACGGCTGACCCGCTACGACGTTCCCCTGCGTGAGTTGGAATATTCCACCTACACCTTCGACCTGATGATGGATCAGGGTGCGTATGCCGAGTTCAAACGTCACCGCATGATGACGCAGACACCGCAGAGACTTTCGACAAGGCTTGGGTACACGATCCCACTACTCGTGACTGAATCAGGCTTCGGGTCGAAGTATGAAGCCGCGATGGAATCCGCTGCCAGGATGTATGAGAAACTATATGAGTTCGATCCAAACGTTGCCCAATATATTGTCCCTAATGGGTTTAATCGTCGCGTGTTGGCACAATTCAACCTGCGCGAAGCATTTGCTTTCTGCCAATTGCGAAGTGCGTCGAATGCACATTTTTCCATCCGCAGAGTTGCGCAGCGGATATACGAGGAAATGGTGCGTGTGCATCCGCTGCTGACGAAGTATATGAAGCTCCATGATGAGACCTGGCAAGGGGTGGAGGAAAATCATTTTACGAAGGCATAACAAAACCTCCGAAGTCTTGCAGACTTCGGAGGTTTTCATTTCTATATATGTATTGCCTGGCCAGATGCGGCGTGAGCTGCCTCCATGATCGCCTCTGAAAGCGTCGGGTGGGCGTGAATGTTGCGGGCAATCTCGTGCGGGGTCAACTCCATCATCCGCGCCAGGGTCAGCTCGGGCAGAAGCTCCGTCACTTCGGGACCAATCATCGACGCGCCGAGAATCTCACCGTATTTTTCGTCGGTGACCAGCTTGACAAAACCCACGTAATCCCCCATGCCGAGCGCCTTGCCGTTCGGCTGGAAGGGGAAGCGCCCCACCTTGACCGAATACCCGCGTTCCCTTGCCTGCGCTTCGGTCAACCCGAACGATGCGATCTGTGGATGACAATAGGTGGCACGCGGAACCATCTCGTAGTCAATCGTGATGGTCTCGTGTCCCCCGATGTGTTCGGCACAGATGATGCCCATTGCCGAGCCGACATGCGCCAGCATCAGTTTGCCGGTCACATCGCCAATTGCCCAGATGCCGGGGACGTTGGTCTGCATCTTCTCGTTGATCTCGACAAAGCCGCGCTCGCTGATCTTGACCCCAACTTCTTCGAGTCCGAGTCCCTTCGAGTTGGGACGGAAACCAATCGCGACCAAAGCCTGATCCGCATCGAGGACGGTTTCCTTACCTTCGGCTGAAACCTTTACTTTGACTCCGGTCGCCGTGGCTTCGATAGATTCCACCTTGTGACCAGCGAGAGTCTTGATCTTGCGCTTCTTGAATTCCTTTTCAAGTTCCTTCGAGACTTCCTCGTCCTCCAGCGGGACGATGCGCGGCAGCATCTCGACGATGGTCACATCCACGCCGTAAGAATTCCAGACGGTGGCAAACTCCACACCGATGGCTCCTGAACCGATGATGATTGCACTCTTCGGGAGTTTGTCCTGCAGGATGGCTTCCCAATAGGTGAGGACTTTCTCGCCGTCCACCGTCCACGCGGCAGGGACAGCCGCCGAAGCACCTGTTGCCACGATGATGTTTTTGGCGGACAACTCCGTCAACTTGCCATCTTTGTCCGTGACAGAAACAACCGTCGGCGAGGTCAGTTTGGCAGTTCCCATGAAGACGGTGACGTTGTTCTTCTTCATCAGGAAGCCAACGCCCTTCGTCAGGCGGTCTGAATTCTGGCGCGAGCGTTTGACGGCCACGCTGTAGTCGAGTTTGAGATTTTCGAAGGAGAAGCCGAATTCCTTGCCGCGTTCGCGCAGGGTGTGAGCCACCTCCGCATTTTTGAGCAGGGACTTGGATGGGATGCAACCGACGTTGAGGCACACGCCGCCGAGCCATTGCTTGTCCACAATGGCAACTTTCTGATTCAACTGAGCCGCACGGATGGCAGCCACATAACCGGCAGGTCCGGCACCGATTACTACGACATCAAAATTTTCTGACATGTATATACTCCAGGGAGTTGAGATTGAAAGCAATTATAACTTCGCGGTAATTGTACTATAACCAAAACACCTTTATTTTGATGAAGAGATTTGTTGAAGGTTACAGATTTTTCCTCAGGAACTCATACGTGCGCGACCATGCCAACAGGGCGGAAGCATTGTCGTATTCGGGGCGATCCTCTTCCACGAACCAATGGGCAACCCCCGGGTAGATGTAAAGCGTCGCATCCACACCGGCCTTTTTGAACTCCGCGAAGGTTTTCTCCACGTATTCGCCCGGCTCCCATTCATCGTTGTCGCTATAGTGTCCCATTACTTTGGCGGTGACTTTTCCATAGTCCACATCATCATTGCCATAGAAAAGGACCACCGCTCCAATCTGTTCCGAGGCAGTGGAAGCAATAGTCAGCGCCCATGCCGCCCCCATTGAGAAGCCAACCAGCCCAATCTTGCCTTTGACCCTGCTCCGCAAATGGTCTTTTGCCGCCATAATCGTATTTTCGATAAATTGGCTGTCGCTTTTTTCCATCAACGCTTTGGCTTCGTCGATGGTGGTTGCGATCCGCCCATCCCGCAAATCCGGCGCGAGGACGGTGAAGCCCTGCATGGCAAGGCGGTCACAAACCTGTTTGAAGAATGGCTTCAAGCCCCACCAGGCATGCAGGAGCAGCACTCCCGGTCCGCCGTTTTCTGGCGACGCAAAGTAGGCATTGACCTCTTTGCCGTTCACGTTCAACTGGATTTCGGATGTTTGAATGGGCATGGAAATCTCCTTTCAATTTGCCTTGCGCGCGGTCAGTAGAAACACGGGGAATGTTTTTATAACCCCGTCGATGTCCTTTTTGATTTCATATGCAGTCGAAAATTTTACACCTGAAAAACCCGCATCCTCGACCCATTTCTGAAGTTTACCGCGCTCAAATCCCAGGTGGACCTCCGTCGTACCGTCGGTATGGAAGGTGCCATCTTCTTTATCAAGATCAGCGACACACAACCAGCCGCCGGGCTTGAGCAGGGCATGGAATTTTTTGAGGATGTCTCTTGCACCTTCAATGTGATGCAAGGTCATCAGCGAGTAGGTCAAATTGAAGGGTTGGGCGGGCAGGGGGTCAGTGGACAGGTCGAGGCGGAGGGGCGTCATGTTGGTCACGCCCGAAGTGGCGATCTTTTCAGTCAACACGTCCAACATTCCCTGCGAGGTGTCTGCCAGAGTGATCTTTCCTAGATGGGGTTGCAGGAAAAAGCTCAACAAGCCTGTGCCACAGCCATATTCCAGCGCGGACATCTCTGCCGTGAGCGGGATTGCATTGCGGATGGCATTCGCAACCGATTGGGCGCGCTCCACTTTCATGGGATCAGTATCCCAGTCCTTTGCACGTTCGTCGAAGTTTGTCAAATCCAATTCTCCAGTGTTTCTTTTACTTTTGTCAGAAACCAGTCAGCGGATGCGCCATCCAAAATGCGATGGTCGAACACAAACGAGAGGTAAACCATCGGGCGGATGGCAATGGCGTCATCGATGACAACCACACGTTTCTGCATCGCACCGACCCCAAGGATACCGCATTGTGGCTGATTGATGATAGGGAAGGCAAACAGCGACCCGCTGATGCCGTGGTTGGTGAGCGTGAACGTCCCGCCTTTGACCTCATCGGGTTGAAGTTTTTTATTCCGGGCACGATTTGCGAGGTCATTGACCACGCGCGCCATTGCCAACAGAGAATGATTGTCCGCGCCTTTGATGACCGGGACAATCAATCCTTCTTCACCAAGCGAGGTTGCCATCCCGATGTTGATATTTTTATGAATGAGCACACCTTCTTCATTCCAAGATGAATTAACCAGTGGATAGGCCTTCAACCCAGCCACAACCGCTGTCATGAAGTAAGCTGTGAAAGTCAAATCGACGCCGTCTCTTTCAAAAGCAATTTTGTTTGCGGCGCGATGTTTGACCACGCGGGACATGTCTGCTTCCATGACAGTCAATACGTGCGGGGATGTGTGCTTTGATTCAACCATGTGCGCGGCGATGGATTTTCGCATGGTGGAATGTTTTATGAGTTGATCGCCAGCGCCAACAACCATGGACGATGGACGATTGACCATGGCCTGTAGTCCATCGTCTATTGTCTTTTTCCCGCCCTCCACAAATGCCAGCACGTCATTTTTCGTGATGCGCCCGTTCAAGCCCGTGCCTTTTAAGCGGGACAAGTCCACACTATGCTCCGCGGCGATTTTGGCCACGACGGGGGAGATGAAGCCGATGTCGGTTGAACGAGTTGGACTCAACATCTCCTGAAGTTGGCTTGATACAGGCTTTTCCTCCAAAGTCGAGGGACTTTGGACTCCGCCGCTCTCCACGTGTTCCCCTGCCATCCCAATCACCGCCAGCAACTCGCCAACTTTGACAGGCTCTCCTTTTTGTCTTTCGATTTTGAGAAGCACACCTGAAGCAGGGGCATTCACTTCGACCGTTACCTTGTCCGATTCAACTTCGAGCAGCGGCTCCAACTCGTTGACCGAATCCCCAACCTGCTTAAGCCATCCGGCAACGGTGACTTCTTCAACGCCTTCGCCAAGCCTGGGGACTAGAACTTTTGTTGCCATAATTTCTCTCTTTCTGATATGTCATTCTGAGGAGCCGTGACACTTGCGCCGTCACTGCGTTCGGTGCAGTGTGGTGAGCGGCGACGAAGAATCTCAGACTACTGGAATATCTTCAATGATTGGAGATTCTTCGCTCCCCGCACTCGCCGTTTAAGGCTCGTGGGTCGCTCAGAATGACATACCAAAACAGTAATTACTCACTTGAACACCGGGTACTGACGCGGGTCAACTTCATTCATCATTTCGTACACGGCATCGAAGACCGTCTCCGCGTTTGGCTTGGACCAGTAATCGCCGTCGCTGCCGTATGCGGGGCGGTGCGCCGTGCCTGACAAAGTCTTCGCAGGGGAATCCAAATGGAAATAACCGCCTTGTTTTTCGATAACTTCCTGCATCATGTAGGCGGTGGTTCCACCCGGCACGTCTTCATCCACGAATAATACGCGGCTGGTCTTTTTCAACGATTCAACGATCCTGCCGTGAATATCGAACGGCAAAAGGGATTGCACGTCGATCACCTCGATCTCAACCCCTAGCTTGCTTAGCTTGCCGGCGGCATCCATGACAATTCTACAACTCGCGCCGTAGGTGACAACGGTCACATCCCGCCCTTCGCGGATGACTTCCGGTATCCCCAAGGGAAGGATCATCTCGCCAATGTTGTCGGGCAAACGTTCCTTCACGCGGTAGCCGTTCAACACTTCCACAACAATTGCAGGTTCGTCGGATTTCAATAACGTATTGTAAAAACCGACGGCGCGGGTCATGTCACGTGGAACCAACACATACATGCCTCGGACAAGGTTGAGGATGCCGGACATCGGCGAACCGGAATGCCAGACCCCTTCGAGTCTATGCCCACGGGTGCGGACAATGACGGGCGCTTTTTGTCCGCCCGCAGTACGCCAATGAAGCGTGGACAAATCGTCGCTCATGATTTGCAGCGCGTACAAGAGATAATCCAAATATTGAATCTCGGCAATTGGTCGCAGTCCGCGCATGGCCATGCCAATTGCCTGTCCCAGAATCGTCGCCTCGCGGATACCGGTGTCGGTCACGCGATATTCGCCGTATTTTTTCTGCATCCCCTTGAAGCCCTGGTTGACATCGCCAAGCAGACCCACATCCTCGCCAAAGGCGATCAAGCGCGGCTCACGCGCCAGCGCCGAATCAAACGCGGCATTCATGATCTCGAAGCCGAACACCGTCGGCGATGACTTGGAATACACCGGCTTGACTTCGGTCACTTTCAGCGCGGTGCCGGAATATAAATGCGAGCCGTAGCGCTCCAGATTGATCTTGTTGTTTTCATATTTCCACTGGACAAGGACTCCCTTCGCGGGATGGTCTTCGTCGCGCAGGATCAGCAAGGCTTCATGCGCCGCAGTGTGGATGTCACGCCTTGCAACCAACGGGAGGGTGGACAATCGGTCTCGGAGCGTTTTCAACTCTGTGGCATGACTTGAAGTGCTGACAATTTCATTGAGCATATCCAACACTTGATCGCGTTCCTCTAGAATCGGAGCGAGGTAATTTTCCCACGCGCTCTTGCGGAATCCCTCCACAGCCTCGCAATCCGCTTTTTCGATTGAATCAAGCTCGGGTGCGGAAATGATGCTCGCATCCAGCATCCACTGACGCATTCTGAGGATGCCGTCATTTTCCTCCTCCCACTTGAGTCGCTCTGGCGTCTTGTATCGTTCGTGTGACCCGCTTGTGCTGTGACCCAGCGGCTGAGTCATGTCGATGACGTGCACCAGCGAAGGGACGTGATGCTCACGCGCAACTTCGGCGGCGTGGAGATAGGTTTCGATGAGGGCGGGATAATCCCAGCCATGCACTTGATAAAGATCGTAGCCATGCTCACATTCGGGACCGGAGCATGGGTCGCGTTGGAATCCCCGCAAAATGGTGAAGAGGTTTTCCTTGACCATTTGAAACTGGTTGGGGACCGAGATGCCGTAGCCGTCGTCGTAGACTGTGATCACGGCGGGCGCTTGCAGAACGCCAATGGCATTGACCGATTCCCAGAACAAGCCTTCCGAAGCAGACGCATTGCCAATGGTAGCAAAGGTGACCTCATCGCCGTCATGCGAGAATTCCTTGAATTCGCGCAGTTCCTTCAGCTTGCGGTACATGACCGAGGCATAGGCAAGGCCAACCGTGCGCGGCATTTGCGCAGCCGTGGGAGAGATGTCACTCGCCACGTTGTACATATTCACCTGCGGGCGCCATGCCCCGTTGGGATATAAATTCCGTGAGGCGAAGTGCGAGTTCATCTGCCGCCCCGCGCTGGCAGGGTCATGTGTGACATCGGCATGGGAATAGAGTTGGGCAAAAAATTCCTGGATGCTCGTCACGCCAAGTGCGAACATCCAGGTTTGATCGCGGTAGTATCCGGAGCGCCAATCGCCTTTGCGAAAAGCGCGGGCAATGGCAAGCTGGGGAATCTCCTTGCCGTCGCCGAAAATACCAAACTTTGCCTTGCCGCTCAACGCCTCCCTGCGCCCGATGATGGAAGCCTGCCTGCTTTGATATGCGATACGATAATCTTTTATGATCTCATCTTTTTCCAAAGGAAGCGAAATAGAACCCTGCTTTTGATTGGGCATGTACTCTCTCCTGAATTGGACACGTTTAGGGGGATTATAATGGAAAAGGATAAAGGGGGAAGGATGAAGGATGAAAAAACGCGGACAAAATTGTCCGCGTTTGTCTTGGTGTGCTTCGCAGTCCACTGAGACTTATGAGTTTCCGCTGGTGTTTTTGACCATTTCTGCAATGTAAGGCAAGGTCCGGTACTGATTGTCGTAATCCAGCCCGTAGCCGACAACCCAAACGTCGGGGATTTCAAAGCCGAGATAGTCAATGGGCTTCTGCAACTGGATGGGATGCTTGACCTTCTTTTGAAGCAGGACACAGGTCTGGAGTGAGGCAGGTTCATGCTCCCCCATGACACGATAAAGATAATTAAGCGTATTCCCGCTGTCGAAGATATCCTCAACAATCAAGACATGCCGCCCGTGGACGGGTTCGCGCGTGTCCATCAAAATGCGGACGTCGCCCGACTTGGCTTTCTCGTAGCTCGCCAGCGCCATAAAGTCAACGATGTGCGGGGTTTTCAATTCACGGGTTAGGTCAGCCATGAAGATGAAGGCGCCGCGCAAAATACCGATCAACAATAGATTGTCAATTGCCTCCTTTCGACAATGGTCGTCAATTTCTTGAGCTAGTTGCTTCACGCGGACTTGAATCTCTTCAGCGGACACGATCTCTTTCAAGGTAAATTCGTTCATACGTGGGAGCCTTTTGATTTTGAGGATATTGCATTATATCCGCGAATGAAACGGCGCAAAATTCAAACTTGACGTTAGTACGCCAATGGCGTATACTACCTTCACTATGCAATTCATCGAAACCAGTGTTTTTACCCGCCAGGTCACAACCTTGCTGACGGACGAAGAATATCGTCAAATGCAAATTGCCTTGGCATCTCACCCAGATGCGGGTGCAATCATCCAACACAGTGGAGGTCTGCGAAAAATACGCTGGTCGAAGGGTGAGCGTGGAAAGCGTGGCGGGGTACGTGTGATTTACTATTGGATTACAAAGGAAAATCAAATCCTGATGCTTTTTATGTACCCCAAGAATGTACAGGATGATTTATCACCGCAACAATTAAAGGTATTACGTGAAATTGTAGAGAAGGAGTTCAAATGAAGGACGAACTGTTCAACGAATTAGTAACCAGTGTCCGCGAGGGCGGAAGGATTTTACGCGGAAAAGCCAAACCATCCCGCAGGTTTGTGATCGAAACGCCCGACGTGAAGAAAATCCGAGCCGACTATAAACTTTCACAGATCGAATTCGCCGCCTTGATGGGAATCAGTGTGAGCACGCTACGCAACTGGGAGCAGGGACGCCGCACTCCCGAAGGCTCCGCGCGGGTTTTGCTGCAGGTTGCAGCAAAACACCCCGAAGTGATTTGGGATGTGGTCAAGGTAAAGTCAACAGCGGTGTAAATCGCCAGACAAGATAAAAGGCTTTGGACAATTTCTCCAAAGCCTTTGAGTTTCTAGGTATTTTTGCTGCTGCGCATCGATGGTTGCGTGTTGCAATGTACAGCGTTATGGCGGGAAATGACTTTGGTGCATGGAAGGCTAGACAAAAGAGGCGTGAGAAAGTAACTTTGGGTTTATGCCTAAACGTACAAAGTCATCCTCACGCCCAAAGACATTATATCGTGTCAAGAACTGGTCCGAATATGAGAAATCCCTGGT
>JAUQXA010000063.1 GCA_030834895.1 Anaerolineales bacterium
AGCGGACGGGAGACGGTGGCTGTTTTAGGAAGCACAGCCGCGAGCGACCTATTCGGCGGCTTTGACCCAATCGGACAGAAAATTAAAGTCTCGATGCCGGGCGCTGCGGGCGGGCGCGTCTCGCTGACCGTGGTGGGGATTTTGTCCCCTCAAGGTGGTTCACGCTTTAGCGATCCTGATAACGCCATCATCGTCCCCGTCACCACCGCGCAGACCAAAATCTTTGATGGACGTAACGCGCAGGGAGAATCTGTCGTTACTTCGGTGAACGTTGTGGTCGGAAATGAAGAGCGTGTGGATGCGATCACCAATCAGATCAACACCCTGCTCCTGCGGCGGCACGGTTTCAAACCCGGTGAGGAAGGCGATTTCAGCGTGGTCAGCCAGGCTGATTTGTTGGCAACCCTTACGCAGGTCACTAATATTCTGGTCGTCTTTTTGGGCGCGATTGCCGCCATCAGTCTGCTGGTCGGTGGGATTGGCATTATGAATATCATGCTGGTCTCGGTGACCGAACGCACCCGCGAGATCGGACTGCGTAAAGCCATGGGCGCACGCAAGGTGGATATCCTGACTCAGTTCCTGTTGGAGGCGATCATCTTAAGCTTGGCAGGCGGCGCAATCGGCATTGCCGTTGGCGTGGGTATTGCCTTGTTGGTAAATGCCTCAGAGGTGACCAGCGCCGTCGTCACATCTCAATCTGTTATGCTGGCCGTCAGTTTCTCCGTGGCTGTGGGATTGTTCTTCGGCATTTATCCCGCCAATCACGCCGCAGGCTTGAAACCCATTGAAGCGTTACGCTATGAATGAGACATATTCGAATCAAACTACAGCTTGACTTTGCGGATTTTCATTGTATAGTATTATGTAAATAAGATGACAAATATCCTATTTCCACTAACATCTATCATTGATTATCTCAGCTTGGGATTCTCCCTTTGGCTGGCGCTTTATTTGCTGGCACGCGGATTTCCAAGCCGCGTCACAATACGCGCTGTTATCGTTCTACTCGCGCTATCCGTCTTCTTCCTGAGTGCATCGCTTAACTTGTATATTCAACTACCTGGCACAACAGCCATCAGAGCAATCATGCTTGTTGTCGCACTTTCAGCCTGGTGTGACCTAACTCAAAAGTTCATTCGCCCAGCCACACAAAGTAATAAGAGTTGGATAGTCATTGTTATTTATGCTTTGGGCTTTGTTACAGCGTTGTTATTGTTGGGGACACATGATGCCTTTGTGCTTGAAAATACCAACCTGCTCTGGGTAGGGCGCATGAATTTAGGGATCCAGTATTCAGTTTACGCAGTATTTTTATGGTCTGCCTCTATCTCCATTTTATATAACCTTTATTTAGGAGGAAAGCCCAGAGTGGGACAACCGAATATATATTTTGTCGCGGCTTCCTTTCTGGTGGTTAGTGAGGTTGTTTATGGAAGCCTGGCGCTGATTTTGACCAGACCAAGTCCCAGGGTCGTACAAGACGCTTTAATTGCCAGCAGCGTTATCTTCCTCGGTATTTCGGTGGCACGCCATCAAACTTTGGTTGAACGCCGCAGCAGTTTGTATGAATTGCCAATCCAAACATTGGTTATCATTATTCTTGTCGGGGTCTATTCGGCATTGGCATGGCAGTGGAGTCACTCAGCGGTCATTGTCATATTGATCGCAGCCCTGGCTGTTTTTACACATTCGCTCTATGGGCTTGTAGGTGAGATTCTTTCACAGTCATTATCCAAGCGAGAAAGCGGATATCGACATCAATTACGTCATTTGGGACAACACCTGCCAAACGATGTTTCATTGCAAACCCGTTTGGAAGATGGACTTAAATTACTATGCCAAATTTTAGGGGCAACGGGGGGATTTATAGCAACGCGTCAATCTAACCTGTTTGTGGTTACTGTTTCTATTAGATCTATCTCGCTTGGAGAAAAATTCGCTCCTATTGAGACGACCTCTGATGATGTAGTTCAGCCTTCCGCAGAATATGCAGACACGCTTGCATGGATGGTGCCCGCTTTTAAAGATGCCGAACAACTCGCGCTGATCGGCATAGGTCACCCAATGGACAGACACCACTACTCAGCGGACGATCTCGACCTTTTAGCAGAAGCAGCCAACAGGGTCGCTTTGATCGTAGCGCTTGCTGGAATCCACTCTGGGGAAACAAATCATGAAAAAAGTCTGCAGTCCGAATCGGATGGTTTGATCTCCACTCTCATCACAAATCCTGATCCTAAATTTCTCAAGATGGTCGAAGAAGGCCTTAGAAAACTAACCGACATCATTACGTTGGGACAATCACCTTTGGCACGGGAGCTAGGAATTACAGGCAAAACACATATTGACCAGGGGAAGGCTCTTCAGCAGAAATTGACCGACGCCATCGAAACCCTGCGACCCGAAGGAGCACGCCCAATGGAACCCCTGCCGCGCGAATGGGAAAATTATGTGGTTTTACACGATGCCTATGTCGAAGGGGTCGCCAACCGTGAGATTATGGCGCGCTTATATACGTCGGAAGGAACATTTAATCGCATTCGCCGCAAAGCATTACGAGGTGTGGCTCGTTACCTGCTGGAAAAAACGAATTAACCAATCTTTACTTCAACTCTACCCAGCCCACGCGGACTCTACTCCAGAGTCCGCGTGGGCTTTTTTTAACGACTTTCGAAAGTTGGCGGTTTTTGGCAGTTCGTTCTCTGGTTTTGGCAGTTGCAAAATACGATAGTAGGGGCAGAAAGGAATTTGCCATGAACCAATACATGCTCTTCACGAAAGTTCAAGATTATTACAAAGACCTGGTCGAAAGACTCGCCACCGCAAACCAACGCATTTCAATGACTTATCTTTCCTTTGACAGCGGCGAATGGTCGGAACAGATCGCCCAGGTTCTGATTGCAAAGTCCGCAGAGGGGGTCTGCGTGCGCTTGATGGTGGACGAACTCGGTCAATTACTCGACGAACCTCGCCATGCTGTAAACAACATTGCCCTGTTCAATCACCTGCGGTCACATGGCGTGCAATTGGATATCTTCCGCCCTGCTTTTCCTCTGCAAGCCAATAATCGAATGCACTGCAAGATCGCAGCCATTGACGATCACATGGTTTTCCTCGGCGGCTCAAATATCGGTGACTACTACACAACATGGACCGACACGAACCTGCGTGTGGATGGAACGTTGGGAGATATATTCCATAACATCTACGATTTTTTGAACAGCCATTCTCAAACTGGTCAACCGCTTTCACAAGCGCTTGATCCAAAAAACTTACAGGCTGGTAACGACCAACTCTGGCTGACCATTCCCCGCCAGCGGCACGACATCCGCGATGCCTTGATGAAATTAATTCTGAATGCCGATAAATCCATTTATATCCGCACATGGTACTTCCTGCCTGACGATGAAATGTTGAATGCGCTTTGCGAGAAGGCAAAAAGCGGCGTGCGCGTAAATATCCTGCTCTCCCACGAAACCCGTGTTCGCCCTGTGGATTTCGCAAATTATATTCACGTGCATAAGTTGGTTTGCGCGGGCGGAAATGCCTATCGCTACGCGGGCAAATACATGCACAGCAAAGCTGCTTGGAACAACAAAGGGGATGTAATGTTCGGCTCAGCCAATCTTGACCCTCACTCCATGCACACCAATTTCGAGTCATGCCTGCAAATCCACGACTCGAAACTAGTCTGGGAACTGCGCCACTCTTTCTACGCCGATCTCCCAGCCAGCCCCAAACAGACTCCCGAATCCTATCTGCGTCGCTCTCTTGCAGATAAAGCCCTGACTCATGCGTGCAATCTCGTATCACCCTGGTTGTAGAAATCTTCTGTCATTATTTCAAAATTGGAGAAACGAAATGAAAACAAAAAATATTATTATCGCCGTCGCGTTTTTTTCACTAGCCGTGATTTATCGCCAGCCGCTTGCTGATTACCTGCACATCATTACGGACCAGAAGGCTGTCTCGGAATATTTGCAAGGCTTTGGTTCGCTTGGACCGATTGTGCTTTTCCTTTTGTTGGTGGCGCAGGTCTTCATTGCGGTCATCCCTGGGCACGCATTGATGGTTACCGCAGGATATGTTTATGGCTCCCTGGGACTATGGATAGTCATTGCAAGCACCATTTTCGGAAGCCAGATCGCTTTCCTGATCGCCCGCCGCTATGGACGTGACTTTATCTATAAAGTTGCCTCCTCAGAAATCCTCGAGCGTTGGGATGGAATTGCACGGCATCAAGGCATCCTATTTTATTTCTTCTCCTTTGTATTACCAATTTTCCCCAGCGACTTGATGTGCTATGTGGCAGGTCTTAGCACTATCTCCGCCCGCCGTTTTCTGATTGCAAATATTCTAGGGCGCATATGTTGCGCGGTCTTTATTACGCTGATCGGCATCTACGGCATGCACCCGCCTGTTTGGTTTTGGGTGATGGCCATTGTTGCAATTTCCGTCTTCTCTGCTGGCTGGGTAATTTATAAGAAACTGGCAATCAATGTCATGCAGGCAGTTTAATTTCCGAAGCTCAGACGTCAAAAGGAGATTCCCATGTGTATAGCATATAACACATGAGCCTTTCAACCAGTCAGAAGTCCAATGGCGTTTATCGTTTTATGCATTTCGCAAGAGAGATAAAAATGAAACTAAATCTGCTCTTTTTCGTTATGGATATGCTTACCTTACTGGCTTATCCAATCGTATATTTGCACAGCAAGGTGTACCGTTTTTTTAGGGACAAGAGAAAACATCATGCTAAAAAAATATAAACATGCGAAAGAAAAGAGATTAGACCTCTTGCATAAGTATGCGATAATGGGCAGATGAGATATGAAACAATAGAACACCTAAAAGAAACGGATTTCAAGCGATTGACTGGTGTGCAAAGAGCGACTTTTGATTTGATGCTGGAAGTAGTACAACAAGGAATGCACAACTTTGGTAGACCTACCACATTGAGCCGAGCCGATCAGCTTCTGATGACCTTGATGTACTGGCGTGAATATCGAACTGAATTTCATATCGCTCAGTCATATGGAGTTAGCGAATCTACAGTCTGTTGTACCGTTCAAAAAGTCGAAGACGTTCTTGTTCGCTCAGGGAAGTTCACTCTGCCAGGCAAAAAAGTACTCCAACTCAGCGGCACCATCTTTGAAGTCGTGCTGGTGGATGCTAGTGAACAACAGATTGAACGTCCACACCTGCCCTGGCGGGCGGTGCCAGGGAAAAAAGCCAAAAACAGCACTATAGTGGCAAAAAAGGACGGCATACACAAAAAGCGCAAGTGATAGCTGACAAGAGGACGACTCAAATCGTTGCCACTGCCTTCACACACGGCAGCAAGCACGACTTTCAACTTTTCAAGGAAGATGTCAGTAGCTTTGCTCAACACATTCGAATACTGGCAGATGCTGGTCATCAAGGTCTGGCAGAACTTCATAAAAACTGCCAGACGCCATTCAAGAAATCGAAATATCATGTGCTGACCAAGAGAGAAAAACAGAGAAATCGTGCTTTGGCATGCAGACGAATTTTGATCGAACATATATTTTGCAAACTGAAAGTATTTCGCATTTTGAGTGAGCGCTATCGAAACCGCAGAAAGAGATTCGCTTTGCGCTTCTGCCTAATCGCTGCACTTTACAATCTCGAACTCACTTCAAATTGACTTTTGCAAGAGGTCTATTAAGAAAAATATACCACGAGTAAAACATCTTGTGGTAACAATAAAACGGATGCTGAATGATGATCATTCAGCATCCGTTTTATTTTGTATATTGTTTTTACCCCCCCATCCTGTGATGAAGGATCAAAGGCAAAATATAAATCACATCGACTGAATATTATGATGCACTTTTTGATCCCAAAAAGATGACACGCGTCTTTGCATTCATGCCGCGCCGCTCGCCGCTCGGTACGACCACCGTCACGCCAGGTTTGATCTCGAAAGACTCGTCGCCAACGGTCATTAAACCCGTGCCTTCGAGAAAATGATACATCGCTGTCTCACCAGGGTGGACGGGGATTTGTCCGCCTGCTTCCAGCCCCACGACCAATGCTTTGAACTGCGGCGCGTCAATTAAGAACTGCGGTTTAGGACCATCTACGGCAAAGACCGCCTTTGCTTTTGTATCTGTAAAATAGATTTGAGGAATTGTGTCAGACATAGTATCTCCTTTTTTATATGTCTGACTTTAACACCTTTCCCAGCCTTCCTTTCCGACTTTTGTCGTTTTTTTTTGCCAGTTATTATTTGCCCTATATCATTGCCCGCTTCGTTAATTCCTCACGATCCAAAATGCGGATGTACTGTTTATCCATTTCAATGATCCCCGCCTTCGTCAACTCGCGGATGACGCGGCTCAACACATCTGGCACTGTGCCGAGGTGCGATGCCATTTCTGTTTGCGTTGTCCAGCGGCGGCGTTCGATCACATCCCCTTCAGCTTGTTCAAGCAAAAATTTTGCAAACCGCGCTTCCACGGTTCGCAGGGACAAATCCGCCGTCAACGCCACCAGGCTGATGAAACGATCCGCCATAGTTTCCATGATCTGCAACGCTGTTCGCGGATACGCCAGCAGAACATCCTCCAATGCCTGGCGCGGCAGCAACCAAATCCCAGATTCTTCCAAGGCAATTGCAGTTGCAGGGTTTGCTCGCTTTGCAAACACACCAAGTTCATTAAATATTTCACCCGCATCGAGGAAACGCAAGACCTGTTCCCGCCCCTCTGGCGAAGTCTTCAATACTTTCAACGAACCATATTGCAGATAGTATAAATTCACTTCCGTATCACCCTCCCAAAATACGACTGCGTCAGGTGCAAAGATTTTCCATACCGCGCTCTTTGCGAGCGCAGCCAGAATCTCGTGATCGAGTCCGCGCAAGAATTCAAAGGTTTGCAAGCGTTTGAGAAGGATGTCAAAGGGAATTGACTGACTATTCATATAACCAGTTTACTCGTTTCTTTGCGCTTCCGCAAAGAAACAATTTCCCTGGAAAATTAAAATGACATCTTGAAAACAGCATCCAAAAGGTATAGCATATGATAAAAGTCACATACTTTTGGCGGATTCATGTGTACTATTATATTTAACTCGTGATCTTGTAGGCATAGCCGATTCTGTCTGATATTTATATTAAGAAGACCTATCACAATAAGCAGGAGTTAATCAAATCCATGACCAATCCAAATGGTATCTGGGTAAAACGAATTGGACGGGCGCCCATCGTATTTCTCGTATTTCTGCTTGTCGGGTGCATGTCTGTGTCCGAGAGCAAGCCCGCCGAACCCGTCTCCGCTGAAGCGATTGCTGCTGGAGACGTGGAAAACGGGCGGGCTTTGTTTATGGGGAACCATCATTTCGAGAGCGGCGGACCTCCCTGCATGGGATGTCACAACGTCGGCGAGAACGGGTTGCTCGGCGGCGGGGCGATGGGACCCGACCTGACCAACGTTTCCACACGCCGCAGTCAGGCGGAAGTTCTGGAAATCCTGTCCAATGCGGGACCAAGCCTCTCGCCTGTCATGTTGCCAATTTATGCGGATTTCCCGCTGACAGCGGAGGAACAAGCCGATTTGGTTGTCTTCCTGGAAGCCTCCGCTGGACAGCCTGAATCCGACAAGGAGTTGCTCGTCCTCGGTATCAGCCTGGCGGGATTCGTCGCGGCGGTTGGGGCGCTTGGTTTCATATATCGCGGACGGTTGCGCAGCGTTCGCAGGGCGTTGGTCAATAAAGCACAGAAGGAGTTGCCATGAGTTGGATCGAAGAGATTGCCAATCCGCAAGCCCGCCAGTGGGAGGAGTTTTATCGCAACCGCTGGCAGCATGACCGCGTGGTGCGAAGCACACACGGTGTTAACTGCACCGGAAGCTGCTCGTGGATGATCTACGTCAAGGACGGCATCGTCACCTGGGAGTTGCAGGCGCTGGATTATCCCAGCCTGGAGCCAGGGCTGCCGCCGTATGAACCGCGCGGCTGTCAGCGCGGGATTTCCTTCTCGTGGTATCAGTACAGCCCGGTGCGCGTCAAATATCCGTACATGCGCGGCGTGCTGATGGACTTGTGGCGTGAAGCAAAGAAGAGGCACAGCGACCCCGTCGAAGCATGGGCAAGCATCATGGAGGATCAAGCATCTCGCAAGTCCTTCCACCAGGCGCGCGGCAAGGGCGGGTTCCGCCGCGTCACTTGGGACGAGACTTTGGAGATCATTGCTGCCTCCACCATTTACACGATCAAGAAATACGGACCTGACCGCATCATCGGGTTTTCGCCCATCCCCGCCATGTCCATGCTGAGTTATGCAGGCGGGAGCCGCCTCATGCAGTTGCTGGGCGCAGTGAGCATGAGTTTCTACGATTGGTACAGCGACCTGCCGCCAGCCAGCCCCGAAGTGTGGGGTGAGCAGACCGATGTGGCCGAAAGCGCGGACTGGTACAACGCCAAGTTCATCGCCTCGGTCGGATCGAACATGAGCATGACGCGCACGCCCGATGTCCACTTCGCCGCCGAAGCGCGTCACAACGGGACCAAGCTGGTGGTCTTCGCGCCCGACTTCAATCAGGTCGCCAAGTACGCAGACTGGTGGGTTCCCGTCAACGCGGGGCAGGATGGCGCCTTCTGGATGGCGGTCAACCATGTCATCATGAACGAGTTCCATCACCAGAACCCGACACCTTACTTTCTCGATTACATGCGCCGCTACACTGACGCGCCCTTCCTTGTGGTGCTGGATGAAGTGGATGGGAAATACGTGCCAGGTCGCATGTTGCGCGCCGCGCAGGTGGAACGAACCCGCGACGTGGACAACGGCGAGTGGAAGTTCCTCGTCTGGGATGAGATCAGCAACGCGCCGCGCATGCCGCAGGGCAGCCTCGGATTCCGCTGGCAGACGCAGAAAGGTCAATGGAACCTGGAGCCGAAAGACGGTCTGGATGGAAGCGAGATTCGTCCGCAGCTCACGTTTCTGGGCGCAACCGACGAGCGGCTGTCCGTCTCGTTTGCCGAATTCGGCGAAGGAAAATCCTTCCAACGGGATGTCCCCGTGCATACCCTCGAAACATCTGAAGGCGAAGTTAAGGTTGCGACCATCTACGATGTGTTGATGGCACAGTTCGGCGTGGGGCGCGGACTCGACGGCGACTACGCCGCGGATTACGACGATGAAAACCTTTCGTATACCCCTGCGTGGCAGGAACGTTACACGGGCATCGACCGGCAGAATGTAATCCAGTTTGCGCGCGAATGGGCGACGACCGCCGCCAGGACCGAAGGCAAGTGTATGGTCATCATCGGCGCGGGCGTCAATCACTGGTATCACAACAACCTGATCTATCGCGCCTGCATCAGCACGCTGATGATGACGGGCTGCGTGGGGCGCAACGGCGGCGGATTGAACCATTATGTTGGACAGGAAAAACTCGCTCCGCAAGCGCCGTGGGCGGCGTTGGCGTTTGCGTTGGATTGGGCAAAGCCGCCGCGCCAGATGAACACGCCCTCGTTCCATTACGTCAACAGCGACCAATGGCGCTACGAACGCACCTTCACGGAACTGCAGCCTGTCCCCCGACCTGAGAGCGAACAACACCGCGGCATGACGCAGGAGCACACC
>JAUQXA010000064.1 GCA_030834895.1 Anaerolineales bacterium
GACCTCGGTGGTCGTGTTGTAGCTGTAGATTGTCCCCGTGCCGTTGCCGCCCCAACGGGTCAGGCCGTACAAAGTATCGCCGATCAGAATTGGCGAGGTCGATCCGCCAAAGCCGTCGCCAGGATCACCAAAGGCATGCAGGACGCGGAATCCGCCGCCGTTGATGTTCATCTCATAGAGGATGCCGCCACCTTCGCCGCGCGGTCCGCCATAGACCGTGCTGCCGTAGATCATGTCGCCTGAGATGGCAAGTCCGCTCCAGGGTTTCCAGCCATCGCTATTGCCTCCGATGAATTCATGCAGGACCGTGAAGCCCGAACCATCCATATTCATCCTGAATATGTTGCCCTTGTTGGCCGGGTTGGTCGGAGGCACATTGTAAGGCGGGCCTCCATAGGTCGTTGTACCATAGAAAACTCCGTTGTATGGAACCAGCACGCCGTAAGGGATTCGACCGTTGTTTGCCTGGCTGCCGAACTGATGCAAGGACGTAAATCCCGCGGTTGGGTTGGGAGTGGGACTGGAATTGGGGTTGAGGATGCTGATGACAAGTTCCAGCACAGTGCCAAGCTCTCCATCGTTGATTTCGAACTTGACATTGTAGACATGATCCAGACCCGCGTCATTCGGCGCATTGTAGCTTGGCGCGGTCAGGAAGGATAACTTTCCGGTTGCCTGGTCGATGGTAAACAGGAAATCATCCGCCCCGCCGGAAAATACGTATTCTATCGTTGGTGTCGGCAGGTCGGCATCAGTTACAGTAATGGTCGTGACATCCAATGTGTTCTCGGGCACGCTGAGATTTATCACTGCACCGCCGCCGTTTAGTGTGACGACCGGTGTAAATTCGTTTACGGGTGTTACAGTCACGGAAATATCCTGTTTCGCAGTGAGACTTCCGTCCGAAGCTTGTGCTGTCACATGATAGACCGTGCCCGATGGAATGGATTCAAAATCAGGCGGAGCAAGGAAGTTCAGGATACCTGTGGTGGAGTTGATGGAGAACTTACCCGCATCCGTTCCTGAGATCGAATAAGTGATGGGTTGTCCGTCGGGGTCCAGGGCGGTGACGCCGGCGACGGTTGTTGTGTTTTCGGGGATGCTGATCGCGAGCGATGCGCCGCCATTAATTATGGGCGCTTGGCTTCCTGTCCCGCCTCCTCCGGTAGTGGAATAGGTGACAATCAATTGAGGCAGGTCGCTGGGGGCCTCGCCGGAGAAAAGCTTGATGTAATCCGCGCCCAAATCATCGTTGTCATCCCTGCTAAACAAAAGGCGGAATTGTGTGGTCCCAACCTTGTTGACCAGCCCAAGGTTGATGTTGCTTAGACTGGCGGAGTACCAACCGCCATCGACTGCCGAGAATGTGTCTTGAGTCGAGCCGACATTGGCAACAGCGGCAAAGTCGTCGACAGTCAAGGCAATGTCATTGTTGAATGTCCCGTTGCGGATTTCCAACAACAGGCTGCCATGTGTGGTGAATGGGTCGGTCCCCGCAATGCTTTGTTTTTTGATTCTGAGTTGGGCGGAAACGAGGGTTGCGTCGTCAGGGATGGAATTGGTATTGAAGGAGAGGATGCTCCGATATTGGCGGTCCTTGGCATCGTCACCGACAAAAAGGAGGTTGGAGGTTTTGTCGAGGGAGCCGCCTTTGCTGCTAAACTCCCCGGATTCGAGAATCCAGCCGTCATGTGTGCCCACCGAATCGAGGGTGACAGAGGTTGAAGCGGAAGGAATGGAAGTTCCGGTATTGTATCGCGCCAGGATGGCGTTCTCTCCACTGTTCCCACTGACGATGACCCTGCCATCCGGCTGTTGAACGATTCCCGTAACGGTGTCGTTGGCGTTCCCAAGGTCGGTGACCAACTTTCCACCCGCGCCAAAGGAGGTATCCAGCGAGCCGTCGCCGTTGTAGCGGACGAGCAGGAAGTCACTCGATCCCGCGCTGGAGGTTTTCCCCGCGACGATGATCTTGCCGCTCGCCTGAATCACCAGGCTGGCAGTTGATTCTTCCGCGCCGAAGTCTGTGACCACGATTCCCGTCCCGCCGAAAGATGGGTCCTGTGAACCGTCACTGTTGAAACGCGCCAGCGCCAGGTTTTGCGGGGTTTCCCAATCCGTGCCGAGAATGGTTCCAGCCAGGACGATCTTGCCGTCTGGTTGGAGGGCAAGCGCGCCACTGCTGTGCTGGAAGATATTGAGCGGGGCTTTTGCAATTCCCTTTCCAGAGCCGAAGGTGGATTTGTCGAGGCGCATATCCGGGTCGAGGCGTGCAAGCGTGATGTACTGATAACTATCACAACAGCTCACCATGTCACCCGACACGACGATTTTATTATCCGGCTGGAGGACGACCGCCTTGCCGTAATTATATTGACTGCCGAAAGCCCCCCAGTCCAGTGAGTTAACCGAGTCCCGTGAGCCATCGCTGTTGAGACGAACAACCTCGATCTCGATGTGGTTTCCAATGCTATAACTCCCGGCCATCACTATTTTTCCGTCAGGTTGGAATGTCACATCTTCAACGTAATAGGAAATGTCGGTGCTGCTATTGGTGCTAGGAGCAGCCAATCCGTTGTCACCAAAGGAAGTGTCCACTGAGCCGTTGCTGTTATAGCGGACAGCGGCAAAACCTTTCTGCCACCCTGCCACGATTATCTTGCCATCTGCCTGGAGCGTGAGCGCTTTCCCTGAAAACGATGAGAATGAATTGGCTACGATTCCGTTCGAGCCGAAGGAGATATCCAACGAACCGTTGGAATTGTAACGGGCTACGACCCTCGTCGATTGCATGTCGCCGAGGACGATGATTTTGCCGTCGGGCTGCATGATGATGTCGCGTGTGGAACTGGGCAGTCCATTGAATTTGGCTGTCGCTACGCCGTTTGTACCAAAGGTCGAATCGAGCAGCGAAACCGGTGGCGGGTTGGAGTTGGTAATACTGATGACGAGTTCCTGTGAATCATTAAACTCTCCATCGGACACCTGGACTGTGACATTGTAGATATGGTCCAACCCTGTATCGTTCGGCGCGTTGTAAATGGGTGCGGTCACGAAGGACAATTTTCCATCTGAAGGATTGATGCTAAACAGTGTTGCATCTACGCCGCCGATAATCGAGTATGTTAGTGACGGGGCTGGCACGTCGGCATCGGTTGCGGTGACTGTGGTGGCATCCATTGTGTTTTCAGGCAGGCTGATGCTGGCTGTCGCCCCGCCACCGTTGGATGTGATGGCCGGTACATATTCGTTGACCGGTGTCACCGTCACGGCAATATCCTGTGATGCAGAGAGGCTGCCGTCCGATGCCTGAACGATCACATGGTAGACAGTACTGGTAGGAATGGTTTCAAAATCGGGCGCGGATATAAAAGTCAAGCGTCCTGTGCCAGGGTCGATGGAAAATTGAGCCGCATCCGGCCCTGAAATCGAATAGGTAATGGGTTGAAAATCCGCATCTGTGGCAGTGACCGTGGTTACAGCCGGTGAGTTTTCCGGCACACTAACCGAAGCCGTTGCCCCGCCGCCGTTGGACGTAATCACGGGCGCGCGGTTGCCAGTGCCACCACCGGTGGAATAGTTGACGATCAACTGAGGTGGGTCGCTGGCGGAATTGCCGGAAAAGAACCTGGCATAGTCCGCGCCCAGGTCGTCGTTATCGTCCTTGCTGAATAACAGGCGGAATTGGGTAACGCCATACTTGTTGACCAAACCGAGATTGACATTGCTCAAGTCAGCAGTATACCAATCGGCGCCAGTCCCCGAAAATTTATCCTGAGTTGAGCCGATATTGGCTATTGCCGAAAAATCATCCACAGTCAAAGCTATGTTGTTACTAAACGTCCCACTGCGAATTTCCAAAAACAGGTTGCCGTGCGTGCTGAATGGGTCGGTACCGACAAGACCCTGCTCCCTGATCTTGACCTGGGCCGAAGTAATGACCGCGTTATCGGGGATGGAGTTTGTGTCAAAGGAAATAACGCTCCGATACTGGCGGTCCCTGGCGTCATCGCCCACAAAAAGGGCGTTTGAGACTTTTTCGATGCTGCCACCCCGACTGGTATTCTCGCCCGATTCAAGTATCCAACCGTCATACGCCCCCACAGACTTGAATGTGAGGGTGTTTGTTGCGACAGATGTATTCATGTCAAACCGCGCCAGGAGCGCATTTCCATTGCTTTGTCCGATGACAACGATCTTTCCGTCGGGTTGGGCGATGATTCCTCCTGGCGAATCCTGGTTATTGCCGCCAAAGTCCTTGGTCACCTTGCCATTTGTGCCAAACGAGGTATCAAGAGAACCGTCGCTATTGTAGCGGGCAAGGAGAATACCGCCGAAATCGGCGCCGGAGATTTTTCCCTCCACGATGATTTTTCCATCCGCCTGGAGGACCAAATCGTCGAGAGTCTCATCCGCTCCCAGATCGGTTTTTACGATTCCCGTCCCGCCAAATGAGGTGTCCAGCGTGCCGTTGGAATTGTAACGCACCAGGGTGACATTTGGGTTGGTATATTGACTGTTGCTGCTGGTTGTTCCACCGACGAGGATCTTTCCATCCGGCTGGAGGATAAGCGCACCGCTGTCAGTTTGAAAATCGGGTGGAATCAGGGTGGAGACCGTCCCTGTATTGTTTGTGCCAAATCCGGATTTATCGAGAGAGCCGTCGGGATTGACCCGCGCCAGCGAAAGATTGGCTTTACCGTCGTTGTCCATCATGTTCCCCGATATGACGATTTTGTTATCCGGTTGAACCACTGCCGCTTTGCCGTAGTTGTAACGATTGTTTGGAAAGTTATCCAGGATGAGCCAGCCATTTGCGACAAAGGAAGGATCGGGCGTGCCGTTGCTGTCGAAACGGGCGATGAAGAAATCAGTGTAATTTGCCTGCCCTGTTGTTTCATCCCCAACCAGCACGATTTTTCCGTCGGGCTGAATCACGAGGTCGGCGGGCGACATGTTGAACTCCCCGGAGACTGGGAATATCCCTTTTCCGTTGACGCCGAACGACGTGTCCAGCGCGCCATTGCTGAGATAACGGACAACTGCCAACTCGCCGCCGTACCCGCCGTCCAATCCGCCGAGGATGATTTTTCCATTGGGCTGGAGTGCCATTTTCATCGCAACAAACCCCGAAACGTCGACGGTTACAACTCCGTTGACGCCAAAGGAAGTATCCAACACGCCGTTGGAGTTGTAGCGTGCGATGACTTTCGCCGATTGCTCGCCGCCTAGGCTGACGCTCCCCAAAACGAGGATTTTCCCATCCGTTTGGAGGGCGACATCTCGCGCCGAGCTTGGCAGGTTGTTGAATTGGGTTGTGACGATGCCGTTTGTACCGAAGGTCGGATCCAGTGTCCCACCTGCGGCAAAAGCATTTCTTGCGGATAGTAATACTACGATGACCCCTGTGGTCAACAGAAAACGGGTCATTTTCTTGAAGAACACTGTTGCAATCATGGTTTTTTCCTTGCAAAGAAATGAAAACTTTGCACATATATTGTAGAGGCTTAGCGCACTCTATACAAGTTGCGTTTTCATGACGGTTTTATGCCGGGAAACAGGACAAATGCGGGGAATGATTTTTATCCCACTTTAAATCCTGTAGTAAGATAGATACCTGTTGGAGATATGAAAATAAAATTCTCAAAGCCTTTATTCTTTTCCGTGATTATGATTGTGGTCGCCCTTGCCTGCGGAGTGGGAAATGATCTGTCCACTCCACAGCCTGTCAGCCCACCTGTGGGAACCTGGACCCTGCCTCCGTCTGTGATTCCACGACAACCACGCACGCCGACTCCGTTTTTCATGCCCGTGTTGTCAACCCCCAAAGCAGTGGCGACATACCCGGTCTGGGTCGCGGATTTTTCCGACCCCATCCTTGAGGCGGTGGAAGGTCAACTTCCTGTGTTTGAAGATCACTTTCCCGAAATATGTGTCGATGAACACCGAAAGTGGAAGGTGTGTTCAACCCCGGAACAACGTACTTATTACCAATCCCCTCTCTCGGAGTTACCGCTTGCCACGGCGCGGCCAACATTGGATTTGCAGCCCGATCTGCAAGACGGTTATGCTCTGTTGAACAAAGGCTGGTTCTATGTGATCCCCGACAACTCCCGGAACCCGTTCTATGCGCTGATCGATAGTGGAACTCTGGTGTTGAAACTGCCCGCAGAAAAAGAGAGCAAGGATTTCTGGGTTTACACCCCGCATTTATTACAGAAGAATTTTGTGCTTCAATTCGATCTTGAATTTTATGAAAACCAGCCGGAGGACACATTCCGACTTCAGGTTGACCAGACGTCGGAGCAAAGCGTGGCGTTTGACCTGTCCAAAGATCAAAATTGGGCATTGCATTGGGGTTCGCTTGCCGACTGGCAGACCATCACAGGGATTTATGCCAATTTCCCACCCGAACCCATTACCGTGCTGGTCATGGCGAAAGGGGAGGAATGTGCTGTTTACATCGACAATGTCCCACTTGCATATTTGCCCGATTGCAGGTCCGAACCGGTTACCCGGCCGTCTCCTTCGGCAATGAAGTTTCATTTGCTGGCAGAGCCGGGACACCTTGCCGTTGTGACGATTGACAACGTGAAAATGTGGGACTTGGATAAGATTCCAGACCTTCCCTGAGATACAAAAACCCTTCCCCATCAAGCAGAAATTCAGACACGGTCTCGACAAACATCATCAAGACCGTGTTTGGTTGGTTTATTGCCTGCGTTGGGGACGCGCCCTATGAGAAAGTTCCTGCAACAACGGACGCAGTTCCTCCGGGATAGTTGTGTCACTCATGTGAACGGTGTGCTTGGTCATCTTGGTTTCAATGGTAATTGTATACTGGAAGCCATCAGGGACGGGGCGGGCCGGTGGATTCTCTGCCAGAGTAAAGAAGTTGGATTCATCCACAAGCCGGCGCAAGGTCTCGGCATCGTCGGAGGGCAGGTCGCTCAAGTCAATGGCCAGCCCTGACTTTAATCCCATGAAGCCGCCGGACTGCTCAAAGGTGATCTTCATTGAGTCTCCGCGCGAACTTTGAGTCCGAAAACGCTCAATACGGTGCTTAGACAACCACTCGGCGCATCACCGCCGGTTGTAATGCCAACTTCCGACCAGCCCTTCTTGACGGCTTGTTGTTCGAGGCTGTTTGTGCCGAAGAGTTCGCCCGCCGCTTCATAGGTGAGGTCACATGCCTGCTGAAAGGTCGAACGTTCCTGAAGTTTATCGGTGAGAGTCTTGTACCAGATGCGCCCCGCCTTTTCCCAGGCATAACCGCCCATTTCAAGCGCGGTGACATAGAAGGCATGATTGGGAATGCCTGAGTTGATATGCACGCCACCATTATCCTCAACTGTTCGGACGTAATTATCCATGTGCGCAGGTTGCGGGTCTTTGCCAAGGACGGGATCATTGTATGCGGTCCCAGGCGCTTTCATCGAGCGAATGCCGACACCAATGACATTGGATGTGAATAAACCTTCCCCGATGATCCAATCGGCCTGTCCGGCGGTTTGTTTTCGCTGATACTGCTTGACCAGCGAGCCGAATACATCAGACATGGATTCGTTGAGCGCACCCGACTGATCCCAGTAGGCAAGGTTGGCTTCATACTGGGTGACCCCATGTGTCAGTTCGTGAGCAATGACATCCAGAGCGGCGGTGAAGCGGTTGAACAGTCTATCGGCAGCGGTCAAGTCTTCATCGCCATCTCCATAGACCATTTGTTTGCCATCCCAAAAGGCGTTGTCGTAGCCTTTTTGATAATGGACGGTGGAATCGAGTCTTAATCCGTTATTGTCGATGGAGTTCCGCCCATAGATATCGGAGTAGAGGTCATAGGTTACGCCTGAACCGTCGTAGGCTTCGTTGACGGCCGGGTCAGTGGTTGCCGGGTCACCCTCATTTCGTATCAGTGTGCCTGGTAGTTGGGAACCATTTTTGGCGTCATAGATGATGCGCTGTTTGTTTCCCGTTGTGGCCGCTTTGGCAAGAAAGGCGGACATTGACCTCATGGCGCGCCGCTGACCGCGCATCTGTTCGGACGTGATGAGGGTGCGCAATGCAAGATCACGCTGGGTCGCGGTCCCGTTGCGGGCGATCTCTTGAAGCATGTGCGGGGGAGTGATACAGAGGATGGAACGACAAGTATGCATGGTTTCTCCTTTCGTAAGAACCGGTAAAACGTACATCACCAGTATACGCTTCGGAAAAGTCATTTTCAATCACCAGTTTTTTGTATTGAATCTTTTCCCTAATTGACCTATACTGAATTCACAATTTATCACCTGGCTTGAAAAGGAGACCTCATATGCAAACTGTCGTCGCTTACCTGCTTATCCTTGTTGGTGTCGGGATGGAGATCATTTCTGTATTGGTCTGGCTGGGAGTCCTGAAACCTGTTTCCGAAGTGAAAACCCTGCAAGCTATCTCGTTTTGGGACGTGTTGCTGGAACTTTCCCGACGTGCTCCCTGGGCAGCGGTGGTTGGGCTGTTGATGATCTATGCCGGGTTGAAATTGCTGGGGGTTGCCCTGCCGTTTTAGAACAGACACGGTCTCTATGTGACCCTGGCAACGAGGCCGTTTTCCATGATTCTTTTATCTCAGTTGTCCCAGTGACAGATGACCCTGTTTCTGCCCGCGCTCTTGGCCTTGTATAAGGACTGGTCCGCCTGCGAAATCAACTCGTCAAACACCCTTGCGTGTTTTTCGCCATCTTTTCCTGAAACCCCGATGCTGACTGTAATGTAAATAAAGATATTATTATGGGGAACAGACAAGTCTTGCACCGACTGCCGCAATCGCTCCGCAAAGATCCGTGCTTTGTTGCAGTCTGTTTCAGGCAGCAAAATGACGAATTCCTCCCCGCCATAACGGGCGGCAATATCCGACTCGCGTGTCATTCCACGCACCAGATGCCCAAGATGCACCAATACCTGATCGCCGACAAGGTGTCCATAGGTATCGTTTACATCCTTGAACAGGTCGATATCAAAGATGAGCACGGACAGCGGCCTGTCATAGCGGGTGGATTTGACGAACTCCAGGCTGGCGATTTCAAAGAAGTGACGGCGATTGAATAGGCCTGTCAGAAAATCGACACTGGCAAGGCGTTTCAATTCATCCTCGGCGTGTTTGCGTTCGGTGATTTCCTCGGATAGTTTCAGGTTGAGTTCGCTCAACTCCCGTGTCCTCTGCTCGACGCGGTCCTCAAGCTCGATGCGGGCATTTTCAAGGGTTGTGTTCAGCTCATCCTTCAGGCTTAGCGTCTCTTTTTGCTGAAGAATGAGCATGTTCTGCGCGTTGAGATTTTCCTGTTTGTAATAGTTGATACGGTCTGCCAGGGCGAGGGATTGAAAGGTGATCAGATAAACGGATCCTAGTTGAATTGCCTGATCGGGAATGATTTGAGCCATCGTGAACCAGCCTTCGTAGTGTAAAACCGCGCCGATTCCCACAACCAGATAGAAGGACCATGCAAACATATAATAACGCGCCGGTTTGTATCCGCGCCGCAGAGCACCCACGCCCAAAAGAAAAGCGAAGAAATGCACAACCAAAACAAAAGGGAGAACCACGATCAGGACCTTTGCGCCAATGACGAAAGTGGGCGGGATTAAAAGAATCAGCAAGGCGATTATGGTGTAAAAGATATTATCCAGCCATTTTGCATAAGATGCAGGGCGCAGGAATTCCCATGCAAAAAGGAGCATGAAAATGGTCGATAGTTCAGCGAACAAGGGGATGACAAAAAAGTTGAGTGATATGACGCCGGGCCAGAGGTAACGGGGAGCGTATCCCTGAACACTACCAAGATACAGTATGATGAACAATTGGAAGAACACGTAATATATATATGTCCGGTCGTGTATGGAAAAAAGGAGGACTATGTTATAGGCCAACATGACCAGCAGCGCGCCAAAGGTCAGCCCAATGACCAGCCGGGACCTCTGGTCGTGCAGGTCAAAGGCGTGAAGGGACCAAATTCGCAAAGGCAGGTCCAGCGACATATCTTTTACACGCAAGTAGTAGGTCTGTTGTTCGCCAGCGGGAATATCAAGATGGAAGACAAAATTTTCGTGTGACACATCCCGGGTCGAAAGAGGAAACACGTATCCGGTCTTGATTTCATTAAATCCATCCCCATCAGGCAGGATTGTGTACAGGAATACGCTGTTCATGGAGGGTCTTGCAAGTTCCAAAAGCCACTGTTTCCCCGATAGAGACTCATTCCTAACAGTCAGGCGAAGCCAGTAGGCTGAATCCTTCAACCCAAAGTTCAGGATGTCTGTATCTCCGCGAACAAATTTATCGGCATACTTCCCCGATGAGACCTGCTCGATACCCAGTGTTTGAGACGGATCTTCCAGATATTCGATCTGGTTTCCAAGCAGGTATTCCTCCTGTCCATCACGCAGTATTAACAAAGGGACACTCGACTGAAAATCCGCCGCTGCGACAAACGCAAAGTCAAAAGCAACAAGGATGAACACGAACACCACAATAGTGATGAAAATTCGGGACCGATTCTTTCGCTTCACGAATGCTCCGTTTGTCGATTTTACCCCGCTTGCCAAAAATAAAATACAGACTCGTTGTCACAATCTTGTCACAATATTCGAGGTCATATTACTCTTGGGTGCTTGAATTTGGATAAATTTCGTCGTATTATATGTGACAGTTGAGTATTCAATTTTTATTGGTAAAGGAGAAAATATGAAAAAGTTTCTGAAGTGGTTTGGTATCTCAGTTGGTGGTTTATTTGCATTGATTGCAATTGTGTTTTTTGTCATGGCTCTAAAGGGTAGCGCAAGTTTAAGTCGCAAGTTTGATATTTCT
This sequence comes from Anaerolineales bacterium, assembly GCA_030834895.1. Classification (GTDB taxonomy): domain Bacteria; phylum Chloroflexota; class Anaerolineae; order Anaerolineales; family Villigracilaceae; genus Villigracilis. Next base: position 10,838 of record JAUQXA010000064.1, read on the forward strand.
GATGAACAAATCCCAATCCCAACGGATGCAGAGTCGATTGCACGCGGCGAGCATTGGGTCAAGGCTGAATGTATTGGCTGCCACGGTGACGACCTTTCGGGCGGACCGTTCGTGGAGTTCCCCTTCGGGTATATCGATGCCAAGAATTTGACCCCAGGCAAAGGCGGTGCGGGGACCGAGTTCATCGACCAGGATTGGGTGCGCGCGATCCGTCATGGAGTCAACCCGGAAGGTCACGGTTTGCTGGTCATGCCCGCGACCGCTTTTTGGTATTTCAATGATGAAGACCTCGGAGCGATCATTGCTTATTTGAAGTCCCTGCCTCCAGTGGATAAAGAGACGCGAGAACCTAACTTCAACTTGCTTGGAAAGGCATTGATTGGATTCGGCATGTTGGATAAGGGAGTGCTTATTGCCAAATACATCGATCATGAAACCCGCCCTGTTGCTCCGTCCGCCCTTGTGAGCATTGATTACGGCAACTATCTTGTCAATGTGAGCGGATGCGTTGACTGTCACGGCCCAACGCTTGCCGGCGGCAAAAGCGCCGACCCAACTGCGAAAGCCGCGCCAAACCTCACGCCGGGCGGCGAATTGGGCATTTGGAAGGAGGAGGATTTCATCAAGGCCCTGCGTACCGGTGTCACGTCTACAGGTCGCCAGCTTGACCCGGCCCAGATGCCGTGGGAGCACTACAAGTATTTTTCCGACGATGAGATGAAGGCAATCTTCCTGTATTTGCAATCCCTGCCGAAGTTGGAAACAATTGCCCCATAGGAGGATTTGCTCAAAATAAACCACGGTCTCGTTGACGCGGTCTCATCAAGACCGATCCGAGACCGTGGTTCGTCTTTCCTTTCTCATGTCGGCTATCCCTTCTCTTCAATCTTCTCAAGGGCGAGTATCATCTTATCCTGCTTTTCACTCATGTGCAGCAGGATTATCAACACTTCGGATAACGCGAAATACGGCAGACCGGCCAGGATTCCACCGAAGAATGCGCCAGCCATTAGCCATGCGGACTCTTCCTGTGCATAGAGTGAAAGACCATAGATCAACCCCCCAAGCATGGATAATATGCCGATCAATCGTAAGACCAGGAACAGGATTGGCAGTACCTGATAGGGACGTGTGACAGTGTTGTGCTTCCGTCGCTCAGCTTCGCGTTTTTCAGCGTAGACCTGTAAATTAAACCCACAGTCACAAGTGAGGATGGAGTCGGGTTGTTCGCGATTGCAGTTTGGACATCTAATCATGAAGATACCACTAGAAAAATTTTGCCTCGAAATAAGAGATGAGTTTTATTAAGAGCGGCACATTTTTCCACATTTTATTTGCCTCTGCAAGGGGTACTATCAGGTTAAGGCAAACAAACATGGTCTCGTTACACGTCCTTATTGTGACTGGTTCGAGACCGTGTTTTATTCTCAGTGTCAGGAGCAGGCTATAGGTTTTCGATCACGCGTTTCAGCTTTGCCTGGACTTCCTTTGCCACAGGCTTCAACTCGGGATTCTCCACCTTCGACATCGCCACCAGCGGATCGACTGCCGCGACCTCTGTTTTGCCATTCCCCGTATCCTGAACGATGACGTTACACGGCAGGTAAATGCCGATGTGCGGCTCTGCGGTCAACGCTTTATGCGCGAAGGGCGGATTGCACGCGCCCAGAATCCGATATGGGCGGAAATCCACATCCAGCTTTTTCTTCAGAGTCGCCTGGACGTCGATCTCGGTCAGCACGCCGAAGCCCTCCTTTTTCAATTCCTCGGTGATGCGCGCAATGGCATCCTCAAAAGACAGATCGAGCGTTTTGTTGAAATAGTATTTGGTCATTTTTATCTCCAATGGGTTGTTGGAGATTAGATGAGGATGCCTGGTTAATGTTACAGTCAAAGTTGAGATTATTTCCGCAATTCGTAACTCAAAATGCCAGGGTCGAGCCGTTTGGGATAGCCGTCCAAATGGTAGGCGACCAGATACCCCTCGTGACGATCCACGGAGAAAGTCCACGGGTTGACCTGAATCACGCCGTCTTCCACATGGTAGCGGACAGTGACCTCGGCATCTTCGTTATTGCGCGGAAAGATGGACATCTCTCCCGAAGCGGGCACATCGAAACAAAGGCTGTAGGAAAGCACGTCGCACAGGTCGGCGAGGCGGTCGAACAGAGTTTTGGACAGCCCATGTTTCTGCAACTGTTCGTCAATGGCTTGGGAGAATTCCGCAGTGAGGGTTTGACGTTTCGGTGACGGGTCGTGAGCCGCGAGACGCCTGAAATGGTATTTGACGATGGTATCCGCCACGATATCGGAGCAGGGCATGAAGAAGCCGCGCCGCGCGATGGGAATCCATTCCTCGTCGGTCATGCCGCCGATGGGGGAGTTATCCAGGTAGCCGTACCCACGGTCATGCAGACCCATGCCCGCGATCATGGAATTTCTTTCGATGGCCGGAAAATCAAAGTCCCCGTTGCCCCACAACATTGCCAGCGTCCCAACAAGTTTGAGATGTTCCGACTGCGGCGTGACAATTGCCCTGCGTTTCGATTTGAACATACATGCCTCCTTTTGTACTTCGAAGATTTGGCAGGATGATTTTACTCATAAAACAGAGAAATCATGCTTTGGCACGCAGACGTGAGCATATATTTCAAATTGAAAGTATTTTGTATTTTGAGTGAGCGGTATCAGAACCACAGAAAGAGGTTTGCTTTGCACTTCAGCCTAATCACTAAGCTTTACAACCTCGAACTCATCTCAAATTGACTTTTGCAAGAGGTCTAATAGGTTTGTAATCTGCGTATATCCAGTTTTTACAATTCCACTTCCAGATTTAATGGATATGGCTTTACAGCAAGACTTATCTCACGTAAATCGGATTGCTGTAAATCCAGCCCCGCAATTTACCAAGATATCTGCGGTACGCCTCCACGCGGTATACACCCGGCTCGGTGGTGATGTAAGCACAGGAGATTTTGTTTTTCCACGTTTGGATCACTTGCCCATTTTTTAGCAGGCGGATTTCGGCCGGAGATGGCAGCTTTGCCTGCAAGGTGACTCCGTTCTTCGCGGGGATTTCGTCACCCATGATGGCTGTTTTCTCCAATCCTTGTCCCGTAAAGCGGAATCCGCGAGTGGGAGCAGGCAGGTCGTAGCCAATAAAACAGCAACCCTGACTCATCGCTTCGTAGATGAGTTTTTTATCCGCATTCACGTCGCCACCCAAAGGTTCAGACAGTAATACATGGGTATTCACAGCCCGGAAGTGGAATTCATAGGGATAGATGACCCGACGGATCGGTCCCATGCTCATGTGGAGGGCGTGAGCGTCCGATCCGCCGATTGCCACCACCCGCTGACCCTGCGACAGCAATTCGTCCCACCTTGCAATCGTGGCGCGAATCGGCTGGTGTGCCACCAGCGCGGGCAAATACGCATAAAATACGGCGTGCAGTTTTGTCGGCATAAGCGTCTTTAATTCGCTCAATGCGTTCCACAATTCGATGCCCGTATAATTTTGGACCGACCAATCCTCCCACGAAATATCCGTCTCGTTGACGGCGGGCGCAGCGGGATCGTCTGGATGGGCAAGAAACGATAGTCCGCCCGCTTCGCGCACCTGTTCGATCAATCGCTGGGGATTGTCGGCAAAAGTGGCAAGCTCGCGTCCCGCGTTAAAGACCAACAGGTGATTCTTCTGTGGGGCGCGCGCCTGGTCATGGATTTCCTCGCCGATCAACATTAAAACCTTTTTGATCTTTTCCTTGTAATACCCCTCAAGACCCTGAACCAGCACATTATGGTCGGTGACAATGACAACATCCACCCCGGCTCTCAGCGCTGCGGCGGCAATATCCTTGTGCGTGCCGCTTCCATCGGAGTATCGGGTGTGCATGTGCAGATCGACGATAATCTCGTGCATGAATTTCCTCTTAAATTTATTCGCGCCAAACCCTTGTTGACGATTCACTTCTCGAACAGGTATAATCTGTCCGCTAATTTCAAGGAGGCACAATCGTATGAAAAATGTTTTGGATATTGCGCTGATTATAACCTCGGTGGGTTTGATTGCCAGCGTCATCCTGCAAAGCAAGGGCGCAGGGCTGGGCGGTCTTACCGGAGCCGATACCGGCGGTGTTTTCACTGCCCGCCGTGGCATTGAACGTGTCCTGTTCTGGGTGACAATCGCGCTGGCTGTGATATTTTTTATTCTCGTCTTCGCCGTCATCCTCGTCGCGCGCTAAGAGAATCATAAGCCTGTAGAGGGCCGCCGGCTCATTGCCCTGACGCGGGGCGGCGGCGGCTCTTATTTATTTCCACCACCAATTATGAAAAAATTACGCTGGCAGATTTTGGTTGTTGCGGTCACAGTTGTGATCGTCGCTTTGCTCCTGCTCAGCCAACAACCAATCAGCACTCCTTTCCTGCCCGAGGCCGCGCCCGGCGGCATTTACACTGAGGCGCTGGTTGGGTCGATGGGGCGGCTGAATCCCATGCTGGACTGGAACAACCCCGCAGACCGTGACGTCAACCGCCTGATCTTCAGCGGATTGATCCGTTTCGATTCGCGCGGTTTGCCCATGCCAGACCTGGCTGAATCCTGGGGGACTTCACCCGACGGCACGTTGTACAACTTTTCGATCCGTCCCAGCGCGACCTGGCACGATGGTCAGCCTGTGACAACCGACGACGTGGTCTTCACCATCGAGTTGATCAAAAGCAATGGCTCGCTTTTCCCGCAGGACATCAAGGATTTATGGTCGCGGATCGAAATCAAAAAATTCAACGACAAGACTTTCCAATTCAAACTTCCCGAACCCTTTGCGCCGTTTTTGGATTACGCCACCTTTGGCGTTATGCCCAAGCATATACTTGAATCCATCCCTGCCGACCAGCTGGCGAGCGCTGAATTCAATCTGAAGCCAGTCGGCACGGGACCGTACAAATTTGACTCCCTCATCACTGGCGGCGGACAGATTACCGGTGTGTCGCTCAAGGTCAATGAAAACTATTACCTGAGACCGGCATATATCGAGCAGGTGATTTTCCGCTACTACCCCGATTCCGCCGCGGCCTTCGACGCTTACAAGCAGGGCGAAGTGCTTGGCATCAGTCAAATCACCAATGACATTTTGGAAGCTGCGCTGGCTGAGCCAACTTTGTCGGTTTATACCAGCCGCCTGCCACAGATGGGATTGGTCTTCCTGAATCTGAACAATCCCGGCGTGTCATTCCTGCAGAGCGACAAAGTCCGCCATGCCCTTTTGTTGGGGATCAACCGCAATATCATAGTCTCGCGTATTTTGAAGGGACAAGCCATTATTGCGGATGGACCCATTCTGCCTGGTTCATGGGCGTATTACGATGAGATCCAAATATTCGAGTACGATCCCGACGCGGCAGCGGCGCTATTGAAGGAGGAAGGCTATGTGATTCCCGCAGGCGGCGGTGATGTGCGCGCCAAGGACGGTCAATTCCTGAGTTTCACGCTAACCCATCCCAACGATGAAGTCCACACCAAAATTGCGCAGGCCATCCAATCGGATTGGGCGTTGATCGGCGTCAAAGTGGATTTGCAAGCCGTGACCTACGATTCGCTGGTCACTGATTTTCTGGGCTCACGCAATTATCAAGCCGCACTCGCCGACTTGAACACCATGCGCACGCCCGACCCCGACCCGTATCTCTTCTGGCACCAGTCCGAAGCTACGGGCGGACAGAACTACTCGCAATGGGACAACCGCTCCGCCAGCGAGTACATCGAGACTGCGCGCATCGAGGCGGACTTTGAGTCACGTCTGCGGTTGTATCGAAATTTTCAGGTGACATTTACCAAGGATATGCCGTCCCTGCCTTTGTATTATCCCGTCTATTCCTATGGCGTGGACTCGCAGGTGCAGGGCGTGCAGGTCGCGCCAATGTATGATACCAGTGACCGTCTGGCTCTGATCACAGATTGGTATCTCGTCACCCGCCGTGCGCTGGAGCAGACTCCCGTGCCGACGGTAGCGCCGTAAACTTGAGACTGTCCCGAAGGTTGTTGAATCTTCGGGACAGTGTTGTACTATGACCACCCAAAAGGATCAGCAATATCTCACTGAAGGCATACCGCAGTTGCAGGATTACCTGCTGAGCGAACAATTGTATTATCCGCTCAACATGAGCCTGCCGCAGTTGACTTTGGGCGGGATTCTCCTCGCGTTGCAGCGGATGGGGACACAAGCGTCCAAATTCGAGGCGCAGGTCGAAGCGGTCCGCTCGAAGTGGCGATCAGCCTGGGACGCAAAATCCAGCCGCGAGGTGAGGGCGCGAAGCGGGTTGTGGATGAATTTCCTGTCTGAGTATCGGGATGATCCCAAAGCGGGAGTCCGCCTCTATTCGCAAAACGTCCGCTATCGGGCGATGATGAGCCTGCTGGGTAAAATCGAAGACGATACGGACGTCTTTTTGAAAAGCGTTTTTCGGGAAGGCAAGTTTGTCTGGGAAGAGGAATGCGCGCCGAGTTTTCCGCGCGAGACCTTTTGGTATTTATACGGAACCTTGAAGGAGTAACCATGACTGACGCAAAAAGCGCAATCGAATACGCTCACCATAACCGCGAGCGGTTTATCAAGGAACTTTCGGAATTCGTCAAGATCGAATCTATTTCCACCGATGACGAGTACAAGCCGCAGATTCAAAATGCCGCTGAATGGGTGGCGGGTCACCTGCGAAAACTCGGCATCGAGAACGTCAAACTCATACCGACGGCTGGACATCCTATCGTGTACGGTGACTGGCTGAACGCGAGGCGGCCCGGCGCACCGACGGTTTTGATCTACGGACATTACGACGTGCAGCCTGTTGACCCCATCGAATTGTGGGAGACCGCGCCGTTTGAGGCGACGGTGAAGGGCGATTACATCTTTGGACGCGGCACTTCGGATATGAAGGGTCAGGTGATGGCGACGTTGAACGCCATCGAAGCCATCATGAAGACGGGTGATTTCCCGCTCAACTTGAAGTTCATGCTCGAAGGTGAAGAGGAAATCGGTTCGCTGCACATGCCTGAATTCCTTGCCAAACACGGCGAGATGTTCAAGGCGGATTTCTGTCTGAACCCCGATGCGGGCGCGATTGCCCCAGACAAACCGACCATCACCTACGGTTTGCGCGGACTTGCCTATTACGAAATCAATATCTATGGTCCCAAGCAGGACCTGCACTCGGGCCTGTTCGGTGGGACAGTGCATAACCCCGCCCAGGCATTGACCGAGTTGGTTGCAGGCATGCACGATGCAAACGGCACGATCACCCTGCCCGGCTTCTACGACTCAGTGCGCCCTGTCACCGATCAGGAGCGCGAAGCCTCTGCCAGGCTTCCCACCACGCCCGAAAGTTACCTGGAGCAGACCGGCGTGCCTGCCTTGTGGGGAGAGAAAGAATATACGCCCGCATTGCGTACCGGCGCGCGCCCAACTCTTGAAGTGAACGGTTTACTTTCAGGTTGGACGGGTCCTGGCTCGAAGACTGTTTTGCCCGCGAAGGCGATGGCGAAAGTCTCCTGCCGCCTCGTGCCAGACCAGACTCCCGCTGAAGTCCACAAACAACTGGTCAAGTACATGGAGCAGAACGCGCCAAAGACGGTCACCTGGGAAGTGAAAGACCTGCATCAAAGCCCGTGGGCGATTACCGATATCAACACCAAGGGCGTGCGCGCGCTGGCCTCTGCAATGGAAACGGTCTGGGGTAAGCCGCCGCTGTATCGCCGTGAAGGTGGTTCGATTGGGGTGGTTGCCATGCTACAGGACACCTGCGGCGTCGAGTCGGGGCTGGTTGGCTGCGGTCTGCCCGACGACAACGTCCACTCGCCCAACGAGCGGATGCACCTGCCGACTTGGCACAAGAACGTGGATGCGTACATCCATTTCTTCTTCAATATGAAATAGTGCTTCCGTCATTGCGAGGAGGGCGCTCTTCCCGACGCAGCAATGACGGGGAAGCAAAAAGGACTTAGAGGTACATGGAAGATAGAATCATCACTTACGGCGGACAGGCGGTTATCGAAGGGGTGTTGATGCGCGGGCAAAAGGCGTATGCCATTGCCATGCGCGCGCCCGATGGCTCAGTTGCCGTCCACACGGAAAAACTGGCAAAGGTGTATCGTTCGAAGATCGCATCCGTCCCATTTTTGCGCGGCGTCATCCTGCTTTGGGACGCCCTCGGCTTGGGGATGCACGCCCTGACGATCTCCGCGAACACGCAAACAGGCGAGGACGAAAAGCTGGAGGGTCCCGCCCTCTACCTGACTCTGGGACTGTCGCTTGCGCTTGGCATTGGGCTTTTCTTTCTCCTCCCCGCCGGGCTGGGTGGCGCTGCCGAAAAGTATCTCGGCTGGAGTCCGTGGCTGAATAATCTGGCGGAAGGCGTTTTGCGGCTGCTGTTTTTGGTCGGCTATATCTGGGCGATTAGCTTCATGCCCGACGTGAAGCGGCTCTTCATGTATCACGGCGCGGAGCACAAGACCATCAACGCCTTCGAAGCCGGCGCGGAGTTGACTCCTGAGTCGGTGGCGAAATATCCCATTGAACACGCCCGCTGTGGGACGGCATTCCTGCTGACTCTGGTCCTGCTCTCGATTTTGGTCTTCACCGCGCTGGGACCGTTATCCATGTTCTGGCGGCTTGCCACGCGGATTCTTTTCATCCCCATCCTGGCTGGCGTCGCCGTCGAATACATCCGCTGGACGGCGAATCATTTGGACAGTCCCTTCGTGCAAGCACTCATCAAGCCCAATCTGGCTTTGCAGCACCTCACCACCCGCACGCCCGACCTGTCCATGCTGGAGGTGGCGATTGAATCTTTCAAGTCCATGCGAAAGGCGGAGCAGGAAGCGGCGTAAGCGCAGAGGTTTTGGATCAAAAAGAGACGGGCAAACGCCTGTCTCTTTTTATCTCTAGTGCTTTGCGTCCACAAGATAATGCCGCGAAAGAGAAGGGCGGCGACTTGATCCCATGTCAATGATAATTGTGGGTGGGGTTGTGTTGGCGCTTTGGTTTTCTATTATACTTTTTGACAAATTGCACCTTCCAAACTGGTAAAGGGTAAAATACCTGTATGAAGCGACAACTCCCTTATCACGGCTGGTGTTTTGTGTGCGGGAATGAAAATCCGCACAGTATCGGTCTCACCTGGTATGTGGACGATGATGGAATCATGACCTCCGAGTTCACCCTGAATGAAGCTCAGCAGGGTCCGCCGGGACATACGCACGGCGGCGCATCCGCGGCAATTTTAGATGAAGCGATGGGTCTGGTCGTCTGGGCGGCGGGGCACAAAGTGGCGGCGGTCAATCTGGAGATCAACTACCATAAGCCGCTTCCGCTCAATCAGCCGCTGACTCTTGAAGCGCGTATCACGCAGATGGACGAACGGAAAATCTTTTCGACAGGGGAAATCAAACTAGCAGATTCAACTGTCGCCGTCAGCGGGCGGGGAATTTATGTCGTCGCGCCAAAACTTTTTGAAACCGTCAGTCTGAAGTGAGGTCACATGAAAACGATTGGATTGATCGGCGGGATGAGTTGGGAATCCTCCATCGAGTATTACCGCATCATCAACGAAACCACAAAAGCAAAACTGGGCGGGTTGCATTCGGCGAAGAGTCTCATGGTCACCGTGGACTTTGCCGAGATCGAAAAACTCCAACATGAAGACCGCTGGGACGAAGCCGGGCAAATCCTTGCAAAGTGCGCGCAGGATTTGGAACGCGGCGGCGCAGACTTCATCGTCCTCTGCACCAACACCATGCATAAACTCACCGACCAGATCACCGCTAATGTGAAGATACCCTTTCTGCATATCGCGGATGCCACTGCGGAAAAAATCGTTGCGGCGGGGATGAAGAAGATCGGTCTGCTCGGCACGCGCTTCACGATGGAGCATGATTTTTACAAGGGACGGCTGATTCAAAACTTTGGGCTGGAGGTGCTGGTTCCAGGCGAAGCAGACCGTCAGATCATCCATCGGGTCATCTTTGACGAATTGGTGCAGGGCAAAATCCTGGACGCTTCACGTGCGAAATTCAAACGAATCATGGAGTCTTTGGCCGCCCAAGGCGCGGAGGGAATCATCCTCGGCTGTACCGAGATCGAATTGCTGGTCAAACAGAAGGACAGTCGCGTGCCGCTCTTCGCCACCACTTCCATCCATGCCATTGCTGCTGTTGAATATGCGTTGAAATGATTTACGAAAAGACCCGACAGGTTTCTGAAACCCGTCAGGTCCTTCATGCGTAAAAAAATGAAACGAACCCTTCCCCTCTTCCTCAGCCTGATTCTGGTTTCCTGTGCATCCCTTGAACCTGCGCCCACACCAACACCCACATTGACCCCGCCCCTAGTTCTCAAGCCGGAGGAGAATCCCTACGCGCCAAAGTTGGAGGATGTCAGCCTGAAGCAGGATAACGTCGTCCTCACTATTGTGAGTCTTTCGGAACGCTACGACCTGACACCCATCCGCGCACAATTATATGTGTCAGGTTCCATGCCGAGTGTGTGCAGTGAGCCGCGGGTCAAAGTCAACCGACCCAACGAACAATATCAGATCACCGTCGAAGTTTACAGCGTTGCGGACCTCAAGCTGAAGTGCGAGAATGTCTTTCAACAATTCGAGGTTAGCATATTGCTTGGACAGTATTCACCGGGGCAATACACGGTCTGGGTCAATGACAATCTGGCAGGGACTCTCGCCTCGTACTAGCCAGTTTCACTCATCCCTGCTGATATTCCCAAACCTTGCATTGACCAGCTTCGCCAGATCGTCCGCCCGCAATTGGATATCCAGTCCGCGCTGACCACCGGAGACATAAATCTGCTCATAGCCCTGCGCAGTGGAATCGATTACTACCTGAAAGCCCTTGTTGATCAAAGCCAGTGGAGAGATTCCACCCGCTTGCAAGCCGGTCAACTGTTCGGCTTCGCGTTCGGTGGGCAGGCTGACCTTCTTTTCGCCCAGAAATGCCGCCAGTAACTTCAAATCCACTACACGAGGGCCGGGAATGACAGCCAGCACAGGTTTCTTTTTCTCGCGCAGAATCACGATTGTTTTGAAAACCTGTTCGGGTGGAACGCTCATGTGTTGTGCGACTTCCACCGCGCCCAGTTTTTCCGCGGGCATTTCGTGGGCGATGTATTTCACCTTGCGCGCATCCAGAAATCTTGTAACGTTATTGGTGATGGCCATGGAATACGAATCCTTGTACAATTATATACAAAAAGGAGGCAGACATGCCAGAATCGGAATCCGAAAGACTGAAAAGACTCCGCCAGCGTCAACTTGCCGACAGAGACCCATTGGTCAAGCAACGTCAGTTTGGACACAATAGTGTGGCCAAGGAAAAGCGCATGCAAAAGCCCTTTTCCTTCAAAAAGGCTTGGAGCGACATTCCGCACAGCATCAAAGTGCCATTTTATGGGCTCATCGTCGGCGTGATCGTAATTTTCGTCCTGCCCAACTTCTGGATATCGCCGTATGCAATTTTTGCGGGAGTGGGAATAACGTTGGCGCTCATCATTTTGGGGTTTATCACGGGCAATTCGCTGGACCTGCGTGACGACATCAGGAAGCACGTCAACTAAAGCGTAATTGGAGCATGCCATGGGACAGAGTACAATAAGGGCATGAAGTCGACCGATAGCACCATCCCGCTCGAAAAACTTCTCGAGCACCTTCCCGAAAACTACACCGTCGCGGAACGCGAACTGGTGGAGCGCGCCTATCAGGTGGCGGAGGAGGCGCATCAAACGCAAAAGCGGCATTCGGGCGAACCCTATATTTACCATTGCGTCGCGGTCGCGGACATTTTATCCGAGCTGAAAGTGCCCTCGGAGGTAGTCGCTGCAGGGCTCCTGCACGATACCGTGGAAGATACAGACATTACACTTGCAGATATCCGCCGTGACTTTGGGGATACCATCGCCTCCCTTGTCGATGGGGTGACAAAATTGACTCACCTGCCGCGTGTCTCGCGCGGCGACCAGCACGCAGAAAATGGCGATAACGGACATGAGGAAGAACCGATTGCGCCTGCCCTGCTTGGACGCAAGGAGGACATTGTCGCAGAGACTCTGCGCAAGACCTTCCTGGCCATGGGCGAGGATGTGCGCGTGATGTTCATCAAACTGGCCGACCGCCTGCACAATATGCGCACGCTCAGTCACATGCCGGAACATAAACGCAGGCGTATCGCACAGGAAACACTGGATATTTTTGCCCCGGTCGCCAACCGCCTCGGCATCTGGCAGATCAAGTGGGAATTGGAAGACCTCGGCTTTCGCTACGTGAACCCCGAAAAGTACAAAGAGATTGCGGAACTCCTGACCGAAAAAAGACCCGACCGCGAAGCCCAATTGGAAGATATCAAGAAAAACCTTGTAAAACTCCTCGCACAAAACAACATCAAGGCTGAAGTCAGTGGGCGTCCCAAACACATTTACTCGATTTATAAAAAGATGCAAAAGAAGGACAAGGCCTTTGACATGGTGCGTGATGTGCGCGCCGTGCGCCTCATCGTGCCGGATATCCCTTCTTGCTATGCGGCCCTTGGTGTGATCCACACCACATGGCGTCCCATCCCCGGCGAATTCGATGACTACATCGCCGCGCCCAAGGACAACAACTACCAGTCCCTGCATACCGCTGTCTCCTACGACGACAAACGCCCGCTCGAAGTGCAGATCCGCACCCAGGAAATGCACCTCAATGCCGAATATGGTATCGCCGCGCACTGGCAATATAAGGAAGGCTCGAAACACGCGGACAAGAATTATGAAAAACTGATCAACTCCCTGCGCTCGAAGATGGAATGGGGATCGGACGTGCAGGATGCAAACGAATTCGTCGAATCCCTGCGCAGTGACGTGTTTCAGGATCGAGTCTACATTTTTACCCCACGCGGCGATATCATCGACCTGCCATCGGGCGCCACCCCCATTGACTTTGCCTATCAAGTCCACACCGACATCGGACATCGCTGTCGCGGCGCGCGCGTCAACGGGAAACTTGTTCCACTGTATCAGGGATTGAAAACCGGAGACCGGGTTGAGATTCTTACCGCCAAACGGGGCGGGCCCAGCCGCGACTGGCTGAATCCCAACCTGGGGCTTGTCCGCACCCAACGCGCGCGTTCCAAGATCAGGGTATGGTTCAAAAAGCAGGAAGATGAACAAAACCTGGCGCAGGGGCGTGACATTCTCGAACGCGAACTCCAAAGGCTCGGACTGAGTGAGATCAACTTCGAAAAGATGGCGCGTGAACTGAACTACAAAACACCGGATGAGATGTTCATCGAATTGGGCAACGGCGACCTTTCAGTCAACAAGGTCATCAAGCAGTTCTCGCAACATGAAGAAGTGGAGGAAATTTTCGAGGTCGGACCCTCCACCACGCCGACTACATCCACGAATGCAATCGAAGTAGTTGGACTTAAAGGAATGCTTACCACCATGGCGCGTTGCTGCAATCCCATGCCTGGCGACCCGGTCGTTGGCTTCATCACCCGTGGACGCGGCGCGACCATCCACCGCCAGGATTGCCCGAACATCCTGCAAACCAGAGACCGTGAGCGCCTGCTACAGGTAGGGTGGGGACATATGGAACGTACCTATCCCGTTCCAATTAAAATAAAAGCATACGACCGCCAGGGTCTGGTCAATGACATTTCGAAGTTGTTATCGGATGAAAACATAAACATTGCCGATGTGAAAGTCAACGTCAATAACAGCGTGGCCGACTTGCGGCTTGTTATCGAAGTAAGGGATCTTGCCCAACTTAGCCGCATCCTAGCCCGTATTGAAAACCTGCCCAATGTAATGGAAGCGCATCGCATCAATCCGGGGTGAACATCAATCGAATACTCAATTCCTAAAATCTATGCGGTATAATCCCGCCGCTGATGCTATCTGTAACAGAAGCGCTTGAGCGCATTCTTTCTCATTTTGAGGTAACCGCGAAAGAAATGGTGCCGCTTGCGAAGTGCGCCGGCCGTGTGCTGGCAGCGGATATCATCGCGGCGCATGACCTTCCCCCTTTTGACAACTCATCCATGGATGGATTTGCCATCCGCTCTGCTGACCTGGCGAACGCCGCTTTGCCCATCACCTTGGACGTGGTTGCTGACATCCCAGCCGGGTCAGTGCCGACGGTGACTCTCGCCCAGGGTCAGTCCGCGCGCATCATGACCGGCGCGCAACTGCCAAAAGGAGCGGATGCCGTTATCCCGGTGGAGGATACGGATTTTCATTCACGAGACGCAGGTACAACCGCCCCCCAAACAATCTCCTTCACGCGTACTGTACAGGCAGGCGAAAACATCCGTCCACGGGGAATGGATTTACATGCCGGCGACATGATTCTGCAAAAAGGGCATAAACTCAAAGCACAGGATTTGGGCATGCTTGCCATGTTAGGGGTGGCAGAGGTTCAAGTTCACAAAAAGCCGCGTGTGGCATTGTTTTCATCGGGCGACGAATTATTGGAAGTGGACTCTCCGCTGAGTGAAGGCAAAATCCACGACTCCAATTCCTATACTCTCGCTGCATTGATCGAAGATGCGGGCGCGGAGGTTCTTCGTCTGGGCATAGCAAAGGACACATGGGAATCAGTGGAAGATTTGTTACAAAAAGCTGTCAACGAAGATGTGGATTTGATCGTCTCGTCGGCGGGTGTGAGCGTGGGCGCATTTGACTTCGTAAAGGATGTAATTGAAGTCAATGGCAAATTGGATTTCTGGCGTGTGAATATGAGACCCGGCAAGCCGCTTGCCTTTGGCGAATACCGCAGCATCCCTTTTGTCGGGCTGCCGGGCAATCCGGTTTCGGCATTCGTCGGATTCAAAGTCTTTGTGCGTCCCGCGCTTGAGCGGCTGGCAGGTCTAATGGACGGAGCCAGCCCCAGAGTAAGGGTAAGATGCGAGGGGGAGATCAAGTCTGATGGGCGTGAAAGCTACCTGCGGGCAAAAATCCGCACTGAAAACGGCATCCATACTGTAGTTTTGACCGGGCATCAAGGCTCCGGAAACCTGCTCTCACTGGTACAGGCGGACGCTTTACTAATCATCCCCGCTGGTGTAAAATGCGTGCCTGCTGGCCAGGAAGTGGAAGCCATACTATTATGACGAAAACCGGACGAATGATTGCCTTGCCTTTGCATTACATCCCAGGTCGTAATGACTGTTCTCTTTACCCTCGTGGTCATACGCCTTGTTAGACAAACTCAAATCCAGGAGGAAGCCAAATGCCCCGTATCAAGTGTCACTACATAGATTGTGTGTTCGTGGACGAAGGTTATTGTTCAGCAGCGGCGGTCGAACTTGACCCCGATACCGGATGCGGTACGTATTCCGTCTCAGATGAAGGCATCATAAAAGACGACGATTGGGACGAGGAAGAAGAAACCGAGGACTGGGATGAAGAGGAAGGTGATGAGGAAGATGATGATTGGCTGGAGGAGGAAGACGAGTTTTAGCCCCACGCGCTGACCAAAAATTGATTCAACAACAAAAGCCTTCTCTGCATGAGGAGGCTTTTTTGTACTATTCTGCGAGCGCGTACCGATACAACAATACTCCAGCCGCGACAGCGAGATTGAGAGAACTCACCCGCCCCTGCATCGCCAGGGAAACCGTTACATCACAGGCGGCGGTTTGGGCGGAGGAAAGCCCTTTTTGTTCGCTGCCCAACACCAACACCCAGGGAATTTGTGGGACGAGGGTTTGGTAATCCACGTCGGCTTTAGCAGATGTGCCGATGAGTTGGTATTTCCCCTTGCTTGCCCAGGCGACAAATTCGGCGAAGCTCGTTTGAATAACCGGTTTCCAGAACAACGTCCCCATGCTGGCACGGACAAGGGTGGGATGATATAACTCCACGCCGCCATCGAGCATGAAGAGCGCATCTGTACCGACAGCATCCATTGTGCGGAGGATCGTCCCCACGTTACCGGGGTCTTGTGGCGAGACAAGCGCTACCACGCTTTTGCATGGTTTGAGTTCCTGCAACTGGATCTGCTTTTGTTGTGCCACCGCCACAATGCCCTGTGGGTTTTCCTTATCTGCCAGCGACTCCATCACGGGGACGGAGACAGGCTGAGGAGGGATAGTGAGTTTGGCAAGCAAACTGCGCGCGAAGGAACTGGTTAGCAGCTCAGGAGCATACAAAACAGTTTCGATCTCCCATCCCGCTTCGACAACTTCGCCCACATGATGAATCCCCTCTACTAGAAACAAACCGGTCTCAGCGCGAACTTTTCTTTGATGCAGGGAACGCGCGCGCTTTACCAAAGGATTGGTCAGGCTGATGATGGTTTCCATGAGCGTATTTTATCACTGTAATTTTTGTCTTTTCCATTCCTCACAACCCGGTTACACTCGACGCAATTTATAAACAAAGGAATTCACATGTCAACCCTCGCACAAAAAAACTCCACGGTCACTTACTGGCAGTATGCGCTTTGGCTGGCCATTTTTACCGTCTTGTACAACATCGCTGAAGGACTGGTCTCCATCTTCTTTGGCGTCAGTGACGAGGCATTGACCCTCTTTGGCTTCGGCGTGGACTCGTTCATCGAGGTCATGTCTGGTATCGGGATTCTCGCCATGGTCATCCGCATCCGGCAAAATCCCGACGCTCCCCGCTCACGGTTTGAGATCACCGCTCTGCGCGTGACAGGCACGGCTTTTTACCTGCTGGCTGTAGGACTTGGCGTGAGTGCCATCTACAACGTTTTCATCGGGCACAAACCGGAGACCACCCTGCCGGGCTTGATTATCTCCGTCATTTCGATTGCGATGATGTGGCTGCTTGTAGCAGGCAAACGCAAGGTGGGACGGATTCTTAACTCAATTCCCATTCTCGCAGATGCAAACTGCACGCTCGTTTGCATTTACATGTCTTTGGTTCTTTTGGCATCCAGTTTGATTTACGAGTTGACAGGGTTCGGCTTCGTGGACAGCATCGGCGCACTGGGTTTGATTTACTTTTCGGTAAAGGAGGGACGTGAGGCTTTCGAGAAAGCCAACGGCATCGAATGTGACTGCGAGGATGAAGATTGCAAGGATGAAGATTGCAAGGATTAGCCCCCGTCAAAGCAAACGGTAGTTTATAATTCCATTTATGAAATATCTCCGCTGGCTGGCATTCGTTGTTTTTGTTTTCCAGGCGGCGTGCCAACCCCAGGCGACCGCCACGGTGGAGCCCCACCGCGCTATGACATTGACTCTCGTCAAGTCGGATGAAAAAAAAATCATCGAAACCTCTGCATTGACAGTGGGACAGGCGCTCACCGAAGCGGGCGTAAAATTCATGCAGGGCGACCTGCTTGATCCTTCGGCGGAAACGCTCATCACCAAAGATTTAACCGTAACCTTTATTCCCGGCCGCAATCTGACCATTTTTGTCGGTGATCAGGTTTTGAACATCCGCTCGGCAGCAGAGACGGTTGGCGAAGTGTTGGCTGAAGCTGGAGTCCCACTCGTCGGGTCGGACATCAGCTTCCCGCCAGAGAGCGAAGCGCCTCCGCCCGATGGTCAAATCCGCGTGGTGCGAATCCGCGAGAGTTTTGAGGTTACGCTGGAGTCAATTCCATTTGAAGAAGAAGTGACCTATTCGCCTGACGTGCCCTTTGGTCAATCGGAAACAGTCCAGCCTGGCGTGAAAGGCGTTGCGATGATTCGCGAGCGCGTCCGCTACGAAGACGGTGTGGAAGTCAGCCGCAAAAGGGAGGAAAAAACAACCCTGCGCGAGCCGCAAACCCGCATCGTGCAAAGCGGGGAAAAGATTGTGCTTGCGCCTGTGGGCGGAAATATTCCATACGATTATTGGTATGCCACGGAAATGTATGCTTCGGTTTATTCGCCTTGTGCCAGCGGCACGGGCGGTTGTTCGTACGGGACCGCCAGCGGAGCGCGTGCAGGTTACGGCATTGTGGCGGTGGACTATTCGATTTATAGTTACCTGGCCGGGATGAAGGTTTACATCCCCGGCTACGGCGTTGCGACCATCGGCGACACGGGCGGCGGACCGATCATCGAGACCGCATTCGGCGTCCCACGTACCAAATGGATTGACCTTGGATTCGACGACGGCAAAATCATGGATATGACCGGCTGGGTGACGGTGTACTTCCTTGCGCCCGCGCCTGCCGAAATTCCCTATTTTTTGAAGTAATGATTCTGGAGTCCATTAGCTTGTTGATGAATATGCCAGGCAGCGAGCTGACTGACTCAAAAGGTTTTCCTGGAACACTGAAAATATGACCAAAACACAAAAAAGAATTATCACCATACTTGCCATCATTGCAATCATGCTTGTCGGCTCGACCGGCCTTTATATGTGGAACATTTATCGGGAGTTTGCGACCCGGCCTTTGGGAGCTGCCATTCCCATGGCCTCGCAAACCCTGCCACCCATTTGGACAGCCACGCCCGGCAATCCTATGTCCTCAGTGGGAGTGGTCATACCTGCCCCAGCCATCGCCCCAACCAATACGCCCGCCCCCCTGTGTGGCGGGCCAGCCTTGATGAATATCCTCGCCATCGGACAGGACCAGCGCTCGAATAATTATCAATATGGATTGGGTGACATCGTGCGCGTGGTACGCGTGGACTTTGTCACTCCCAAAGTGACCGTGTTGGAATTTCCGCGTGACCTGTGGGTGGAAATCCCCTACATCTCCGATAATCTCGACGGATTCGATCACGGCAAATTGAATCAGGCCTATCTTTACGGTCAACCCGGTGACGGCTTTGCCTATTGGGATGATCCCAGTCAGGGTCCCGGATTGCTGGCGCTCACTCTCAACCTCAATTTTGGCGTCAATATCGACCATTATCTCGCCGTCAATATGCGGACCTTCGAGAATGTGGTCAACGCCATTGGTGGAATCACCATCAACGTGCCGGATATTGAAACTGCTCATAATACCGGATTACCAATTGGAAAACATCACTTAGGCGGCTCCGAGGCATTGAAAGTAGCACGCAACCGTGAGGAAGGCATGTTCGAGCGTGTCGGCAACCAGAATCTCGTGCTGTGCGCCATGCGCGAAAAAATCCTCAGCCCAAGCACCGTCACGAAGATTCCCGAATTAATCCAGTCGTTTCAGGATAACATCCAGACTGATTTCACGCCCGAACAACTCAGCCAGTTGGCATGTCTCGGCACGCAACTGCCGGTGGAGAACATCGCCTTTGCCAGTTTCCCCGAAGAACTGTTCACTGAAGTCCGCATCTATGAAGACCCGGAATATCCCAAAGGTCTGCTCATTTTCGACGCCGATTTCAACGTCCTGCGTGATTACGTCACGCGCTTTCAAGCCGGGACTTGGCCCCAAACTGAGACCGCCACTGCACTGCAAACCGAAGAAGAGTCGGCTTCTTCTTCGGTTTGCCCATAACTTCGTGCTGAGCGCAGTCGAAACACAGCCTCGCAAAAACCCTTCGACTATGCTCATATCGTCCCGGCTCTCTTTCGGGAGGGCGGATACAGCCACATGACAAATTTCTCCACCATTCCCCCGCTCGACGCCGCTGCCATCCTTAGGCGTTTCGGTCTGCGTGCCGATAAAAGCCTCGGGCAAAACTTTTTACAGGATTCCTCCGCGCTGGAAAGAATTGCCCGTGCCGCGGAGATTCAGGCGGATGATACCGTGCTGGAGATTGGTCCTGGCTTGGGGAGTTTGACCCGCTACCTGGCCGTGTCCGCCCGAGAAGTCGTCACCCTCGAACTTGACCCGGACCTGATTCCCCCGCTTCGGGCCGTGCTCACGCCTCATCCGAACGTGCGTGTTGTGCAGGGTGACATCCTCAAGACCGATATTTCAAGCCTCATCAAAACGCAGGATTACTTGGTAGTTGCGAACATCCCCTACTACATTACGTCCGCCATCATGCGTCACCTGCTCGAAAGCGACCCCACGCCGCGTCGCATCGTTTTGACTATTCAAAAAGAAGTTGCCGAACGCATCTGCGCCGCGCCCGGTGACTTGAGCCTGCTGGCATTGAGCGTGCAAGTGTACGGGACTCCGTCCATCGCCGCAATCATTCCCGCTGCATCCTTCCACCCCGCCCCCAAAGTGGATTCCGCCATTCTGCGGGTGGAAATCTATCCCACCCCCCTTATCCCACGTGAGATGCATCCAATCTTCTTCAAAATCACCAAGGCAGGATTTAGCCAAAAACGAAAGACCCTGCGCAACTCGCTTTCCTCTGGATTGCACATCAAACCCCAGGAGACCGAAGCCCTGCTGAAGTCCGCTGGTATCAACCCCATGCGCCGCGCAGAGACTTTGTCCATCGAAGAGTGGAAGCAGATGATGGAAAGGTTGAAGACCTAGGAGGGTGCATACGAGATTATCCACACGGGCTTCGCCATGATTATGAGGGCACCTAATCAATGGAGAAAATCCGACTGTGATTTTGTCGGATTTTTTGTCATTTGAATTGCATTTTTATTGTCACCTAAAACAAATAGGCGTTTAATGCCGCCCATTAATAGTACAGCCCATTAGAAATTGGAGGAAACGATGTTCACAGTATCATGTTCTGAATAAATCCGGCGAACGCCGGATGTGGTTTTTAAGTTCGTAGGCGACTACTCGAACGATCCCTTGTGGCGAGGAGGCGTCATGTCAATGGTGTACGAGACCAGTGGACCTCCTGCAGTCGGCACGCGTACGCGTGAGACAATGCGCAGTATGGGAAGCACTGCAGTCACCATCGGAGAGGTAGTGGAATTTTCATCGTCCCGAACGGCATTTCGCAGTTTGTCCGGACCGATACCCTGCAATGGCAGTCGTGAGTTTTCCGCCACCCCTGCGGGCACAAAGTTCACCTACTTCTCAATCTTCGTCCCACAGGTTTTTTCGCATCCTTGAACCACTGCTTCGGTCGGTCTTTATGAAACAGGTTCGAGCCGATTTGCAAAGGCTGAAACATCATGTGGAAGCACAAGCTTAAAGGCGTTACGAACGCACAAAAAGGTGGCAGTCATCTTCAAGAAGTAGATGACTGCTATTTTGTATCCACCTGTGAAGAATGGATTGGGTTGCGCGAAACAAAGTAATAAATGCTATACTATTAATAGTCGGGGAATTGGATGTTTGTCATCCGCCCCCCGACTGGTGTTTCCTTTTGTCTGTTAGAAATGATTATTTGAAGGAGTACTGTCATGACAAAATGGGAATATATGTATGCAAAGGCCGAGGATGATAAAATCCTGGAAGTCAACGGGGAGGAAGTTGGTGCGTTTGAAGGTGTGCCAATTGGCGGCGCGGAACGACCAGGTGTAAGCGAATTTCTTGGAAAGTCAGGTCAGGAAGGCTGGGAGGTCGCAGGAATTTCCCCAGCCAATGAAGGCGCTTCAGTCTGGCGTTTGGTTCTGAAACGTCCTATCGCCTAAAAATACTGACTGACTTTCGACATTGGACTGGCAAAAACACGCAGCCCGCGAATTTCTTCGCAGGGGTAAGATTAGGTATATACTACGCTCACAAGGTGTTGCGCGACAACGCAAACCAAAGAACATATTAAAGGTATTTTTATGGAGCAAAGCGATGAAACCAAGACATTGGATCAATCTTATTGTTGTTTTCATTACCGCAGGTCTGCTTACCTATCTTGCACTACAGTGGGGAATTAGATCGTATGTCGAGCCAACCTGTCAACGTTATGCCGAATCCAATGGCATGACGTATGTCAGTTATATCCCTCTGGACCCGACCATCAATTCTTCGCATACAGTATACGAGGGTGACTGTCAGATGCGCGTCTCGAATGGCGAGACACAGACAATCAGTCTTCTCAAGGCAAGCGGCACGAGTTATGGCGCTCCGCCGGTTGTGAGCCTCGCCCTGAGCTGGCATCTTGTGTTCCTCGTGAGTTTCTTTGTCGTGGCATTGACCCTTGCCATGCTCATTCGGGTTGTCACTGGAAAGCCAGCATCGTGATGGCGATTACAGTCTCGAAGTTGGTTGCATGATGCGGTATTTCCTGTAAACGCTGTAGCAAATTAATAATACGCAACAAAAAGCCCCGCGAAATTCTTCACGAGGCTTTACTTATTATTTCTTACTGTTACTGACTAAGTTCCTTCTTCCCACGAATTCAAATAATGCAACTGCTCATCCGTAAGGATGTCGATCTTCACGCCCATCGACTCGAGTTTGAGACGGGCGATCTCGTTGTCGATGTCAATCGGGACGGAGTAAACTTTCTTCTCCAGTTTGTCGGCGTTCTTCGCCATGTATTCGGCGGAGAGCGCCTGGTTGGCGAAGGACATGTCCATCACGGAGGCGGGATGACCTTCGGCGGAGGCGAGGTTGATCAGGCGTCCCTCGCCGAGGATGTTGATCTTGCGTCCATCTTTGGTGGTGTACTGGTCAACGAACGGGCGGACAAGATTGGGTTTGCCAACGCTCATCTTTTCCAGCGCGGGGATGTTGATTTCGACGTTGAAGTGACCGGAGTTGGCAACCAATGCGCCGTCTTTCATCACTTCGAAGTGTTTCTTGTCGATCACGTTCAAGTCGCCGGTAACGGTGCAGAAGATGTCGCCGACTTTTGCGGCTTCGGTCATCGGCATGACCTGGAAACCGTCCATCGCCGCTTCGAGCGCCTTCAAAGGATCGATTTCGGTGACGACGACAAGCGATCCCATGCCGCGCGCGCGGGAAGCGAGACCGCGTCCGCACCAGCCGTAACCAGCCACAACGAAGGTCTTGCCAGCCAGCAGGACGTTGGTTGCGCGGACAATGCCGTCGAGGGTGGATTGTCCCGTGCCGTAGCGGTTGTCGAACATGTGCTTGGTCAGTGCGTCGTTCACCGCAATGACGGGGAACTTCAACACTCCGTCTTTTTCCATCGCCTTCAAGCGGATGACACCCGTGGTAGTCTCTTCGGTACCGCCGATGACGTTCTTGAGCATCTGCTTGCGTTCGTCATCTTTCAAGGTCTTCGCCCATTCCGCGAGGGAAGGTTCGAGTCTTTCGAAGCGCCCCATCTCGATAAAGAAGAGGGAGGAAACGAGGTCGGCGCCGTCGTCCTGGGTCATGTGGGGCTTGTGCTCCAACGCGGCGCGGATGTGCTTGAAGTAGGTGACCTTGTCCTCACCCTTGATGGCGAACACGGGAATCTCGTACTGGTTAACCAGCGCGGCGGCGACGTCATCCTGCGTGGAGAGCGGGTTGGAGGCTGTGAGGACGATGTCCGCGCCGCCTTCGTGCAGGGTGCGCATCAAGTTGGCAGTTTCGGTGGTCACGTGCAGACAGCAGGACAGGCGCAATCCCTTGAGGGGTTTTTCCTTCTTGAAGCGTTCGCGGATGGAGCGCAGGACGGGCATTTCGCGTTCCGCCCACTCGATGCGGCGGCGTCCGCCTTCAGCCTGTTGAATATCTTTGATGTCGTAATTGCTCATTTGGGTACTCCTTGTATTAGATGAAGAGATTAGACGATTAGAGGATTAGAGATTAGCAGCCTAGGCAACTATTCTCCATTCTCTATTCTCTAATTGGCTATTTCAACAACGTATCCAACTTCCCGCCATCATCGAAATGACTGCGGAAGCGCTGGACAAATTCCTGTTTGGTGTAACTATGGTTCTGCGTGCCGCGCTGTTCGAGACAGTATACAGCGGAAAGCGAGCCGATCTCGCCGCACAACTTCCAGTCGAAGCCACGCGCGTAGCCCGCAAGGAATCCGCCGCGGAAGGCATCGCCCACACCGGTGGGGTCAACAATCTCTTTTTCAGGAACGGTGGGGATGTGAACCGAGTCGGCGCCTGAATACAAGTCGGCCCCATCCTTGCCACGCGTGATGACCAGAATCTTGACGTGCTCCAAAACCTGGTCGAGGCTCCAGTCTGTCTTCTTGGAGATCAAGCCGAACTCGTAATCATTGCAGAAGAGGAACTGCGCGCCTTCCATGTCGCGGGCAAGTTCTGCACCTTCGAGTCGAAGCACCTGCTGGCTGGGGTCATACAAATAAGGGATGCCCAACTCGCGGCATTCAGCGGGGAATTTCATCATCGCATCGGGCGCACTGGGTGAGACGATTACCAGGTCGGGCTTTTTGTCCAAATTCTTGAGCGATTGTGTGGCAGAGTAGCCCATCGCGCCGGGATAGAACGAAGCGATCTGGGCGGATGCCTGGTCGGTGGTGGCGAAGAAGGAAGCAGTAAATACGCCGGGGACGACTTTCATCAACGAAGTGTCCACGCCCTTGGACTCGAGCCAGGCGCGGTATTCGCCAAAGTCCTCGCCGACGGTTGCCATCACGCGCGGCTTTTCGCCAAGCAAAGCCATGGTGTATGCGATGTTCGGCGCGATGCCACCGCGTTGTTTGGACATGCCATCCACAAGAAATGAAAGGCTGATGGATCCCAAACGTTCGGGCAGAATTTGTTCCCTAAACAGACCGGGGAAGGTCATCAGGTAATCGTATGCAACGGAACCAGTTAATAATATATCCATGTTTACTCGCAGAAAAAGGCGCACTCTTGCGAGTGCGCTGGGTTGTTTGACGCGCGTGAGTTTATCATGGGGTCTTTGGATTGTAAAGAAATTTATCGCATGAATTTTTATCACGCAACAAATCCATTATTTCACAACACTTTTCAAATTCACATCAAACGGCGGATAGATCACTCCATTTTCGGTGACAATGCCACTGAGCAATCGGTTCGGAGTGACATCGAATGCGGGGTTGCGCGCTTTGGCATTTTTCGGCGCGATGGGCTCGCCGTGGAATTGAATACCCAGCACTTCATCCGCATCGCGTTCTTCGATGGGAATTAATCCGCCGTGCGCGAGAGACAGGTCAATGGTGGAGGTGGGGACAACAGAGTAGACAGGTACATTATTATCGTGGGCAGCAAGCGCCAGCATGTAGGAACCGATCTTGTTCGCCACATCTCCGTTGGCGGCGACGCGATCCCCGCCGAAGAGAACTTTTTGAGCTTTGCCGGCTCGCAAGAAATACCCCGACATATTGTCGCTGATGATTTCATAGGGAATTCCATATTGTTCCAACTCCCAGGCGGTGAGACGTGCCCCTTGCAAACGCGGGCGGGTCTCGTCCACCAGCACATGGATCTTCTTACCTTGTTCGTGGGCTGTGCGAATCACACCGAGAGCGGTTCCCCAATCCACAGTGGCAAGTGCGCCTGTGTTGCAGTGATGGATGATGGTATCTCCATCGCCGATCAACGCAGCCCCATGTTCTGCCATGCGTTTGTTGATCTCGACATCCTCGTTCGCAATCTTTTGTGCTTCAGCCAACACATACTGGCGCAGGTCGTTTGCAGTAAGAACATCTTTTACGGCGTCTGCATTACGCAATACCCGGTCCATTGCCCATTCCAGGTTCACAGCAGTTGGACGTGACGATTTTAAAACGGCAGCAGACTTTTGCAAGTCACTTACCAAATCACCTGTGGAAGAAGCCCTGGATTCGAATCCCGCGAGAGCCAAGCCAAACGCGGCGGCGGCCCCGATGGCAGGCGCACCACGCACCACCATGTCGGTGATTGCACGGGCAACTTCTTTATGCCCACGATAAGAAACGACTTCAAAACGCGCAGGCAGGATGCGCTGGTCGATCATCTTCAATTCGTTGTTTTCCCAAAATACAGTTCGCATGTTTTACTTTCTGAAATAACTAGGGTCTGTATGCACCATTCTTATGCGGTGCTGAAGATAGGAATAAAGAAGCCTGATCTTTATCAATAACATTCGATAAACACTTCACTCATTATGTTGATTTTACACCTATGTAACCAACTTTGAACGTTCCCAGCGTGGATATTTCGTCGCCCAAGAGACGGTCAACCGTTTGTCTCCTTTTATTTTTCTTTCATCCTGCCTTGCTACAATGGAGGAATGAAATCGAAAAAGGTGTTCTGGTCTCTTTTTGCCGCCTTGCTGGGGACGGTGCTTGTGGTGGTAGGCTACTCCATGTTCAGCAGCGGACGTCCCGCGCCGGTGCCAGTCAAAGAGAAGATCATGAACGGCGTGACCTACATGCGGATTGTGAAATACCTTCCACACTCGATGGTGGCGCATGTTTTAGTAATTGATAAGAAAATGGGGAAATTCCAGTTTATGGTCACACCGCCAGACGAGGTGGAAGGCGGTGTGCTCAAGGCGCGGACAACCTCGCAATTTCTAGAGGAGTTTGACGTGCAGGTGGCCATCAATGTGGATGGATTCTTCCCCTGGTGGTCGCGCAGCCCCGCTGATTATTATCCACATAGCGGGGAGCCGGTCACTCCCAACGGGTTCACAGCTTCCTTTGGGAAGAAATACGCTGACGGTTTGCAGGACATCCGTCCCGAACCAACTTTGTACATCAGCCGCCGGGGCGAACTGACTTTCAACAATCCCCCGAGCAAGCTTTACCACGCGCTTTCCGGTGACCGCATGTTGATCCAGGGCGGCGAGATTATTCCCAGTTTGGACGATACCCAAATCGACCCGCGTACTGCCATCGGCATCAACCGCAATGGGAGGTTTACTTATCTGGTTGTAGTGGACGGCAGGCAGCCATTCTATAGCGAAGGCGCAACTTTTGTGGAACTGGCAGACCTGCTCAAGGAACTCGGCGCATTTTACGCCATGAGCCTTGACGGTGGCGGTTCATCCACGATGGTGATCGAAGGCGAGAATGGCAAGCCGGTCATTTTGAATTCCCCAATCGATAATTACATCCCGTTGCGCGAACGTCCCGTGGCAAATCATTTGGGAGTGTATATAAAGTAATAAAGGGTGCGTTGCACCATACACGAGTGGCTTTATCCCATTGACAAAGATGCGACGCACATTACTTTACATCCCAAACTTCATCGACTCGCTCACTTTTTGCTTTTCGTTTTCTTCCAATTTGCCCAGTGGCAAAATCATGTGGAACTGACTGCCGGGGAAATTGATCTCATCGTAGCCGGGGCTTTCCACCCAAATCCGTCCACCGTGAGCTTCGACAATGCCCTTGGCAAGGGCCAACCCCAACCCCGCGCCGCCACCTTTGAAGCGTGTCTTGCTGGTGGAATGTTTGCCCAAATCACCTGGTTGATAAAACTTGGTGAAGATGACCTCGCGGAAGGTCGGGTCCACGCCCACGCCTGTATCGCTGAAAATCAACTCGACCCCGCCGTTTGGCAGGTCAATAATAGGCGGGATGCCGTGTCCCGTGACCGTGATCTTCCCATTGTTTGGCGTGAACTTCACTGCGTTGCGGATGATGTGATGGAATAACTTTCGCAGCAGGTTTGGGTCCGCTTTGACCGTCGGCAGCTTGGGGAGTTCCATCGTGAGCGACTGCTTGCGTTGCTTGATCGAATCAGTCTGCTCGAGACAAATCTCCTTGATAAGATGTCCCAACTCCACAGGCTGGAGATGCGGCTTGAGCGAACGCGCGTCGATCTGGGCGATGTCGAACATCGAGTCCATGACCTCGTGCAGGCGCAGCGTGCCCTCCTGAATCTTTTCCATGATGAACTTGAAGTTCGGGTCGAGGCCGGGATTCTCCAACAGCATTTCGCTGTAGCCTTTGATGACCGTCAGCGGGGTGCGGAGTTCATGTGAGGCAATGCTGATGAAGTCGGACTTCGCCTGGTCGATGCGTTCGAGGTCGCGGTTGTTCTTCTCCAATGCGCGCCGCGCCTGGCGCAGTTCATTGTTCAGCCGCATTAAATTGTCCACCAGACGGGCATTTTCCAAAGCCACCGCTGTCTGACTGGCATGAGCGCTTAAGGTGACGAGATCTTCCTTTGTATAACGATTGCCGCTAAGTTTGGGACCAAACGCCAGCAAACCGATCCACTGTTTCTTGGCAAAGATGGGGATGTACACCTCAGCCTGCAACCTGCTGAACCACTCCCGCTCGAAGGGAGAAGCGGCCCGGTAGGCGGGGAGCAGGTCGAGGTCATATTGCAGAAGCGGACGCTGTTCGCGTATAAAGTACGAAGCGATGATTCCGTTCTCGTCCAGTTCCACTGCCACCATCTGTCTTTCCTCCGGACTGCGGGCGGAGCGCAGACGATATGTTTTTCGCCCGTCCGCTTGGCGGTCGCCATCCACGAGAAAGAGGAATCCGCGCTCGATCTGCATCGCTTCGAGGATGATACCGACGGCAATGCTTGCAAGCCGGTCCATATCGAGGATGTTGCTGATGCTCTCGCTATATTGATGAATGGTGCGGCTCGCGTCGTATTGGTCACCCTTCGTCCAGTTGTTGATAGTGCGTGAGACCAGTCCCAAAAGCGGGGCAAAGATCATGGTCAATAGAAGTGCGATTAGTCCGCCCGCAAGTAATGGATTGATGTTCTTGAAAACAGCTTGCAGTAACAGAACTCCGCCCGCATAAAAACCGACGATAACAGCGGCGATGGAAATATAAACCAGCACGCGCCGGATGATCTGTTTCAAGTCGGGGACGTTGTGCGTGCTGATCACATAGGCCGCCAGCGCGGCAACAAACAGGCGCGGGGGCTGGCCGGGGATGATTACATTCGAGAAGAGCAAAACGTCATTGACGAACGTAAGAAAGAGGGCGAACCACCAATAGTTCAGGCGGTTGCGGAATAAGACCTGACGGGCTTCCTTGTTCCCATTCGCAACCGCGATGACAAAGCCAATCGAAAAGAACAGCCACCACAACACAGACCACGCGGGACCGAGGCGCGAACGCAACAGGGTCTGGCTGCCGTTTGTCCAAAGCGCGTCAGGCAGATTGAAGGCGTTGGTCAGGATAAGGGCAAGCCCAAGCGCCCAGACTGTCCACACCCCCACCCATATCCACCAGTTTTCGCGTTTGAGAAAGGTTTGGAGCGCCAGCATCAGGGTTGCGATCAACATCAAGGAAATATGAATTTGGATTTCCTGAAATGCTGTCACACCACTGCTTGAAGTTTGCCCATTGCGCCAGATGGCTTCGGCAACGGTCAGCGCCAACGCCAGCAGCGAGTAGGCTGCCGCAAACCAATTGGACATCCCATGGTCTTCATCCCGCCGCTGGATGACAAAGAAAATAACAGGCAAATACAACGCCCCAAGCAGGAGCAGCAATACAAATTGTGCCAGTGATATGTTCATGGTGAATATAAAGATTTTACCCGAAAAATTCTTAATGGGTTATCATTGTTATTATGCTAACCACTCGCGCATCCCGTCTCAAGTACACTTTCGCCGCGGACTTCTTCCGCCCGGACGGACATGTGATCCTCTCCGATCTTGCCACCGCCCGAGCCTTTGCCGCACAAATGTCAGCGCATCGTTCGGACCCGGTTTCCGCCGCCGACTTGTATGCGCTTTCCCTGCTCGATGAGGCATATCACATCCTCCTCAAGCATTTTTATGGCAGATACACAGGCGTGATGGGACGCGCCATGGGGATGTTGCAATCCAGCCTTGGCTCGAAGTACGACCTCACGCTGGGCAAGTTCACCGAGGAATATCCACCGATGGCGGTTTTTCGCGGAGAGATGACGGCGGGCGTGTATCTTTCCAAGGCGCCAAATGCCAGCGACTTCGGGCGTGGCGTGAGAGCGGCGACTATCGAAGAGATGCTGCTAGTCAACAACTCGAACAATAATCCCGCCTTGAAACGCTATAAGGATTTGTTCGATGAATCGGTGATGAAGGGTTCCGCCTACAAGGAGTTCGTGCAATCCCTGATGACCTTCTATTCGCAGCAGCCAGGGCTTGGGAATGGCGTGCCGGGCTCGGGTGAGTCCATCACGGAGATTCTCCTTGCCCCAGTCAAAGCATCTCCCGATTCGCTTGAAGGGCAGCTGCGTTTCATCATCGAGAAGTGGGGATACCTGCTTGGCGAGACCTTCTCGCTTCACCTCCTGCGCGGGCTGGATTACTTGCACGAAGATATCATTCGCAAACAAGGGCCCATTGACTCACAAAAAACCGAGACCTTTGTACCAGTTTATTCGGGCGGGGAATATGCCGAGTACGAACGTTACAGCGTGGACAAGGATTGGATGCCGCGCCTGGTGCTGATCGCCAAGAACACTTATGTCTGGCTCTCGCAACTCTCGAAGAAATATCAGCGTGATATTGTCACCCTTGACCAAATCCCCGATGAAGAATTGGACTTGCTTGCCTCACGCGGATTCACCGGCTTGTGGCTGATCGGGCTCTGGGAGCGCAGTCGCGCCAGTCAGCGGATCAAACAACGCATGGGACAGCAGGATGCGGTGGCTTCGGCGTACTCGCTTCACGCGTATGACATCGCCAATGACCTCGGCGGTTGGGACGCGTTGAACAACCTCCGCTCCCGTGCCTGGGGCCGCGGTCTTCGACTCTCCGCCGATATGGTTCCCAACCACATGGGCATCGACTCGGCCTGGGTCATCGAACATTCCGGCTGGTTCCTATCTTCTCCATTCCCGCCGTATCCTTCTTATACCTTCAATAGCGAAAATCTTTCCAGTGACTCTCGCGCTGCGATTGTCCTCGAAGACCATTACTATAATCATTCGGACGCCTCGGTTGTTTTCAAACTGCACAATTACCGCACCAACGACACCAAATACATCTATCACGGCAACGATGGCACATCCTTCCCGTGGAATGACACCGCCCAGTTGGATTACACCAACCCCGTTGTGCGCGAAGCGGTCATTCAGGTGATTTTGCACGTCGCACGGAATTTTCCCATCATCCGTTTCGACGCGGCGATGACCCTTGCCAAGAAGCACATCCAGCGCTTATGGTTCCCTGAGCCAGGCGCGGGCGGAGCGATTCCGTCCCGTTCACAATACGGCATGACCAAGTTTGAGTTCGACGAAAAGATTCCCGAAGAATTCTGGCGCGAGGTCGTTGACCGTGTTGCGAAGGATGTCCCCGACACGCTTTTGCTTGCCGAAGCCTTCTGGCTGATGGAGGGTTATTTTGTCCGCACGCTGGGGATGCACCGCGTCTACAACTCGGCATTCATGCACATGCTGCGTGACGAGGACAATGCCAAATATCGCCTTGCCATCAAGAGCACGCTGGAGTTTGATCCGCAAATTCTCAAGCGTTACGTCAACTTCATGAACAATCCCGATGAGAAGACGGCCATCGAGCAATTCGGCGATGGCGACAAATACTTTGGCATCTGCACGGTTCTTTCCACCCTGCCCGGATTGCCGATGTTCGGACATGGACAAGTTGAAGGCTTCAAAGAAAAATATGGGATGGAATTTCGCTGGCCCAAGTGGGATGAGAGTCCCAACGATGGGCTGATTCGCGGTCACGAATGGCGGATCTTCCCACTCCTCCACCGCCGCTACCTGTTTGCCGATGTGGAGCAATTCCAACTCTATGATTTTTATGCCCCCAATGGCAGTGTGGATGAAAACGTCTTTGCCTACTCCAACCGCTTCAACGAAGAGCGCGGATTGATCATTTATCACAACAAGTTTTCCGACACGAGGGGTTGGATCAAAACCTCCGCCGCCGCGCTGGACAAAGGCTCAGGCAAACTTGTCCAAAAGAACCTTGCCAGCGCCCTTGGCCTGCCGCGCATGGGTTACGTCATCTTCAAGGATTATGTCAGCCAATTGGAATATATCCGCTCGTGCAAAGAGTTATGGGACAAGGGACTATATGTTGAGCTGGGTGCTTATCAATGTCACGCCTTCATGGACTGGCGCTTCGTCGGTGACAACGAATGGAAGACCATCTGTGAGCAATTGAATGGGGCAGGGGTCCAGTCCTTACAGGACGAGTGGCGAAAACGCTTTAGCATTGTGGAACACATCAAGGTTGAAGAAAAGCCTGTCAAGGCAAAGAAGGGACGTACGGTTCGCAAACACGGATCGAAGGGATTGGGTATTCAGTCCACGCAGGATGGGTGGAAAAAACTCTCCAGCGTGACGGAAGAAGAAGAAAAGCCCGTCAAGCCGAAGAAGGCGCGTGCAGGGAGCAAAGTCACGGCAAAGACAAAGAAAGTGGAAAGTAAAAAGGTGCCTGCGATAAAACCAGCCAAAATCAAACCTGCAAAGACTCCTGTTGTAAAGAAAGCGCCTGTTGCGAAACCAGCGCCGAAGGTGAAGAAGGTTGTTCCTGCAAGGGCAAAGCCTGCGAAGGATGCAAAAAAGACTACGGTTAAAAAGAAACCCACGCCAAAGAAGGGTTAGAAAGAAATTCTCCGTTCAAATTCGTGTGGTAGTGATGACTTGTCGGCTCAAATAAAGCGGTCGAGACTACAGCCCGCACGCGCTTTTTGATTCGATCATCCAGGTTCCTCGGCTTTCATCTCGAATGAGGCAATATTGACGATTTTCTAACGAATACCATGAACTGGATCGGAACCACATTTCAGGAGTGGATACGATGGCTTTGGTTGAGGTAATGTATGTTGTGTTTAGAACGGGTCGCTTCCATTCTACGACCTTGTCCCAGGTAGCTTTCCAATCGTCAAAGCCGGCTGGATTATTTCTCTCTTTGAATGTTTCTGTTAGAAGGGACCATGCAAGATTATAGTTTCGCTTATAAATAACAGTTTCGAAATAGAAAATGAGAAATTGATCCGGTTCTTGAGGGGAAAATGGGGTAACCGTGGCTGTCGGTGTAATTGTTGGCGTTGGCGTAAAGGTAGGAGTTTCGGTAGGGATATTTATTGTGGCAGTGGATGTGGGAATCGTTTCAGTGGGGACATCCGCAGTGGCAGTTGAAGTAGGTGAAACGAAGGTGTTAGTAGGAATCACAGGGTTTGATGTTTTTGGGGCGGTAGGAGTTGGTTTTGTGCTCATTTGGTCGAAAATGTAATACCCCCCTCCTAGGCAAATAATCAATAAAAACGAAATACCAATAATGATAGGTATTAACTTTGACATCAAAGCCTTTGGCTGTTTTTGTTGAATTGGCGCTTTGTCCTTTATTGGTTGGGCAGGATGGACCTGTTGAGCTTGGCGAGCCAATTGCTCTTTCTCCCGGGCTGCCCGGACGGCCTCAGCCCTTTGACGAGCCAAACGTTCTGCATCGGTTGGCGATGGAGCTTTACTTTCACGTGGATCTTTGGCTTTTTCCCCCAAAGTGTCTGCAGGAATGGCTTGGTTTGGACCCGTTGGCTCATTCAAGAGCTTTCTCAGGAGTTGTTTAGCCAGTTCAATGCCTTCGTTATAAGATATGTGTGTAAAATCCACATATTGAAACCGCCTTAATCGAAACGGCACATTTGCATTTTCCAATAATACCGGAAGAATCCGCTTGTTGCTGTCAATGGCAAAGCCAATTTCGTCTTTTACATTGTTGGATGCGATGGATTTTGGCGTTAGAATCACCATGAAGATTTCGGATTCCATTAATGCCTTTTCCACTTCATCGTCCCAACGGGCCCCGGTAGGAATATCCAACTGGTCGAGCCAGATGAGGAAGCCCGAAGATCTCAATTCCTTTGCCAGAGCTAATGCAAACTCTTTGTCTCCCCGCGAGTAACTAATAAAAGTGAGCCGTTGCTTTTCGGTAGCCATGTTAGCCTCCTTATGCACAAGAAACCCTACCCCAATATTCCTTTTTCTTTTACCGGCTAATGGTTGATATCTCTTGAATCATTATAACCTTTTTGGACATAATTTTTTCACATTGTTCGATATGTTTGTATGAAAGCATCCTATCGGTAAAAACAAACTTGCGCATAGCTTTCCCTGCCCTACAATTCCCATACGAATCCATGACAATCCTCCTCCCTTCATTGACTCGCCTTTTGAAAAGGACTATACTCACATTATCGAGGTAACGCCATCATGCGCTCTTTTAGTGGAGTACCCAGTTCTGTCTAGTGATACACGCGGTCTATCCGCGTGTATTTTTTATTTTCCCTCAAAAAAGGAGATGAACACAATGGATTCAGGATTGATCGGCAAGTTGGAAAAGGCAAAGCGATATGCTGAAAACCGGAAGCGTTTCCACTTCAACCAGTTTGACCTTACTTTTCATGGCGATAACAACGATCACCATGTCACCTACAATGACGGCGTTTTTAACTGCGATTGCGAATTTTTCCTTACCCACAAACGTTGCGGACATTCCATGGCTCTCGAAATCCTGCTCAAAGATATGATTGCCGAACCGGTATAGCACAGCTGAAAATCGAATAACCCAACTGCCCTCCGTCCAGCACGCAGGGCAGTTTCTTTTCTCCTAACCGAATCACTGATTCGCCGACTCGCCGAATCACTAGAATCCCCCACTCATCGAATCCTAACCATTCTGGTGTAAAATTTTCCCCATGAAATCGATTACCCGGCGTGACTTCCTCAAACTCAGCGGACTGGCCCTCGGCGGGCTGGCTTTTTCTCCCTTCCTGCCCGGTCTCACCGACTTCGACGACAGCTTCGTCGTCCGCATTGCCACAGACCAAATGCCGGTACGCATGGAGCCGACCGATAAAAGTCGCATCTACCAGACTTGGTACCGTGACAACCTTGTCCACGTCTACGAGCAGATTACGGCGGAGGAGCCCAAGCACAACCCCGTCTGGTATCGTGTGTGGGGCGGCTACCTCCACCGCGGACGCCTGCATCGTGTCAAGACCATTTACCAAACCCCAGTGGACATCTCGGAAGGTCAGCGTTTTCTTGCTGAAGTGACCGTTCCTTACACATCCCCTTATTGGTTCACCAAAGCGCGCGGCTGGGAAACGCGCGAACCACCTCTGTATTATGGCTCTGTCCATTGGGTCGAGTCCACTGAGGAAGGCCCTGAAATGGCGGATTACAAAGGCCCCTGGTATCGCATCCATGACGAACTCGACTCCAACGTCCCATACCATGTGCCAGCCATTCACCTTCGCATCTTTCCTAACGATATCTATGACCCCATCTCGCCTGAAGTGCCCCTCGAAGAAAAGCTGATCGAAGTCAACCTCAGCACCCAAACGCTCACCGCCTATGAATATGGCAATCCTGTGTTCAAGACCAATGTCTCAACGGGGATACGCGGCGGCGGCTTGAGTGGCAACAAGGGACTCTCCACCACCACGCCCAATGGCAAATTTGTGATTGTTGAGAAAATGCCGTCCAAGCATATGGGCTACAGTTACTTTAACATCGGACAAGGCGGCAACCTGCTCGCCGACGAAAGCGGCTATGTCCTCCCCGGCGTTCCCTGGACGTCCTTCATCGCCCCTCCCGGCAAACCCACAGCGGGTCACGCCTTCCATGGCACTTACTGGCATGAAAATTTTGGCACAGAAATGAGTCACGGTTGTATCAACATGCGCACCAACGAAGCCAGCTGGGTTTTCCGTTGGGCGCAGCCCGGGCATACCCCTGGCGACATCTCCAACCATCGCGGACAGGGCACCGCGGTTGACATCCATTATTAATCCTTTTGTGGAATATCCGCTCCCAAGCTGAATCTCATCCCGGACTTTTGACTCCCCACATGCCTTCGCTCAACTGGAAGGGGAAATCCCTTCCCACGCCCAAGCCTGATCCTCTCATTCGAGATGCCTTTCTCTACCCGAATGGATTCGGCTATCCCAACGCGCCTGCCACCAGCAGGTTGATTCTCGGTGACAATCTCTCCGTGATGTCCGCATTGCTTCCCGAATATGAGGGGAAGGTCAATCTCATCTATGCCGACCCGCCGTTTTTCACCAACCGGAAGTTTTCTGCCCGCATCGGGCGCGGCGAAGACTCGCGCAAACCCGAAAAATGGAAACTCGCAGAGGGCTATCATGATTCCTGGACGGACCTGGATGAATACCTGCAATTTCTCTATGAACGTCTCGCTTTGATGGTTCGTCTTCTCGCGCCAAACGGGACTTTGTATCTCCACCTTGACTGGCATGCCGACGCCTATGCCCGCCTCATTTTGGATGAGCTTTTTGGTTTAGACGGCGTCTTCATCAACGAAATCATCTGGGCATATCACGGTCCTTCTCCCATCCGCACCGCCTTCAATCGCAAGCACGATACGATTCTGGCTTACGCAAAGAACAAAGACTACACTTTCAATGTGGATGCCGTCCGCGAACCATATAATCCCAACACCATCGCCACCTTTAAATCATCGCCCAAAGCCGGCTTCGGCAAAGTCCCAAACTTGGAGCGAGGAAAGGTCCCCGAAGACTGGTGGTACTTCCCTGTTGTCGCCCGTTTACATGGAGAGCGCACAGGTTACCCGACGCAAAAGCCCGAAGCCCTGCTTGAACGCATCATCCTTGCTTCATCGAATAAAGATGATATCGTTGCGGACTTTTTCTGCGGCTCAGGCACGACTGCGGTCGTTGCCGCCAAAAACGGGCGCAAATTTATCACCAGTGATATTTCCATCCGCGCTGTGCACACCGCCCGCAATCGCCTTGCTGAAACTCAATCCGTCGTTTCACTTGAATATACCTTCATGTCCGTGCCCGCCAGAGTGGAATCGCAGAAAATCAAGGCGCACCTTTCCAAAGATTCTGTTCGTCTCGAAACTTCCCTTGAAGTGGACTTCTGGGAAGTTGATCCAAATTGGGATGGGAAAATCTTCAAGAGCGCGGCACAGGCACAACGTCACACCCGCAGCGGTGAAATTCTGCTTGACTTAAAAATAAAAATCGGACGCAAAGCATGCATCCGATTGGTAACTGTCCAAGGCAAAGAATTTCAACTAAATGTCTAAACGGTATCCAACACCGCGAATCGTTTTTAGGAATTTCGGATTATCAGGGTCAAGCTCGATCGCGCGCCTCAGCCATGAGATGTGGACATCCAGCGTGCGGGTATCGCCGGTGTAATTGGTTTCCCATGCCTTCTTGAAGAGCGGTTCGCGTTCCACCACTTCCCCATGTTTTTCCATCAATAGATTCAACAACGTCACAAGGCGCGGTGTGAGCTTTGTGCTTTTACCGAGACAACGCACGCGGCGCTTTTCGAGATCGAGCCGAATGGGACCGACATGCACCACGTTTTTCCCGTCGCCGGGTAGAAGCGGCTTGATGCGATTGACCAGTTTTTGCACTGTAAAGGGGAGTTCAAGGATGGAATCCGCCACATCCTTGTTGACGATATCGCTGCCATTTTCGAGGATGAGGATGATGGGGAGTTTGGGATCCTTCTCGCGGATGGACTGACAGATGCGCAAGCCTGTGCTGCGAAGCGTGGCGGCGTTGATTACCACCAGACTCGGGCTGACATCCTTGAGTCGTGCAACCGCCTGGCTGCCGTTCTGGGCAATTTGTACATCAAATCCCTTCTTCTGCAAATCTGCTGCAAAGGAAGGGACTTCTGCGTGGCGGCCTTCGATGACCAGGAGTGTTGTGGTCTTCATGATAAGTGGTTGATAATACCTGTTCTTCAGATAGAGATAACTTAACGATACATGAACGATATAATTATTTTATTAAGGTGTTGGCATTATACACCAAATCTTAACAAAATTAACCGGGTCCGCTATTATTTTGTTATAAAACATTTGTAAGATGACTCTTTGAACTTCGCTTGACGATTTCAAGTTTATCATGGTAATATAACGTCCCATTCGATGCGGGGTGGAGCAGTGGCAGCTCGTCGGGCTCATAACCCGAAGGTCGCAGGTTCAAGTCCTGCCCCCGCTACCTTGAAAACACAGTCCTTGAGGCTGTGTTTTTTTGTTTCCTGCATGTGACATTGGGCGGGGGGAAATTGTGACATTCCTTATATTCCTGATTTTGAATGTGTTGTATAATATATTCAGGAATATGAATATGAAAAAGAACCCAAATCCACTTGAGCCGATTGCCTCTTTACTGGAAACCATCTCCCCGCTGACCCGCCTGCAAATCCTGCTGGCGATTGGGACAGGGGAAGCCTGTGTATGTCATCTTGAAGCCGCGCTTGGATTACGGCAGGCGTACATCTCACAACATTTGATGGC
The DNA here is from genome assembly GCA_030834895.1 of Anaerolineales bacterium. GTDB lineage: Bacteria > Chloroflexota > Anaerolineae > Anaerolineales > Villigracilaceae > Villigracilis. Next base: position 48,707 of record JAUQXA010000064.1, read on the forward strand.
GCTGCGCAAGGCGGACATCCTGCTCGACAGGCGCGAAGGGCGCTATGTGTTTTATCGTTTGAAGGATGCCTCGATTCTCGACTTGGTGACTGCCGCTGCTGCCTTGAGCGGACCCCCCGCTAAAGCTGTTTCTGTACTCGTCAATCGTGCTTCGCCGTCATGTGAATGCCCGCAATGTGCTCCCGTTTCCATTTCAACGAAAAGTCTTGAAACCGCATGAATATCCTTTCCTTCCTTGTTCAGTTGTTTTATGGCGGATTGGGCAACCTAGCCGCCTATCTTGCTGCTCATGTGTTGCTTTGCCTGCTCCCCGCGTTTTACATTGCGGGCGCAATGACTGCGCTCATCCCCAAGGAAACCGTCACCCGTTTTTTGGGGCGCAATACGCCCAAGTTCGTTTCCTATCCCGCCGCAGCCCTGGCTGGGTCTGTGCTTGCGGTCTGCTCCTGCACCATTGTGCCGCTCTTTGCGGGTATCTACAAAAAAGGCGCGGGACTTGGTCCTGCCATTACCTTTCTATTCTTTGCGCCTGCCGCGAACATCCTGGCGCTGATTTACACTGGCGGCGTAATCGGTCCCGACCTGGCGTTTGCGCGTTTGTTCCTCTCGCTGGCTTTTGGCATTGGCATCGGACTCATCATGGCTCTGATTTTTCGCACCGAGGATGCGGAGCATGACGCCGCCACCGACACCATGTTCGCTGGACAAAAATCCATGCGCCGCGCCGCCTTGATCTTTCTGCTGGTGCTGGTGGCTCTCCTGCTTTCAGGCACGCTCAAAGTCGGCTTGTTGACGGACACCTACGCCACGCTGACCCTGCCCATCTCTGGCATGGACAAATTCCAGGGCTGGCTCTATGCGCTTGTCCCGTTCGACCCCGCCAAAGGCGAAGAGGGGGTCAGTGCGCAGGGCGCAATCCTCATCGGGTTGCTGGCGCTGATCGGACTGGCTTCGTGGAGGGGCATCGAGAATATTTTCGACGGCTTCAACCGCTGGACTTGGGTTTCGCTTGTGCTGGTCGGCATTACCCTGTTGACCGCCGCTGTGGGCATGTCACCCCATACGGGCGGACTTGACATCCTCATCAATGGAAAGTTCTTTGGCGTGTTGATCGCTTTGGCGATCCTGGGTTGGATCCTCAAAAAACACCTGAGCGAGGACGAAACCCGCGACTTCCTCTGGGAATCATGGAAGTTCGTCAAGCAGATTTTCCCGTTGCTGGTAGTCGGTGTCTTTGCGGTGGGCGTGATCCGCGAGTTGATCAAGCCTGAGTGGATCGAAGCATTGGCTGGTCGGAATACCCTGCTTGGAAACCTGGCGGGCGTGGTCTTTGGTGTGTTCATGTACTTCCCGACGCTGGTCGAAGTGCCGATTGCACAGATGTTCCTTAATCTTGGTATGCACCGGGGTCCCCTGCTGGCTTACTTGATGGCGGATCCCGAGCTCAGCTTGCAAAGCATCCTCATTACTGCGACCATCATCGGACGGCTGAAGGCATGGACCTATGTCTTCTGGGTGGCATTGTTTAGCACGCTGGCGGGATTAATTTACGGCGCATGGGTGGATGGAGCAAGCTTTGGATTGGTCTCTTTGTACCTGTTTGTCTTCCTTGCTTTGCTTTCTGGTCTGTTATGGTTTTTCAATCACCGCAATACCCGCAAAATGGCAATTGCACATTGATTCATTTTCAAAAGGAGCTTCTTATGCTTACCATTAAAGTTCTTGGTTCAGGATGCGCAAACTGCAAACGTGTGGAACAGATTGCGCGCAAGGTTATTGAAGAAATGTCTGTCGAGGCGGAAGTCGTCAAGGTGACGGATTACAACGACATCATGGCATACAACATTCTTTCGACGCCTGGCTTGGTCATCAACGAGAAGGTGGTGTCTGCGGGACGGATTCCCACTCCAGCCGAAGTGACCACCTTTGTCGTGAACGCGCTCGAAGCGGCGTAAAAAGTTGCGCGATGACATCGAACATGAAATCACCAAACTGCTAAAACAGTTTGAATAACATTATGTAATGGAGGTTTTCATGTCTGACGCGAAAGAAACAAAAAGCCTGAGCAAGCAGTTGTCCTTTCTCGACCGCTACCTGACCCTGTGGATTTTCCTCGCGATGGCTGTCGGCGTGGGGATTGGATTTCTCTTCCCGCAGGGCGTGCAGCAATTCAATGACGCTGTTTCTGTGGGTACAACCAACATCCCGATTGCGATTGGGTTGATTTTGATGATGTACCCGCCCTTCACCAAAGTCAAGTACGAGGAATTGGGCGAAGTCTTCCGCAACAAAAAAGTGCTGGCACTTTCGCTGGTTCAAAACTGGGTCATCGGTCCCGTCTTGATGTTTGCGCTCGCCATTATCTTCCTGCGCGGATATCCCGAATACATGGCTGGATTGATCATGATCGGTTTGGCGCGCTGTATCGCAATGGTCATCGTCTGGAATGAACTGGCGCACGGCGACACGGAATACGCTGCGGGACTCGTGGCGTTCAATAGCATTTTTCAGGTCTTGTTCTATAGCGTGTACGCCTGGGTGTTCATCACCATTCTGCCGCCGATGTTTGGGCTGACAGGTTCCGTGGTGGAGATCACCATCGGAGAGATTGCCAGGAGCGTGTTCATCTATCTTGGCATTCCCTTCCTCGCGGGTTTCTTCACGCGCTTTATCATGCTCAAATTCAAAAGCAAGGAATGGTATTACACCAACTTTGTGCCCAAAGTCAGCCCGTTGACCCTCATCGCGTTGTTGTTCACCATCATGGTCATGTTCTCGCTCAAAGGGAACCTCATCGTCCAGCTTCCGCTCGACGTGGTGCGCATTGCCATTCCCCTGTTGATTTACTTCGTCGTCATGTTCCTTGTCTCGTTTTGGATGGGACGCGCTATCGGCGCAGATTACTCCAAGACGACGACACTGTCCTTCACCGCCGCCAGCAACAACTTTGAACTGGCGATTGCGGTGGCGGTTGCCGTGTTTGGCATTCACAGCGGCGCGGCGTTCGCGGCGGTGATTGGTCCGCTGGTGGAAGTACCGGTGATGATCGGGCTGGTCAACGTGGCTTTCTATTTCCAGAAGCGCATGTTTGGCGGAGCGGCAGGATAAAGATTCAATCACAAAGGGTCACAGCGGAAAGCAAAAAACTTTGTGACCCTTTGTGATACAGGCGTTTCGAATCAGGATAAAATCCCTCGTATGCCGAAGATACAGTACGCCCAGGTTGACGAAAACGGAAACATCACCCTCCCACCTGACCTTGCAAGGAGTTTGGGCATTTCTCCCGGTGACGAAATACGAATCGAGCCAAACGGTCACGGCGTGAACCTGCGTTCCCCGCTGACGGCGCTCAAGCGGGTCTATGTGGAAGTCACCAACAAGTGCAACCTCAACTGCGCCACCTGCATGAGAAATGTCTGGGATGCGAACTATGGCGGCATGACTCTCGACACCTTTCAGCGGATTCTCTCCAGCCTGAAGAATATGCCGCAAAAGCCTGAAATCTTTTTCGGCGGCTACGGTGAGCCGCTCTCGCATCCCAACTGTCTCGAAATGATTCGTCTGGCAAAAGAGGCGGGACATTTCGTCTCGCTCATCACCAACGGCATTTTGCTCACCGAGCAGGTCAGTCAACAACTTGTGGATTTGCGGCTGGACAAAATCTGGGTCTCGCTCGACGGCGCGTCGCCCGAATGTTATATGGACGTCCGCCTCGGCGATGCCCTGCCGCAGGTCGTCGAAAACCTGATGTGCCTGCGAAAGTACAAATTTCAATCCTTTGGTTTATCCATTTGGGCGGGAGTTCCAAAACTTGGGATTGCGTTCGTCGCCATGCGGCGCAATATTCACAGCCTCACCGAAGTCATCAGCCTGGGGACACGTTTGGGCGCGGTGGAATTTTCAATCAGCAATGTGCTGGCGCATACCGCCGAACTGCTCGACGAAAATTTGTATCTGCGTTCCATGACCCTTTCTCCCAGCGCGCCGTTAAGCCCGCTGATCCACATGCCGCTCATGGACATCAACAAGCAGACCGCCGGCGCGTTGACCGACGTGCTCAAGGGCATGAACCGCATGGAACTTTTTGGCGGTCAGTTAAATCAAAACGCAGACCAATGCCCATTCGTCGAGCGCGGCAGCCTTTCCATTCGACAGGACGGCAAGGTTAGTCCATGCCTGCCGTTGCTTTACACGCACGAGTATTACCTCGATGATCGTAAGCGTACCTCGAAGGAGTTTTTCGTCGGCGACGTCAACCAGGCTGATCTACTGGTTATTTGGAACGACGCCGAATATCTCAAACTGCGCAAGCGCCTCCGGGATTTTGATTTCTCTCCCTGTGTTTTTTGCAACAGTTGCGAACTGGCAAACGAGAATCTCGAAGACTGCTTCGGCAATGTCCAGCCCACCTGCGGCGGATGTCTTTGGGCTCAGGGGTTGATCCGCTGTCCGTGATGGTTTCCTAATCAGGGGCTAAGCCTGACTGGGCGCATTTCAGATAAAATCTACTTTATGAAAATCAAACAATTTTCCCTGCTCTTTATTCTTCTCGCCTTGTTTGTTGTGCCTGTTCAGGCCCATGCCCAGCAGCCCGTTGTCCACGCGATCATGTTTTGGATGGACGGCTGTCCGCATTGCGAGGATGTCATCCAAAATGTCCTGCCGCCTTTGCAACAAAAATACGGTGACCAATTTGACCTGTTTATGATCGAAGTGAAAGGACAGGATGATGTCAATCTGCTCTATCAGGTCGCCGAGTCTTATGGAATTCCCAGGGATGGGACGGGCGTGCCGTTCCTCATCATCGGCGAGCAAGTGCTGGTTGGTTCCGACCAGGTGCGGAATCAGCTCCCCGCTTTGGTGGAGGATTATTTGACTCACGGCGGACTGGATTTCCCCTCAAATCCTCTTCTGGCTGACGTTTTATCCGCCTCCCCTTCGACCCCAACCCCGGAGTTGGTTGCCCAGCCCCAGGTAGAGTCCACCCCTCAGCCTGTGTCCCGCGAAGCTTCCGCCCCCGCAGTGGAGTCGTCGGCGGAAGCGCCTGTCAAAAACAACGGATTCATGCTTGCGGCTGTGGTGATGGTCTTCATGGTGTTGGTCACGTTGTATTCGCTGGCAAGCCTTGCGATTGGGAAACTCTACTTCCATGCCTCGTGGATGGAAGCTGCCATTCCCATTCTTTCTGTGATTGGGCTGGGAGTCGCCTTCTACTTGACCTACGTGGAAACCCAATCCGTTCAGGCGATTTGCGGCCCCGTCGGTGACTGCAATGCCGTGCAGTCCAGTTCCTATTCAAAGATATGGGGGATTCTACCCGTCGGTCTACTTGGCGGGGTTGGCTATATTGCCATTCTTGCCGCCTGGTTTGTGGGACGTCAGCGCTGGGGCTGGCTCTCGAAATACGCGCCCGTTGCCCTGTTTGGCATGGCATTGTTTGGTACGGTCTTCTCGATCTACCTGACTTATCTTGAATTGTTTGTGATCTATGCCGTGTGCATTTGGTGCGTCAGTTCTGCGATCATCATCACTTTGATTTTGTTGTTCAGCCTCAATTCCACCTTGCAAGCCTTTGCCCCTTCCGATGAAGAGGACTTGGAATAATATCACCTGGCTACTGAAACACCAAGGCGCGGAGTTTATCCTACCCGCGCCTATTCTTTTTTCCTGTTTTCTCAATCTGCTAAATCATTGACTCACTGAATCGCCGATTCGCTGAATCCTCCGCTACCAAACACAATCCGGCGTGGTGTTGATGTCCGCCGATTTCCCCACCTGCTTGTACATCGTCACATTGGTGAAAGGCTCGCCGAGGATGCCATCGTGGATTGCCCATGACCGTTTGCGGATGCTGTTTGCCGCATCGGGCTGACGGTAGGGATTCGACCCATCAAGTTGAGCTTGCAAATCGCCTCCCGGCTGAAACCCTGCATGGATACTGTTCATCAGCCGTTTACCCATCTGGTAGTTGAATCCATAACGTTCAAAGATGACCGCAACATGATAATACAACGGCTCGACGAAGTACATCTCCTGTCCCAATGCGGTGACAAAACTCTCGAAGGTCTTGATTGCCTCTCCCAACATTCGCAGTCCGCGCCGTACCTGTCCTGGAGCCAGTCCCGCTTCCAGGGCGGTTTGCTCCGCTTCAAGGTTTCTCCGCAGAGTACCGAACTTGGTTGGCAAGCCGTCGGGCATTTTGTCTACATCGTAGCGAGGAGAGTCAGGGTCGTTAAGGATGTAGAGCAGGATGTGTATCTGCCCATTCAGCGTATCGGTGAGATGGGCATAGAGCAGCGGGTCGGGAAAATCCATCTGGTGGAAGAGACGCATTTCCACATCGGTGGAGCCAGGGGCAAAGCGGAATTGCAACAGGTTATACCCAGCTGCGGAGGTCAGCGGCGGGATGTTGTACTTTTCCAGTAAAACTGCGGGGATATAACGCGCATAAATCGCCCGCTTTTCGGGTTCGGGTAAAAGGTTGATTCCGCCAATGGTTGAGGGGGGCATGTTCGTTTCCTCTCCTATCTAACTCTCGCGGCTCGTTCGTTATTTCGTGCTTCATCGCGTTTGGCGATGGTCGCGCGTTTGTCGTAGGCTTTCTTGCCTTTGGCAAGGGCGATCTCGACCTTGGCGCGTCCATCCTTGAGGTAGACGCGGGTTGGCACTACGGTCATCCCTTTCATGCGGACGTTGTTCCATAACTCGCGGATCTGCTTCTTGTGCAACAACAACCGACGGCGGCGCTTGGGTTCATGATTAAAGTATTGACCCGCCTGTTCGTAGGGCGCGATGTGCGACTCGACGAGCCAGGCTTCCTTTCCTTCGGGGAGGTCCACGTAGGCTTCCTGGATGCTGATCTGCCCTGCGCGGATGGATTTGATCTCCGAACCTTGCAGGGCGATTCCCGCCTCGAACTTTTCCATCAGGAAATATTCGAAGCCGGCTTTGCGATTGGTGGCGATGATTTTGATGTTTTCAGTCACAAGTTGATTTTAGCATGAATTAACTGGCAAGTGCGTCCCACCCTACTTGATGGAATAATCCAAATCGAGAGGATTCTGTTTATTAATCAGAAAATTCCACCCGTCAGGTGCGACGCACTATTGGCGGTTATCCCCATTTGAGAATGGCAATTCCCGCGAGGAAGCGCAACGCGGCAACAATGATTAATGCATTGACCAGTCCGACCATATCCGCTATGGCGGGCCCCGCAAGAGAACTGGTGAGGATGGCTATGTTGAGGATGATGGTGTACCATGCCAAATGCGAGGGGCGGTCATCTGGCGGGATGTTTTCGAGCATGTAATTGATGTACGCACCATTGATCATGGCAAATAGAAAGCCGCCGATGAAGGAGATGGCGTAAAACTGCCAGACATTGTGAGATAACGCAAGCAGGAATGGATAAATCGCCATGCCCGCCGCGCCCCAGGCGGTCACTTTCTTATTTCCATAATGATGGGCGACGCGCCTGAATTGTGTCGAGCCAATGAGCACGGTCAGGTAGTAAAGCGCCGTGCCTGTGCCGATATTGTTGTCATTCAGGTTGAGGACGCGCACGTTATAGAGCGGATAGAGCGGATTCGGCAGGTAGTGGGTCAGGTGGAAGAAAAACAACGCCAGCATTACATTCCGAAACGACGTACCCCAAATGTCCAGTCGCAGCGCGGATTTGAGTCCGCGGGGAGGGTTGATCTGGGGCGAAGGATCAGGTTGCGGCGAGGATGGCAGTGGGAAGATATCCTCCTGCATCGGCTTGACGTGATAGATGTGGTAACTGCTCATCGCCGCGCCGAAGGCTCCAATCGCAAAGATGACCTGATAGCCCGCTTCGAGCGGCATGTTCTTCAGGATGAAGCCCGCGCCGAAGGAGGTCAGCATGTAGGCGATGGCGAAGGTGACATTACGTGTGCCTGCCACCTGGGCGCGGAACCTGTCGGGAACGGACTCGGCAAACAGGGCGTTGAAACCAACTCCCAGCGCCGTGTAAGGGATCGCCATCAGGAAGGCGAGGGTAATCAACGCCCAGATTTGTCCCTGCTCATTGAAAAGCCAAGGGAGCGGAATCCATAAGAGGTAACCAGCGCGGAAGAGGATGGATGACCAGAAAACGGCGTGTCCTGTGTGACGTTTTTCGATCCAGCGACCTGCTGGGATGGCGAGGAAAAGGTTGACGATGGCAGCCATCGCGGTGAGCAAGCCGATCTGCAAGCCAGATGCGCCGAGGCGTGTGGCGTACACATTAAGGAAGTTGACGGAGGTCCCGCTCAAAACACCAAACCAGGCAATGTCCAAGTAAAGGTTCCAGAAATTGGAACGGTATTTTTCGGGAACGTCAGATTGAGTGAATATATTGAAACGCATAGGGGTGTGATTATAACTACGATTACGCGGTTGCGAACCTCAACTTACGATTTTGGAATCGGGGTGTTTCGCGTGACCTTTTTCAATGGCATTCCATTACAATCTGCTCATTCAACGTTACCAAAGCAGATAAGGAGCAGAACATGAGATTCGATGGGAAAGTGGCAATCCTTACGGGCGGCACTTCGGGAATTGGGCTGGCGACGGCGCAACTTTTTGTAGAAGAAGGCGCGAGCGTTGTCTTGATGGCGCGTAACCCAACCCGAGGACGGGATGCTGTCGAGCAAATTACTTCTGCCGACGGGCAGGCGATTTTCGTTCAAGGGGATGTGAGCGTGGCTGCGGACTGCCAACACTGTGTCACTGTCGCTATCGAGACCTACGGGCGATTGGATATTTTGTTCAACAATGCGGGAGTGATCTATGTCAATCGGAATCTGGTGGACACCTCAGAGGAGGAATGGGATGCCACGCTGAACTCGAATTTGAAGAGCATCTTTTGGATGTCGAAATATGCCATCCCGCATATCGCGAAAAACGGCGGCTCGATCATCAACAACGCCTCGATCTTTGGGCTGGTTGGCGGGGGCGGGGTCGCTGCCTACTGCGCGGCCAAGGGCGGCGTGATCAACCTGACTAGGGCCATGGCAATTGACCATGCCACTCAAAAAATCCGCGTGAACTGCGTCTGCCCCGGCAGTGTGGATACCCCCTTGTTGGAAAACGAAATGAACGATCTGGGCGGGGTGGAAGTGCAGTTCCCAAAGTTTGCGTCGCGCCATCCGATGAACCGCATCGCGGCTCCCGAAGAGATCGCCCGCGCTGTCGCCTACCTCGCCTCGGACGACGCTTCCTTTGTCACTGGCGTTGCCTTGCCCGTGGATGGAGGGCGCTCGGCGTGGTGAGCCTGTAGTCCTATCTTATCTGTTAGGTTTGGGTTACTACTTTCGTCAACTTTGGTACTGCCTGGGGAATTGTTTCATTTGGATTTTTATGCCATACTACGGCATACGGGTCTTATTTTATTCGGGCGGGGTCATGCAGCGTTTCCAGCAATTATTTTTTGTGGAGAAAACAGGTATGCCCAGGAAAAAGAAAGCGCCCCCTTCGGTAACGGCAAAGGGAGAAAATGTTATTGGAATCATCAACGCGAGCGGTAGAGCCAAAGTACAGATCACACAGAAATCTGATCGTCGAAAGTCCAGCCGCGATGTTGACTTGGAAAGACTCTTTGCCTTGCTCGAAGAAAGACTGGAAGCACGTCCGGAAGACCCAAACGTCGACAAGAAGGAAATCAGCAATCAGATCGAACAGATCAAGGCGGAATCCACACAGGGAGAAAAAGCCAACCAAACAAAACTCGAACGGTGGATCAAAAACCTAGCCGGGATGGCTCCCGATATCGTCGATGTGATGACCGCCTCGTTGGGTGGACCAGTTTCAGGGTTCACAGCTGTCCTCCAAAAAATCGCGGCCCGTGTCAAGGCGGAAGCCAAGGGCAAAGCCTAGGCGGGTTCTTATGTCGCGGACCACTGCAAGCAATAAAAAGAGCGAGATTGTGAATCGCAAACCAGCGGCACAGGATTTTTCAGGCCAAAATGTAGTCCGCGAGATTAACGCCGATGACTCTGCGCGTGTCAGTGTGAGGCAAATCGTTTATCCGCCGCTTTCGGAGATCGCAGAGGAATGTGAGCGCCAGAAATCCGAACTGGTCTCATTGCAGGAAGCAATCGTTCAAAAGTTTTCCGACCTGCACCGTCTCATCAATTCAACCATTCCCATCAGTGGAAATCCATATCTTTTCCTCCAGCCGTTTGGGTTTTCGGATCGTACCCGTTTCTTTGGGCGTGAAGACATTCTGTCCGAACTGATGGGACAAATGAGGGGCAGTCTGGGTACTTTCCTGTGCGGCACTCGTGGCATCGGAAAAACCAGCCTCATCCGGGCGGGACTTGTTCCGGCATTGCTGCTCCAGGGGCACCTGCCGTTGGTCGTCAGCACCACCCGTGAAGCATTAGAATCCAGCATCAAAAAATATTTGCTTCCCAATGTGGATAATCTCCAATTCCTAAAAACAATGTCGTTGACTGGATTTATTCACATTATCGCAAGCGCCCTGCCTGATGGTAAAAAGCTCTATGTGCTGGTGGATGATTTCGAAGTATTTTTTGAACACGGGGAACTGGAACGGGACGCCTTTCACAATGAGTGGCTGCGCTGTTTCAATGGAGCAAGCGCGAATGTGCGCTGGCTGTTTTGCGTTCCGTCCAACCTTCACCATTTGTTGAATTTCTTCAAGCATGAAATCAGTCCTAACTCAAATACTGTCAATGTTCCCCCATTGAGTCGTGAGGCGGCGCGTGCCGCCATCATCAAGCCGGCAGAAAGATACGGCATTTCGATCCAGCTGGATGTCCTCGAATCGATCCTCGATACGCTGGGCGGTAGTCACATCAATCCGGCTGACCTGCAATTGGTTTGTTATATGCTGGCAGGCGGCAGGGGAGCGCCGGTCAAAGAGTGGGACATGAAGTACTACACAGAACAGGGGAAGACTGACGGTATTTTGCGGGACTATCTCGACCGTGCCATGACGGACTTCGAACCCCATGCGCGCGAGCTTGCGTGGGAGACCCTGACCGTGTTGGCCGACCCGGCCACACAAGCGTTCACTGACGAACAAATCATCAAGAAGATGAGATTGTTTGGAGCGAAAGAGAGCACGACTAGGCGCATCCTGATTGATTTGCAGAACAGCAACTTGATCGAGCATACCAGCGGCTACCAGCTTTCCAGTGATGGCTTGCGCCCACGCATCGAAAAGTGGCGGGAAGCTCGCAGCATCCTCACCCGGGCACGTCAGGAGGCGGCCGAACAATTGCAAAACATCCGCAATTCGGCGTTACGTGGTCTGGCGGGAGGGGCGCTTGGGTTTGTGTTGATGGATCGATTGCTGTTCACAGCACCATTGTCAGATGTGTCCTTTGAAATATTCTCCATTCTTTTGACAACAAGCTTCGGCGCGTTCGCTGGATTATTAATGACGTTTTTGGTCGACATTTCCATTGCTTCCTATGGTGGTTCAAAAAAAACATTGGCATATCTGGCGGGTGGAATAAGCGGCGCATTTTCATTTGCGCTCGCCATGGTCATGTACGCAAACCTGAACAATACCGGTAGTGAACTTTTTTTGTCGCTGATTCCAAAAGCTATCCTTGAAGGAAGTCTATGGGGATTGACAGCGGGAGCGGGAACCGTCTGGGCGCTTTCCTCCCGCCGACCTTTGTGGATCACTGTTCCGTTGGTTGTTTTCCTATGCGGACTTGTGCTCAGCGTTGCGGACATTTTCATCGGCGTTCTTGGTGAATCAAAGGGGTTGGACACCATACCATTGACAATAGCGTTGTCTGGGATGGTTTTTCCTGGTTTCATTCTTGCCGCCACCTTAATAGGGCGATACAAGATTCGCTAGTTGAAAATCTTGATTATGGGTTCATGTAAGTCTCTTGTGTTGTTTGTGCTGATTGCTTTTGTGCTAGGCGCATGTGAAGCAGCGCCAACGGTAATGCCAATTCAAACAGCAAGCATTCCTAATACAAGCGATATAACGATTGGCACAGTCAATACAATACAGACCCGTGTACAGGCAGGCCCAGCCGGGAATTTGAACAATGTGTCCATTTCACAAACCCTTTATAGTCACGATGCCGTACAAGTGACGGACGGTGGCATTGCACTGCTTAATTTTCTCGATCAAGTCGCAATAAAATTGTTCAACGATACTTCCGTGGGCGGGGTCAACGCGGAGATTTTAGAATCCACTAACAGGCGCATTCACATGAAGCTGGAACGGGGCGGATTAAGCGGTCAGGTTGTGAAAGGTAGCGGCGGCGTCGACTTTGAGATTGCCAATGGAGTTCACATCTACATTGTGGGCACAAGCTTTTATATTACCTACGACTCCTCCACAGATATTATCAGTGCTGGAAATTTCGACGGCATTGTTGGATATCAAGTGCCTGGACAATCTTCCCAATTGCTTCCGGCAAGCAGCTTGATTGATATTCTTCCGGGCGGGGTAATCCAGTTATCGAACATGCAATTCGACATCAAAGCATTTGAACTGGCCGCCCAGATGGCTAATTCACCCATTCAGGGTTTAAGTAGTTTGCGCGGACTTTCAACCTCGTTGATACCCACTCCCGTCAGTACGATAACTCCGACGCCCACTCAGGCGGTTGGCGCGGTCATCTATGTTCCATCCGTTTCCGTGTCCACATATCTACCTCCACCTGTGCCTTGTTCCCATCCGACGAATTGGGTGATGTACATTGTCCAGAGCGGCGAGACTTTGTATCAGGTCAGCTTGAAATTCGGCGTGACCACTACCGTTCTGCAAAATGGAAATTGCATGGGGCGTTCGCTTCTGGTTTATACAGGACAGGTTTTGTATGTTCCGAGTGTTGCGCCCAACATATTAAACATCATACTCACCCCCGATACACCGCAGCCGGGTGTTACGTTGATACCCACTGATGTCCCATCTCCCACCATCACGCCTTTATCCATTGCCACGCTGTCACCTCCGAGCACCACGTCTGCCCCTACTGCTTCACCGCTGCCGCCAACTGTCACACCAACACCTGCCAATGCGCCGACATATTTTCAGAATCCCAATGCACATTCCAATTACTGTGCCATCAGCTTTTCTGTGGCAGCTTCTGATGCAGATGGGATCGATGCTGTAAAGGTAATTTACAGTATCAACGGAGTAAAATCATTTCTGGCCATAATGAGTCAGTCTCAGGGTGTTTACACCTTCTCCACCTCACTGACACAAAACACTACCCCATCTGACACTATTACTTATTATTTCAAAGTTATTGACTCGTTGGGCCATGTCACCGAAAGCAATAGATTTACCATTCAAGCCAGTGATTGTCAGAGTTAAATGGGCGCGCAGAAACTTGAATTTCCTGTTCAGCGGTGGCATAGTAGCAGGAGGATTTTTTTGTTTTGATTTTCCAGCCGAAAGCATGGACGGCGAAATCAAAATGGAAAGCGAGATCGGTAAGGGCAGCGTTATGATTTTGCGATTTACGGAGTCCAACGTCTCCTGACGTTGATATGGATAATAAGAGAAAATCAGAAGCTAGGAAAATGCTCGAAAATGGCAACGAAACCCCAGTGTCCAATACACACTGTGTTGGGCGGTTTGAATTTGCAGAGAATCATATTCCATTGGGTTTCTTCCACTTGGAAGTCCCGACGGTGATTTCAATGACTTCTGTACCACTTCGTGCTGCCCAATCATTCGTGTCAAACGGATGTTCGCCAAAACCAATAAAAATGCCCTTACACTCTGTCATCAAAATTACCGAATCATTTTCTAATTCTTGCTGTGTATCGCCACTACCGATAATGCGTAACGGTTCGGGAAAAACATCCTCTAAGTTCACTATTGAATACCATCTTTCTCCGTTCCATGATGATTGGATTTTTTTCGATAAAGGACTCATCAGCATTCCCGCGCAAAGGATAATATCCAGAACGAAAACCAGTGATAGTAGCTTGACCATCGCCATGTTGCCCTGCCATGGATAGCGCAAACTCAATAGCAGATTCTACCTGATTGGCTGATTTCAATAGGTATAGCGTCCCGCCACCGCCTGAATGGTGTAGGTAAATGTCCATTAACGCCTCACCATTTTCCTGAAGCCAACTTTGCAGGCTGGTCTGAAACTCTTCTTTCATCATACTTTACTCTATTGCATGAACCGTCCAACGGTTTGCGTTACCTGCGTGTGGGAGGGTGTGGACAAAGGCCTGAGAATAGAAAACTGCCAGAGCCTTGAAATTGCATATTAAAGCCGCCGTCTCCCCGCCGTCCGCTGCACGCTGTGTTGGGCGGATCATCGGATATGCATTTCATTGGCAAATTCTTTTCAAAGACCAGCAAGAACACCTCTCGAAGTATTAACGCAAACGAGGGTCGCCCCAAATGGCCCAATCACAATCAATATTATCAGAGCCGCCATCTTCGACGATCAGTGCCAATTCATATCCTCCAGTAATTGGAAGCAAAATATCAACTGGTTTAGACTCCATTTCAAGGCGGTTGCTACGATAGATTTCTTGGCCATCTAAAAGAACAACGTAATTGACACCATCGCCACAGCTAATTCTGTTATTGATCAAGTCCACTAAGCCAAGAGTTGCAGATAATTGCTCAAACTTGCCTCCTATATCATACATCAACCTAGATGGGGCATGGGCAAATATGCCGTGAGAATATTCCACACTATGGATAACAATAGGGTCACCTTCTCGAATTGGATCTTCCGAATAGGGTGACGTAAAGGCAAATTTCCCAACGGAATACTCGCCAAAAGGCAATTCAATAAGCGTTGGCTGGAATTGAGAAAGGTAGATTGCGGTTCTATTCGTGGGCACAAGCGTTGGACTCTGGTCTAATGGGGTTGGCGAGGAAATTGGCATTTCAGCGGTCGAGTTCTCATCATAGAGAAAATACCACTCAATTTTATCGATTTTAAGTGGACATTTCCCCTGCCAGATTCCTGTTACTATGAGTTGCTGATATGTCTTGTATACATCATACCCATTTTCTTGTTGCCAATTGAGAATCTCTCCTGAATTGTTTTTTATCCTGGGCACCCCCTGTTCATCAAAAAACATGCTATTCGATTTGTTCCCTCCCGGAATCAGCACATCCAGTTTAACTGCATCATAACCAAGATAAGGCGATTCTGTTAGCCATATTTCATATTGGTTTGCATTAAGTTCAAAGGAACCTGCCGGAACAGATAGATTCCCCTTAACTAAAACAATTCTTCCCAACCCTATTGAAGAATCTTGTTCCATTGAACTGCAATCCCCTGCATCCATGGGTAACGGCGGTAAGGGATTTATCGTTGGCGATGGAATTGGGGTTGGGGTCAGTGTGGATGTAGGCGTTGGTGGCAGGGTAGGTGTTAAAGTAGGACCAAATAATTGTCCTGACCCACAGCCCGACATCGCCAAACTCGTGATTAATACTAATGTCGCGAACGTTCGTTGCTTTATGTTCATTATTTCTCCTGCGTCTATGGCCGGCACTCCCGGCAACTACTCAATGTAAGCCGTATAACTTTATGGAGGTATTACAGCCGTCCAACTAGAAAAATGCTGAGGCGTAGAAAAAGGCTTGAAATCACGCCAGACTCCCCAGCGTCGGGTGCACGCTGTGTTGGGTGGCTCACGAAAATCAGAAGTAACATTCATATAGTACTTTTTCCTTGAGCCTTCTTGCTCAACTTGTAATCTTGAGCAACTTCATCGGTCGTGCGATCCAATATCGTCATCTCCCATCCAATTTTCATTAATTCTGGCGTAATATCTAGAATGGCTTTCGACTTTTTGGATTTGGCATTTCGCGTGGCTGTCTCAATGAAGTCGTTAATTCCTTGTACTAATTGCTCAATATTCGTTTCTAAATCGGCAGGAGCTTTGTTCCATGCTTCATCACATTCTTTTGTACTATCCCACATCCAGTTCCAGCGATACCATCCTTCGCCATTATATAAACCGATATGCACAGAGACAACATTGTCAATTGACAAAACGCAAAATCGCTTTTGAGTTTTCCGATCTTCAAAATAGGCGTCTACCAATGAACGTCCATCAAATTCGAGGCAAACTTGCGCCGATTCGGTTGATTGGAGGTGCGTCACCGTAAACTTGCCGTCTTGCCCTTTGCTTATTTGTGATAGAGGCGACATATCGAATATACCTACATTTGAGATAATGGAAAAGCCGCCCAACGGTTGGCGTTACTTGCTGGCGGGAGGGGCGAGGGAACGCCATTTTGCCGGAACTGGCTTGAGCCAGGAAACTGCTTGAAAAACGCGGCACGTACCCGCCAGTCAAGTGCACGCTGTGTTAGGCTATGCCGATGTTTATAAAGCATTCGGTGGGCCTTGCTGAATGCGTTTAAGCACATCGGTTTGCGTGTCTGCCTCCCAAGGAGCTTCTAACCACCAGGTGGCTCCTGCCTCTGCCCATTGTGCCACAAGTTCGGCAGCTTCTTGCTTATCATCACCGGGACTCTCTCCCTCAACAACAATGTCGAAAGACGTGGGATCAGTATGATGTTCAGCAATAAAGGCTCGGATTGTACGAAGGTCATCAAGATCGACTTTCTGAGCATTACGATCTATTCCTCCAGCAGGTTTGAGGACTTGAGGTAGTAAACCATCATACTGCAAAGCTCGTTGTATGGATTTTTTACTTGGCCAAGCGCCTACAACCCAGATGGGAATTCGTGGCTGTTGCACAGGGGGCGGAGGAGGAGAAAAGCGTGTGTCAATTTTGTAATGTTTTCCGGTATAACTCAAGGGTTGTCCACGCCAAAGGCCGGTCAGAATATCCAGTCCTTCATCGAGCAATTCGGCGCGGATTTTGCGATCCGTGATTTCGCCAAATGGTTCCAATTCATCTATATCGCCTAGCCCAACCGGAAGGATGACGCGCCCATTGGAGAGATTGTCCAAGGTGGCTGTCTCACTCGCTAGGTGCCAGGGTCGCGTACGAGACACAGGAGTGAGAACGGGACCCAGACGAATATGTTTGGTCTGCATGGCGGCGGCGGCTAACGCGACCCAGGGGTCAATGCCCCATACCGAATCCAACACAAAGAAACCATCCCAGCCGGACTGTTCGGCTTCGTAAGCGAAAGTGGCTGCTGTACATGCATCGCCATCAGGAAGGATAAAGCCATACTTCATATAGTTATTCCTTCAAGGCATCTTGTCTGCGACTGACTTTGGCATAGCCTAACGGTGTGCGTTACCCGCGTGTGGGCGGGCGTGGAATCGCTTTGAGAGCGGGAAAAACCAAAAGCCAGAAAAAGCCCAAAAATGCCGCCGACTTCCACACGTCAGCTGCACGTTTTGTTAGCCCGTTTTTGTTTAGAAAGCAACCGTTTTTTGTCCAACTGTATATGAAGTAAAAAGTAAAGGCTCTCCTTTGGGTTGATTTTTATTGCACCAAGAAAAAATCTCATCAGTTAATTCATTTGTCCAAAAATCAGGAGTAATTTTTGAATAAATTTTTGTGTATTCCTGCACCAAGTTGTAAAAGAACTCTGCCCCGATTGTGCTTGGTGATATGTGGTTAATAGAAGACCTAATGTTTTTATACCCCGCTTTCCTTAAACTTTCTGGTAGTTTCAATGCAATGCGAGGATGCGCTTTAATGCTCTTATAAGTCGCCAGTTCGTTTTCTCTAAATTTACTCCAAGTAGAGTCGTCTATATCTAGTTCGTGAACATAATATTCAATAATTACCAACCATCCATTTTCTCTTAATTTCTCGTAAGTTGTTGATATAAACGAATTAATATCGCTCAACTCTACAATATGCTCAACTGCGAATCTCGCCATGATTAAGTCGTAATTTGATTCAGCGTAATTTTCCCCAAAATTTGCATGTTGAAAATTAATGCCTAGTCCCAAAATCTCATTGTTCGCTTTTCCAATTTCTACAAGGTTTTTATTCAAATCAATAGCGTCAAACGCGACATTTGTAGTTCTCTGGGCTAATCCGATTAGGAATGACCCTTCTCCAGTCCCGACATCAAGAACCTTACTTAAACCGTTTTTATTAATGATGTCTAGTAAGAATGGGTAATCTAATACGCCAAAAGCGTCCGATTGCGCTTTGTAGACTGGCGCAACTTGAACATTTATGTCTATAATGGCTTTGTTTACTTGGCTCATTTTTTCTCCACATTCAAAGGGACGGCCCAACGGTTTGCGTTACCCGCGCTGGGGCGGGCGGCGGGACGCCGTCCGACTGGAAAAATACTGAGGTATAGAAAAAGGCTTGGAATCGCGCCAGAATCCCCAGCGTCGGGTGCACGCTTTGTTAGCCTGCGTCTTTTAAGAATGCAACTTTCTTTTCTGTGCATATTAAAAGGTGCTACAGTTTATCGCCAATCACGGACCTTAAAAGTAATATCTGATGCGCTCTTTTCTTCTAAACCGTCAACCAAATCCATAAGCTCTTGGATAGAAAAATTATAGCCGCTTATTGTGATCAAAGTATTTCTTAAGATAATTGCAGCCAACTTTTTTTCTGTCAATTCATTAAAAATTAAATAGACTGAGGTTCCTTTGGGCGTTTTTATTTCCTGACAATTTCCATAAGCTGCGCTAGCAGAACCGCCCGAACCATCTACAACCTCAAAATGCCCCCCTTCAATATAACAATTTGGGGGACTTAGATCTATAGCTGGGGGTTTTATGAATTCCGATATTATAAACAGTCCTGCCTTATTCCCCGAATAATAAAAGGACAGATTACCATTATCGACCCTTGCTTCAAATAGATTATGACCGACTGGTATATAAGTGGGTTCGTAAAGCTGATAGTTTAATTGATTTAACTCCTGCTTATAACTGTTTACTCTCCCCTGTTTTTCAGTCCAGATAGATAAAAAATTATGATAAAAAAAGATCAAGAAAAAAGATAACAAAATGGAATATATTAATTTTTTGCCGAGAGAGATTGTCCGTCGAAAAACAGCCAAGACGATAAAAGTAACAGCTGTCAATACCAAGAAGTAGGGCAAATAAGCGATGCTAATTAAAAATAAGTAGCACATAAAATCCCCATCGCAGATGCCTCCTTTACGTACTGGTGAATCTCCAAAGAGTATGAACCCTGCCGCACTAAAATAACTTAAAGTATATTTCATTTGTAACCTCCTATTATCTTCGATTTCTTTTTAAGCTCTTTTCTAAAGTCAGTCCGTTTTTCATTTCTTCATCTGATTGCTCAGAGCAGGCTAACGGTTTGCGTTACCCGCGCTGGGGCGGGCGAGGAAACTGCTTGAGAGCAGAAAAAGCCTGAAGCCAGAAAAATGCCCATAAATCGCGCAGACTCCCAGCCGTCTGCTGCACGCGGTGTTGGCACGCTCTTGACCTTAAGACTCTTTTGTTTACATCAATTGCATAAATACTTCTGGTTTTTGCTCAGCAATTCGCAGCAAAGCAACAGCAGGACCGCTTGGCTTGCGCCTTCCTTGTTCCCAATCTTGGATTGTTCGCAAACTTACACCCATTAATCCTGCAAAAGCCGATTGGGATAACTTCAATTTAGAACGAATTATTTGCGGAGGTGCAGGCTCTTTCAGGGAGTGAACACGCAAAACTTTTGTGCCAGCCTTATAAGCTTTCACATCACGAATACCATTGAGAATTTCCTGACCAATATCACGCTTAGACATTTTGAATTTCCTTTGCAATTTCACGTAGAACATGAGCGGGAATATTTTCTACTTCATTCTTACTATAAATGGTCAAAAGCCAGATTTCATCATCTTGTTTCTTGAAGTAGTAAATCACTCGCACGCCGCCACTTTTACCTTTGCCAGCCATCGCCCAGCGGACTTTTCGGACACCGCCAGAGCCACGAACAACTTTGCCTGATTCTGGATACTGAAGCAAAAAACTTTGCAAACCGATATATTCATCTTCAGATAGATAATCGTACAGATACTTTGAAAAGGCAGTGGCTTCTATGAATTCCATAAACCGATTATACGGCTATGCCGTACTCTTTGCAAGACCCAATTTCACATTTTCAAAATGATTAACTTTTGCAAGGGGCGTGCCAACGGTTTGCGTTACCTGCGTGTGGGCGGGCGTGGACAATGCTTGGGAGCAGGAAAAGCCCGAAGCCAGAAAAATGCTTGAAAATCGCGCAGACTCCCACACGTCAGGTGCACGCTTTGTTGGCACGCTTTTGGATTGCAAGACTCAACTACATGTTTTGAAGTTGCTCGCGAATCAAAGTGCTTAATTTCTTCACGACTTCATTATATTTTTCAGGCGGCAATTTACACGCAAATTCCGCTTTCCTTGCCTTCCAATCAAGACTTTTTACTTGGTCAGATAGAATTGCGCCTTTTACTTCTAATCCTTCAGGTATCAAAACTTCAAACGGATAGCCTTTGACCTGACTTGTGATGGGGCAGAGGATTGCTAAACCAACTTTACCGTTATATGCCTTTGGAGACAAAACCAATGCTGGTCTATGACCTGCTTGCTCATGTCCTGCTTGTGGATTGAACATAATCCAAACGATGTCGCCGCTATCAGGAATATATGCCATAGTTTTCACCAAATTTCATTTCCTACGGCAAAACCCGTATCTATTTCATTATGAAGATTATCTTTCGTAATTCCTGCAAGTAATTCGTCGAGTGTCCAACTCGGCGCTGGAACTGGCGTAACAATAATCTTGCCTTTTACGATGCTTATTTCTACGAAAGAATCATTTTCCAATTGGGCGTCAACGGCAAAGGCTTTAGGTATTCGGAGGGCAAGACTATTGCCCCATTTCTGAACTTTTGTGAGCATAAGGTTATCTCCTGTCTGTTTCTACAACAAAGATACACCTTTTTGCTGGATTTTTCAAGTGCTTATTTTGGACGGGGCGTGCCAACGGTTTGCGTTACCCGCGTGTGGGCGGAGTGTGGATTCGCTCTGAGGGCAGTATAAACCCGAAGCCAGAAAAAAAGCCTGTAAATCGCGCCGACTCCCACACGTCGGGTGCACGCTTTGTTAGCCACCGTTTTGGTTTTAAGGTGCCAAATAATTAAGAACGTCATCAACACCGTGCCACGATTGGAGCGTTCTGCCCGCATTGCCTCGATAGTTTAAATAACCATCAAGCGTGGGAGGGAAAAACGCTAGTGAATACATAGGCATTTTGTAATTAAGTTGTGTGTTTTTCTCGTCTACACCACTATCTCCAGCAAAGCCCTGAGACAGCCAAATAAATTCTACCTCATACGCGACTGGAATTTCATATCCGTGTATATTGTCAGTTGGTCCATGTTTTGTTACTCTGATATGTGTTGGTTCACCGTACACTTTGATAATTTCGCCTATGGACATATTTGAATCAAAATAGCCTGTAAAACTTGGTAATATAGTTTCGACGATTTCATCTGGATTGGACACATCAAAAAATAATCTTCCACCACTATTTTCTACATTGACCCAATCCCAGTCAAACTCACCATACGTATTACCTTCATATCGTTTGACATTTGTGACTTCGGGAAGATTATTTAGTAATTCAAGCGCTTCATTTGCTGTTGTTTTTCCTGGAATTATGCCAGCCCAACAAGGAGGGTTGCATAATTTACCGAGCAACCATTGATTTTGTAAATTTTTCTGCATTGCTTGACGTGTTGGGTCAGGAATAAATTTCTCTGCCGTACTGGTTGAAGTAGTAAGGAGGGATTCTTGCTTTGAAGTCTCTATAAATCCAAAAATCCCAATACTTACTATAGCCAAAAACAATGTTGCAAACAGTGCGCTTTTTCTATATTGTTTCATGAATTAATATTTACAAGGAAGGTGGCTAACTATGTTTTATACAGCATAGTGCTGTAAAATGTCCCTGTGCGGGGTGTTATACAGCATCGCGCTGTATAACATACTATATGCACCATTTATGGCATTATACTTTCACCTGCACAAGTGGGCAAGAAATGGAACAAAAACCTACATCGTCCCCGCAAGGGAAAAACTCCTCGACCAATACAGAAAACCTGCAACCTTCCACCAGCGCCTGCCCCTCCTCTCCGACAACTACTCACTGATTACTGATTACTGTCACTTCCACCCCGCAAACACCGCAAACCGTCCCCACTGGAAGAACGTCCCCGCCTTTTCAAAGCCGATCTCCTTCAACCATGTCACCTGCTCTAAAAGGGTGGCGCTCTTGTCGTAGCTCATCCGCTCCCTCGCACCGCGGATTTCGTCCTCGTCACTGCCGAGGGCGCACGCGCCGCCGATGTGCATCTCGTCGTACAGCTTTTCCTCCCACTCCGTCTCGCCCAAAACCTGCTCCGCGTTGACAAAGACCCCGCCCGGCGCAAGCGCGCCGAAGATGCGCTCGTACAGGTTTCGCTTTTCGTCGTCCGTCAGGTGATGGATTGCCACCGACGAAACGACCGCGTTGAACTGAATATTCGGCAGCGGCTCCGTCATGGACTGGATAAAAAGCGTCGGCTTGAACTGCTCCAGCCGGATCAACGCCTTCGCCGTCATCTCGGCGGATTCATCCAGCAGGTACAGCGAAGCCGCGCCAACTCTCTGCATTACGAACTCGCTCATCATGCCTGTGCCCGCGCCGATGTCCAGGATGGCGGGCGACGGGATGTCTTTAACCGTCCGCGCCGCCAAATCCGCTGCGGTGGAGTAGAACAGGTCAAAGCAGGGGATCAGGCGGCGGCGGGAAAGGTCATACTTGGCGGCGTTCCATATTTTACTCATGCGCCGATGTTATCACATCGCCTCCCTATCCTTCTGGGAGAGGGGGTAGGGGTGAGGGTTACTTCACCTTATCCACCTCCGCCTGCAACGCGGGTTTGAGGGTCTCGAAATCCAGTCCCTGTTCGGTGCAGAAATCCTTCACGGTTGTCAGTGGATTGGGCATGGGCTTGCCCATTACCTGCTCGATGACTTCCTGACTCACGCCCCAGTCGAGGACTTCCTGGAAGGTGGTTTTGCCCTTGACCAGTTTTTCGGTGGATTCCTCGCTCGAAGCTGACTCCGCTGCGGGGGTTGGTTGACTCGATGGAGCCGCATCAACTTCGGGCGCGGTCACGGCGGCGGACGCGGAGCCTGGGACTGTGTGCGCTTCGAGATACGTCAACTGCTCGGGAGTGAGAGTCCGCTCCTTGAGGAGTCCCGCCGCTTCCTCTGGCAGGTAAATATCGGTGCTGAGGTCGAAGGGCAATCCGCTATAAAAGGCGACGAAGAGCCGCACCGATGCCGTGCCGATTTCGAACTCACTATCCGCGTACGTCTCTTCAAGATTCTTGACTTGATATGCGGCGGGGTCACTGCTCTCGACCTTGAAGGCTTGCGCCAGAACTGACGGCGGGATGCCGAAATTTTTCTCCACGTCACCGAAGGTGTACGAGCCGCGGATGTCGGCGGGATTGGCTTGCCCTGCGAATTCGCCTTCGGTGTAGGTGGCGGCTTCCTTAGTGGACATGGTTTGCCACCAGCCCATGGCGGTTGTGAGGGCGATGCCTCCAAAGAGGATGACGACGATGATGGCGGCGAGCAGTTTGGATGTCAGGTTCATTTCAGGCCTCCAGCGTTGAAGACGACGGTTTTGGCGACGGGGCACACGGCTTCGGACGTGCATTCGAGGCACGAGATGCACTGGTGGTCGCGGACGGTTTTCACCGCATCCACGGGGATGTTCATCGGGCACAGGATCGAGCACGCGCCGTCGGCTTTGCAGGTGGCTTCCACACGGCGAATTTGGAACACGCGAAACAGGTTGGTAATGCCAAGCACCGCGCCGTAGGGACAGGCATACTTACACCAAGGTCGTTCGACGAAAAGCGAGAGTAGGAGCGTGACGCCGAGAATGACGAGTCCAGCCACGGCGACTTCGCTCGTCCAGAAGTTGAAGAGCGCAAAGTAGGGGTCATACTCGGCGAAGATCAACGTGCCGCTGGTGGCTGTCACGTAGACCACCCAGACCAGAACGACATAGCGCAGGTAGCGCAGGACTTTATCCAATTTTTCGGGGACGAAATGATTGAACTTGCGGCGGAAGATTTTCTTTCCCAACGTGCTGACCCATTCTTGCACCGTTCCCATCGGGCAGACCCAGCCGCAGAAGACGGGTCCGAATAAGATTGCCAGCAGGAAGGCAATGATCATCAAGATGAACGAAGACTCGTGAATCTTCTGCACGAATGTCCCGACTGTCGCGTACTGATAAATCGTCACCACGCCGCCGAAGGGACACAACGCGTGGAGCGAAGCCGTCGAGAGGAAGGCGATTCCGCCGCCGTTTTCGACCAGCGTGTGGTTTACCGCGATCAATGCGATCAACAGGAAGAAAAACCACTGAACCACTTTTCTAATCCAGATACTGCGAGGTCTAAAGAGTCGTTTGCCAAAAATTTTCATGCCATTCTCCTTGTTTACCTGTACTTTATATTGGCTGGAGTGTAATGATTATTTGTTGGCGTTTGACAAAGGAATTATGAAGATTTGGTAAAGAGAAAGTTTGCTCCAGCGAGGGCTTAGCCCCCGCTGGAGCAAAAAAGACCCGCTCAAATGAGCAGGTCTCTAACTGTCTGGCTTCAGACTATTAGTCTATCAGGCTACTCTCACAAATAATACGTCATCTTTTGCAAGTGCGTGGCCGGGTCGATGTACTGCACTTTCACGTCATCGGGGACATTGAGACTAATGGGCGCGTAATTCAGGATCGCCTTGACGCCCGCCTTCACCAGTTGGTCGGTCGTCTCCTGCGCCACCGAAGCGGGAATGGTCAACATCGCGATTTTGATTCCGCTGACTTTGACTCTTTCGATCATGTCGGCTGTATCCTCCACAGTGATGTCGCCAATCTTCTGCCCGATCTTGGATTTGTCGTTGTCGAAGATCATGACGACGTTAAAGCCGCGGTTGACGAATCCCTGGTAGCGGGCAAGCGCGTGTCCCATGTCACCAGCGCCGACGATGATCACATCCCAGAGGCGGTCCACCTTGAGGATTTCGCGCAGTTTATCCAGCAGGTAGGAAATGGAATATCCCGTGCCCTGCTTGCCAAACTCGCCAAATTGGGAAATGTCCTTGCGGATTTGCGCGGCGGAAATACCCACATGCTCGCCCAACTCCTGCGAAGAAGTGGTTTTTACTCCCTGATCTGCCATGCGTTGTAACGCGCGCAAGTAAACAGGCAGGCGGGTAATGATAATGTCGGGAATCTTCTCTGCATTCATTCTCTGCTCCTCACATTGATGAAATACAGACTAAATTTACCATAAAATGTCATTTCGTACAAATATGCACAAAATAGTTCACATGGCTTTCTTGAATCCCAAATCATGGTTCAGGGAACGATTTTCAGTTGCAGAACATACATTGTATATCCAGTCCCGTTTTGAAGCAGGCGCAGAAAATAATTGTCCCCCGGTTGGACAGTTGCCACGGATGTTTCGCCGCAGGGAAAATCTCCCATGGATTTTCCGTTATTCCACAATTCCACGCTCAGGGCGTTGTTCGGGCATGTCACTTGAATTGAAACCGCGCTGCTTTGGGATGTGAACTGAATCCAATCCTCCGCATCCCCGTCCGGCGCGGAGACATCGCCGTTTACCTGCAAGGCGCGTGAAGTCATCGGTGAAAGGGATGCCTTTGTCAATGGGCTTTGCATTGAATCGCCATCCTGAAAGGCCGTCTTTACAGTGGAGTCCATCGCAGGAGTCGCGACTGTCGGCGTTGATGTCTCTGCAACTTTGCCATCGACCATTGGTACGCTGTCGAGATTGTCCGCCTGTAAAAATTCCGCAGTCACCCAGCCTTTTCCATCGGGCGCGCCGGCGAACTCGATCTGAATCCATTTGCCGCCCGGTTCCCTGCCG
The DNA here is from genome assembly GCA_030834895.1 of Anaerolineales bacterium. Taxonomy (GTDB): domain Bacteria; phylum Chloroflexota; class Anaerolineae; order Anaerolineales; family Villigracilaceae; genus Villigracilis. Next base: position 74,550 of record JAUQXA010000064.1, read on the forward strand.
GTAATGAAGACGAGGTCATTGGAATTCAATACGCCCAGCAATTCCGACTCTAATCCCGGACCACTGCGGACGTTTACTCTTTGAGTGACCATCCCATTGACCTTCGACCCCGGGCCTGATTCGATCTCAACCTGCCGAATCTCAGCCCCGGACTCCACTTGCACAAATTCCGCCCGTACCCACCCTTTTCCTGTTTGGGATTCCGTATACATGATTTGATACCAACTTCCGCTTGCGTCTTTGCCGATGACTTGTACCTTGGCGAAAATGCCGACCAATCCCAAAGATGCGCTGGCGGTTGAAGGCTCCGCGCGGACATTCAACTGTGTGGTGGTCATCCCTTCGATGGGGGAGATATTTATTTCTTCCACGACAGTCAATATAGGTTCGGGCGTTACAGGCGTTTGCGTTGCCTGTTGCGTGGGTATGGGTGGTAGCGTGGCAGTGAAAAAATCGGGCGTTATGGTAACGCCTGCATTGTTCCCGTTGCAGCCTGCGCAAAGGATCATTATCCCAAACAAGAGAATGGTCTTTGGATGCACAATCCTATTGTATCCAAGAATGAGACATTAAACAAAAAACGCCGTGAAGCGTTTTTTGTTTGTTGCAGCACCCCCGCGCAGACTCGAACTGCGCTCTTCGGCTCCGGAGGCCGACGCTCTGTCCACTGAGCTACGGGGGCGGACGGGTGCAATTTTACCACCCAACCTTTTTTCTTTGGCAATTATCTTGCAATCTCCCGACAACCTTGCTGTAACGCGCCAACCATGAACATAGCCATACAATATAAAAAACATTTCCCTATGAATGCGCAGGTGGAAATGTAAAACAGAAATTTATTCACCTGTATAAAACAAATTCTCGGAAGAAGCGGAACAATGCGCGGAGGTGCAACGGAACCATACAATGATGATTTTCAAACGAATGTAATTTTGTTTTGCAAGACCTTCATTTCAATAAGGAGAACACAGTTATGAGAACCAAACATCTGCTTCAGGTATTCGTCCTGCTCGCCATTCTGTTCAGCGCGCTTGGAACGGGGCAGCAGGCGCAAGCCCAATCAGGGGTGCAGATTGTCATGCGCAACCTGACCTATTGGGATTCCATCTACACCGGTTATGTGGACACGTCTCGCTATGAGAAATGGCCGCTTACTTTCGATGAAGCCCATGACTTTACGGTGACCGCCACCCCAACTTCCGGGGCATTATCTCCCCGGATCCTTCTGCTGGATGCGAGCGACAATGAAATTGCGCGTTCAGTCGGTTCATTGACCAGCTCCCAGCCAGTGGGAAGTTACTTTATCCTGATCCAGCCTGACACCTCTGTTGGCGGCACCTACAGCCTGACCATCCGCGAAGCGCAGACACAAACCCCGACCCCAACGCCCACTCAAACAGCCACACCCACGCCGGAGACTCCAACCCCGACTCCGACACCCACTCAAACAGCCACGCCAACACCGACTCCCGTGGTGCCCTTCGTCTCCGTCGCTCTCGACCCCTCAAGTGTTGAAATCGGTGGAACATCCACTGCGATCGTCAGCCTGAACAATGTCCCTGCTTCAGGATACAACAGTGTCGAGTTCACCTGTACTTACAACCCCACCATGGTCGAAGTCAGCAATATTGTTGCAAACACCGACCTCTTTGGGGCTGATCCGGCTGTAGCCATCAATGGCCCTCAGAGTGGCAGTTTTATCGTTGCGATTGCGGGAAGCAATGGACATAAGGCTGTCGCTGATGGCGCTGCCTTCACCTTCAGCCTCAGGGCACTGGCAGTTGGACAGGTTTCCATCGAGTGCCGGGCGCGTGTTTCAACGGGTACAAACACCCTCACTGAAATCGATTATAGCGGAGCCACCCTGACCATCACGGAAGTGGTTGTTCTCGACGGCACGCTCACCGGACAGGTCCTCGCCTGCAAGCCGGTCACTGTAACCATTGGCACCGAACTGGTGACAGCCGATTCGAGCGGCAACTTTAGCTGGTCCGCTCCCGCCGGTTCCTACACCGTCCTTGCCAGCGCGCAGGGTTTCCTCAATGCCCAGGGTTCCGCCACGCTCACCAGCGGAGCGACGACCGCCATGCCGCAAATCAGCCTGGCTGCGGGCGATATCGACAACAACGGCGTTGTTGACCAGTTCGATGCCATGACCATCGGCATGAGCTACAACACCGCAACACCCGCCGCTGCCGACCTCAATTGTGACACCACCATCAACGTCCTTGACCTTGAACTGCTTGCTGCTCACTACCGCCAGGTTGGACCGGTTGTTTGGCAATAGCAAAACATTCATCGATGCAGGGGCGCGCTCTAAAGCGCGCCCCTGTCCCCGGAGATAATCATGAAACCCTTCGCCTCCCTCCTCCTAGCAATTATTCTTACTTTTACTGTTGTTCTCGGCGTCAGCGCTCAATCTGCCGAGACTATCTGGCTTGTCGCCACTGGAACGTCATATAAAACCGGCGAGACCATCATTGTCACGGTGAATGCCGCTTCCGCCACGCCAATTCAGGGATTTACCTTCCAAATTCGCTACGACCCCGCATGTTTGCAGCCGACCAACTCGACCAGTCCCGTTCCCGGTATGAATGGCTTGCAACTGCCTCAATTGCCGGGTTTGGTGGATGCATCCTATGCCAGCACCACGCCCCAAACTATCAGCGGCGTGTTGGCCGAGGTGCGATTTGTCACGTTGGGCGGATGCCAGACCAACCTCACGCTTGAAAGCGCCGCGCTTGCGATCCGCAATGAACAGGGATTTGCGGCTCCGCTCCCCGGCGTGACGATTGGTGAAAAGACCATTGCGCTCACCATTGACAAGGAGCGCGGCACGTCTAATGTCCCGCCAGTCTCTGGAACGCCTCTTATCCTGGGTGAAGTTCCCACGTCTGGTTCCTCGCTTCCCGCATGGTTGATCATTTTGCTGTCAATCCTTTTGGGCGGAGGGGGAATGTTCTGGGTCTTCAAATTGCTTCGCAAGGGAACGAACCCTGCTCCCAAGCCATCGAAACCCTCTTCTCCATCCAGGCCTGCTCCGATTGCGACGGTACAGATGCAGCGTGGTCCGCAGGCCGGCAGGAATTTTTCACTGAACAGACTTCCCTGCCATATTGGCAGTGACCCTATCAATGAGATTTGCCTCGACGATCCCTTTGTCTTCAACCGACACGCCAAAATCTTTGCTACGAACAGTGGCTATTTTTTGATGGGACTGGCTGGCGAGACATTCGTCAACGGGATGCCGATCAGACAGGTTGCCGCCGCCCTGCAACCGGGCGACACGGTGCGCCTGGGGAAGAATGTTTTTTTTACGTTCGTTATTTAGTTCGCCCTGTTTGTTTTTCATGAGGAGAAAGATATGAAAGTTAAAAACCTGCCCCAAGTGATTGTGCTGCTGGCATTGCTCCTCTCATTTGTCCCCAACCAGGCCAATGCCTTGGTTGCGGCCGCCCCACCGGCGGATATATTTCAACTTCCCTGGACACAAGGGGAATCCTGGATTGCCATGGATGGCTTCGACAATGGCACCAAGCGCCTTCCTACCAGCCCGCACAACTACAATATGGGCGGCGCTGTGGATTTTACGCCCAATGCCGATGTATACATCGGGATGGACACGTCCAATTTTTGGGTTACCGCCGCGGCCGCGGGCACTGTCTTTGAAACATCCAGTTGCCACATCAAGATCGACCATGGCAACGGCTGGACCACGGAATACTGGCATTTGGATAACCTGCAGGTCACAAAGGGTACCGCCGTGTACCGCAATCAACGCCTGGGCATCATCGCAAACAGCAAATATCAAAAGGTCTGCGTGGGCAATGAATACCCCGGTCCGCATTTGCATTTTGTCATGCGCCCAAACATGATACAAACGGTCTTTGCAGGTTGGTCGATTAACTACAATTCAAAGACAAACATTACAACCTTTTCCAAGGCCGGAAAGACAGTGGGTTCCTACCAGCCCATCCTGAATGTCCCCAACCTTCAAATTGCATGGCGTGACACGCTTGTCTGGGATACGCTGTATATTGGCAGTTTGGATGCCTATCGCTATGAGAGATGGGTGCTCCAGTTGAACGAAATGACCAAATTCACTGTGACCACCAATCCCATCACTGGCGGTCTGACTCCCCTGGTTGTTCTACTGGATTCCGGCGGCAACGAAATCACCCGCAGTGCCGCCACGTTGACCAGCACCCAGCCTGCCGGGACGTACTTTGTCCAGATTCAGCCGCAGGCTGGGCAGGGTTTCTATTCGATATATACAAAGAAGGAAGCTCTGGATGGCACACCGACGCCCACGCCGACTTCAACTGAAACATCGACCCCGGAGACGCCCACCCTGACGCCTACCTTGACAGAGACAGCGACACCCACTCTAACAGAGACGCCGACAGCGACACTCACCGCCACATCAACACCAGAGACTCCGACACCGACATTTACACCAACACCTGAGACACCAACCCCAACGCCGACATCCACGGCAACCTTCACCCCGACACCGGAGACTCCGACACCGACGTTCACACCGACATTTACACCAACGCCGGAGACGCCCACCCCAACGCCGACATCCACTGCAACCTTTACGCCGACACCGGAGACCCCGACGCCGACGTTCACCCCGACACCAGAGACTCCAACACCGACGTCCACATCGACCTTCACGCCAACGCCTGAGACCCCGACTCCGACACTGACATTTACTCCGACCTTCACGCCGACGCCGACGTCAACCGTCCTGCCGACTGAACCGTATGTTTCTACTGTCCTTGATCGGTCAAACGTGAATTCAGGTGAATCTGCAATTGTGACCGTCAGCCTGCATAATGTTCCCGCTTCAGGCTACACCAGTGCCGAGTTTACCTGTACTTATAACCCCTCGCTGGTGGAGGTCAGTAATATCGTCGCTGCAAACCTCTTCGGTGCGGATCCGGCCACAGCGCTCAGCGGCCCACAGAATGGCAGCTTCATCTTTGCGATTGCCGGAAGTAATGGCAACCGTGCCATGACCAGCGGACCCGTCTTTACCTTCAACGCAACGGGATTGCAGACGGGTCAATCTGCGATCGAGTGCACGGCGCGTGTCTCGAGCGGCGATGGCGTCCTTACAAGTATATTGTCCCTCGGTCCGGCGATCCTGACGATCAATGCGCATGAACTTACGCCCACGCCAACCCCGACTCCCTTGTCCACCCCTGTGGTAAACGGACAGGTACTTGCCAGCAAACCTGTTACCGTCCGATTGCTCAATCCAGATAACTCCGTCGCTGCTTCTGTCGTTGCCAATGCTGATGGAACTTTCACCCTGACAGCCCCCGCCGGAACCTACAGGATTACCGCCTCGGCAGACGGTTTCCTCGGTGCCCAAGGCTTCGCCACGCTGGCGGCTGGAGTCGTGACCACGATGCCGACGGTTGCGCTGGCGGCTGGCGATGTGGACAACAACGGTGTCATCGACCAGTTCGATGCGATGACCATCGGCATGGGCTATAACACCGCAACTCCCGCCTCGGCTGATTTGAACAACGACGGCGTAATCAACGTCCTCGACCTCGAACTCCTTGCCCAAAACTATCGCAAGTCTGGAGTGATTGCCTGGCAGTAAAGTTTGATAACGGAACATCCCGAAGGTTGAAAAGCCTTCGGGATGTTTTGATTCAGAATGCGATCTCGCCGATCTGCTCGAAATTGACGTCGAACAACTCCTCGGCTTCGGTTTCCAACTCAGCGTCGGCGGCATCTCCCGCGCGGACTCCGCGATTGCAGTACGACCTGTAGGGGCAGTAACCGCACTTCGAGACTTCATCCGTTTTCGGGTAGCTGCTCGTGGTGAGCGACACTTGCCCTGGCGGGAAGTGCCAGGGAGTCGAACCAGCGGCTATTTCGTCCGCAATTCTCGTCAGTGCATCCCAATCCCGTTTGAATTGGTCCGCCTTGTAGGGAAATCGTGCCGGCTCGGAGGGAAAATCCGCAAACCAGTAGACCATCTCGATATGCTCCGGCGCGAAGGATTTGCCGCTATTGAGGTGGGACCCGGCCTTCGCGAGCAGGGCACGGTACACCCGAGTCTGCCAGCGGACATGCAACCACTCGTTTTTGGGTCGCCTGCGGTAGGTCTTCCAATCGAAAATGGTGGCACGGTCTCCGTTGATTGCGATCAGGTCATATTTGGCAACCAGACGGAATTTTCCCAGCGGCGCGGAGAGGGTGATTTCGGGATGGAGACTTCGGAAGTCTTTGAAACTTCCGAAGTCTTGAAAATTACTCCACCACCTTTGTAGGTTTTCCGTGTTCGCCAGCCTGCCGACCTGTTCTGCCGGAATGCCGATGAGATGTTGCTGCACGAGGCGGTGGAAATATTCACCCTCCCGCTGGTGTTTTTCGTTTTCGAGTGCGGGTTCCATCTCGATGGCAGGATATGCCAGCCGTTGCAAATACCGCAACTCGAAGCGGCGCGGACAATCTTGGTAATCCTGGAGCGACGACTGGCTAAGGGTGTTCAGGGTTTCGGGCATGGCCCTATTTTGCCACAGAATGATACGCCTATGCTATACTTTGAAAAAATTTTCTGGAGTTTGTAATGGGTCAGGATTCACAGGTGGCCGTCTTCATTGATTATGATAACATCGAGATCAGTGTCGAAGAGGCTTTTGGAAAAAACGCGGACGTGGATTGGAATCGCGTCCTGCAATCTGCAAATCAATTGGGGAGGGTGGTGATGCGCCGTGCCTATGCCGACTGGGCGGAAGCGGCGGCAAAACAACGTCAACTGCTGGCTTTGGGTGTGGAGTTGATCCACGTCAACAGCAAGCGCGGCAAGAACGCGGCCGATATCCGCATCGTGATCGACGCGCTGGAATTGTTCCACAACGACGGCAGTTCCTTCACTCATGTGCTTTTGGTTTCAGGCGATGGGGATTTCACCGAGTTGGTCCACCGCCTGCGCGCGCACGGCAAGACCGTCATCGGCATGGGAATCAGCGGTACAAGCGCCGAGTACCTGGTCAACGCATGCGATAAGTTCATCTATTACGATAAGTTGCAGGGCGTGAGCAAGGTCAGGAAGGCTCCTCAGAATGGGACAAATCAAAATCTGCCCGCACCGAAACAGGGAAATGGAAACGCAGCCAAACCGACACTTGTCACAGCCACCACGTCCGAGGGGAAGTTCGAGCAGTATTTGAGTCTTCTTGCGGCGAAGAAAATCCGCATTGCAAATGGGGAACAGCGTCCCTACATCATTTACAAAATGTACGAGATGCTGAAGAATGCCCCCGAACCGCTGACCTTCAACCAGTTGAAGGAGCAGGCCCAGGCATATTACGAATCCGCTGCGCCGAAAGTCGAGCCGCAGGTCGTGCTGGATGTGGCGCACCAACTCTTCCACACCTTCTGTTTCGAGTTCGACCCTGATAGTCACGAACGGATTTTGAACCGCAAGATGTTCTTTGCGGCGGATGTGCAAAAGGCCGCCGACCTGCTCGATAAATGCGATCGCAAGATTTTACAACTCCTCATCTCTGACCTCGGCTCTGCCGACAAATTGGATGTTGAAATACTCGCCCGTTTGCTTTATGGTGGTGTGCGTTCGCAAAAGGCTTTGGCGCACATCTCCGATTTGATTTCCGTAGGGTAAGTGTTTTTTCATGTGAATGAGTCAGGGGCGGCATTTATAGTAAAATGCCTTGGGCACCCAAAACTATTTGGATTCTTTTCACGATGATCCCTGAAAGGTCTGCTATGCTTTTTCGCAAACTACGTGAGAATTCACAGGTACTTGCCATGCTGGCTGCAGTGTGTCTGGGGCTGGCCGCGCAATACTATTTTACGGGGGAAATCTTTACCCATCAGAAAAACTCCAACACCTGGGAGTGGACGTCGAGGTTTAGTTTGGCGCTTGTTCTGTTGTTTATTGCCACAGGGTTTGCCGCCTGGTCCTCATTTCCTCAAGACAGGTCGATGGACGAACCAACGACTCCCCTTCAGTTTTTTGCGGACGGGTCCGGGAGAAGACGGGTATGGTTAATCGCGTCGGGCGCAAGCTATTTGCTTTCCATTCTTTTGTATGTTCTTGTGGGCGAAAATGGGTGGGTACGTTTTTTTTGGGTGACCGGCATTGGGCTGTTGATTGTTCCATTGTGGCTGCAACTTAAGGGCGATCCACGCGAGAAACGTATTGCCACTTGGGAATGGGCATTGGTGGGGTTCATTTCGTTAATTGGATTTGGGCTTCGCTACTGGAATTTAACCGAGGTCCCATCCCATGTGGACAATGATGTCGCACTGATGGGGACGTACGGGGTGGGACTGATCCGCGCTGAAAACTATAACTGGATCGGGTATTCCACTTCCCAGCATCTTTTGTCATATGACCAATTTCAGGCTTGGGGAATGCGCCTCTTTGGACAAAACCATTATGGGATTGTGATGCATTCTGTCGTGTTGGGCACCTTGTCGCTGGTCTTAATCTTCCTCTTGGGACGCGAGTTGGGAGGAGGCTTTGTGGGGTTTATTGCGATTGGTTTGTTGGCGATCAGTTACACTCATATTCAATTCAGCCGCATTCTCTTCGGCAATTCCGCCTCCTTTGCGGTAATTATGGTCATGTACGCATTTTTCAAAGGGTTGCGTACGCATGCGCCATTCTGGTTCGCGTTATCCGGGGTTTTTGCCGGTTGGGGGGTGCTGCTTTACGATTCGAGTCGGGTTGTCCCTCTGGTCTTGTTTTCCATGATGATCTGGCATTTATGGTCGAATCGTAAATCTATCAAAAACCTGTATAAGAATTGGATGGTGTTGACCGCGGGCGCCCTTTTCGGACTTGGCCCCATGTTGGTCTATGCTGTGTTACATTTTTCCGATTTTGCAGGGCGCGCCAATGTTGTTACGCTCTGGGAACCGGGCATCTGGCGACATGCGATGGATAGTTACCAGACCAACAGTCCCCTGGTTATTCTCTTGGAACAAACATGGCGCGCGTTTCTCACATTGTATCTGACCGGGGATAGAAGTCCGCATTTTGCTTTTCCGCGTCCCATGGTTTCGCCAATCACGGCCCTGTTTTTTACACTGGGATTGGGGTATGCCATTTTCAGGCTGAAAAATATCAGGTATTTTTCCATCCTGGTCTGGATTTTTTTGACCTTCGTTTTTGGCGGGGTACTGACCGCCGACCCGCCCTACTGGCCTCACCTCAACATCGCATTACCTGCGATTGTCCTGCTGGCGGCGGTGGGTGCTGAAAGCCTTGCCGATAAAGTGACAGTGGCGTTTGGGTGGGTTGGGTATAAGGTGTATGTTTGGGTCCTGGCCGGCATTCTCCTTGTTACCGGGCTTAACAATTGGCAGATATACTATGACTTTGTAAAGAACAATGCGGGCAACCGCATTCGCATTGCCCGCTACCTCCAATCCCTGCCCTCCAATTATTACGTTTATCTGGTTAGCGATGATTTTAGCTGGAATGAGCATGCATTTCGATTTTTCAGCCAGGGAACGCAGGGAATGGATTTTGAGGCCGAGAAAATGACAAATGTCCCGCCGGTGATCGAAGACCGCCCTACCGTCTTTATTTTGTTCCGTCACCCGGAGTTGGTGCCTTTTTTGCAGAGTCACTATCCAGAAGGGATATTGGAAAACCATTACGATTTCGACAACCGCGTTTCCTTTATCTCCTATCGGATTGTGCCATCCACTGCCGATGCAACGCCCGAGCCACTTGAAGTCAGTGCGCTAAGTTCTCCCGGCTGGCAGTTGATTTTCCTGTTTGCCGTTTTTTGGATCGGCTATGTGGCGTACAACCATTACTCCATGCGGGAAACAGTTGCGGGCAGCGAATGACCATTTGGAAAAGGAGTCAATGGAACCGCAGGAATATGGGTTGATGTTCGAGGTTGAAACGGCGCACTGGTGGTATTTGGGCATGGAAAAAATCACCCGCGCCACTCTAAATCAGTGGTATTCCGTCAATTTCAATTCATCCGTTTTGGATGCCGGTTGCGGCACGGGCGCGGCGATGTCCACTTATCTTGCGGATTATGGACACGTAACCGGTATTGACGTCTCGCCGCTGGCTTTGGGCTTTTGCCGCAAACGAAACCTGACCTCGCTCGCGCTGGCTTCTGTTACGAATATTCCTTTCCCACCCGAAAGCTTTGACCTCGTCACCAGTTTCGACGTGCTCTACGAACAGGCTGTCCGCAATGACCTCGCCGCGTTGGACGAATTCTTTCGTGTTTTGCGACCGGGCGGCTTGACCCTGCTCCGCCTGCCCGCCTACGATTGGCTGCGCGGACAGCACGACCTCACCATCCACACCGCTCGCCGCTACACCGTTCCGCAAGTGACCCAGCTTCTCAAAGACAGCGGATTTCAACCCCTGCGTGTCACCTACGCCAACACATTCCTTTTTCCGCTGGCGCTCGCCAAACGCCTGCTCGAGCGCATTTTTCCGCCCGACCCATCCTCCTCCGACCTTTCCGTAAACGTTGGGATGTTGAACGGGCTTTTCAAACACGTCCTCGCCAGTGAAGCGTTTTTCGTTTCCCGCATCGGACTGCCCTTTGGCTTGAGCGTTATTGCCCTGGCGCGGAAACCCCAAACCGCATGAGTGATCAAAAGAAGATTTCAGGACTATCAATTTTTTTCCCCGCCTACAACGACGGTGGCACCATCCCCAGCATGGTGCTGACCGCCCAGATCGCCGCCCGCGAAGTGACCGACGACTACGAGATCATCGTGGTCAACGACGGCAGCCAGGATCACACTCCGCTTGTGCTGGCAGAACTCGAAAAGCAGATTCCCCAATTGCGGGTCATCCACCATCCGCAAAACAAAGGCTACGGCGCGGCGCTCCGCACTGGGTTTGCCTCCGCCAGCAAGGAGTGGATTTTCTACACCGATGGCGACGCCCAATACAATCCGCTGGAACTTCACCTGCTGGTCGAAGCATTGAGAGATGACGTGGACGTGGTCAACGGCTGGAAGATCAGCCGTAACGACCCGCTCATCCGCATTTTGCTTGGAAGCATCTACAACTTCGGCGTCAAACTCGTTTTTGGAATCCGCTTGAAGGATGTTGACTGTGATTATCGCCTGATGCGGCGCAGTATCTTCTCCGCCGTCGAACTCGAAAGCAATACAGGTTCGATCTGTGTTGAGATGATCAAGAAGATACAGGACGCTGGCTTCAAGTTTGCCGAGGTTCCCGTTTCACACTATCACCGCCAGTATGGACATTCCCAATTCTTCAACTGGCGACGTCTGCTGCGGACAGTCCGTCACCTGACTATCCTGTGGCGGGAATTGGTTTTGAAAAAGAAATGATCGATCCCGCCGAATCTTTTCAAGGGAAGAATACGCTCATCACGGGTGGGTTGGGATTTATCGGCAGCAACCTAGCTCATCGTTTGCTGGCGCTTGGCGCAAAAGTAAAAGTTGTGGATGCGGCTTTGCAGGGCACAGGCGCGAATGAATTCAACTTGAGAGACATTCGATCAGCGGTGGAAATTCAAAACGCCGACCTGCGTGACCCGGGCGTTGCTCTTGCCATGATCGAGGGACAGGACTATCTCTTCAACCTCGCCGGGCTGGTCAGCCACGTGGACAGCATGGAGTCGCCGCAGATTGATCTGGAGGTCAACGCCGCCTGCCAGTTGTCCATTGTCCAAGCCTGTCTCAAACACAACCCCGGTATCAAAATCGTCTATGCGGGAACCCGCCAGATTTACGGGCGCTCCCAATATCTGCCTGTGGACGAAAAACATCCCATCGTCCCGGTGGACTTCAACGGCGTGACCAAACGCGCGGGCGAAATGTATCACCTCGTCAGCTACCGTGCCTACGGGCTTCATACAACCAGCCTGCGGATGATCAATACCTACGGTCCGCGGATGCATTGCAGGGATGGTCGCCTGAACTTCCTCGGCGAATGGATTCGCCGCTTGTTCGATCATCAGCCTTTGCAGGTTTTTGGTACGGGCGAACAAATCCGCGACTTGAATTTTGTGGACGATGTGGCTGATGCCTTGTTGCTGGCTGCCAGTGATGAAAAATCGGCGGGACAGATTTATAACCTCGGCAGTCCAGAGCCAATCCGCTTACTTGATCTGGCACAATTGATGATCGAAGTCTTTGATTCAGGCAGTTATGAGCTTTGTCCTTTCCCCGCCGAGCGCAAACGGATCGACATCGGGGATTATCACGGCGATTATTCCAAGATCCAAAGTCAACTTGGTTGGCAGCCCAAAGTCTCCCTGCGCGAGGGACTGGCACGCACCTTTGAGTATTATCGTCAACATCGGGAGCATTACTGGTGAGCGACGAAATCTTCTCCATCGACTTGAAAGCCCAATATCTTTCCATCCAACCCGAAGTTGATGCCGCGATTGCACGAGTCTTTGCTTCGGGGCAGTTCATCCTCGGTGCGGAGGTCGAAGCCTTCGAACGTGAATTTGCCGAAGCCTGCGGCGTGTCTCACGCCGTCGGTGTGGACTCAGGCACGAGCGCGATTCAACTGTCCCTGCTGGCTTGCAGTGTTGGCGCGGGCGACGAAGTCATCACCGTGTCGAACACAGCCGTCGCCACCGTCACCGCCATTGAATTGACTGGAGCCAAGCCTGTTCTGGTGGATGTCCACCCTCAGACCCTGACCCTCGACCCATCCAAACTGGAAGGCTCGCTCACGTCTCGCACCCGTGCCGTCGTTCCCGTTCATCTTTTTGGTTGCCCCGCAGATCTGAATCCAATCCTCGACTTTGCCCGCACTCATGGGCTGTTTGTCGTTGAGGATTGCGCGCAGGCGCATGGCGCAACGTATCACGGCAAGCCAGTGGGTGGTTGGGGACATCTCTCCGCGTTCAGTTTTTATCCCACCAAAAATCTCGGAGCCTACGGCGACGGTGGCGCTGTGTTGACGAATGACTCCGCACTGGCGGAGCGGGTGCGGCTGTTGCGTCAATACGGTTGGGATGGGAACCGTATCAGCCAGCAAAAGGGGATGAATACCCGACTCGACGAAATGCAAGCCGCCATTTTGCGCGTCAAGCTCCGTCACCTCGATCAGTGGAATGACCGCCGCCGCGAGTTGGCAGCCCTCTACAAATCCTTGCTTATGCCGTTGGTTTTTTCGGAGGCTAATCCCCCGAAAAAACGGGAGCGTTTGACCCTGCCCGTCGAGCCGCCCGAAACTCACCACGTCTATCATCAATTTGTCGTGCGTCATCCACAACGGGATGCCTTGCGGAATTACCTGCTGGAACATGGGATTCATACGCAAATTCATTACCCTGTTCCCATTCATCTTCAACCCGCTTATCGTGACCTTGCCGTCCCTTTGCCCGTAACCGAATCCGCCGCCGACCAAATCCTCAGCCTGCCGCTCTATCCCGAACTGCGAAACGAGGATGTGGAAAAGGTCTGCCAGACGATACATAATTTTGATTCGTGATGTAGGGGCGGGGTGACCCCGCCCCTACTGTTATGAAAATCAGTTATAATCGCGGACATGATCTACAGTTTCCGTGCGGGCAAATCCCCGCTCATCATTGGCGTTCGTGGCTTTATCTCGAAGGGGCTTCCTGGAATCGCGCCTGTACGCTGAAAGTACGTCCTTAACTTTCCGATGCCGCAGGTCGCCTGCGGCATTTTTGTTTCAATGCGTAGGGGCGACCCGACAATATCAATCAAACCTATGGCAGACCCTGCGGGTCGCCCCTACATGGAATAAAAAATGGTACAACTTCAACTCGCAAACATCACCCTTGTCCTCGGCGCAAAGCGCATATTCGAAGCCCTGAACTGGGAAATCCAGCGCGGGCAAAAAATCGGACTCATCGGCGCGAACGGTGCGGGGAAGTCCTCGCTCTTCAAACTGATCGAAGGCGAATATGCCCCCGAACTCGGCGGGAGCATTACCCGTGCCAAAGGCGTGACCACGGGATACCTGCCGCAACATCCCGAACTTGATTCCATGCTGACGGCTTTCGACGCCGCGCTGGCGGGCAACCCGCGTGTGGCGGAAGTCCATGCCGAATTGGAGAGCGTGGAAAACAGTCTCGGCGAGCCAGAGGTCTACGGTGACGAGCGCAAACTTCAGCGGGCACTCGAATTGCAGCACAAGCTCATCGAGGAATACAACGACCTCGGCGGCGACTCGTACCCTGACCGCGTGCGCGGACTTCTCCTCGGGCTGGGACTCGCTCAAAGCGAATTGACCAAACCTCTCGCGGTATTGAGCGGGGGACAAAAAAAACTTGTCGGGTTGGCTCGCCTCCTTCTTGTCCGCCCCGATATTTTGCTCCTCGACGAACCCGATAATCATCTTGATTTGCCTGGCAAAATGTTCCTCGAAAAACTCATCCGCGAGTACGCGGGGACAGTGGTGTTGATTTCGCATGACCGTTATTTGCTCGACGCCGCCGTCACGCACATCGCCGAATTGGAAGATGGCAAACTGACCCTGTTCGAGGGAGATTATTCCACTTTCGTTTCGGATAAGGAACTGCGGCTGGCTCGTCAGGAGGAAATGTTCCGCGCACAGCAGCATCAAATCGCGCGCCTCGAAGCCGCCATCAAACGCCTGGCGATTTGGGGCAAGGTCTACGACAACGAAGACCTGGCGCGGAAGTCCAAAGCCATGCAAAAGCGGCTGGACAAAATGGAGAAGGTCGAGAAGCCGATCACCGAACGCCGCCGCATGGGACTGCAACTCAACGGCTGGCGCGGCTCGAACAAGGTACTGGAGCTCGATGGCATCTCGAAGTCTTTTGGGTCGAAACGGGTGCTTTCGAATTTGAACCAGACCATCTGGCACGGCGAGCGGGTGGGACTCATCGGCGCAAACGGCGCGGGGAAATCCGTCCTGCTGAAAATGATTCTCGGACAGGAACAGCCCGACGCGGGCGAGATCAAGATCGGTCCCAGCATTTCCATCGGACATTACGCGCAGGAGCATGAGACTCTGGATTTCAACCAAACCGTCGTGGACGCCGTCCGCTATGCGGGAGAGATGAGCGAATCGCGGGCGACGGCTTTTCTGTTGCATTATCTTTTCACCTACCGACAGGTTTCGCAGAAAATCGGTGAACTCTCAGGCGGCGAACGCAGTCGGCTTCAATTGGCGTTGGTGGTTTTATCCGGCGCAAATTTCCTGTTACTCGACGAGCCTACAAACAATCTCGACATCGCTTCCGCCGAAGTATTGGAGCAGGCGCTCGAAGACTTTGAGGGTACGGTGCTTGTCATTTCCCATGACCGTTATTTCCTCGACCGAACCGTGGAGCGATTGCTGGTCATCGAAGACGGTCAACTTGTGGAGTATGCTGGCGGCTACAGCGATTACCTTGCGATGAAGAAATAGCAACGTGTAGGATATTGCGGTGTTGCATTCCTTAACTTTGGAAAGGAGATGAATATGGCGCAGGCTGGAATTCACGCAATGGTTGGAATGCTCACTTGTAAGGTCGCGGACAAACGACGATGGCTTTTGCTTGGAACGATATTGGGAAGCTTTATCCCCGATATGGATAACTTCGGCGTGGCGGTCGCCACTCTAATAAAAGTTCCCACAGAAGGCATTCATCGCACGGCGACTCACAGCGTCTTCTTTGTATTGACGGTTATAGCTGTCTTTTATATAGTTGGTCAAGTCAAAAGAGACATGCGCTGGAACAACCTCGGATTTGGTCTGGGGTTGGGGGTGTTGCTTCACAGTCTGCTGGATATTCTCGTGTGGTTCAATGGCGTCGCGCTGTTTTGGCCTCTGCCGATCTGGGTTAATATCTGGGAAAATGTAACGCCGCCCGCCTGGTTTATGAAATTCATGGACCCGGCCGAATTCCTTTGCTTTGGTATCTACCTTTGGGTGTTGGGTAATTGGGCGCGCAAGCGCGGCACAGATACGGACTTTATGAGTAAACACCGCATTTGGATGATGCTCGAGTTTGCACTTTTCGTCATTTTCACTCCGCTTGCTTATCTTATGACAAAAGGCTACCTGACGATCTATGGCGCGTTGTATCTTTTCTCTATCACAATGGCGTTTTTTGTGACCATTCGCATGAGAAGGACAATTGAAGCCGTGGTACTATAGAAGGATAATTCCTTTATTCGAGTTGAAATCAAAAAGCCGCGACACAAGTCGCGGCTTTTTGATTTTGGAAATTCGTGGGTTAGAACAGACCGACAACCTTGCCAGTCTTCAGGTCCAGGTCCACATCGTAGAAGACGGGACGGGTTGGCAGACCAGGCATCGTGCGCATATCGCCGAGGATCGGGTAAAGGAAACCCGCTCCCACGCTGGCACGGACTTCGCGTACAGTCATGCGGAAGCCCGTGGGTGCACCCTTTTTCGAGGCGTCTTGCGTAAAGGAAAGATGGGTCTTTGCCATGCAAATGGGGAGTTTGTCGAAACCGAGGCGGGTGTAACGCGCGATTTGCTCTTCGGCTTCGGGGGTGTAATCCACACCGTCGGCGCGATAGATTTCGCGTGCAATGGTTTCGATCTTGTGCTTGATCGTCTCCTCCAGCGGATAGAGGAACTTGAAATTGGTTGGCATCTCGGCAGCTTTGACCACAGCTTCAGCCAGTTTCTTCGCGCCTTTGCCGCCCTCCGCCCAATGGGAGGATACGACTGCGTCTACCGCGCCCGCCTTGACCGCAGCTTCGCGCACGAGTTCCACTTCGGCGGGGGTATCGGTTGCGAACGAGTTCACAGCCACCACCACGTTTACACCGAACTTGCGGGCATTCTGAATGTGGCGTTCCAGGTTGGGAAGCCCGGCGCGGAGCAGGTCGAGGTTTTCATCGAGGTATTCATGCGCAAGCGGCTTGCCTGCCACAACCTTCGGTCCGCCGCCGTGCATCTTGAGCGCGCGGACAGTAGCAACCATCACCACCACCTGGGGAATCAAGCCTGAGTAGCGGCATTTGATGTCGAAGAATTTTTCCATGCCGATGTCGGCGCCGAAGCCTGATTCAGTGACAACAAAGCCATCCTTGCCGACGAGTTTGAGCGCGATTTTGTCCGCGATGATGGAGGATTGCCCGTGTGCGATGTTGGCAAATGGTCCCGCATGAACGAAGGCGGGCGTGCCTTCGAGAGTTTGCATCAGGTTAGGTTTGATGGCATCCTTCATCAAGACAGTGACAGCGCCGGCTACGCCGAGGTCTTCGGCTGTGACCGCTTCGCCGCGCTTGTTGGTGGCGACGACCATGCGTCCAAAGCGTTCACGCATGTCTTCGAGGTCGGTGGTCAATGCCAGCACAGCCATGATCTCAGAGGCGACGGTGATGTCGTAACCGGAGCGATGCTCGTGCCCGGCTTCATCCTTGCCCAAGCCGACCTGGATTTCGCGCAACATGCGGTCATTGATGTCGATCACGCGCCGCCAGGTGATGGTGGCTTCGTCGATGTCGAGATGTGCAAAGCGGGCGCGTTCTTCGGGTGTTAGTTTGTTGGGGTCGGTCTTTTCGATGCCGAGTCTCTTCAAGCGGCGCATCATGTTCGGGGAAAACTTACGGTTGCCCTTCTTGTCCATGGGGCAAAGCGCGTCGAACATTTTCTCGGCATCCTGGGTCTTTTCGTGCATCACGCGCGCATCGAGCGCGGCGGCAACCAGGTTATGCGCCGCGGTGATGGCATGAATATCGCCCGTCAGGTGCAGGTTGAAATCTTCCATGGGAATCACCTGCGAATACCCGCCGCCTGCCGCGCCGCCCTTGATGCCAAAGGTGGGGCCCTGACTGGGCTGGCGGATGCATGTGAAGACCTTCTTGCCTAAATGAGCGCCCAACGCCTGGCTCAGCCCCACCATCGTGGTGCTTTTCCCTTCGCCAAGCGGGGTGGGGGTGATTGCGGTCACATCGACGTATTTGCCGTTAGGACGATTCTTCAAGCGTTCCAAAATCTCCAATTTGACCTTCGCCTTATACGGGCCGAACAATTCAAGCTCGTTTTCGCGGATGCCAAGCTCGGCGGCAATTTGCATGATTGGCTTGACCTTCGCCGCCTGTGCGATGTCGATGTCAGAGGGGACGGGGCGCACCAGTTTCAATTTGGTCGGCTGGAATGTCACAGCGGCTTTCGCTGGTGTGGCTTTCTTTACGACTTTCTTTGCCTTTGGAGCGGGTTTGACAGCCTTGGGTTTGGCTTTCGCCTTGAGGACTTTTTTGGCGAGTTTCGCTTTGATAGCCATAGAATCTCCTTGTCAAAATTATATATAATTTGATGTCCTATTATCTGGATAATCGAGGAAAAAAGCAAGAGAGCTTTGTCACTTCTTTTGTCACCCGCTAAGGAGTGTGCCCACATTTTCGCCCTTCAAAGCGCGAGTTAGAAACCCTGCCTCCTCGGATGAAAAAATTTGCACGGTTAGCCCCTTGTTCTTTTGGATCAAGGCGAACATCTCCTCGACTTTGGCTTTCATCCCGCCGGTGACGTCTGTACTCGCCGATCCGCCGATGCCTGCTTTCATCTTTTCATAATCTGATAGTTGAATCTCCTTCATCAGTTTGGTCCTTGCTGGGAAGTCTGCCCAAACGCCCGCCTCGATTCCTGCCAGCAGAATCCGCGTGGGGGGTAGGTGTTCCGCAAGGAAGGCAAAGACATCCTCGGTGGAGAGGATCGTCCCGCCGAGTGCCTCATCGAAAGCCACATCGCCATGCACAACGGGCAGTAGATGCGCCTCCAATGCTTTGCGTATAGCCAGTATATTGTGTGAGGTGACTTTTCTATTCGTAGACACCATCGAAGCCGACGGTGAAAACGGGATGGCTGGCACGCCCGCTTCGAGCAGGGTCTGCATCACGTAGCGGGTCAACTCCGCCGCCTGATACCGGACTTCGGCGAAGCCATGCCAATAATCTTCAACAGACCCTAAAGGTCTCTGAAGACCTTTAGGGTCTATGATTCCATCTCTTGTCCCATACTTCTTTGCTGCAGTGTGACCGAAAGAGCCGGACCCATGCCCGAGAATCAGAGTCATCTCCGATCTTGAGTCTAGAACAGTTTTGATTTCCAACGCCAGGTCTTTAAGCTTATCCAGTCTTGGGGTGTAGGGCTTATCTTTATCGGTGATCAATGACCCGCCCAGTTTGAGGAAGATGGTTTCTTGTGCCATACGTGAATTATATCGTTAACATTTATATAATACCCCGGTCACAAATTGTGCTTTTTATTGCGGGAAGCACAATTTGTGACCGTAATGGGTATAATCCCCTTTATGGACATTCATGCCGGGATTATTGCCGCTTCGCTCATGATGATTGCCGCTGCTGTCTTTGCCATCCGCAATGCGATTCACGTGATGCAGTCGGCGCGGAAGCTGGCTTTCTACAGCCTGCGACGGATGCGTAATGCCAACGCGTGGCGCTTGCTATTCCTCGCTCTGTTTTTGTTTGCCTGCGCCGCCTGGCTTCCCGTCTTTGGGGAACCAATGATCTATGGCTATTTTCCGCCGACTCCCACGCCGTCGTCGACACCGACCATTACCCTCACGCCGACCATCACATTGACCCCGACCGTCACCGTCCCGCCGACCGTGACGCCAACTCCCGCAGTCTCCAACACCCCAACGCTGACCTTAACTCCGTTTTTACCGCTTGCCATCGAAGCGCTCTTTCAGGGAATAGTCACGCCGAACCCCGATGCATTGTTTACTCCGTTGCAATTTTCGACCCAGTTTGACGGCGTCAACCCAATTGACCCCAAGACCGTATTCGAGCTTCCCATTCAAACCATGTACGCTGGATTCGATTACAACAACCTGATTCCCGGTGTGCAGTGGACCGCGCTCTGGTACAAGGATCAAAAATTGATCTGCTACGAAACCCAGCCTTGGGATGGCGGCACGGGTGGTATTGGCGGCTATACTGAATGTTCCAATCCCATCGGCGGTTGGGTGCCGGGGGAATACGAAGTGCAGATTTTCATGGGATATGACTGGAAGGTGGTGGGACGATTCCGCGTAATCGAATCGCCCAATGCTATACCCCAGACCACACCGACTTTTACGCCGATTCCAACTTTCACGTCGAGTCCAACTTTAGCTGCACCCTAACCATGCAAAAACCCTGGCGGTAAGAGTTTAAATCTCTTGAGGAGACATCCGTGACTGAAAAGGCATTCCAGGATTATTACCCCGAATACTTTGCTCATTGCTATGGCTGTGGAACCATGAACGAACTCGGAAATCAACTTAAAAGCTATTGGGACGGAGATGAATCGGTTGCCCACTTCCAGCCCAAGCCGTATCACACTGCCATTCTGGGTTACGTTTATGGCGGACTGTTGGCTTCGTTGATTGACTGTCACGGCACAGGCACAGCCGCTGCCGCAGGCTATCGCGCCGAAAACCGCGAGATGGACACCGAGCCGCCCTTGCGTTATCTCACCGCTTCCTTGCATGTGGATTATCTCAAGCCCACGCCGCTGGGTCCCGTGTTGGAAGTGCGTGGAAAGGTCAAGGAAGTGAAGGGAAGGAAAGTTGTGGTGGAAGAATGGATTATGGCGGATGGAGTGATTACGGTAAAAGGGGAGTTGGTTGCCGTGCAAGTGCCGGAGAGTTTGGTGAAGGAGTTGGTGGGAGAGAAGGATGAAGGACGAAAGAAGTGACGAGCAATAAGTAATAAGTGCCCATCAACTTTCAATCAGCTATAATCTCCCAACCCTGCTTCCCTGATGTCCTTCAAGTTCAATTGATAGCCAACGCGCCCGTTGTATTCGTTCACTTCGTAGGTGAATAGAATGTCCACACGCGGGAGCATTTTTCTTTGCCACTCGCCGAACCTGAAACCGATGGCGTCATGGGTGTAGCCTGCTTCATCTTCAAGCGCTAGTTTTAGGTGCTTGGCATCCGCGCCGATAGCGCGCGCATTTTTAACCTTGACGTTGCGCGCCACGAAAACCGCATTCGGATTTCCGTAGCCTGTCGGTTCGAGAAATCTCAGGCATTTTTCGAACAACTCCGGGCGGACATCCACCAGCGAGACTTCCATGTCCGCTGTGACTGTGGGCTTGAGTTCTGACTTTGACAGCTTTTCCTCCGCGATGGATTTTAGCCGCGCCACCAACTCTGGCAGATTCTCGTTTCGGACGGTGAATCCAGCTGCAGCGGCATGTCCGCCGTGACGCACGAGCAGGTCAGCGCATTGATCCAGCGCGTCGGTGATGTGAAACTCGGGGATGGAGCGGCACGAGCCGCGAGTCTCTTCCTCCCCTTTGGATGCGACAATCGCCGGGCGGTAGTAGGTGTCTGTCAGGCGCGAGGCGGCAAGTCCGATGACGCCTGAATTGAAGTCTTCATGCGCGGCGAAGAGCAGCCAGGCCTTGGGGTCGTCGGCAAGGGCAATGGCTTCTGCCTGTGCCTGCATCTCGCGGGTGATTGCCTGCCGTTCGCGATTTTGAATGTTGAGCAGTTGCGCGAGTTCTCCGGCGCGGAGCGGGTCTTTGGTGATGAGCAATTCGTAGGCGGCAAGCGCTTCCTTCAACCTGCCTGCCGCATTCAAGCGCGGTCCCAATGAAAAGCCAATGGTTCCCGCGTTTACCTTTGCTAACGAAATATCTGACACTGCGGCGAGCGAGAACAAGCCCTGTCGCTGGGTTTGCTTCATTTGCCTCAGCCCTTTGCGGACGAGGATGCGATTTTCGCCCGTGAGCGGCGCGAGGTCGGCAACCGTGCCAAGCGCGACCAGATCAAGCAAGCTATACAGGCGTTGACCATTGACCGTGGACGGTTGACTATTGTTTGTGTTGCGTTCTCCATCGTCCAACAAGGCTTCGGCGATCTTGTAGGCGATGCCCACGCCAGCCAAATCCTTATCGGGATAGATGTCGCCGGGTTGTTTGGGGTTGATGACGGCGAAGGCTGGGGGCAGGTCGCCTTCGGCTGGGTGGTGATGGTCGCTGATGATCAGGTCAAGGCCGAGGCTTTTGGCGTAGGCTGCTTCGTTCGGCGAGCGGATGCCGCAATCGACAGTAACGATCAGTTTCACGCCATCAGCTTTGAGTTTGTCCATTGCCTCGTTGTTGAGTCCGTAGCCTTCATCGAAACGGTTGGGGATGTATCCGCGCACGTCCGCGTCGAAATAGGACAATGTTTCAACAAGTAAAGCAGTGGATGTCACGCCGTCCACGTCGTAATCGCCGTAGATGGCGATGGGTTCATGATTTTGAATGGCCGCCTGGATTCGATCAATCGCCTGGTGCATGCCTGTCATCTGAAACGGGTCAGTATTGAAGTCGGGCTTGGCGTTGAGAAATGCGCGCGCCTCGGCGTCTGTAGCATGGCCGCGATTGAAGAGAATCTGCCTGAGGATGGGGGGAAATTTCGAGAGCGCAGAATCAGCTTCGGGCGAGATGAGAGGGGGAATGTTCCAGTGCTTGGCGTATGGCTTGTCAGGTGTCATATCGAAAAAGTGATTGGCAGAGTATAAACGTTCATGCACTGAGGTGGAAGGGTGTTGTATATAATGCCTGCGTTCACGAATTGCGCTTCCCGCAGGCTAAAGAGACGCAATTTGTGAACGTGAAGGGTATAATTCGATTGTCGCTTTGACAAAGGAGTGAACCATGAGACAACTTACTGAAGAAGAAAAACTTGCGACGGTAATGGTCTACACCAATGATATGTTGGCGCGCGGGGAGGTGATTGCAAAGGAAAATGCGCGCGTGAGCATCTGGCTTCGTACGCAGGGCGTTCCAAATTATATTCACCTTCACAAGCCACAAGTGATTTCCTTTGCCGGCGGGACGCCAAAGACTTTTGCGTTCTCCGAGATATTCATTCCGACCGTGCAGGTGGCTGCATTCCACCTTGCGCCTCCCGCCCGGGAAGTCCTGGACTATGATGCCAGCGAACAAAACCGCATGATGCAGTCGATGGATGTGATGGTTGGTCCTTTTGTGTTGAAAGGAAAGATCCGTATTTCGATGCAGACCGATGTTGCCACCAGCCTGGATGTGATGCGGACATTGTGGTTGTCCATCTACGATGCCGAGATTGCCAATCCGCACCTGCCGCAGTTCAATATTCAAGTGCCCATGCTGCTGGTGAACTCGAACTATGTGACTCTTGGCATTACATAAGGAACTACAAATTTACCCCTGACAAAACAAACCGTAATGGTATAATGCAGTCCGTTCGGGGTGTGGCTCAGCCCGGTAGAGCGCACGGTTCGGGTCCGTGAGGTCGAGCGTTCAAATCGCTCCACCCCGACAGAAACACCGCCTTCAATAGTGAGGCGGTGTGTTTTTTATACGTGGGTTTGGATACCAATTGTCACTTGCACATCCCCGCTATTTCTGTAAAATGACCGCATGAACAGTACAACAAGCGCGATACTCTCCGCAGTTCTTGCAGGGATATGTTGGGCAATCGGTTCGTTCGCCGTCAAGTACGTTTTGCGGGATGTGACAATGCATCCCACGCTGGCGTTTGCCTTGCGTGAACTGGTCACCTTCGTCGGTGTTTGGATCATCATCTGGCCTGTGGCACGGGAACAGTTGCCCGCATTGTGGGCAAGCACTCAAGGCAGGCAATCGATTTGGGTGGTGGTCATTTTTACTGGGTTGATATCCTCGCTCATCGGCCATATCCTGTTGTATTATGGACTTGGCAGCCAGCAGGTCAGTTTGTCCACTGTGATGGCGCTGGCGTACACCTCTCCGGTTTGGGCGACACTGCTCTCTGTGGCATTCGGTCTCGAAACGTTTTCATGGATGCGGCTTGCGGGCGTTTTGGTGACCGTACTGGGTATGGCGATTGTGGTCTATGCAAAGTGATTCCTTGAATTGATCCGATTACCATCAAGTACAAAACCAGAGTTCCTAAGGGATGAATCCCTCAACCTTTAATATTCCCGTGAACGCCTGATCTGCATCCGCGACCGCTTTCTCACGCCAGTCTCTTGCGGCGGGATTGAACAATTCCTCGAAGCCGTGTTTTGCGCGCGCGAGGATTTTTTCATTGCCTGCGCCATACCAATAAACACGGTTCTCGTGGATCATCACCCGTGGACTGTGAATCAAGCCATGTAGTACATTACCATAAGCGCCAAATTCAAAGGAGGTTGCATAGAGTTTTGTTCGGGGAAATTCATTTTGCTGCAGGGTGTAGATGTAATCGATCATATCGCCGCGAATGGCGTAGAACTCGTCGGCAGTGGCGGCAACCACCAGCGGATAATCGAACCTTTTGACGAACTTTGCCGACGTGCGTTTATCCAGCGCCGAATTGACGAGGCTCATCTGGTAGCGCGGACCGTAGCCTGTGTGCATATCCAAATGCAGGACCTGTTTGTAGCTGCCTAACATCTGACGGTAAAGCCCCATCAGAGTTCGAGTTTCCTCTGGCATTTCCTTGCCGCCGTAAAATAACCCCTTGGGCTGATGGTACTGTCCGAGCAGTTGCGCTCCGTCGAAACCTCGCAAGCCCATTCGTCCAATGTGCCAGACCAGACCGAGGAAATAGGCGAGGTCGCTCAGGAAAAAGTTGGTCAGCTTCGAGGGTGGGTTAAGAAACGAGTCGATCCTATCGTATTCTGGATTGAAGGTTGAGTCAAATCCCATGTCCCAGAGGAAAGTGCGGTTGAGGTCGATATTGTTGGCGTTGCCGCGGCGGCGATGTTTCATTCCCCACGGGTTGATGGCATGGACGAGCAAAATACCCGTTGTCCGTGGATCGAGCCTCGGCATGTAAACTTCGATAAAGCGCTGGAGTATGGCGGAGCCGACGTAACATTCCACGCCATGCTCGCCCGTGGTCACCATGACGACTTTTTCGTTTCGTTCGGTTGCATCCGAGTAAAGCCAATCGATGGTCAGGTCTTTGTCATCGGACAGGACATGTTGAAATAATTTTGCCTTTGGCCATAACGTTTGTACAGTGGATAAGTCATTACAAAAACGTTCGCGTGATCCCTCATAGGTTTCAGGGAAAAGGGCTTGGAGTTCGGTCATGAGTCTTGACTCCGATAAGGTTCAAGCCGGTATTCGATATATTCCGTCTGACAGGGAAGTCCGCTCCCGATCCAGGCGCGCAGGGATTCCAACTGGATGATGATACTGAAGACAGTTTTGCTTTTTTCCTGATGGCTGCAAATGGAGTAGGGATACCCAGTATGGTCAGCCAGAAGGGTTTTGAACAGGTCGGGAGTCAGTTTTCCGTAATTCTCCTCCAACAAACGCATGGCACGGTTGTGTCGGATGATCGAACCCGCGAAGGCGGAAGGATCAAGCTCGAAGCGGCGCATGACCGGGCTGACGTAGTGATTCGCGTGCGCCAGAATATCCCCCTCGATGTAGAGTGCGTCGCAATCGGTAGCGGAACCCTCCATTGAATAAACCTCGCCGTTCCCGTCTGCGATGATGTTGTTATAACTTGATGCGCGTTCTTTGAGCAGGCAGTGACTCATGGCTTCACCCAGATGACGCGCACCCAAAATAGCGCGAGCAACCAAAAGGCGCGGTACGCCCGGGCGGATATCGTTGCTGTCCAGTTGATTCCCGGTCAGGCTGATTTTTGCGGCGTTGAACCCGGCGCTGATTCCCACTCCGCCCGCAGAAACGGCAAGGAATACAGGTTCATCACCCGCTTGCACTTTCAAAATGACCAGGCGCGATTCATCCTCTGCGACAAGGTCATTGGTATGCGCGAGCAGGGTCGAGCCGTCCAATGTGGCGCGTCCACGGGCTGCCATGTCGGTACAGCCTTTGTTCCAGACCGAAGGCTCCCACAGCTCCTCGCACATGCCCAAAAAGATTTCATCGAATGGAACACCCGAGCCTTTGGCAATCCCTTCCAGTTCTTCGGTGTATTGCGGGTACGCAGTGCGGCTGTACGCAAGATAAAGCCTGCTTTGTTCAAGCATGGATTTCCACGTCACATTGGCAGGGAGGTCTGACCGCATTTGCGAGAGCATGTCCATAATTTGGGGCTTGCATTGCATCCCAATTTGGGAGCCGACTTCACGGTGCGTGCCATATGCTTCGATAATAGGGATGGGGAGGTTGGACATATACGGACCTTTTATGGGCTATTTGGGATTATATGTTTTGACGTCCAACTTTTTGCACAAAGAAAAAAATCGGTGAGGCAAGAAAACTATGGTGAGACCAGTCCTGCCGTCAAAAGAGAAAGCACTTTCCGTGATAGGTTGATTACAGGTTCCCCCACCTTTTCGACATTTTCAGCAGCTTTTATTAAACCCTCGATGCTGAATGAACACCATTTTTTGTTTGGCTTGGGTTTGGTAACTTCATCAACCAGCCTACCTAAATCGTCTGCAACTTCCGCCAATTGCTCTTTGGACAAAGATTTGCTCATCATATCTACAGCCTCTGTCAATTGCCTCAAAGTTTCCTTGAGTTCCGAATCAATTTTTGAGGAGGTGATTTTATTATAACTATCCATAATGGATCGGTTGCCATCGCCAACGGTCAAACTTCCGGAAATATTTCCTTGAACAATGATATTTGTCACCTTGCTTACATTATTTTGGCCCGGAAACTCGCTTTCGGCGTTTTTAAGAAGTGCGTGATTGTTCTCCTTTATAGGCTCATAGATCTTATTTGACCAGTTGATCTGATCTTCGTTGATTGACAACCACTCTACCGGTGGCCAATTCTCTCCCCACTGCTTAAGACGAGTGCAGAGAAGGGAGGAAAGCAAAAATGCCCGCCACCACCTGGATGAGTTCATCTTTGAAAGCATTAAACCAAAGGATGCATCCAACAGCAGTCCCCAGTAATATTCGCGCAAATCTCCATAGTGGGTGACCTTTTGGGCAATGGCTCGCAATCCATTGATCACCTCCAAGGCTTTCTTGATTTCTTCATTTTCTTCAAAATATTTCGGAATTGAGAGGGGCCTGGTGGGCAAAAGTGGCTTTGTCAGGATCACAGCCAGATAATAGAACAACTGCAGATCATCCTCCGGAAGGATGGCCAAGCGGGTGATAATGTTCTGTTCCAATTCGACAAAATCCCGCAGGATGTGGCTGATTCCGCTGCGTTCGAAATCGATAGCCCATGCATGATCCTCGTCGACAAATAAATTATCCCCATGCAGATCGCCATGAACGATGACCTGATTTGCGTGCGGAAAATAACTGTCTGCTCCATGTGTCAGCAGCCAGACGACAGGATTTACATAGGTGCCGGGGAGACCGGGGAATGTGACCGTTTTTTCCTGAATTGGAAAATCTTTCAAATGTTGGTGCAGTTTATGAGAGGGATCATACGTCTGATAGAGGGTTCCCGTTAAAGGCTGGCGTGAGTCGCTGTAATGACGACTCCAGACCTCCTCGAAGAAATGGACCAGAGGTTTGATGATTTCGTTTGAATTTTTTGCCTGTCGGTAAAATGTGGTAAAGGTTTTCAGGGATTTCTGAGACGATCCCATGAAACTGTAGCAAATTCCCCCCAGGTCCCAAAAATCGGCATGTTGGTGCAACTCTGCTGAAAACCGGCCGACAAGCCGTTCCTGTATATATGTCTTATAGGCTTCTACTTCCCGCTGGATTCTTTCGCGCGGGGCAAGCTTTACGGCCACCGGTTCTTTGTTGTCCGGCCAGGCTTGAAAAAGTACGGTTCGTCCATGTCCGACGATGACCGATGTTTCTACTGCCCCTTCCAGTGGTTTGAGGGCAAGTAACCTCGTTTCGGGAAACAAGCGCCCAAGAACATCCATGACCAGATCGCGTGGGAGATCATTGTCATCACCGAATAGATATCTGAGGATCACTTCTTCGTTCCAGGCGGTCGGCCAAACCAGGGAAAGCCCGTTTTGACAGCCACAGCCCATTCGGGCCACTCTCTTTACAGCGTCTACCAGGGCTTGGGGAGAATCTTCTTTCCCGATTACATCTTCTACGCCATCCTGCCTAAACGCCTGTTGTGTAATCTTGTAATTTTTATTAAGATGTGCCGAGTAAAGGATGCAACGGGCGGATGAAAAGCTTTGATCTTTCCATAAATCAAGTCCACTGCGGTCGTCTGTATGCTCGTCTGACAGTCGCAGATCCATGATGACTATGTGTGGTCTGAAAACACTAGTTAGCTTCTTGGCCGACTCTTCAAGCTCCACTCCTTGGCCTTCAGCCGCTTGGGCCAAACAACCAGCTCCCTGCAGAATCTTGACTACTTGGCTTCGCACTTTGAGATCATTATCTACCACAAGAACACGTATGGTGCATGGGATTGGCATGGCAAGCTCCTATTTTGTTTCGACACTATGTTCTTGTGACGGGGCAAGAGGTAGCCAAAAACGAAAAGTGACACCCTTTCCCTCAATTTGGATAGTCTCAATCTTTCCGCCATGCTGCTCTATAATAAATCCCACTAGTAACAGCCCACGCCCTTTCCGGCCATCCCCATGAGGAATGAGCCGCTTGAAGATGAAGGGGGCAATCTCAGTGCGCAAATTCGGTCCTGAGTTTTCCATTTCAATCATTGCCATCGAACCATCAATACGGCTGCGTACCCAGATTGTCTTTTCAATCACACTCTCCGAAGATAGGGCGTGAATTGCATTTCGCAAAAGGTTGCGTAGTATTGTGAATATGAACCTTTCGTGCATTGCTACTCGGACATCCGGACATCCCGCCTCAAAACGGAAGGAAATCGAAGGATAACGTGGACGGTCTGCCTCAACTGCTGTATGAATGGCAGAATCAATATCGGAGGATGCCGGCAACGGGGTGGCTTCATATCCAGGGAGACGATCTGGAATTTCAGGCATTGCCAAACGATTTGCAGATTGATCGATAGTATTGAGCTCCTCTCTAACTTCCGCTGGGATATCAGGCCGTTGCTGGATCAGATAAACCCCTCGCCTGATACATCCTACTTCCCGATTGACAACATGAACGATTTCCGCACCCCAGGCGCCCATTACACCAACCGCATTACTTCGGGTTAGCATCTCTGCCTGCTCTGCATTTCGCAAGGCGACAACTGCCATACCTGCCAAGGCTTGCAATGCTTCCATATCCTCCTCGTCAAACGCATGAACTTCATCGCTTTCCACGTCAAGAACACCTATCAAATTGTCTCCGTCTAGCAAAGGGACGGACAATTCGGACTTGGTTTTATCGTGATATACAACATAGTCAGAGTCGATACTGACATCATGAATAAGCTGAGGTTTACGACTGTTCGCCGCACGCACACTAATACCTCTCCTTCTCTCTCCGCTCTTTGCCGTTTCCAACGGTAAACAGTCACCGATTTCCGCCTTCAGTTCTGGGAGAATACTTGTTGGATAGACATATTCAAAAATAAGTTCTTTGTTCTTCTCGTCAAAACGTTGCATTGTTCCTAATGTAGCTTTTTGTTCCCCACTTCCTTTAACGGTTTCCACCGCTTGCTCCAAGATTTTTTCGAGAATTTCCTGATGACCAAGCCCAACACTGGCTGTAATGACCTTACTTGCATTGATCACGGCTTCTAAATGTTTCCTCTTTTTCTCCTCTTTTTTAGCCAATCTGGCGTTGTTGATAGCAATTGCTGCGTGATTAGCAAATATCTCTGCCAATTCTCGTTCGTCAGCGCTGAATGGGCGGGGTGTATTTTGGCTGTATATATTTAGAACACCAATCAATTCATTGGATACTTGGAGTTTGGCAATCAAGGAAGAATAAAGACGCTCGGCTCTGATTAGTCCCCCTTCCCCGAAAGAGTTCCTACGCAAATTTGGTATGACGATCGAATTCTCATTTTCATATGCCGCAATGGCATCGTTCACCTTTTGTTTGGGAATGCGCTGTCCCCTTACGTATCCAGCGGAAAGCCCATGGCTGGCTTCAATAATAAGATTTTCCCTCCCCTTGTCCCATAACATTAGGCTTGTTGCGGGCGCAGAAAAGGCCTCAGCGGCTTTTCTGGCAACTAGTGGCAGGAGATCATCCGGGTTAAGTTCAGCGCTAATGGCGGCTGAAATATTCTGAATGTTTTCAAGTTCTTGTCTTCTTCGTTCTCCCACTCTCAATCCAATTGCGATCAATTCGATTATGCCTTCCAACGTCCTGCGATCAGAGGATAGGAAGGGACCCATCCCAGGGCCTGAGCGGTTGCAAACTCCAATAATCCGGGACCGCCCTCCAATTTGCATCCGTACCAGTATAGCTGTCGTAGCATTAAAGATTTCAAGTCCATGAATTAATTTTCCGGGCACATCTTCGAAAGGCTCTACCACACGTGGCCTGCCATCTGTTAAGACCTGGTTGACCATCTTTGACCATGGCAGAGAGGGCTCACTTAATTCCATTTTAGGATACGTTGCTACCAGGTCAAAACCTTTGTGGCGGGCTTTCGAATTCTGTTGGTAGACTGCAACGAAAGCCTGCGCAGCATCCAAGGACTCAGCGAGGTCTGGCAAAAGTCCTGCCAGCACTTCGTCAATACTGGTACGACCTTCCTTATCCAGTGCGTAAATCTTTCCCGTAGCGTTTTCGATTGCGAGCAGTAGTTTGTAATATTTATCAGCATCGCGACGCGAATCACTAACAAACATAGCCCCTTTGATTATGGACATTTTTACTCCTGAAGCAATTTTTGCACTAGTTTAATTAATTCAGATAACCGGAAAGGCTTTTCGACACAATGCTCGTTTTGTATGATTTTTCCCCATTCTCCATCGGCTGCGCTGTCCGCAACGGCGGAGAGGGCAATAAGCGGGACGTTGCGAGAAGTACCCATACCCTCTTGGCTGTACTCCCCCTGCCTGAACCGTCGTATAAATTCCAGACCTGTGTGATCCCATTTCACGTTATCGTAATGTATGTTTTCGACTTCCTGGCTGTTGGGCCCTATATTTTTCGGACGAATCATCACGTCCACAAGAAGCAGGTCAAACTGTTCCTGCCCTAACCGTTGGAGCAGATTTTTTTCTGCTGAAAATTCCACCTCCCAACCCAGCTCTTCCTCAAGATAGCTCTTGAGATCATGCATGCTCTCGTAATCATCATCCAGCAGAAGAATTCTTTTTGGCTTGTTTGACATATTCGACTCCTGAGATTATTTTTTATGTTTGAGCGGAATTTCGATGGAGAAGACAACCCTGCTTGCCCTGCCTTCCTGCCTGTGGATGGCTGTCGGATGAATTTTTACATGAATTTCTCCTCCATGAGATTCGACAATGGAGCGCGCTTCCCATAGACCATAACCGGATCCCGGGATGCGTTTTATTCTGGTCGCGCCTCCCCCCCGTTCCCCCACCTCAAATATTCTTTGTCGGTCTTGTTCGCGGATCTCGAAACCAATATTGTCCACTTCGATGATGGCAGAAGCCAGATCCATGCCTGAAGTGATATTCAAATGGGACCGGATAAAAATCCTGGATTTTGAAAAGGA
Organism: Anaerolineales bacterium; assembly: GCA_030834895.1. Lineage (GTDB taxonomy): Bacteria > Chloroflexota > Anaerolineae > Anaerolineales > Villigracilaceae > Villigracilis. The sequence goes on from JAUQXA010000064.1 coordinate 105,913, forward strand.
ATATTTTATGGCATTCTCGACCAGATTGGCCAGCGCAATGGTGAGGCGGGGAACATCCACATCGGCTTGCGGCAAAATCCCTATACTGCTGTCAATTACCAGTTCAAGGTTCTTTTTACGCGCCGTTTCCATGAACCCGCTGACACAATTTTCAACGAGCGCTGAAAGGGAGTAGCTTTCTATATCCAAGTCTTCAGGTTCGACCTTGATAACCAGACCCTCTAAAGTACCGCTCGTAATACGCGCCAATAAAAGAGATCGGTCTTCCGCCTGTTTTAGGTATTCATCCGCGCGTTCCGCATCCCGGACCCCGCTTTTCTGAAGAATAGCCCTTGCCATGCCAATTGGCATGGTAATTGTATTAAGGGTGGTTTTGTATTCATGGGTTAACAGAGTTGCTGTGTTCTCCCAGCGGCGGCGTTCCTGTTCCAGGCGGAGCACCTCAAAACCTGTTCGCGCAAATACGCCGATAATTCCGGCAATTTCATTGAGAAACTGTCTCTCCCACTCGAGCGATACTGCTTCAGCAAAAGGACCCAGTGCCAGCACGCTGCGGTAACGGTCCCCTATGGTGTTTGGGATAAGGCAGGCTATGTTTGCAAAATGCTCCCGATTGTCACCCCGGATCCCATTCCTCAATAAATGCTGTGTTTCGTCCGTAAATTTTTGCTGGTCAAGGATGAAATTTGCATGGGGTAGTTTGGCTTTCGACCAGTTGAAATGGGGCGGTTGACCTTCGACGTTTGCAGGCAGCCCTGCCTGGGCAAATGAGGTTAATACAGTGTCGTTTTCATGTATTCCCGCAAAAAATAGGACATACTCACACTGACAAAATTCCTTAATCAAGCGGACAGCCAGGCGAATTTTTTCCTGCATTTGCCCCTGAGTTATCTCCCTGGGCATGTTGACTGCGTTACGAAGGTCATCTAGAAATTTTTGTTCACATTGCCTTTTTTGTAGCTCAAACTCAGCTTCGATAATCTGCTGAATGTGCAAAACTTCCTGTTCCAGTTGTTCACGGGCATTTGTTGGCATGGGCGTAATGTCGTTTGCCAACATTTTTAGATTTTCTATTTCTTCTCTATCTTCTATTCTTATATTTTCGCTGCTCTCGTTGAACATTCTGTTCAAAGATTCAGTAATGTTTTCCAATCTTGGTGGACGAAATTGCCCTGAAAAAACAACTGCTAGAGGCCTGCCTCTCAACCGAATTACATGCGTCATGTCCATTAAGCCCAAATGGCAGGGAAAGAGACGAAATGGATCGCCCGTACTCTCGAATTCATCAAAGGATTTCTTTGCTTGGGCAATATCCCAGTTTTTGCAAACTGTGTCTCCACCTTTCACATGAGCATCATCGCGGAAAAAACGGCAAAATTCCTCGTAATGTTGTTTCTCGTGTATAGATTCAATTCGATGTGTAAAACTTCCCGCCTTGGAATCGAAATCAAGTATAGTCAATGGCCGGCCCAGGCGTTCATACCCCCCTGATTCGATTACTGCAAGCCTGTCTTTGTCCAGGATATCATTCAAGCATGTTGGATTAAACGGCCACTTAAGTCCCGAGATTCCAGACATTTCCGGTTAACCTCCTTAACCAGAGAAAACTGAATTTCTATCTGCCAAGATTTTCTGATTATCTTTATTGTACCTGATTGTGCGTACTGTTTTTGTCAAAAAGATAAGCCCGGTAGTTTTGTGTCATTTGCTTTGGTGCTGTAAGGGAGGGAAAACCATCCTGCTTTTTTGTTTTCTATTAGCCTTGACCATCCTGCACAGAAAGACAACTCTCCCAGCGCATAATCTATATTTGACAGCCGCCCACTCCTATAAGGCGGCTGTCAATCGGGGTTTTCAAATAGGGTCTTTCCTGTGTTACTCGGCGGTGCTTTCGCTGTTGCGGAAGGTAATCGTGCGGTCCGAGCCCTTGCGGAGGCGGAAGTAGCCAACGAATTCCTGTTCATTTACCCAGGCAACGTATGTGTAATCACCGGTTGGTATTTTGACCTTTAGAGACCCTTCAACGGGATATTCATAGATCACACGGATGCCGTCCATTGTCTCGCCTTGTAAAGAAACGTAAATTTCCCTGCTCTGAGATTTGTTGACCAGCTTGACGTTGCTGTACTCTGTCCCGGCGGGGACGTTGCCATAGGAAAGCGGTTGTGATTCTGTTTTGGATGTGTATGTGGTCCCTCCGCCCGAGGGGATGTACAACACCTGCCCGGCATACAGGTAGTTGATGTTCCAGACCTGCGGATTGGCTGCCCACAACTGGTTGACGCTCAGTCCGTACCGATAGGCAATTGCGGAGAAGGTATCGCCATATTGAACAATATACGTACCTTTGTTGTAAGTGACCGGTGCGACATAGTTGTTGTAGTTGGAGCTTGTTGTGGTGGCGGTAGTCGCGGTATAGCTCGAATCGCTGGAGACAATCGTGCTGGTGACGGCACTTCCGCTCGAACTGGCGCTGGATAGGTTTAGCGTCTGACCAGCTCGCAGGGGGTCGCCGACCCCGGGATTAGCTGTGGTAATGGCGGAAACGGTGGTGCCGCATTTGGTTGCAATCGAGTTGAGCGTGTCTCCTGTCTCAACGACATATGTGCCACCGCACACTCCCCCGGCCTGGGCGTTGGCGGGAATGGCGAGGAAGGCAAGCAGGAGCAGGGCAAGGAACGAAATCTGGGTAAAGATTTTACGGGACATCACGTACCTCCTTGAAAATGGAAAGGGCAGAACTCTCTGACATCATGATATGACGAAAAAGGGCGAAATACAATCGCCTGAATGTCCGTATTCGAGCCTAATCATCCGCCATCAGCTTGACGTAAATCTCCTCCAGCGCCGATTCCCGCATCGATAGGTCGACCAATGTCCAGCTGTTGGCTGAGACGGTTTCCAGCATTTCTGCGATGGCGTCCACCTCGGCTGTGCGAAAGACATAATTGCCGCCGATATGTTCATAATCCAATTGCTGGTCCGAATGGAAGACGACTTGGTATTCGCGCCTTCCCAGCCTGGCGCGGATGGCATCCATCGTATCGAAGACCAGCAGTTTGCCATTCTTGATGATTCCCACGCGGTCGCAGATGGTTTCCACGTGGAAGAGGTTGTGCGCGCTGAGCAGGATGGTCTTTCCCTCACGCTTGAGGGTACGCAGGTAGTTGATGATGAAGAAGGAGGTTAGTGGGTCAAGTCCGGAATTTGGTTCATCGAGGATCAGCAGTTCGGGGTCGTGGAGCAGCGCCCGTGCGATGGCGGTCTTGCGCTTCATTCCTTTTGAAAATTCGCCTGTGAGTTTGGTCTTTTCCATCAAATGCAGGGAGGCAAGGATTTCGTCGATGCGCTTCAGCGCCTTTTGGCGCGGCATGCGATAAAGTTCAGAGAAAAACAAAAGGTATTGTTGGGCGGTCATTGCCTCGTAGAGCGGACTTTCCTCGGGTAGGAAGCCGATCTTTTGTTTGACCTTGACCCCCTCCTTCTGAATGTCCCTGCCCATTATGCGGATACTGCCCGAAGTGGGTTCGACCAGCCCGGTGATCATCTTCATGGTGGTGCTTTTCCCCGCTCCGTTGTGTCCAATGATTCCAACAATTTCACCCGTCTCGATCTTCAGATTTAGATTATCGACGACTGTAGTATCATTGTAGCTCTTGGAAACATTTATAATTTCGATCATGCATCAATTTTATCCTAAAAAAAGACCTGACAGGTTTTTGGGAAACCTGTCAGGTCTTTGTAAAGAATATCGGGAAACCCTCAATGAATCAGATATTTGTCATTGCCTGGCGTGAAATCACCCGCCTGCGGAAGCGTTTCGGAGGCGGCGCGAGTCCTGTGGCTGTCCTTTTGCTGATGGGGGCAGTGGGACTTTCTGCCTTAGCCCTGCGTGACACGGTCTCGCTTGGCAGCGGGCTGTATCGCGTCGGCGTTTCGGGCGATGTCCCAGCCATTCAGGATAGCCGCTTTGCAGTTGTAAAAGTGAATGTAGACGATGGTCAGTCCCTGCTCGAAGAAAAATCCATCGATGTGTGGGTTGACGGCGCACAGATCATCTCCCGCGTAGATGACAAATCACAGTTTGCGGTACGGGCTTTGAAGCAGTATATGGAAAAGGCGGAATTGATTCGGGTGGGAAATTCTTTTGCGGAGGAGGACGCCTTTCCGCTGCGGGTGGGAATCAATTACCTGAACCCGAACCAACTCCCGGCGGGGAATTTGCAGGACGGGGAAACGGTTCCAGTCGCCAAGCCGGAGGAAGTCATCATCCCATCGCTTACGCCGCCACCTGCTCCGTTCACCCAGGTCTTGGTCGCTCTGATCTACATCCTGCCAATCACCTTTATCAGCATCTTCTTCACCAGCAGTTTCATGGACGAGAAGGTCAACCGCCGCCTGACGATTTTGCTCTCCGCGCCGATCACACCATTTCAAATTATCCTCGGCAAGATGTTGCCTTACGCGATTTTTTCATTGGTTACCACCGCTTTGATCGCCGCATTGACGAAAGCGGACATTCCACTTGCGCTTGCCATCTTCGCGCCGACCACGTTGTTCATTTTCGCCATTTACCTGACGGTGCCGTTGTTTTATCGCACATTCAAAGACACCACGTTCATCGCCATGCTCGTCACCACGCTGACAACCGCCTACCTCGTTTTTCCCGCGATGTTTACAAATGTCAATGACCTGGCTTACATTTCTCCGCTGGCACTGGCGGTGAAGATGTATCGTAACGAACCGTTTGGCTGGCGTGAATATTTGTTCCCATCCCTGCCGATGTCCGCGATCTTTGGCTTTGCCATGTTTGCTGGGACAAAGCTGCTGAACGAGGAATTTTTGATGGGTTACAAACCGATCACCCGCAAAGCGGCGGACGCGATTTACCTGATGATGGCGCATGCGCATCCGTATCTGTCCGTGCCCTTGTGGAGCCTGCTGGTCATTCCCATTGTGTATCTGACGCAGATTGTTTTCCTTGCATTCGCCACGAACCTGCCCGTCCGCTTGATACTCGGCTTTACACTGGTTGCTTCGGCCCTGATCGAGGAGGTTGTTAAATCCGTTGGAATCGTGGTGCTGGCGGAACATGGCGTGGTGAAATCCACGCGCAACATCATTGGGTTATCCTTCCTGTCGGCGCTGGGCTTTCTGGTTGGTGAGAAACTCCTGCTTTTGCTTTCGATTACCATGGTGTCGCAGGCAAGGGTTTCAGGCGCTTTGTTCGGCGCGGGGCTGTTGCTGTTCATACCGCTTGTCGCCCATTTTGTCTTCACCACAATCATTACCTTGTTGAAAATAAAATTGAAACTCCCCTACACGCTGGCTTTGGGGGTTGGGACGATTGTTCATTTTGTCTATAACGTTTACGTGATGCGAGGTGGATTTTGATCATCCCGTTTCTGGCTGTTGTCAAGAAGGAACTGGTTTCGGTTATCCGTGACCGGACCATCGTCATCTCCATTCTGATCCAATTATTCATCGCCTCGTTCTCGTCCGCGCTGCTTCTGGGGATGCTATCGCTTTATGATTCGGATACCATCATGAGATTCAGTGGGGCTGGAATCAAAATTGGCATGGTCGGTGAGAGTCCGTTGTCTTCGTTTATTCGCCAGCGCGGCTTGACCATTGTCCCGTTTGCCACACTGGGCGAAGCGGAGACTGATTTTTTTCAAAACAAGGTGAGCGCGATTTTCGTTGTCCCTGAAGGCATAAAAGATACGAAAGAGATCAAGTTATACCTGCCCGATAATGAGGCAGTCAGTTCGATCATCCGTATGGTGGTTCAGGAGCCTCTCAAACAATACGAGAATTATCTGCGCGAGAAAAACGGAGTCGAGGTCCGCTACACAGACTTGAAAGGTAAACCGTCCACTTCGTTCGAATTCATCTACTCGGTGCTGTTACCCATGCTGATGTTGTTTCCCGCTTTCGTGTCTGGCAGTATGTCGGTGGACTCGCTTACGGAAGAAGTCGAAAATAATACCCTGCAAACTCTCCTCTCAGCGCCGCTTTCGCTCAACGGGATGATCTCCGCAAAGATCACTTCATCGGTCATCATCGCGATTGTCCAATGCATCGCCTGGCTGTCTCTACTGCGGTTGAACGACATTGCTATTCAAAACACGGGCTGGATTCTCCTCCTGGCGCTGATCATAGCGGGGATAACTTCCATCTCCGCAATGCTGGGCGCGGTTTTACTCAAAGACCGTGAACGTTCCCAGTTCATCTACTCCCTCTCCCTGCTGGCGGCGGCAGCCATCAGCACTCTGCTAAACGTCTCGCCGATCACGGCACTGTCACGTCTGGCGATTGGCGACGCCTACACCGGTGGCTGGAATGTGGCGGTCTTCGCCGTATTTCTGGCGGGGTTGTATTTTCTGCTGATGAAACTTTCCCGCCGGTTAGTGGTGTAGATTACTTTGCTACATCGGGGGACTTAGCCCCAATGTAGCAAAAATCGACCATCACTTGAGTTGCTTGCGGTAAAAAATTCGATCATATCCGTTTTCCATGCAGCGGTCATATTTCACGTAGCCGATCTTGGGATAAAGGATCTGATTCTCGGTCATCTTGACGTTCGTACAAAGATAGATGGATATGAATCCACGTCGCATTGCCTCCTGCTCCGCAAATTGAAGCAAGGCGCGTCCCACACCGAGTCCCTGAAATGACGGGCTGACAGCAATCGTGTCGAGATAAAATCCCTGCTCGGTGGGAAAAATCACCAGCACACCGCAAAGGTCCCCTTGAGTTTCAGCCACCCAAACTTTGCCCTCGTTGATGTGCGTGGGATAATCCAACAGCATGGGTGCGGGTGGCTTGCCGATGCGCTCGATATATTTTCCAAAGGCGTCACCCACACATTTTTTGATGGCGGTGATATCGGCTTCTCTCGCAGGGCGGACGATAGTTTCAGGCACGGGATTCATCCCAGCTTTTATATTGGACCTCTTGCATAAGTATATGTAGGGCGGGTTTATAATCCGCCAATGCACGTAATCCTGGAAAGCGTCAGACTACAAGCTTGACCTAACTGCGACTTTCGCAAGAGGTCTATTGGATTGGGGTCCGGAATGACAACAACCTCACAAGACCTATGCAGGCATTGATGTGTTGAAGGAAAAAGTTGATGTGACCATGTTAGGGTCGGATTGTATTCGTGTCTGGGCGATTTTAACCTCATACGGTGTCAGCCTCGCCTCAAGTTCAAGTCGCAGTCGCACCGCGCGGTCTTTCGCTTCCTGTGTGCTGGACGGGTGCTGCAGGACGTACAATGCCATCTCCAACGCCGGAGCATTTAATTTCTGTTGCGCGCGAATCGTGGACAGGGTTACCAGCGCGTTGAGTTCGCTGGGATGATTGCCTGCCTCATTCGCAACTTTGATTGCTTCCATTGCATATTGCTCCGCCTTCGTTTCATCGCGGTTTGCAAGTGAAAGTTGACCCATGGCATTGAGTACCCATGATAGACTCCACCGGTCGCCGACTTCACGCAAAAGTTTGAGGCTTTCCTCAAGATATTGTAGCGCTGCTTCATTGTTATTCCCAGCCGTCTGCATGAACGTGCCCAGGCGTTCCAATGCCAGCCCGATGCTCCAGCGATTGCCGTTTTCCCGCGCAATTTGCAATCCCTCACGTAACACCTTATGTGCTTCATCGATGTGCCCCTGGGCTTGCGCGGAGCGGGTGAAATAACTGCCGATAAGCAGGATGAAATAAGGATCTTCCATGTCACGACAAATCGTCATGGCCTCGCTTAATAACCGATACCCGTCGGCATACCCGCCCATATCGTGTGTCACCGCGCCCAGAAAACCCACAGCAAAGGCCCTGAGCCAGGGGTGATGAGTAAGTGTGCTGCTCATGGATAGGCTTTTGCTTAATGCAAGGGATGCTTCGTCAAAGTTCCCCATTGCCCAATGCACAACCCCGGCATGAACGAGTGCGAAGGTCAGGGCGTAGGTTTCATGAAGCGGGCTCAACAACTCCATGCTGGTTTGGAACAAAGCCAGTGCTTCGCGGTTATTTCCCGGCCGAAGATTGAAGAAGGCTTGATAATTCAGCATATCGCCAAGGGCGACTTCCAGTTCGGGGTCTTTCTGCTCTTTGCAATTTGCAAGCCGTGTCCGCAGCATGTCCGCGGCACGTTTGTAGGAGCTTTCCGCCTCCCGGAAGTACTGAAGCAGTTCATAAAAATAATATAACGGCCCGGCGGCCTGGCGCAACAGGTCAACCACTTCGCCGGAAATTGCGAAATCCCAGGCCATGCGCAGATTATCAATGTCAGCAATGAGTCTCGAGAGAGTTTCCTTTTGTTGCCTACTTCTCAATGCTGGTTCCTGCTCTACAAGCAAGGTCAGGTAGTAGCGACTGTGTCGTTCGCGGGTTGCTTGTTCTTCCGCAACGGCTTCTTCGAGGCGGACTGCCGCATATTGACGGATCAATTCGTGCAATTCAAAACGTCCCCCATATATGTCGTTGTATTGCACAAGTGATTTGTCCACCAGGGCTGAAAGCAGAGGAAGACTTGCTCCCGCCACCCGTTTCGCCGCCCTGCGGGTGAAACTCCCCCGAAATATCGATAACTGCCGTAATACGCGTTGCTCCTCGGTTGCAAGCAACTTCCAGGATTGATCGAACACAGCGGTGATCGAGCGATGCCGCTCGGGTACATCGCGCGCTGTTGCCGCAAGGAAACCCAGCCCTTGTTCGATCTCATCTGCGATTTGCCGGCATGAGAGCGTCCGCACCCAGGCTGCGGCTAGTTCGATCGCCAGCGGCATCCCCTGTACCAGTTGGCAAATTCGCAGGAGGGCGGACCGTTCGACATCTGTCAGCGTGAAACCAACCCGCGCCTGCTGTGCGCGCTGTAGAAATAGCATTGCCGAACTACTGGCTTCCAATTCGTTTATCCAGGCATTCTGCGGTACGAAGAGGCCATGTACTTCCAACATCCACTCCGCCTGCAAGTGCAGCAGTTCGCGGGAAGTGACCAACAACTTTATCCCTGGCGCGTGCTGCAGGATTTCGCTCAACAGTTCAGCGCCATCAAGCAAATGTTCGAAATTATCGAGCACAATGAGAGTCTGTTTCTCCTTCAGGTAGTTCAGGAGTTGCGACATCTGAACGATCGACCCTGACATCCCAAAACCGAGCGCATCGGCAATGGTCGGGACAATGAATTCCGGCGCGCTGATACCCACCAATGAGACGAAGTACGCGCCCTGGGGCATATCCCCTTGTAATCGGCGGGCCGCTTCAAGGGCGAGTCGAGTCTTGCCAATTCCCCCCGCCCCCCTGAGCGTGAGTAAACGACACTGTGGGTCGTGAAGCAGGCGTGCAATCTCGGCTAATTCCACTTCGCGCCCCACCAATGGAGTAGGCGGAATTGGAATTTCTGAACGTGAATGCTTCGGGGTTGATTCTTTCAGGGGTGGTGCAGCAGGCTGGGGGATAGAGGGAAGTGCCTCAGCCATTCGCTCACGCCGGGCAACCCTCAACAATAAAGCCCGCTGATCGGGCGGGACTTCCAAAAAATCTGCCAGTCGTTCGGCCAACTGACGTGATGGGCGACGTTCATCGCGTTCGATTTTTTGCAGGGCGGCGACGGAACACCCGGCCCGCTGAGCCAATTCTTTCTGAGTGAGATCAAGCATCCGCCGTCGGCGTTTCGCCCAATTCCCAAATGATACAGGCGATATATCCATTTTTTACACTTTCTCTGGTGATTGTCCTTAAAACCTTGAGTAATTGTACCTCTTTTGTATTGATTTTTGTATACCCCAAAGATACCAATTAAGCCGCTTCGTGATGTGTAATATGGGCACCAAATGACATGGTCTTTTATTTTATTGTTCTTGCTTGGAGGCATATATGACGATTACATCTTTACCAATCAACCAAAATTATGATTTACAGGGGCTCGATAAATTACGTGCTCGCGTGGGCGGTCAGGTCCTCACACCGAACGACGATGGTTACGATACGGCGCGGCAGGCATGGAATTTAACTGTTAATCAATATCCCGCGCTAATTATTGTTGCACAAACTGCGGACGATATTATTGAGGCAGTTCGCTTTGCACAGGCACAAGGCATGGAAGTGGCAGTTAAGTCCACTGGGCACGGGGTCATCCGCGAGGCAAATAACGGTCTGCTTATTGTGACATCCCAGATGACGGACGTCCGTGTAAATCCTGGCGCACAAACGGCGTGGGTCAGCGCCGGTGTGAAGTGGGGACGAGTGTTGGAAGAGGCCCAGTCTGTTGGACTTGCACCTTTGCTCGGTTCCGCGCCGCATGTGGGAGCGGTTGGTTACACCCTCGGCGGCGGCATGGGTTGGCTGGCACGTAAATATGGTCTCGCCGTTGACAGTGTGAATCAATTTGAATTGGTGACTGCGGACGGAACGCTCTTGCATGCCAGCGCCACGGAAAACACCGAACTGTTTTGGGGTTTGCGCGGAGGCGGAGGTAGTTTTGGTGTGGTCACCGGTATGGAGATTCGGCTTTATCCGGTCACCACTGTGTATGGCGGCAACATGTACTATCCCGTTCATAAGGCAAAGGAAGTATTCGCGAAATACCGCCGTTGGGTCACCAACGCGCCTGATGAATTGACTTCATCCATCTCACTGAAGAATTATCCCCCATTGCCGCAAGTGCCGGAACTCCTGCGCGGGCAATCCTTTGTGATGATACGCGCCTGTTACTGCGGACCAGCGGAACAAGGCGAGGAGTTTTTAAACTACTGGCGTGCATGGCAGGCGCCGCTCAAAGATGATATGAAGGCCATGCCTTTCTCACAAGTGGCGGCCATCAGTAATGATCCCGTGGACCCGGTCCCGGGTCATGGAAGTGGAGCATGGCTGAACAGCCTCAACGATGAAATTACCGACATCTTGATCCGATACATTTTACCAGGCAACGGCCCCGCTCTACTGGGATCTGCCGAGATCCGGCACGCGGGTGGTGCAATAACAAAAGTTGACCCAGCGGCCGCGGCCTATGGAAATCGCGATGCGACTCACATCCTTCAGGTGGTCGGCGGGGCACCCACACCGGAAATCCATGAAGCTGTTCGTCGTCACATCACGCAACTCTGGCGGGCACTGACACCACACCTGCACGGCGGTGTGTTCATGAATTTCCTGGGTGGTGAAGAGGCGCGTGAGCGCACCCAACAAGGGTTTTCGCTGGAGGCTTATCTTCGCCTACAACAACTAAAAACCAAATACGACCCACAGAATCGTTTCAGTCATAGCTATGACATTCCGCCCGCGGGAAATTAGGCTTGAATCAACTAACGTCAGATGCGCACACCACCTGACGGTTAAAAAGTAAACATATCGTTAAAAGGAGTATGACCATGAAAATCAACAAATTATCAATCATTCTTGCGCTCGTTGCCCTTGCAGTCTCCACCCTTGCCTGTGGCTTTTCCACTGCAAACATTGGCGATGCCTGGCTTTCCACCGACGCAGAAGGCAATAATCGCACCACCACTTTTTCACAGTCCGACACGATGAATCTGTTCGTGGATTTGCGCAACGCGCCGGATGATACCGAACTCAAGGTTGCATGGATTGCTGTCAACGCCGAAGGAGTCGACCCGAACTACCTGCTCAACGAGACAAATTACACTTCCAGCGATGATACGGTCCACTTTGACCTGTCCAACGACAATCTTTGGCCTGTTGGCACCTACAAAGCGGATATCTACCTGAACGGTACATTGGATCGTTCGCTGAGTTTTGAGGTGCAATAACCAAAATCCATTTGTTTTCATGAGAAAGTTTGGAACAATGTTTATCAATATATTCTTTTTACTGGTAATGATCGCGGTTTCGGTCTTCTTCGGCTGGCTGACCCGGCGATCCTGGAAAGCCACGAATGTCTTTTCAAAATGGGTTGGTTCTATTCTTGGCGGACTGCTTTCGGTGTTTGTCGGACTTGTATGCATTGCCGCAACGGTCGGTTTGGTCAAAGCCTATTCCCCGCGTACCGCACCTGTCCCGGACTTGAAAGTGGCCGGCACTCCGCAACAAATCGAGCGCGGCAAACACATTGCTGACGCATTTTGCACTTCCTGTCACTCGGCCAACAAGGAGTTGCCTCTGACTGGCGGCGTTGATCTTGGTAAGGACTTTCCAATGCCTCTCGGCGCCTTTGTTTCATCAAATCTGACCCCGGCTGGCCCACTAAAGGACTGGTCGGACGGAGAGATTTTCCGTGCTTTGCGCAATGGGGTTGACCCCGACGGCCGCTGGCTATTCGTCATGTCGAATTTCAGGGGACGCAACCTGAGCGACGAGGATTTACAGGCCCTGATCGCCTACCTGCGTAGTCAACCGGCTGTGGAAAATGAAACCCCGAATCCGCCTGACCAACCCGGTCTTCTGGGACTCACTCTTCTCGGCGTGGGCATGTTACCGGCAGGACAGCCGCCAATCACAGATGCAATTGTCGCGCCCCCCAGGGGTCCAACGGCCGAATACGGTGAATACATCCTGAGTTACCAGGATTGCAGGGATTGTCACGGCGAAAATCTGCTTGGAGGCGTGGAAGGCCAACTGGCCCCGTTTGGTCCAAATCTGAAACTGGTGAAAGGCTGGACACAGGAGCAGTTCATCTCCACGCTTCGCACGGGCGTGGACCCATTTGACCATAAACTCGACCCGGAAAAAATGCCCTGGAAGTCCATTGGGCGTATGGATGATGAGGAACTGACGGCAATGTATTTGTATCTGGTGGATATGCCGTAACACAGAACTGCAATACGCAAGGTACTCTGAACATTAAATTTTTTCCGGTTCCTGAAATCATTGATTTTGGGAACCGGAAAATAAACATATCCTTTTGGGTAAAAATTTATATCGAGCTGGTCGTATAATCAGTCGTACGTCACTTCACAAGGAGATTCCAATGTCCGACCAGCAAGTTCTCTATCTGTCACGCGCCGACGTCGAAACGGTTGACCTGCCCATGCGGGAGATCATCGAACTGCTCGAAACGGCTTTTAGGGAAAAGGGGAATGGCAAGGTGGAAATGCCGCCCAAGCCCGGAATTCATACTATGCCCGACGCCTTCATCCATGCCATGCCAGCCTACATCCCCGCGATGCGCTCGGCGGGCATCAAGTGGGTCAGTGGTTACCCGGAGAACTACAAACGCGAACTGCCCTATATCACGGGCTTGCTGATTTTGAATGATGTCGAGACCGGCATCCCATACGCTGTTATGGACTGCACGTGGATCACAGCCATGCGCACCGGAGCGGCTTCCGCGCTTTCGGCGAAATACCTGGCTCGTCCTGCGTCCGCGACGGTTGGGATTTTGGCGTGTGGTGTTCAGGGGCGTGCTAATTTGGAAGCTCTCGCCTGTCTGTTCCCGGTTGAGCGGGTGTATGCCTATGATATCTTCCCTGCTGTTCAGGAGCGATTCGTCGCTGAAATGAAGGCTCGGTTCAAGTTCGAGATTGTCGGTGTTAAAAAGCCGAAACAAGCCGTAGTCGACTCGGATTTGGTGGTCACGTCGGGACCGATTCTGAAGCATCCGACTCCCGCCATCGAAAAGGACTGGCTCAAGCCCGGCGGATACGGCTCGGCTGTGGACTTCGACTCCTACTGGTCGGGCGCGGCGCTAGCGCAGATGGACCTCATCAGCACCGACGATCACGCGCAATTCGAATATTACAAGTCGGTTGGATACTTCCAGCAGACTCCCAAACCCTATGCTGATCTGGGCGAATTGGTTGCTGGTCTGAAGCCTGGTCGCAGCGACAAGAAGGAACGCACGTTGGCGATCAACCTCGGGCTGGCAATGGACGACATGGCTGTCGCCCCGGAGATTTACCGTCGCGCGAAAGAGAAGGGACTCGGTACTTGGCTCCCGCTCTAAAATCCATCCTCGTTGAATTTTTGAATCTCAACCGAACTCTCGCCTCCGACGACATGGATAAAACCCTTGCCATCATCGGTAAGTACATGCCTGCGGAGGCGAATTATCGAATCGAAAATTATGTGCCGCTCTCGCAGGTCTGGACGTGGAAGGTGCCTGAACGCTACGTTGTCCACGAGGCATACCTCGAGATAGAGGATGGCGAGCGGGTGGTGGATTTCAAGGACAGTCCGCTGCACATCATTTCGTATTCCCTGCCTGTGGACAAGGTCCTCACGTGGGATGAACTCGCGCCGCACCTGCGTTTCAGCGAGAAGCGCCCGAATGCTGTTCCGTGGGAGTTCAAATATTACGAGCGCGATTGGGGATTTTGCCTGACGAAGAATCAATTCGACAAGTTGCCCCGCGACAAAAAATACCACGCTGTCATCCGCTCCGAGTTTTTGACCGACCCCGAAAGCGGATTCCGTGTCGGCGTGGGCTTGATCGAACCCGACGGCGGATCGAATCCTGCTGCGGGAGAATTCATTGTTCAATCGCATACCTGTCACCCAGCGCAAGCCAACGACGATGGCTCCGGCGTGGTCTGCGAAATCGAACTGGCGCGGCGGCTTGCAGAGAATCCGCTGCCTGCGGGCTCGATGTCCGTCCGCTTTTGGTTTGGGGCGGAGACCATTGGCACGGTGGCGTATCTCGCCCACCACGAGGATTTAATCCCCAACCTGCGCGGAGGCTTGTTCCTTGATTCAATTGGCAGCGTGAATTCGCTTGCTCTCCAACGCTCGCGGCAGGATGATCATCTGCTGGATCGAGTCGCCCGCCATGTCCTCGTCAAAAGGGGACAGGAATTCCGCGAGGGCGAGTTCGCGCAGGTCGCGCCCAACGACGAGCGCATCATCAACGGTCCCGGTGTCGGCGTGCCAGCCATTTCGCTCAGCCGATTTCCCTATCCTGAATATCACACCTCCGACGACAACCTCGACATCATCCACGAAGATTTGCTGCTCGACGCCGTGGACGCCGCTGAGGAAATCATCCGCATCTATGCCAGCAACTACATCCCGCGCCGTACGTTTCGCGGTCCCGTCTTCCTCAGCGAACACAGCCTCTGGGTGGACTGGCGTGAGAATTGGGATTTGAACCGCGCCATCGAAAAGATCATGATGATGTTCGAGGGAAAGCACACGATCTTCTATATTGCCGAAAAGGTTGGGCTGGATTACTGGATGGTGCGTGAGTATGTGGAGAAGTTCCGCGCAAAGGGATTAGTCAATAGACTTTATCGGTAATAAGCGAAAATCCGATTTGGTCGCTGATAAACGCAGAAAACGCGGATTTTTTCTCTTTGTATCAGCGTAAATCAGTGTTTTTCTGCGTCCCGATTTTATTTTCGATAGAGTCTAATGCTTTGCTGTTTCCATCGGAGGCAGATTCTGGTTAGATGGTTTTTCATATTGGCCGGTTCAGCGACCGTCATGCCCCGTGACGCGGGCTTTCTTTTCCTTACTTCCTGCCCATTTTCGATTTGATTTATTTGTTAATAAGGTATAAACTATTAAAGTAAGCGGAGAAAATAACCATTGGTTTAACCGATTTTTACTTGGAGGAAATATGCAAACGTTCCGGTGTTATTTGCAACAGTGTCTTGAATTTTGGGGAAGAAGGCAATCTCCAAAGATCTATTCATTTCCGGAAAATGAAGTTATGACACCAGAAAATTTCTTTTACGTATGGCCTTTGGTAGGCGCCAAGTATCTAAACCTGCATCCGACTTTATATGCCGTCGCCATCTCACCGGATGGAAGACCCCAGATTCTGAAAGGCGGATATAACTTTCCGCTTCCCACCGGACGTTATATTATTCACTATATCGACAAACGGGATCGAATAGGGGTTACCCCTAAGACTTCCGAGATCACACAGGATGGGGCAAATGTTTCCCTGGAATTAATCATTACTTATCGAATATCAGATCCGATCAAAGTGCTTGAAATTGAGCGGCCGGTCGACACCTTCTTTTCATTAATTCAAGCCGATTTAAGAGAATTTATTCGAAACCATCGCTATGACGAGATCTTTGGAATCGGGGACGGTCAGTCCATTGACAGCGCTAAGATCTCGCAATACATCAGGCAGCAGCATATCGATCGTCGTCAAGTGTCAAGGGTCTTTACCATAACCAATGTGGCTGTTGAGGAAAGAGAGGGGGATTCCAAATTAACGGAGATTCGGAAGGATTTTCAAGTGCAGCACAAGCAAAATATCGCCGCCACCGAGTTGACAAAGCAGAATCAGGAACTGGAGAGAAAGGTGACGTCTCAAGATGCCGAGATTAAACGGATGAAGGCTCAAGCGGATGTGACCCAGCAAGAGATTCTTCAGAAGATGCAGCTTCAGAAAATCGAACTTGAAAACGCGCGGAATGAACTGACATGGCGGCAGGATAAATGGGCGCGCGCCATGGATGCAATTGCGCAGACCCTTTCCATACCCAATTACCAGAGAGATCAGGGCGAAATCGATGTAATCCATGAGATTTTGGATGAGCTTAAGGCGCAGGCTGGGCGGGGATCCGGTTCGGCCCCCGGCGATTCCCAACCCGCTTCGGGTAATACGAAGAACAAGAAGGAGGGTGAAAAGCTCGACACATTGACCGATACTTTATTGAGTTTATTGGATCGCAAAAGAAAGCTGTGATAAAGTGAATCAAATACATACGCCCTGGATTGAAATAATTCCTCCCCGGGATAGAATTGACCTGGCCGGTCCCGGTTTTTCGGATTATCAATGGCAGGCTTTATTTGCGTGTCAAATTGGAGTCCCTAAACATAATGACTGGGTCAATTTGAGATGGGGTTTCAACGCTGCCGCCCTCTTTGATGAGGCTATGAAGCGGCAAGATTTATTTCTGACATCCCGGCATGGGATAAATAATGAACTGCGGATTGAGAATCCCAACCGTCAGACGTTAACTTTCCGCTACATTCATCTTCCTAGTGAAGATCTATTGTTGACTATGCTTGGAAAAGTATATGCCCGGTCAAAGGAAAACGCGGAAAAAAGTGCCTTGGCGTATTATTGCGAGTTGAAAGCCGCTTTTCCCTACGACTACGCGTTGTCAGCTGCGGATTCCAGAGATGAGTTTTGCCGGCTTTCAGGGTGGGAACTGTTGGCGCAAGATGAAGATCGTTTGAACATTGCCCAGATTAGGCGCTGTGAGACACCCATACAATTAAATCAAAAATCGCCTTTTCTTCAAGGGTTCTGGCACTCGAATGCCCACGCTCATGAACAAATATGGCGTTTGATGGCTGCCCTGCCTGGCCCCGTTCTGATGAATACACTGCTACGTTCCACGGTAATCTATGACAACGAATTGCAGTTTTTAACGAAAAATGCAACGGAGATAGCTGACTTACAATTCCCATCGCTTAATCCGAAGGCGCTTAAAACCTATAAGGAGTGGAGTGAAAATTTTGCGAATCGCAGACAGGATCCGTGGCAAAAATTCTTCTACTTGCAAATTCATTTGGTTTCAACCCGGGAAATTGACGAAAATATTATTCGGAACGTGGGCGCATGCCTCACCATGAATTCCAGCGGACAGTCTCTGCCCGGCTACCAAGTCAAATTTCCGGTGCCTGAAGAAAGACGGGAATGGGGAACAAGGATACGAAATCTGGATATTGTTTTTTCAGGCAGTTACCTCCCCGCCCCGCGTTTGAGCGAGGTGGCGGATATGGACGAGGTGCTTAGCGCGATCCGGATTCCCTATTCACCCCCTGGAGATGGTTTTTTGGACGCGAATTTCTCGAGCATAAAAGTTGAATAAGGTCTTATCGAGGTGTAAAATTTTGCAACAACCATAACAGCACCTGCTGGATTATTGTTTAATACCATTTTTCGGGCTACACTTATCAAAAACAAACCCTGTGTGCCAAATTAGTTGCATGTTCTCGTGCTTGCCAGCATTATCTGCCATTGACTTGGCCATGGGGTGGGTCTTGGACTCCCGCAGAATCGAAGGCTTTTCTCAAACAGGAGATATACAATGAACCATAATAACAGCGACGCCGGTAGCGAACATGAATTAACCTATCGCCAGGAAGTCTTATCCAAGCTGTTTGACCTTGTGGGTCGCACCGATTCTTTTTACCTGATAGGGGGCGCCAGCATGGGTAAAACCCGTCTTTTGGATTTCCTCATGCGCAACAACATTCAAGAGCATTACCTCAAGGATGCTTATCAAAAAACCTGGTTGGTTCGCGTGGATCTAAACCGGATGCCGATCTCTGATAATTGGGGATTTTATTTCTTTGAATTACTTCTAAGTTCCATAGCTCTCTGCTGTATCGGCAGGGAGGACATTGATGACGAGGTGATGAAAGAACTTGTCGATCTCGATTCCAAAGTGATCGAGAGGCGGGATACATTATGCGCGTTGAGATTTTTTGAGTGGGAAGTGAGCAAGATTTGTCAGAAATATGATATCAAACTGTGTTTCCTTTTTGACGAGTTTGATGAAGCATATCGCAGGATGCCCCGTGAAGTGTTCGCCCAGCTGAGGGCCGTTCGCGATGCGAATAAAAGCCGATTATTATATGGGATGTTTTTACGGGTGTCTCCAAAGAAATTAAGAACGGAGAATGACAACGAGAGTTTTTATGAGCTGGTTGCGCGCAATGTGATTGGAATTGGACCCTATACCCGGGTGGATATAATCGATGTCATTCAAAACTTGGAAAAAGAATGGGATATAAAATTAACGCCTGAAGAGAGAGAGAGAATCACGTCGGCAAGCGGCGGGCATCCTGGGATGGTTAAGGTTTTATTAAGTCTTGTTAAAGACCCGCTGCATGCGCAGAAGCTGGACGATCAGAATTGGTTAAGCTGGTTTTCCAAACAGGAAACCATCCTTGAGGAATGCGAAAAGATCTGGTATGGATTGGAGGATGATGAGAAGTCAACCCTGCTGGCTCCATTTCAAGGCGGGAATATAAATAGCTCAGCGGCCCATCTGCTGGCAATCAAAGGTATTTTACAAAAATCAGATACTGGTGGAAAGGTTTTTAGCCCGTTATTTGAGCAATATCTCAGAAGCGGACTTGCCAAAGTCTAGCAAGTAACGAGCGAAACAATTATGGTGCTATATATCCTACCGGTCAAGCACCCAAGATGAGTCGACTTTTGTTGTTTTATATTTTTGCACCATGTCTATGAACCAGCGAATTTTCTCCGGGTCCTTCCCGGCGGTACAGCCGTCGATGATGATGAACATCAGGAACAGGTCCCAGTTTTGGATGGTGTCCAGAAGCGCTTGAAGGCGTTTCTGATCCAGTTCTCCGGCCTTTGCATATCCCCGCCATAGCTTGTAATTTTCATCGTGGAATTGGACCATGTTCAAAAGGTCGGTGTCATCAGTAAATTTACTTGCAAACTCCCTGGCGATATATGCATGGTTCTGGGGATGGGTTGGAGAAAGTCCCCTTTTTGCCTCCGCTTTGAACAGATCGTGCACGTGGATGAGAAACTTGAGTTTCCAGTAATCGCCTTCCGAGATACCCCTTTTCGCCAGAATTTCCAGGTTGGATTCCAGATCGGTGATGTGGAATTTGATCTTTCCCTCCGGATGAGCTTCGTCAGCCGGTTCATATTCAATGTTTTTCTGGTAGCGGGGATCGGCTTTTACTAACTCTAGGATTTCCTTCATGGATTTGATTATACAACACGGGCCGGGCTTTTTGAAACGAAGACTCCCGGCGAACTGATTCTCGCCGAGAGTCTTCGTTATTCTAAAGATTTGTCGTTGATTGGTGACGTTTCATTGCTTTGCCACATTCCATGTCATGGTGACCGACTCGGGCGTGATGCTGATGGACTGTAGGGTTGAATTTTCACTCCTCCCTCCAATGTTGGACAGACGATTGGCGATGGTCTGGTTCCAGTGATCGACGCGGTTTTGCTCGATGGCGATGTTGTCAAGTTTGGCGTCTGTGACCGAGGCAACCAGTTGACCATTGCTCACGGACAAATCAAGCCGGAAGGTGAGCGAATCTGTCTTGCTGGCGTCGTTCAACCGCTGACGTTCCCCCGAAACAAGCACGTAGCCCGTTTGCAGGGAAACGGTCACATTTTTCACCAGCGGATCGGCGATGGAGGAGGTGATGTCCTCCTGTAATTCCTGCTGGGTGATGGATGTTGTCACGACGAGGGATCCATCGCCATTGCGGGTAATGTTCCTTTGGCAGGCGCTGACCAGTAAAACGATAAGGAAGAGCAGGGGCAGTTTGGATAGTTTTTTCATTTTTCACTCCTAAATTTTTCCCCGATTATATAAATGGGGTACGAACTCTTGATTGGCGCGGTGTAAAATCTTTGTAAATTAAAGAGGGGATTGGCTGTATAATTTGCATATTACACAGAAACGGGGATTCCCCCAATGACCGAAACCCGCCGAAGGCTCCGCGTTTTCCTCTGTCACTCCTCGCAAGACAAACCCATTGTCCGCGAGTTGTATCGACGACTCCTTGCCGAAGGCTGGATTGATCCCTGGTTGGATGAAGAAAAACTTCTCCCAGGACAAGATTGGGACCTGGAAATCGAGAAAGCCGCAGAAGCTGCTGATGTGGTAATTGTGTGCTTATCGGCTAATTCGGTAAATAAGGAGGGTTATGTACAACGGGAATTGCGCTTTGTTTTAGATATTGCACTTACTAAGCCAGACGAGACAATATTTGTTATTCCGTTGCGCTTAGAAGATTGCCAACCTCCTCGTCGCCTTCGTGGATGGCAGTATGCTGATTACTTTCCCCCTGAGCGCAGACAATGGTCTTATCAACGTTTGCAACAATCTTTGAAAATACGGCTAGAACAAAGAGTCTTGCGTGACACAAAAAATGTAATTAGAGCGAAAGAGGAGATGGCTGATTTCAAAGAGGTTTTTCCCAGTAAAGAAATTCTACCTAACAAAAACACCCAAAATGTAACAGGTAAGGAACCAATTGCGCATTCGGCGGCTGGAACGCCAATGGCTTCTCCTGCATCGTCGGTATATAAACTCTCAACAATTTGTGTGGAAACGGCGGGCGGAGTCTCAACACCGATCTATTATAAAGGCGACCCTGTGCCATTCAAAAAAAGTGTAGTTTTTTCAACGGCAGAGGATAACCAAAAGAAAGTCGAAGTTCATTTGCTGCTAGGAGAGAATAGGATGGCGAGAGACAATGTGTCTCTTGGAAAGTACGTTCTTGATGGAATTCCCCCTGCTTCAAAAGGAGTTCCTCAAATTCAAATCCAGTTTGAACTCGATAAGGATCTTAACTTAAGTATCACAGCAACCGAAAAATCCACCGGCCGAGTAAAGTATTTAGGTGATATAAGTTTAACCGATTATTCTTCTCCACCCGTGAAGGATCCGTTGCCCCCGGTATCGCATAATTCTTCTGTTGAAGGGTTGTCTAATAAAGGTGACTTCAATTGGAATGATTGGATTCGGCAGGAGGGCTCGGGACAAGATGTCGGTGGAAACGCCGAAGACGCTTTTGCGGGTGGAGGCTTTTCTGATTTCTTCAAAGCCATCTTTGGCGAGACCATGCATTCATCTGCGCGCAATCAGGCTGTAAAACAACAATACGAACGGAGGGTAGACATCACTTTTCAGGAGGCATGTGAAGGTACTGAGCGTATGTTACAAGTCAATGATCGCAAGCTGACTGTGCGAATTCCTGCTGGGGTGAAGACAGGATCAAAGATTCGGTTGGCTGGTGCGGGACCAGAAGGACTCGATCTTTTCCTTGTTGTTGAAGTTCAACCGCACCCATTTTTTACTAGAATCGATTCGGATTTATATATGCGATATCCCATCTCCGAAGAACTAGCATTTTATGGGGGGGAATTGCAAGTACCGGTAATAGAGAGAGGTAAGTCTATGTATATAGCAATACCACCAAACACAAAAGACAAGCAAGTATTTAAATTTGCAAGTAGAGGAATAGTAAATTTAAAGGATGCTACTGAGCATGGAGATTTTTATCTAACGATAGATACTTATGATCCTCAAAACGTACCTCCACGATTTCAAAGGGTTTTAGAGATTATTAATGACCACATGAAATAATATAAGAGTATGCTCTTTCTATGTGCGACAAAGTTGGCTGGTTATCTTTATCTCAGGTTGCATCAATAGTTTTCTTATTGCGCTCTTTTACCTTGTACTTGGTTTCCTCACAAACAAATACGCTCGCCGACTGGGGTATTCCACTTCGGGATTTGGCTCACGCACCAGCGTTTCCAATATTTCAAAGCCAGTCTCTTTCAACCAATTTCCCATTTCAGTGGGCTGGTAGAAGGCAAAGTCCAGGTTAACGGGTTTCTCGTACCATTCATCAAGGTGGGTGATTTCCGTCCCGATGTGAAAGGTGAGCAGCAAAACTCCGCCCGGCTTGAGCACGCGTTTCATCTCGTGGAGAGCGCCCGCGATCTGTCCGCGGGGGATGTGGATAATGCAGTAAAAGGCAGCAATCCCGGCCCACGAGTTGTCCGCATCGGGCAGGGCAAGCATGTTCCCCTGATGGAAATGGATTTCGGGGTTTAGTCGTGTCGCTTCCGCCACCATTTGCGGTGACAGGTCAACGCCGAGGGTTTGCACTCCCTGACGGTGAAGGTAGCGGGCAAGCTGTCCCGGCCCGCAGCCAAGGTCGCAGATGGGACCCAGGTCCCCGACCTCATGTGCCAGCCTGTCGAGACAGTCACGGTCAAAGGGCTTGTAGTCCATCTCGTCCTTGAACTTTTCGGCGTAATCATGTGCGACGGTGTCGTAACCGTGTTGGGTGTTTTGGATGAATTCGTTCATTTATATTCCTCGAAACTTTACTCAAAAATAGTGTGTCACTCTGAGGGAGCGTTCGTTGCGACCGAAGAGTCTCGTATATATGTAATTGAGACCCTTCGCTTTCGCTCAGGGTGACACTCTGATAAGAAAACAGGATGCCTCAACGACATCCTGTTTTTGATTACTTGCCCAGTCTGGAACGTTCCTCTTCTGCGACGCTCGGTTCCAACTTCTTGAACAGCGGAGCGGGCTGATTTAACTTCTGCCCCGGCTGGAGTTCGCTCGGTTTCCATGGCGCCCTGAGTGTAGTCGAAGGGCGATACCGCAAAACCAAATGCTTACCGAGCGAGTCCTTCACGGTTTCAGTGTATTGCTCGCCGAAGAGTGGGGTCCCATAGCCGAAGAAGCCGTGCAGCTTTTCACAGGTGAACGGCAGGAAGGGGGCAAACATCACCTTGAGCGAGTCAATGGCTTTGAGGGCGGTGTAGACGGTCTTTGCGGCGCCCTCCTTGTCGGTCTTGACTGCGCTCCATGGCGCATTGACATCCAAATACTGGTTGACCACGGTGGCGAGTTTCATCGTCTCGGAGAGAGCGGAGCGCAGGTGCACCGCTTCGAGTTCCGCCCCGACAACGTTGAATCCGTTTTCGATGGTCTTCAACAATTCAATATCCACATCTCGTAGGGGCGCGGTCTCCGCGCCCTTTTGTCCGTCTGCGCCCTCGGGCGGGATGACCCCGCCCCTACCCATATCTTCCAATGATGGCACGTGCCCATCCCAATGCTTGTAACAAAACGACAGCACGCGATTGGCGAGGTTGCCCCAGGTGGCGACCAGTTCGTTGTTGTTGCGCGCCACGAACTCCGCCCAATCCCAATCGCTGTCCTTGGCTTCGGGCATGTTCACCGTCAGGTAGTAGCGGATGGCGTCGGGGTCGAAACGGGTCAGGGCGTCGCGTCCCCAAACCGCCCAGTTGCGCGAACCGCTGATCTTCTTTCCTTCGAGGTTCATGAACTGGTTGGCGGGCACGTCGTACGGCAGAATCAGCGGGACTTCCTCGCCCGCAAAAATCTCCATGAACGCGCTGCCGACTCCCATCAACTCGGCGGGCCAGAGCGAGGTGTGGAAGAAGATGTTGTCCTTGCCGATGAAGTGGAACTGCTTCGCCTGCGGGTTGATCCACCAATCGCGCCAGGCTTCGCCATTACCCGACACCTGACTCCACTCGATGGGAGCGGAGAGATAGCCGATGACCGCCTCGAACCAGACGTAGAGGCATTTGCCGTCCCAACCTTCGACGGGGACAGGGATGCCCCAGTCTAGGTCGCGGGTGATGGCGCGGGGCTTGAGTCCCTCGGCTTCAATCTTTCGCAGGGATTCACCAAGCACGGTATCGCGCATGTACGCGGTGCGATCCTGCAAATATTTCTTGACATCGGGTTCGAGTTTCGAGAGGTCAATGAAATAATGCTCGGTCTCGCGCAGTTCGGGCGATGATGTATCGCCTTCGACCTTCGACTTCGGGTTGACCAGCTTCGCAGGGTCGAGGACGTTGCCGCAGGCGTCGCACTGGTCGGAGCGCGCGCCTTCGGTGCCGCAAATATAGCAGGTCCCTTCGATGTAGCGGTCAGGGAGGAAGCGGTTCAGTCCCGGCGAGAACCATTGCGGCTCCACCTTGGTGAAAAGGAGACCATTCTTTTGCAGCGCGAGGAACATGCTCTGTGAAACCTTGAAGTGATTTTCGCTGTGAGTGGTGGTGTAAAGATCGTAGGAGATGCCGATCTTCTGGAACAGGTCAATGAAGCCTTCGTGGTAGAACTTGTACACTTCCTCGACCGGCTTGCCGAGCTTGTCCGCGCTCATGGTGACGGGCGTGCCGTGCGAGTCGGTGCCGGTGATCATCAGCACCTTGTTCCCTTTTAAACGGTGATAGCGTGCGGCAATGTCCCCGGGTAAGTGAGACCCGGTCAGGTTCCCGACGTGGATTTCAGCGTTGGCATAAGGCCAGGCGACGGCAATGAGAATGTTTTCGGACATGAGATTTTCCTCGTTCAAAATTTGTGACGACGATAGACCATGGACGATAGACGATGATGACGGGTTTATGGTCTATCGTCCATCGTCGGTGGTCACCGGAAGAATACAAACAAAACGGACTGCCCGCATGATGGACAGCCCGTTTTTCGTTTCAGGTATGCAGACCTAACGTGCTCTCCAATCGGCGCGGCAAAACATTTCCACGCGAAGCGGCATGGACATGGCCATGGTATCTGTCACCATTGGAAAGTAAAGTCTGGCTTTCATGGTGTGAAGTTTACTATGTCTCGTTATAGGTTGCAAGGCGAACTCAAATTCTTCTTCGCTGGTCTTTCCTCCGCCTTTCGGGTAAAATAGAACAGGCGTTCCCCTAATCGACAAGAAGAAAAATATGGAATTCAAACTTACCGCTCCCTTTATCCCCATGGGCGACCAGCCCGAAGCCATTCAAGGACTCGTAGAAGGTGTCCGCGCTGGCAAGAAGAACCAGGTTTTGCTTGGCGCCACCGGCACCGGCAAGACCTTTACCGTCGCGTCCGTCATTCAGGAATTGCAGAAGCCCGCCCTGATCATGGCGCACAACAAGACCCTCGCAGCGCAGTTGTATGCCGAGTTCAAGGAGTTCTTTCCTGAGAATGCGGTCTCCTATTTTGTTTCCTACTATGATTATTACCAGCCTGAGGCATACGTCCCACGGCATGACCTTTTCATCGAGAAGGAAACCCAGATCAACGAAGAGATCGAGCGGATGCGCCTCGCGGCGACGACCGCCCTCATCTCCCGCCGTGACGTGATCATCGTCGCGTCGGTTTCCTGCATCTATGGTTTGGGTTCACCCGAAGAATTCGGTAAAGGGACGGTCACCCTCAAGGTGGGGGAGATTTACCGTCGTAACGCCCTGCTGCGACAGTTGATCGAAAGTCAATATCAGCGCAACGACATGGAAGTCCGCCCCGGCACCTTCCGCGTGCGCGGCGACACGCTGGAGATTGTCCCTGCCTACGAGGATAAAAAAGGCTACCGCATCACTTTCTTTGGCGACGAAGTCGAACGTATCATGCAGTTCAGCCCGGTCAGCGGGGAGATTTTCGATGAGTTGAATGAAGTCTCCATTTATCCCGCCAAGCAATTCCTGACCGACGCCGACCGCTTGAAGGAATCCATTGTCAATATAGAAGCGGAACTTGAAGAACGGCTGAAGTATTACAAAGACAACGGCAAATTCCTCGAAGCGCAGCGCATCGAACAACGTACCCGCTACGATCTGGAAATGTTGAAGGAAGTTGGTTATTGCTCTGGAATCGAAAACTACTCGCGTCATCTTGATGGGCGCCCCGCTGGTTCCCACCCGTGGACGATGATCGACTTCCTGCCGAGCGACTACCTGCTCATCATTGACGAGAGTCACATGACTGTGCCGCAGATTCGCGGCATGTATAACGGTGACCGCTCGCGCAAAGATACCCTTGTGGAGTATGGATTCCGTTTGCCCTCCGCAGTGGACAACCGTCCGCTGAAGTTTGATGAGTTCGAGCAGGTGATGGGTTCGACGATCTTCACGTCTGCCACGCCGGGGCCGTACGAAATGGGGAAGGCTGAACAGGTGGTCGAACAGATCATTCGCCCAACAGGGTTAGTTGACCCCGAGGTTGATGTGCGTCCCTCCAAAGGACAGGTGGACGACCTGGTTGGCGAAATCAGTCAACGGGTGGAGAGAAGCGAGCGGGTTTTGGTTACCACGCTCACGAAGCGTATGGCAGAGGACTTGACCAAGTATATGAAGGAACTGGGAATCAAGGTCCAATATTTACATTCGGAAGTGGAGACGTTGGAGCGCGTAGGCATCCTGCGTGATCTGCGTCTGGGCGAGTTCGATGTTTTGGTGGGTATCAACCTCCTGCGTGAAGGTTTGGATCTGCCCGAAGTCTCGATGGTGGCGATCCTCGATGCGGATAAGGAAGGCTTCCTGCGTTCGGATACGGCGTTGATCCAGACCATCGGGCGCGCCGCGCGTAACGTCAATGGGCGGGTGGTG
Source organism: Anaerolineales bacterium (assembly GCA_030834895.1). GTDB lineage: Bacteria > Chloroflexota > Anaerolineae > Anaerolineales > Villigracilaceae > Villigracilis. The sequence continues at coordinate 132,719 of JAUQXA010000064.1, forward strand.
ATGTATGCCGACCGTATGACCGACTCGATGAAGCGCGCGATTGATGAGACCAACCGTCGTCGGGCCAAGCAGTTGAAGTTCAACGAAGAGAATGGTATCGTGCCGATCAGCATCCACAAGGAAATCCACGATCTGACCGAGGAAATGTCTGCCAAAGCTGTGAGCGAGATGCGGGGCGAGTACAAGACGAAGAAATCGGGCGACCTGCCGCGCGCCGAGTTGCGCAGGATGATCGACGAAGCCGAAAGGCAAATGAAGGAAGCCGCCAAGAACTTGGAATTCGAACGCGCAGCCGCGTTCCGCGACGAGTTGTACGAGTTGAAGTCCCTGCTGGCTGAGGATGAAAGTCTCAAGCCTTGGGAGCGCATCAAGTTGATGACAGGTGAGGATGAATGATCGGCTCAAAACCTTTGTCGGGTTTTCACGAAACCTTTACGGAACCTTTACATTGCGGTTGTATCCTTTGGGTGAAATCAGGAACAAACCTGAACTATCACTCAAAGGAGTATAAAAATGAAAAAGACAATTTTGATCGTTGGTTTAGTCGTATTGGCACTTGGTGTGTTTGGTGTGGGTGCCGCCTTTGCCCAGGATGCCCAGCCTCCCGTTGGCCGTGGCCCGATGATGGGCGGTGGCTATGGTTGGATGCATGATTATGTCGAAGAGGCACTGGCGGATAAACTTGGCATCACGGAAGCGGATGTCGAATCCGCGCTGGCTTCCGGCAAGACCATGTACCAGATCGCGTTGGACAACGGCGTCAAGGAAGCGGATGTTCCCGCGTTGCTGACCGAAGTCCACAAGGCGGCTTTCGACAAGGCTGTGGCGGACGGCGTCATCACCCGCGAACAGGCGGATTTCATGCTCCAGCGCATGACCGCGAATGGCTACGGTTTTGGCAACTGCCCGATGCAAAACGGACAAGGCGGGCAGTATGGTCGTGGCAATGGCTATGGCGGAGGCATGATGGGTGGCGGCAGACGCTGGCAACAGCAGGTCCCTCCCACAGCGCAGCCTTAATCTGAGATGATACAGAAATCGCCCCGATAAAATTTCGGGGCGATTTTGTTTGTGGGAGGATAGCCAGCGTTTTTTTGCTCCGCGCTTTATATCTGTGTGGGATGCTCGTGATGAGCGTCTGAGATGTCACAAAAAAGCAGGTTGTGCTGGCAGCCTGCGCATTCCAGTTGCAAGGTTGTGTGTTGGATGTTGTATTGGTATGAGAGTACCTCGTTCAGGTTTTGCTGAATGTGCGCGCATTCGCTGACGGAAATATCATCTGTGAGTATGTGGGCGGACAGCGCCCGCAGGCTTTCGTTGATGCTCCACACATGCAGGTCGTGGACGCCGCGCACACCTTCCACTTTGAGCAGGGACTCCACCATCGAGTCCAAGTCCACGCTTTCGGGTGTGCTTTCCAGCAGGATGTGAACGGACTGACGCAGGATTCCCCACGCATTCCATAGAATGAAGAAACCAATCAATACACTGACAAGCGGGTCGAGCCAGTTCCAGTTGGTAAAGGCAATGATGACACCCGCAATGACAGCTCCCAATGTGGACAACACGTCTCCCATCAAATGCAGGAAGGCGCTGCGCAGGTTCAGGTCGTGCTCGCTGCCGTCCTTGACCATCCACGCAGTGACGGCGTTGATGAGAAATGCCAGAGCGCCGACCCCGATCAGGATGGTTGAATCAACTTCGGGTGGGGTGATGAAGCGATGATACGCCTCGTAGAAAATCCCCAGCGCGATCAGGATCAGTGTCGTCGAATTCACCAGCGCCACCAAAATCCCAACGCGATGATAGCCATAGGTCTTGCCAGCATGGGCGGGCTGTGTGGCGAGTATGACCGCATACCAACTTAGACCCAGCGCGATGACATCGGTGAAGTTGTGCGCGGCGTCGGTGAGCAGTGCAAGGCTGTTGCTGAAAATCCCCGCAATGATTTCGATGACAACAAATGCGGCGGTTAATCCAAGAGACAGGGCGAGACGTTTTGTGGTTTGACTGGCAGGTTTGCTAATGTGGGAATGTGTGTGTGTCTGCATTGATTTATCCGTGGATGACGTGGTCCAGTCCCAACGTAAACAGACGTGAGACGTGGTCATCTTCGATGGAGTAGAAGACCTGCCTGCCAGACTTGCGTGCGCGGACGAGGTGCATCTGACGCAGCCCGCGCAACTGGTGTGAAATGGCCGACTCGGTCATGTTTAATCCATTGGCAATGGCGTTGACGCTCATCTCCCCATCCATGAGCAGGGCAATGATCCGCACACGGCTAGCGTCGCTGAGGGCACTGAAGAGTTCAGCAAGTTTGATGGCTTTGAGTTCGTTGAGTGTCATGTTTTATTGTTGAATATATGAGCAATTATTCATATAATACTGCAAACAAAAAAAGATGTCAAGGTGAATTAATAAGGGTTTGTCCGAGTTAGGGATATATCCCCGACGCATACCTGATCTCAACGCGATACTCCTGTAGGCTGTTGTTGAGCAGGTAGATTTCCTCGCAATATCCAACTGAGGTTGAACCCTGTGAGCCGGACGCAATGACTTCTGTGCGGCCATCTCCCATGGGAATCAGATGCAGCAGTTGCAAATCCTCACCGCCGTTTGGATAGGGGTCGCGAACGATCCACGTCAGTGCCATGAAACCGGAAGCACAACTGGGAGCGGCTCCTTCAGGTGCGCTCCACAGCTCCATGATTTTCAGCGTGTATTGTTCGCCGGGCTGGATGACGATCAATTGCTGGTGTTCATCGTAAAGTTGAACGCCGAAGGTGTTTTTGATCTCAGGCGCATGTGGCGGGGCAGGGGTTGGTGTATCAGTAATGATGAGGGGTGGAGGCGTGGTTGGGATGATATTTTCGTGATAAGGTGTGATGGTTACAAATCTGGGTGTATCGGTGGGGAAGTAATACGGATAGAGCATATACATGCCGACGCCAAGCGCAAAACAGCACAGGAGCCCGACAGCAATTCCGACCAGCCACAAAATTGAGCGTGATTTACCCGCCTGTTTTTTTGCTGTGATCGGTCGCTGCGGGGCTTTTTGAGTAATTTCAGAAATAAGGTGTTGAAATCCCGTTTGATAATCCCTTGTGAAGTTTACAAACTGGATGCGTGCGATACGGTATGGGATTTCGCAGTTGCGGAGCAGGATAGGGATGATGCGTTTGTTGGAGTTGATTGCGAAAGAGAGTTCGTCCAGCACGTTTTCGGATTCCACTGAATGTGGAGAGAGGACGATCATGAAAAGGTCACAGGCTTCAAGCGCATCCTGGATGACGCTGTCCCATCGTTGCCCAGCTCCAATGTTGCGTTGATCCATCCAGATATTGAGGCCCTGCCTGGTGAGGTCAGTTATCAGGCGGGTGACAAATTCGGTGTCCACCCTGGAATAACTGATGAAAATCTGTCCTGTCATGAGACCTCCTCGGCTGGAAAACAAGGCAGAGTTGTTTGCTTCCAATGAAAATTATACTCTTTTCATTGGACGAAAAAACAGCCGTCTTGCAAAAGACGGCTGTTTTTGATCTAAGCCCATCCAAGTATCCGGGCGATGCTTGCTGTCAGGAAGGTCACCAGGATGGCGGTTCCCAACGTGATGACCACGCTCACGGTAGCCCACTTCACAGATTTGGTTTCCTTGTAAATGGTCATGATGGTCGTAGCGCATGGGTTGTGCAGAAGAGCAAACAACATCAGGTTGACTGCTGTCAGCATGGTCCAGCCGTTGCCAGAAAAAATTGCAAGGTATTTTTCGGGACCTGGGTCGATCATCATGCCCGCACCCATATAAATCATCATCATGGTTGGCACGACGATCTCGTTGGCGGGGATGGCGATGATGTAGGCGAGAATAATGACGCCGTCGAGACCAAGCAGCAGCCCGAAAGGATTCAGCCAGTCAGCGATGGCGTGGGCAAGGTTGGTGTCGCCAAAAGGGATATTTGCCAAAACCCAGATGATGGCTCCTGCAGGGGCGGCGGTTTGCATGGCGCGCCAGAGGACAAAGATGGTCCGGTCGAGCAGGGATGTGTACAGGATGCGCCCGATGTTGGGTCTGCGGTAGGGGGGGAGTTCCAACGTGAAAGCAGATGCCTCTCCTTTGAGCATGGTCTTGGATAACAGCCACGACATGAGCAAAGTGAAGAAGATGCCGATTAGTACCACGCCGACAACGGTTGAGGCGGCGATGATTGAGGTCAAGGCTGGGGGGAATGATGCCGCCACAAAAACCGTCGCCAGCATGATCAAGGTTGGGAAGCGCCCATTGCACGGGACGAAGTTATTCGTCAGGATGGCAATCAACCGTTCGCGCGGAGAGTCGATGATGCGGGTGGCAACCACGCCCGCGGCGTTGCATCCAAATCCCATTGCCATCGTCAGGGATTGTTTGCCGTGCGCGCCTGCTTTGCGATACAGCCAGTCGAGGTTGAACGCTACACGGGGCAGGTAGCCGAGGTCTTCGAGGATGGTGAAGGCGGGAAAGAAAATCATCATCGGCGGCAGCATGACGCTCACGACCCACGCCAGCCCGCGGTAGACCCCATCCCAAATGAAGCCCGTGATCCACCAGGGGACGTTGAGAGACTTGAAAAGCGCGTTGCCCCAGTCGCCAATTGAAAAGAGAATGTTGGCGATCATTGCTGAAACTACGTTTGCGCCCGAGACGGTCAGCCAGATGATGATGGCGAGCAAGCCCAACATGATCGGCAAACCGACAATTGGCGAAGTGACGAGTCGGTCAATCCGCTGATCGAGGTCATACTTTTTATCGGTTGCCGTTTTCACTGCGCGTTTGGCGATGCTCTCGGCTTCGTTGTAAAGCGATTTCACAATTTCATCGCGGAAGCCAGTGGATAAACCGCCACGCAAGGCTTCGGCTTTGGACAGGATTTCGTTTGGGTTCATGGTCTACTGCCTTCCTTGCACCGACATCTTCTTTGAAAACTGAACGTCTGCCCGTTGTTGCCGCGCGACTCGTTGACCGAGTTCACCAGACATTAATGCCTGTTGAACTTTCGCGTCACCATCCAGCAGGCGGATCGCCAGCCAGCGGGCATTCGGCACGCCAGGGGCGGCTTGCTCGATCATCGGTACAAGCTCGTTGACTGCTTTCTGGAATTCGGGTGTGCCTTCCACTCGGACAGGTTTGGTGACGATACTGCCCTGAATGACTTCGGCAATCGTCGAAAGCAGGGCGGGGATGCCTTCGCCAGAACGCGCCGTGATGGGGATGGCTGGCACGCCGAGGTCGCGGGCGATGGAGCGGGCATCCACTTCTAGCCCCTTGCGGCGGGCTTCATCCATCAGGTTGACCGCGACCACAACCTTGTCGGTGATCTCCATCACCTGCATGACGAGATTGAGGTTGCGTTCCAGCGCGGTGGCATCGGTGACGACAATGGTGCAGTCGGGCTGACCGAACAAAATGAAGTCACGCGCCACTTCTTCGTCCTGTGAAGCGGAAAGCAGCGAGTACGTGCCGGGCAAATCCACAATCTTGTAGCGGACTCCGTTGAATTGGTATCCGCCCTCAGCGCGGGTGACCGTCTTGCCCGGCCAATTGCCCGTGTGCTGTTTGAGTCCCGTCAGCGTGTTGAATAGCGTGGACTTGCCCGTATTGGGGTTGCCAGCCAGCGCAATCACGCGGTCATAATTATCGAGTTTGATTCCCATCTGTTCCAGTTCCGCGAATGCAGGACAGGTTTCACAGTGTTCGGTGGGGAGTAGTTTTTTATTGTCTGTCATTTTTCCTCTATTAATCGTGGGTCACACTTTTTTAGCGTGACTAATCTAAACGCCCAGGACGCCAGATAAGATAAAGACAAAGACGGCGCCCAGGATAATTCCAATGGCAGTGTAATGTTGGTGACCATGTTCCCGTGCCACGGGGACCAGTTCGTCGAGCGTGATGAAGACCATCACGCCGCCCGCGAATGCCAGCGCGGCTGGGATCAGCGCATCGAAGGAGGTCAACACCAGACCCGCGAGCAAAGCCCCGATGGGTTCGGTCAAGCCAGAGAGCAGGGCAAAGACCGCCGCCCGCCGTTTCGACATCCCCGCCTTGTAGAGCGGAAGCGCGGTGGCAATCCCCTCCGGGATGTTGTGCAGGGTGATGGCGGTGGCGATGAAAATTCCAAAAGCGGGTGTATGCGCATACCCCGCGCCTACGGCAATCCCTTCTGGTGTGTTGTGGATGGCAATGCCCAGTGCGACGAAGAGACCTGTCTTCAGAAGCTTCACATCTGTGATGTGGGTCCTGCTTTTCCAGCCCCATCGGTACCGACGATGTCCGAAGTCATCGGGTTCGTGGGCTGGCTCGTGCTTTTTGAAGACATCGAATTCCTTTTCTCCAAAACGGATGTGCGGAATCGCCATGTCAATTGCCAGCATGAACAACGCGCCGAGCGCGAAGCCAATGGTCGTCGTCCAGACTCCTGATAGTTCCAGCGCGTGATTGACCAAATCAACAAATGATAACGTGATCATCACGCCCGCAGTGATGCCCATCAACAGGCCAAAGGTGCGCCTGCCTGGCTGGCGGATGACGGCAATGGCGCCGCCCAGCCCGGTCCCCAGCCCTGCGATCATGCTAAGGCCGATAATCTTCCAAATCATGAGTTTGATGTTTTCCTGCGCTTTGCTCCATTGCGGGCTTAGCCCTCGATGGAGCGGTGGTTGATTAAACGGGCTTGACCCAGATTTGCGAAGCCTGATCTTTTCTCAGCGCAATCAACGTGCCGCGTACGCGGTAGGCGCGCGGGTCACCGAAGAAATTTATCAATTCAGGATAGATCAATGTGCCAGGCGTCAGACCCAAATCCAAAAAGCGGCGGCGGGTGAAGCCTTGCACAGCTTCGTCGAGTTCCACAATCTCGGCCTTTTGGTCGTGTTCCAAATCCACCAGCGGAACTGCCCGTGCCCGTGCTACTTCGCTTTCTGCCAGCGGGGCCACACTCACGTTTGCGGCGACGGCCGGCGCGAGACGATATTCATGCTCGCCATCGGTCAGCAAATAGCGCTGCGGATTTTTATCCAAAACGCGGATGACCTGTCCAAGACGGAGTCCAGCCGCAAGGATTTGTTGATAGGCGAGGGCGGGTTCATCCTCAAGGTGGACAATGCGAATCAAACCCTCGGCCTGATGGGCTGTCAGCGGCATTCCCCTCACTTCGGGCAGAATCCCCTCGCGGCTGGGGATGGGGTCGCCGTGCGGGTCGCGGGTGGGGAAGCCCATCGCCGCGTCCATCTCGTCGAGTTCCGCCTCACTGATGGTGTGTTCGCGGCGATGCGCCTCGGTGTGGACTTTCTCCAGCGGCATTCGAGCTTCGTCCGTCAGGTAGCGTTCCCATAACCGATGCGCGCGGACGACTTGCAGTGCCCAGCGTTCGCCTTCCGTAGTCAGACATAACTCCGAGCCGCGTGATTCGATTAATCCCTGCGTTTCCATGTTTTCGATCAGCCGCATTACCTGTCCACGCTGGATGTCCAGCGTACCAGCCAGCGACTCGGGCGATGCGTGTCGTCCCTGCTGTTCGCGGTCGAGCAGGTGCTTGAGCGCGTCTTCCACCTGTTCGCGCTCCTGTGCGACACGATAGGTTTTGTAAACCGCAAGTAATCCCACTCGGGGAATGAAGACTGCGGCGAGCAATAATGCGATGGTTATGATGATCCAGATTGTTGTACTCATAAATTCCTCTTTCTATGAAATCTTCGGTAGAAATCGTCCTGTACGCTTCATATAATCACGATACTCATCACCGAATTTTTCGATAAGGTTGGCTTCTTCCTTTGGCGTGCGGATTGCCATGGCAGTAAAAGCCAATGCGCCCAGCAGAATGATGAACCAATTATCTGCCATTAGCCCGAAGGATACAAATAAGAATGCTCCGACTATGTAAAGCGGATGGCGTACCCAGTGATAAATTCCGCTAGTGACGAGTTTGTGTTCTTTTCGTGTGGCGCTGACGGGTGTGATGCCGCTGCCAATGCTGCTGAACAGCCAGTACAGTAAACCAATACAAATAATGCCAGCGCCAACTCCCAGCCAGCGAATGATTTCAGACAGGTTTAGTTTTGACCAATCCATCCATGCGGGGTTGAGAAGGTACATGAATGGGCTAAGCCAGAGCACCAATCCGCCAATGCGAATGATGGCCATCATGAGATTACCGTCTGCTTTGCGAGAGAGTCTTTCCCCTGTGCTGCGATCCGCCTTGCTGCGGAAATATCCTGAGATACCCATGCTTGTGATAAGAATCGCGGCAGCTAGAACTCTAAAAATAGTTTCGTTCATTTTTATAACCTTTCTACTAACAAATAAAAATTTTCTTTTCGTTTATTCCTTGGTTTCCACGAATATTTTTGTGGTGATATTCAACCCAAGTACGGCTGTTTTGCCCTGTACCTTGACCGTCAGATTGTTATCAAAGGATGAATAATCCGTAACCTCGATTTGAATGCCTGGGGTGAGTCCCAAGCTGTCGAGATGACGAAGCAGGTTGGTGTCATGGGCGTTGACTCTTAAAATCGTCGCCGCCTGATTGGGACGCAGCGCAGCAAGGGGAGTGCAGTCATCGGCGGGCATGTTCAAATCTTCGGTGGGGATCAATTCTCCGTGCGGGTCGCGGGCGGGATTTCCCAGCGCGGCGGCGATCCGTTGTTCAAGGTCTTCCGAGATCACATGCTCCAGCCGTTCCGCCTCTTCATGCACTTCATCCCATGAATAGCCGAGGGTCTGTACCAGCCAGGTTTCGATCAGTCGATGATGGCGGATGACTTCCAACGCGGCGCGTTTGCCTGCGGTGGTAAGAGTCACACCTTGATGTTTTTGGTATGTCACCAGCGCGGGCTTTTCGGCGGCGAGCTTTTGAATCATCCCCGTCACCGAAGCGGGCTTGATCTTCAACTCGCGCGCCAGGTCATTGGTGCTGGCAGGGGAACCGTTTTCCGTCAAATCGTAAATGCGCTTGAGGTAGTCCTGAATGGATGCGGATGATTTCATTATCCATTCCAAAGAGTGATGGTTGTGCAGGCAAAGAACGCCATGTAGGCAATGCTGAAACCCGCGCCTTCCGTCCAATCGCGGATGAAGCGCGGCGGGATGCGCTTGCCCATCAACCAGACGATTACCACTGTCAGCGGTGTGACTCCAGCCATCCAAACAGGGAAGGCGGTTTTGCCTGACGCGACCAAAACTGAAAACAGGATCGACGCGGCAATGACGAAAATCAACAGCGGCGCGTATGTGATCATCAAAATTTTTTTGTGCCGTTCGAGCATCCCCGCGATGATTTCCCGTGAGTTCCCGCTGACGTTGTTCAGTGCGCGGACATATTCGCCTAAATAGAAGAATGACCCATGCACGAATGCTCCGATAATCGAAGCGGACGCGAACAAGCTGAAAGTTGTGAGTGTTGCCCAGGCATTCATTCCACTCAAACCTTGATACACCTGCCAGAAGCCAAGCAGAATCAACGGCGTCGCAAAGACACCGATCAGCGCGCCCCACATCATGCGGGCGGGGGAGAGCACAGCCATTTTTTCGGAACCAGAAAGTAATTTTGCAAAGGGTTTGAGGTTGGGATATTCATCGGGTTTGATCTTGCTGGCGAGAAGCAGTATGTCGCCAACGGAGTAGAGCAGAGCACCGATAAAAGCCAGTATCCCAAGGACGCGAAGGGAGAGTAGTTCCATGAAAGTCTTCCTTTAGAATTTAGTCTTACCTAAATTATTTTATTACTACTCCTAAAAAATGTCAAGAAACTGGGGCTTGACATTGGTTTTGGAACTCTGTAAAATAATCTTTGTTAGTACATTGAATTTACAAAGATGTGCGTGTAAGTGAAGGTCTGATCTCTCATGAAAAAAGCCACTCATCAGCAAACAAAACAGCACAACCGCGATCTTGTACTGCGAACCATTTTTGCAAGCGAGTCCATCAGCCGCGCTGAAGTGGCGCGAGTGACTCACCTGACGCGCACGACGGTTTCGGATGTGGTCAACGGTTTGCTTGCCGAAGGGCTGGTTAAGGAGATTGGCAGGGGCGAGTCGATTGGCGGCAAATCGCCGATTTTGCTCAGTATTGTCGCCGACTCGCGCTATTTGATTGGTTTGAATCTCGCGCAGGATAAATTTACTGGCGCGATTGTGAATTTGCGGGGGGAAATCAAGGAGATGGTGGAGTCGCCTGTCCACGACGACAACGGCGAGAACGCGCTCAACCTCGTTTACCGGATGATCGATCAGTTGATGAAGAAAAAGATCAAGCCGATTGTGGGGATTGGAGTCGGAACTCCAGGCTTGGTCAACACTCGCGAAGGGGTGGTGGTCAACGCGGTCAATCTGGAATGGCAGGATTTGCCCCTCAGCCAGTTGCTCGAAAAGAAATACAAAGTCCCTGTGCGAGTCTTGAACGACAGTCAGGCGGCGGCAATTGGCGAGTTCGTCTACGGCGGCGGACATGCCCCCGATGAGAATATGGTTGTGGTCAACGTCATTCACGGTATTGGCGCGGGTATTCTGGTCAACGGGCGGCTCTTCCAGGGCGACGGCGGGGGCGCAGGCGAAATCGGTCACGTGGTGGTTCAGGAGAACGGCGAACTCTGCCGCTGTGGTAAGCGCGGATGTTTGGAGACCGTCGCCAGTGCGCGGGCGGTTGTGAAGCAGATGAAAATGAATTCACTCAGTGAAGCGGTTTCATCCTTCAACGCAGGCAATTCCGCCGCAAATGTCGTCATCGAAAATGCAGGACGTTACCTTGGCGTATCGCTTGCCAATTTAATCGCCACACTCAACATCCAAAAAATCGTCTTGACGGGTGACATGACCCGCTTCGGCGAAAAATGGCTGAATGCTGTCAGCAAATCCATGCAGGCTGGCGTATTCAGCCGCATGACCGAAAGTACCAGGCTCGAAATCGGCAAACTTGATTATCGCGCCTGCATTCTTGGCGCTTCCGCGTTTTTATTGCTCGATGATTATTCCCTTTTGTTCAATGAGGAAAATTGATGTCTTTGCAGTTGATTGCCCCCCAAGTCGTCCCGCCGTTGGATGAAGGATTTCGTCCAGCCGTGTTGGCGAATCGAAATTTTCAGCGTGAGGTTGATTCTGCTGGCGTGAAGCTTGTCCTCGGCTTGGAGCGTGGTGCGGATGGCGTCTCCCGCTTCGAGACCAAAGTCCTGCCCGAAGGTCATCCCAACTTCGAGGCGAATTACCAGTTCATCGAGCGGATTGTCAAATTCCTGCTCTGGCAGCGCGGCGGACACACCCTCTACGTGGGCGGCTCCCCGAAAATCGCCGAACATCTGAAAGGCGTTTACTCTGCCAACGGCGCGCGGCATTTCGATTACAAGTTTATGGGGGAGCAGGTCTATGAGAAAGAATTTTCGGTCATCGCTTGCAGCGTGGATGAAGTCCCTGCGGCGTGTGAGACGGGCAAACTGTTGGGGCGCAATCTGAACGGCAACCGCATTGGCTTTGACCTCGGCGCGTCTGACCGCAAGGTAAGCGCGGTGGTGGATGGAAAGCCCATCTACAGCGAGGAAGTGATTTGGGAGCCAATCAAAAACGCCAACCCCGAATATCACTATCGTGAAGTGATGACTGCGCTAAAAACCGCCGCCAGTAAAATGCCTCGCATAGACGCTGTCGGCGGAAGTTCGGCTGGTATTTACATCGACAATCGCCCGATGGTGGCTTCGCTCTTTCGCGGAATCCCGCAGGAGAAGTTTGGCGAAATCAAAAATATGTTCCTGAGAATACGTGATGAATTGGGTATACCGCTGGAAGTCATCAACGACGGTGATGTGACAGCGTTGGCTGGTTCCATGTCCATTGAAGACAATGCCGTGTTGGGCATTGCGCTTGGTTCGAGCGAAGCGGCGGGCTATGTCAACAACGAAGGGCACATTATGGGCTGGCTCAACGAACTGGCTTTTGCTCCAATTGATTACAGCCCGAACGCTCCAGCCGATGAATGGTCGGGCGACCACGGCGTCGGCTCGATGTATTTTTCTCAGCAATGTGTTTTCAGGCTGGCGCCGAAAGCGGGAATTGAAATCCCGTCCGCTGTGACTGACGCCGAGAAGTTGAAGTTCGTGCAGGAAAAATTGGAAGCAGGTCACGAGGGCACGGTGAAGATTTGGCAAAGCATGGGAGTCTATCTTGGCTACGGCATTGCCCACTACGCCGATTTCTACGACATCAAGCACGTTTTGATCTTGGGACGCTGCACCTCTGGATGCGGTGGCGACCTGTTGATGGAAGGCGCGAGGAAGGTATTTGAAACCGAGTTCCCCGAATTGTTGCAGAAGATCGAATTGCACTTGCCTGATGAAAAAGTGCGCCGCGTGGGTCAATCCGTTGCAGCGGCGAGTTTGCCAGTGATTGGATAATGTCATTGCGAGGGCGCTAGCCTGAAGCAACCTCATGGCATGCTGAGATTGCTTCGTCGGGAATAGCACCCTCCTCGCAATGACGAGAAGAAGGAAATATGAAATTTCATCTCGATACAGCCGAAGTGTATATCCCCGATAATTTGCCTGTGGAGCAGGCGCTGGCTCGGACAACGCACCTGTGTTTTTCCGCCCATCAGGATGACATCGAAATCATGGCGGCACAGCCGATTCTGGAATGTTTTCAGCAAGCGGATAAATGGTTTACGGGTGTCGTCGTCACTGACGGGCGCGGTTCTCCGCGCAATGGTCTTTACGAAAAATACAGCGATGACGAGATGCGCCTTGTCCGCTTCAAGGAACAGCGCAAGGCGGCAATCGTCGGTGAGTTCGCGGCACAGGTAATGTTGGACTTCCCCAGCAAGGTCATCAAAGACGCGGCGCGAAGCGAACCTGTGGAGGATATCCTTGTCATTTTGCGAGCGACCAAGCCCAAGTTCGTTTACACCCACAACCTTGCGGACAAGCACGACACGCATGTGGGAGTCGCTCTTAGGGTGATCGAAGCCGTCCGCAGACTGAATCAGGCTGAACGTCCAGAGAGGGTCTTTGGCTGTGAAGTTTGGCGCGCGCTGGATTGGATGGTCGACTCCGATAAGGTCATGATGGACTTGTCCGATCATGAAAATTTGCAATTTGCTTTACTGGGCATGTTTGATTCGCAAATCGCAGGCGGCAAACGCTACGACTTGGCTTCGATGGGACGCCGCCGCGCAAACGCCACCTATTTTGAATCGCATGGGGTGGACAACACAACGGGTTTGTCCTATGCGATGGATATGACCCCCTTAATGAACGACGCGAGCCTCACGCCCGCTGAGTTTGTTCAGGGACTCGTTCAGCGTTTTGCGCTGGACGTAAAAGAGCGAGTTGGCAGGATGAGTTGAAAATCCTAATACTTGAATCTCAGCTCGAAAGGAGTGATGGCAGGAACAAAAAATCGAAATGAAAGTCCATTGGCGTAATTTGTTTTCCAAAAACTAAAAGGAGAAGAAAATGAATAAGAAACTGTTTGGTTTGTTGTCCGTTTTGGTGCTGGTCAGTCTGATGCTGACTGCTTGTGGTTCCCCCGCCCCCGCTGTGACCGAGGCTCCCGCCGCTGAAGTTCCCGCTGCGACAGAGGCTCCCGCGGCAACGGAAGCCTCTGCGAACGAAGCGGTAACCTTGAAGGTTTACCTGCTTGATTATACTCCGGACACCATCGCATGGCTCAAGAGCGAAATCAACCCCGCTTTCGAAGCCGCCCATCCCGGCGTGACCGTTGAGATTACCGAAGGTACCTGGTCTGGTTGGGATACCACCTTCAGCGGTTTCTTTGCCGCTGGCGAAGGCCCGGATATCATCAACCTCGGCTCTGAGATGAATACCCTCTACGGCGAAAGTCTTGCCGATATGGATTCCTATCTCGGCGAAGGCGCCTGGGATGAGATCAAGAACTTTGGACCTGCACTTGAGAATGCCAAATACGAAGGCAAACTGCGCGGCTTGCCGATCTTTACCGCGCCCCGTTACGTGTTCTGCCGCACCGATTTGATGGAAGCAGCTGGCTGGACCAAGGGTACACCCCAGAGCTTTGCCGATTGGACTGCGTTTGCCAAGCAAGCCTCCAAGATCGATTCCGCAACCAACTCCCTGACCCAGCAAGCCCTCGTCCCCGTTGACGCCGCCTCCATGGCGGACTGGCAATGGTGGCTGCTTGTTTACTACTCGATTGGTGGTCAACTCTACAAGGAAGACGGCACACCCAATTTCGACTCCCCTGAGGCGTTGGCTGCGACCCAGTTCCTGCTTGACATGCGCCAGGCGACCTACGGCGAAGCCGTCAATGCGGTTGGCGCCCTCCCCACCGGACAAGGTTCCGTGATTGATGTTGACGATGCCACCGGCAAGGATAACGGCGCTGTTTGTCTCGCACACTCTGGTTGGGCCGCCCCCGCGTTTGACCGCCCGGTCTGGGAAAAGGTCTCCATCGATCCCTTCTACGGCGATCCCAACAACTTCCCCAACAGCAAGCCCGTCGTGCTTGCCTTCAATGACTGGCTCGCCGTTGCCGATTACAGCCCCAACAAGGAACTTGCCGCTGAATGGCTCAAGATGGCCTTCACCAAAGAAGCCAACAACAAATGGAACGAGACCATGGGCTTGATCCCCGCCCGCAATGACTCGCAATACGGTTATGTGGTCGAGTCTGAACAGTTGAAGCGCGAAGCTGAGCTCGCTTCACAATATGGCGTCGGGTTTGCCGGCATCAAGGAATCCGCCAAGCTCTCCACCATCATGCAGGATGCCCTCGGCAAACTCATCACCGAAGAACTCACTCCCGAAGAAGTGGTTTTCAAGATTCAGGAAGAATACGTCGCTGCTCTCGGCGAATAAAGTTTCCATAAGAAGGTTGAGCGGAGAACTCCCCGCTCAACCTTCTCCTGAATGAATTGGAGGAAGGTATCATGCCTGAAAACCCATATCTAAATGTAGTGGTCACTGCCGCGCTGACGGTGATCTTCATCGTTGCCAGCAGTTATGGATTGGGCTTCCTTGCCCGATTGATCGCGAAAGCGCAGGGCAAGCCGTCTAAATATCAGGAAAATACCTTCGCGGGATATTTCTTTGCCGCACCGTGGATTGTCGGTTTTGTCATCTTTGTTGTTGTTCCATTGGCTTTTTCCCTTTACTGGAGCTTTACAGATTATCGCGTTACCGCCAAAGGTCCGGCAAACTGGGTGGGACTTGAAAACTACCAGACGCTTTTATTTGAAGACGACAGTTTTCGCGCTTCGATCATCAACACCCTGTATTTGACCGTCATCGGCCTGCCTTTGCAAATGGCAATGGCGCTCTTCCTCGCCGTCATGCTCAACCAGAAGATGCCCGGCGAACGAATTTTTCGCATGGCTTTTTACCTTCCCGTGATTCTCGGTTTCAATACCGCCGTTTTGTTATGCTGGCGGTTGATGCTCAACACAGGCACAGGCATTATCAATCAAATTATCCGCCTGGTGACAACCGCCATCCCGCCGCTTGGGTATCTGAGCCGTGCCCTGATTTTTGTTCAAGAAGTTATCACTGCCTTCTTCCTCGGGTTGAACACGGGCAAATACAATCTATTGACGAAGGTCCTCGAGGCTGGCTTCCCTATCGAAAATCGCGTGCCGCTCTGGGTGCAGAGTCCGCTGTGGTCGAAGATGTCTGTGGTTCTTTTGATGGTTTGGGGATGCGGCGCGATGATGTTGATCTTCCTCGCGGGCTTGAACAATATCCCGAAGGAATTGCACGAAGCCGCCGAAGTGGACGGCGCTTCAGGCTGGCAGCGTTTCTGGAAGATTTCCTTCCCTTTGCTGACTCCCTACATCTTTTACAACCTTGTTGTCGGGCTGATCAGTTCCCTGCAAATCTTCGAGCCAATCTTTGTCTTGTACCGCGATAACCAGCCGCTCGTCTCATCCACGATCTCAATGGTGTATTACCTCTGGCAGAAGAGTTTCAGTCATTTCGAGATCGGCTACGGCTCGGCAATCTCATGGGTCATCCTTGTCATTATCCTTGTCGTCACAGTCATTCAGTTCAAGTTGCAGGATCGCTGGGTGACCTACGACGTTTATTAGGCGGTGCGCGATGAGAAAATATCTTCCCGCCATCAAGGGTGTTTTCCTTTACACGTTCCTTACGGGCGCGACAGTGCTGATGAGTTTCCCGCTTTTTTGGATGATCTCCTCTTCGCTGAAAACCCTGGAGGAAACAAATTCGCCCGGCATCATATGGATTCCCGACCAGCCCACGCTGGAAGCATATATCAACATTTTCAAGAATGAAGCCTTCCTGCGCTCCTATTTCAACTCGGTTTTTTATGTAACGCTTGCGCTGGCGGGCACACTAATCTCAATTGCCGCGGTTTCATATGCCTTCAGCCGCATCGACTGGCCGGGGCGAAATATTGTCTTCTTCCTCATGCTTTCGACCATGATGATTCCGCCTCAAGCGCTGATCGTTCCGCAGTATGTGTTTTTCAACAAACTGAACTGGATTGGCACCTTCAACCCGCTCATCATCCCCGGATATTTTGCGGGCGGCGCGGCAATGGTCTTTCTATTGCGTCAGGCGATGGCGCAAATCCCCAAAGAGTTGGACGAATCCGCTTTTGTGGACGGGGCAAGTCATATCCAAATCTGGTGGGAGATCATCCTGCCGCTGGTGAAGGCTCCGCTTGCCACTGTCGCCACCTTTTTGTTTGTCGGTTTATGGAACAGCCTGCTTACTCCGTTGATGTACTTGCAGACTGTGGATTTATATACCCTGCCTGTGTATGTTTCCACCTTGTTCAACATCAATCAAACCGTGCAGCAGTGGCCCACCATCATGACCGCCGCCGTGCTGACCACCGTTCCACTGATCGTCGTCTTCTTCTTTGCCCAGCGTTTTATCCTCGAAAGCGTTGTCGTTTCCGGCTTGAAAGGTTGACGTGGACCTCGAACATCTCATCGGACAAAAACTTCTGCTTGCATTTCACGGGAGGGAAACCCTTTCGCCCGAAATCGTTCAATCCTTCATGAAATATCATCCCGGTGGAATTACGCTCTTTCGCAGTCTGAATATGGGGACCTTGGAGCAGATCAGGGCATTGACCGATTCCCTGCAAAGGCTGGCGCATGAATTGAATCTTCCTTCGTTGTTGATTGCCACCGACCAGGAGGGCGGTCAATTGATGGCGGTAGGGGATGGTACTCCTTTGCCTGGCAATATGGCTTTGGGCGCGACGCGTTCCACAGAACTCGCGTATAAAGCGGGTGAAGTGCTGGGGCGCGAATTATCCGCATTGGGCATCAACGTCGATTACGCGCCTTGTGCTGATGTCAATGTCAATCCCCGGAATCCTGTGGTGGGTGTACGTTCTTTCGGTGAAGACCCGAAGCTGGTGGGTGAGTTGACAGCTGCTCTCATTCAGGGGATTCAATTCCAGGGAGTGGCCGCGACCGCCAAGCATTTTCCCGGTCATGGCGATACCGCCAGTGATTCGCATCATGGCTTGGGGATTGTGCCGCATTCCCGCGAGCGGCTTCAGACAGTTGAATTGCCTCCGTTTCTTGCCGCCTTCGGCGCGGATGTCAAACTGGTGATGACAGCCCATCTTGGCATTTCTTCGATTGACGGGGATAACCCGCCGCCTGCCACACTATCCAAAAATATTCTTGATGGATTACTGCGCCGTGAACTCGGTTTCAAGGGCGTGGTTACCACCGATGCGATGGACATGCGCGCCATTCGTCAGGGGGAGTTGCTGCGCGAGGATTGTCTGCGTGCCGCCAAAGCGGGCGCGGACCTGTTGTTGATGACCGGCGACGCGCAGGACCATGACCGCGCGTTTGAAGCGTTGCTGCATGGCGCGCAGAGCGGTCAACTAGCGATGGATGAATTGCAGGTGTCCGTTGAGCGGATCTCCCGACTCAAGGAGTGGATTGCCTCGAAGAAGATGTCACCAGACCTGGGCGTGATCTGTTCCCCCGAACACATGCGCGTTGCCGATGAGATTGCGGAGAAATCCATCACGTTGGTGCGCGATCGAAATCAATACCTTCCTCTCGAACTGGAAGCAAATCAGCGCATCGCAGTCATCACTCCCACAGCAAAAGACCTCACTCCGGCAGATACGTCCTCCCATGTGAAATCCAAACTTGGCGATTCGCTCCGCGCCTGCCATCCCAATGTGGACGAGTTCAATATTCCGTTTTCGCCCGCCCGGCAAGAAGTCATATCCGTACTCGAACGCGCGTGCGGATATGATGTTATCATCGTTGGTACAATAAACGCGTATGTCGAGGAAAACCAGGCGCGGTTTGTCCGTGACCTGTTGCAGACTGGCAAACCCATAATCGTGATTGCCATGCGCCTGCCTTATGACCTTGCCGCCTTTCCGCAGGTTTCGACCTATTTGTGCACTTACAGCATTTTGGAGCCATCCATGAAAGCTGTTGCCAGGGCAATTTTTGGCTTTGCGCAAATGACAGGGCAACTGCCTGTTTCCATTCTAGGAATCAAATAACCATGACCCTCCACTTTGAAATTACCGAACAGCCTGACCGAATCAAATCGCTGCTTTTTTCACAGCGCAAAACTGTCGAGCGGATCGCCGCCGAAATTCAAAAACATAACATTCAATATGTCTTCCTCGCCGCGCGCGGCACGTCGGACAACGCGGGACGCTACGCCAATTACCTGCTTGGCGCTATGAATGGCCTGCCGCTGGCGTTGGCGACGCCGTCGCTTTTCACCTATTACAAACAGCCGCCCAAATTGAAGAATGCGCTGGTCATCGGCATTTCGCAGTCAGGCAAATCGCCCGACATTGTCAGCGTGTTGGATGAAGGCAAACGACAAGGCTGTTTAACTCTCGCCATCACCAACGAACCAAATTCCCCGCTGGCACAGGCTTCGGATTTTGTCTTCGCTGTGCAGGCGGGCCCAGAGAAAGCTGTGGCCGCGACCAAGACCTATACCGCAGAATTGATGACTATAGCGATGCTGTCAACCGCCCTGCATGGGACGAAGAAAGCCTGGGTGGAACTGGCGAAAGTCCCCGCCTGGATGACACAAGCCTTGAAGCAGGATGATTTCATCTCAGAGGCAGCGCAACGTTACCGTTACATTGACCAGACCGTTGTGCTGGGGCGCGGCTTCAACTATGCCACCGCCTTTGAATGGGCGTTGAAAATGAAGGAATTGACCTACATCATCGCCGAGCCGTATTCCTCCGCCGATTTCGCGCATGGACCCATTGCCATGGTCGAGAGCGGATACCCCGTCTTTGCGGTGGCTTCCAAGGGCAAGGTGTTTGACTCCATGCTGACCATGCTCAAACGCCTGCGCGAGGAAATTTCCGCCGAACTGGTTTTGATCTCGAATGACAAAAGAGCATTGTCTCTGGCACAGATTCCGCTGACCATCCCAGCCGAAGTCCCCGAATGGCTGTCGCCGCTGGTGAATATTCTGCCCGCGCAATTGTTCGCCTATCACCTGACCATAGCCAAGGGCTACAACACCGAACAACCACGCAGCATCCGCAAGGTGACGGAGACGACGTAGGGTAAATCGGTTGATTGGTAATTGTGTTGAAGGCGTAGAGAGGTTGTTTTCTCTGCGCCTTTTTGTTTAATTTTTGAAATATCCCTCGGCGTTCAAAATGCCTTTGAATGCCTGACATGCGTCGGCTTGGGACTTTTGCCGCCATTTCGGGTCGGATGGGAGAAACAACTCGTCATATTCGTTTTTCATCCACTCGCGCATTGAGTCGCTTCCGTCGAACCAACGCAGGGTGTTTTCAAAGACCGTTGTCCGCAGGCTGTGCATGGCTTCCAGCAGGGAGTCGCCGTAGGTGCCAAACTCGAACGCCGCCGCGTACATTTTCTTTTCGGGATGTTTTTCCAGAATGGATTTGCGGAAGTATTCGACCATGTCGCCGTGGATGGTGTAAAACTCTTCGGGGTTGACGCCCACTACCAGCGGAAGCCCGTATTTGGCTCCCGTTTCTTTTGCTGTCATCTTCTCTGACGGCGGATTGCAGACCGTCATCTGCCAGCGTGGACCGTAGCCCGTGTGGATGTCGACCAGCACAATTTCAGCGTAGTCTTTGATTGCGTCGAACACAACTTGCTGGACGAATTTGGTTTCCTCCTGTGCTTTGAAACCGCCGAAGTACATTCCGTTGTGGACGCGGTACTGTCCCATCAAAGCCGCCTCGCGGATGTGACTTGCTCCCTTGGGCAGAGCTTTCACAACATTCCACAGGAAGGCAAGTTTTTCATACAGCGGACTTTTCAACGGGCGGGCGGGATTCAACAACGGGGCAAGCGACTCGTAGTGCGGGTTCAACGCTTTGAGCGCGGACAAGTTGTCTTCAAAGTTGCGGTTGAGGTCAACGCTGTTTTGGTTGACGCGGGTGTGGTGTTTCATCCCGTATGGGTTGATGGGGTGGACGAGCAACAAGCCCGTCGTTTCGGGGTCGAGGCGCGGCAGGAATTCTTCGATGAAGAGTTGCAAGACCGCCGCGGCAACATAGCCTTCGATGCCGTGCAAGCCAGTGGTGAGAATCAATAACTTTTGTTTTTCACGGGTTGCGTCTGCGGAGATGACGTCGATCGTCAGGTCGGAACTGTTAGCGAGGGAATGGCTGATGGAACGGCAACCAGCCCAACGCTTGGAGATGGAGTCGAGTGAGGCGCGGAATTGTTCGCGGGATGATTCGTATGTCGCAGGGATATCAATCATGTTGTTTTGTCTATATCCGTCCTGAGCGGTAGTCGAAGGGCGGGTGTAGAAAAGGCGCTTCGACTGCGCTCAGCGCGTAAAAATCTAGAACGGTCCGTAGTTGGTCATCACAGCGACGCCGAGGAAAATCAGCGAGGCGAGGATGACCCAGACCCACAAGCCCAGCACCCAGCGCAGCCATTTGGGATAAGTGACGGCGGTCAGGCTGAGGCAGATGAGCAGGACGGCGCTGGTGGGATAGGCGAGGTTCGAGAAACCGTCGCCGAAGACGTAGGCGAGCACGGCGGTTTGGCGGGTGATGCCGACCAGGTCAGCGAGTGGGATGAGGATGGGAATGAGCAAAAAGGCTTTTGCCGAGCCGCTGGAGACGAAGAACTCGATGCCGAGGGTCAGCGCGAAAATCAGGATGGCGGCGGTGATGGGGCTTGCGCCGACGAAGGCGTTTGCCGCGCTGTGCAAAATGGTGTCGAGGATGCCGCCCGAAGCGATGATGAACTTGACGCTGGCAGCCATCAGGATGAGGGGGATGGCGGGAGCGATTCCTCCCAAGCCTTCGCCTGCCGCTTTCCATGCGTCCTTGCCGATGCTCGCGATGAGTCCCGAACCGATGCCAGCAACCAAAAACAACAAGCCGACGATTGGCAGCGCAAGGTCGCTGATGGCAGGGACGAAGGGTCCAGCAACGAGGACGGCGAGAATTAAGACGACGCAGACCAGCAAAAAGGTGATGGCGGGTGTGGTCCCTTTGTTTTCGTGCGCGATGGAATCCGCGTTGAAGTGAGCATATTTTGCGCGTGTGGCTTGTTCCTCTGCAAAGACTGGTGAGGCTTGCGGATTTGCTTCCACTTTGCGCGCATGGCGGGTGAGGAAGACTGCCAGCAGGCCATACATGATGAGGAAGATGACAATGCGATAGCCCGCGCCCGAAAAGGCTGGAAGCTCTGCGATGCCCTGCGCCACGCCGATGGTGAACGGGTTGATGATGGCGGCGGAGAAGCCCATGTTGGTGGCGAGGATGGACATGCCCAAGCCTGTCAGCGTGTCCCAGCCGAGGGAGTAGGCGAGGGCGATCATCAACGGCACGAGCGGCACGACTTCTTCAAAGATGCCGAAGAACGCGCCGAGCGCCATGAAGAAGAATGAAATGACCAACAGCAGGGTGTATTTTTGCCCCGCAAAACGGCGGAAGATTCGCGCCAGCGCGGCTTTGAGAATCCCGCTTTTGTCCATGATGGCGAAGGCGACGCCGACCATCAGGATGAAGACGGTGATGACGATGACCGTCAGCCCGTCGGGACCTGCCACCACTTCCAGTGGGGCGGTGAACCAGCGCCAGATGGGGTAATCGGGTCTTTCGGTGAACGCAAACGAGTCGGGGAGAATGGTCTCGCGCCCGTCAACTTCGACCCGTTGATATTGTCCAGCGGGGACGATGAGCGTGAGCACGCCCGCGACGATCATCAATGCCAGCAAAATGAGCAGGGATTGAACGAATGCCTTCTGGCTGATCTGTGCGCCTGATTTTTCTTCCATGATGTTGGCTCCTGAGTTTTGTAGGTCACGTTTTCAACGTGACAATTTGCTACGACAAATAATCTGACAATGGTTTTACATTTTGTTGCCACATGGCAAAGCCGCCGAATAAAATCCTGACCTGGTTGGCAAACGGCAACTTCGCAAGGTTTTCCAAATTAAGTTTTTTGCTGTTGGGGTTGTAGTCCACTAAAATCAAGATGAATTGAAATTGGTTTATGTCTTTTGAAAACGAAAGTGTTTTCAATACTTCAATACGTTCCATAGACTGTTGGTAAAGTCCCAATTCTAATTTTTGGCGAAAAATATCCTGCATTTCTTCTGAAAATTCAGTTGCGTGGGATTTAATCGTTTCGTAATACCGAGCCAGTTGATGATGAACATCCTTAATGTCTGGATTGAGCGCAAACTTGACTTCCATCAAGCAAAGGGGGACTTCTTGATTTTTGCGATGATTGGCTCTGTCCCAAAAGATACCTGTCAAATCAAATCGCCCCTTGTTTTCTGCATACTGCCTGTCAACAATCAAATATTCAGTCTTGCTTTGCGCTTCAAGGTTATTGGCGCGGATAATCATTTGCTCGTATTCGATTTCAAGCGAACGCTTTCCATCTTTGGAAACATTGATAATGTTTTGTTTGAGAAAGGGAATGCTTCCCGTGAATTGTTCAACCGTATCCTTGTTGAAGTCCAAAGGCAGATTGACGCCTTTCAGAAACTTTTTGTCAATTTTTGCCTTGTACCTGGATTTCGTTTCATCTAGTTTGAGCAAGGAATTTCCTTTGTAATAGACATTGATATATCCTTCCCGAATTTCAAGATTGAGATCGGGGTCTTGTTTGACTGCTTCTGTAATTCCTGAGAGAAAACCTGACTTTAGGCAATTGAAAAAATTATCGGACAGTTTACGCATTTGATTTCCTCACTTTTTGGAATATGACCTGATGTTTATATGGTCATCTTCCCTTTGACGAAATACCCAGCCACCGCCATCCCAAACCCGATGAACGCGATTCCCAATCCCTGCCAGAGGATGGGGATGAACAAAGCCTGGAGCATGGCGGTTGCCAGCGCGTTGGCGGAATCAAGCAGGAGGGCGGGGAGGAAGGTTGGCATCCTGCTGGTGAGAAGTTCCTGAAATATCGTGCCGAATATCGAAGCTCCGACCAGCCCCAGGAGGGCTGTCAGCCCGCCCGTGATCGCCAGCGGAATGCCCCACCAGTTCAGCCAATCTTTAAGCGACCTGACGGCGACGATGGTCAGCAACAGCAATAACCCCAGCGGCAGAGTGGGACTTAATCGCATCGCCAAACGTGCGGTCTGCAATTTGTCACGTGGGTCGTTTTGCGGCGGCGCGCTGAGCAGGGTCAACTGGTCTGGGATTGCCATGACAGCAGCCTGCATCTGTCCCTGAATCACGGGTGTCAACATGGGGATCAATTCAGCAGGCGGGTTGCATAATTGAATCTCACTGTTGTTGAGCAGGTTCATCGTGGCTTGCGCCATTTGTTCCAGCGTACAGGCAGGTTGAGTTGCCAGCAACGCAAAAACCGCCTGCACACCCGCGTCACCTACCATGCTGGTCTTGAGTGGTATAAGCGAGACTTGCACCGAATCCGTCTGATGGTTGAGGTAGGCTAAGACCGAAGTCAACGTCTCGTCGCCCATTGCTTTCAACGTCTCTTGCGGCAACATGGCGCGGAAATATCCCTCCCACGCCTGTTGACTCATGCCACGCATCACGACTGGCAACTGGTTTGGGCCTGTAGTCCCGGCCAGCATCGACTCCGCCATGGATGCGGGCAGTTTGTTATAAAAGTCAGAGCGTGCAAATGCCCGCTGATAGGTTTCGGCGGTGAACGCCTTGCGGTCGAAATTGAAAAAGACTAGCGCAGGCACAGCCGTCAGCACGAAAATGACGGCAAGGAAAATCCCCAAAGGTTTTTTGATTGAATCCATTTTATCTCGGTGAATTTTTTACCGTCCCGAAGGTTAGGGAATCTCAACAAGGTTGCCAAGGAAACCTTCGGGACGCTCTTTTTCCTACGCAGTCAAAATCTCGATGTAATCCTGCGTGACTACTTCCGCGCCGCCCACGCCGAGTAGGTTCAGCAGCTCGTTGACCAGCTTCGCTTTGAGGTTGGCGTCTTTGCGGCTCCAGGTGCGGCTCTTGACTTCAAGGAAGGTCCCCATGTCGGGCTTCTTCACACGGTCGAGATTGATGAAGAACTCGGTGTCCTTGTATTCGATGTGCCAGCGCAGGCGGTCTTTTTCAATCGAGATAACCTGCGCGGGCTTGAAGTATTCGCGATAGAAGCGTGAGGAGTGTACGGCGGGCGCAAGGAAGCGGCTGCGTGAGAGCAGCACGTCATGTGTCACCGCATCTTCGCGCTGCTGACCGAGCAGGGTCAGGCGCGAGCGCACATTTTCCACGTCGCCCTTCACATTAATACGTTCATCCTCGCGGAAGCGCAACCGTCCCTGAGATGGATCGTCGAACAGGTAATACTCGTCGTACTGGTGATAATGCTTGTGGACATTGATCTGTATCTCGGGTTGATTCAACTTCGCGACGAGTTGGTCTGGTTCCGTCACCTTGACCTTGACCTGCACCTCGAACGACTCCTGTTCCATCGAGCCTCCCAACGCGATCAACTTGGAAAGCACCGACTGTTCGCGGGCGATAAGGAAGGTATCGATCTTCTGCGCCAATTCGCTGGCTTGTTTTAGCAGGGTGGCTTCATCCAATGTGAGGAGTTGATGTCCGCGCATCAACCATTTGCCGTTGACCATCACATCGGTCACGTCAGTGGACTTGGATGCGAAGACCAATTGGGCGTAGGCGTTGTTCGGGTTGCGGCGGAAGCGGGGCGAGTTGTGGATCGGGGCGGTGTGGACCAAAATCAGGTCGGCGCGTTTGCCTGGTTCCAGTGACCCAGTGATGTCACCAATGTGGAGCGCCTGCGCGCCCATGCGGGTTGCCATCAACAGGGCGGTTGCGGCGGGGAGGGCGGTTGGGTCGTTGCTGGAGGCTTTCGCCACAAACGAAGCGAGGCGCACTTCCTCGAACATGTCGAGGTCGTTGTTCGAGGCGGGACCATCCGTGCCGATGCCCACGTTGAGTCCGTTTTCGAGCATCTTTTGCACAGGGGCGAATCCCGAAGCCAGTTTCAGGTTTGACGACGGGTTGTGTGCCACACCTGCATTGTAGTGCTGTAGAGTCCTGATCTCGCCGATGTCGATATGGACGCAGTGCGCGGCGATAACCTTTGCTTCGAATAGTCCCTGCTTTTTGACGTACGGCACGACGGGCATACCCTGTTCGTTGCGCATGTTTTCCACTTCAAACGCGGTCTCGGAGATGTGGATGTGCAGCGGCACGTCGAACTCCTTGGCGAGGTCGGCGCAGGCATGTATGATTTCGGGTGTGGTGGAGTACGGCGCGTGCGGCGCGATGGACGGGACAATCAGCGGATGTCCCTTCCACTTCTTGATGTATTCGCGGGCGTAGGCAAGCGAGACTTCATATGAAGATGCATCGGGAGCAGGATATTTCATCACGCTCTGTCCGCAGACCGCACGCATGCCCGCTTCGGCTGTGGCTTGAGCGATATCATCCTCAAAATAGTACATATCGTTGAAGGTGGTCACACCGCTGCGGATTTGTTCGGCGCAGGCGATCAGAGTTCCCAGCCGTACAAATTCAGGGTTGACGAACTCGCGCTCCACGGGAAGCATATAGCCCATCAACCAAACGTCGAGGCGCAGGTCATCTTCGAGTCCGCGCAGGAGGGTCATTGGGACGTGGGTATGCGCGTTGACGATGCCAGGCATCAACACCTTGTTGTCGCAGTCAATGATTTCATCCGCTGAATAGTTTTTGACGATCTCGGCTTCGGGTCCCACCGCAACGATTTTGTCATCCCTGACGGCAACCGCGCCGGGGTCATATTGGTTTAGTTTTGAGTCCATCGTCAGGACGATGGCATTGGTGAATAACGTATCTGCCTTTTGTGTCATTCATGCTCCTTTTTGTTTGATATTGTAGGGGCGGAGCAACGCTCCACTCCTACTTTTGCCAATCCAGCAGTACCTTCAGCGCTTTGAGGTTTCTCTTGAAGTCGGTGTAGACGTGGGTCGAGAGTTCCATGTCCACAGCGACCGCGCCGCGTTCCACGGCATAATCGGCGAGCGTACCAGTGAAGACACAGCCCGTGTCCAGCGGCGGGAATTTATAGTCCGTGACTTCCGCCAGGGCCCTGGCAAATTTGATCGAGTTTTTCTCCCAGGGTTCGCCGCCGGGGAAGACTCCCAGCGCGGCGCTGTGGTAACTGATAAGAGCCTCAACCTTGTGCGATTGCAGAAATGCTGCGAGCGCCTTCGTTTCAGGCTCGGATGCGGGACCTGTGCCACTGGATACGCGGGTATAGTCCCAGCAGCCGTCGCGGTCCCAGTCCGCTGCCCAGTTGGTGGGGAAGTTGCGGTTCAAGTCCACGCCGTGGTCGTTGACCCGCCCATCGTAACCGTGGTCGCGGGCGTCGCCGTCGGGGTTCAGGCTGCGCAGGATGTAAAGGGTGACATCGCTGGGGATAATGCCCGGGTTCTCATTGATATGAGTGATCAACTCATCGGCAAGCGCGATGGTGTTCCACTCGTAACCGCCGTGTATGCCCGCCACGATCATGCGCTGTTTTTCCCCGTTGCCGAAGGTGTACACTTCGAGCGGCCTGCCCGAAACCGAGTAACCGATGACCATCGGTCTCGTTCCCGTGCCGCCTGTCAGTACAAAGGGTGTTGGGGATTCCACGACAATCAACGTCGAACGCGGATTGGGAGTGATGGTCGGCAGATATAGGATTTGCGAATTTGGATCGGGCGTGAAAGTTGCAGGAAGAGCGGCGGTGGCAATTCGTCCCGTTTCCTGTGATGCGGCAGAGACAGGATTCAATGCCACGTATGCAATTCCCACCAGCGCGATGCCAGCCAGTCCAACGAGGTTCAATCCCCAGGCCAACGAGACCCAAAACGATTCCTTCTTCTGGTGCGGCGCGGGCATTATTTGGTTTCCTCCAGCATCGTACGCAGCCAGTTCAACGCCAGGTTGGCTGCCCAGCGCGGCAGGCTGCGCGGAGGTCCACCGTAGGTGACGTGATGAATCTTCTCGCCAGTCGGCAGGATCATCACCATGTCGGCGGAGCGCTCTTCGGGATGTGCCGCCACGCCGAGTGCGGCTTCGGCTTTCGAGTCGGCTTGGGCGGCGCGCAAGGCTTGGGTCAACGAATCAACTGTCGGGGCGGATAAAAAAGCCGTGTGAGGGAGACTCCGCGCAAGGCTCCCGCCCAAGCCTGATTCGATGGCAACCAGTTTCCAGCCGCGTTTGGCAATCAAATCCAAGACCACATCTTCCAGTTTATCTTCATCCACTCCAAAAACCACAGAACCGAGTCGTTCGCGCAGCTGTGACTCGACCTCCGCGATCATGGCATTGGCTTCGCTTTCACTTTTTGCCTTCGCCGCAATGCGGATATCGACCACGCCCGTGTGCGCGGCAAGACCGACGGTGGGATTGCTGAGCTTTTCGAAGTCGCTGATCTTTTCGTCGATCATGCCTTCGCCAAGACCCGAACAGTGGATGACGCGGATTTTGATGAGTTCGTCGAGGTGGAAGCGTTTTTGCAAGTAGGGGATGACCGACTCGTGCAAGATGTGTTCCATCTCATTGGGGACGCCGGGCAGGGAGATGACGGCGTTGCGTTCGGTTTCGACGATGAAGCAGGGCGCGGTGCCGACGGGATTGGTCACACCGATTGCGCCTTGCGGGACGTACGCCTGTCGCTTTTGATTTTCGGATGGCGCGCGCCCGTAGCGGGCGATGGTGGCGACCACCTGCTGCCAGAGATCTTCACGAAATTCTGTTTTCACACCGACGGCTTTGGCCACTGCCTCGCGGGTGGGGTCATCCACAGTGGGACCCAGCCCGCCCGTGGTGATGACGATGTTGGCGCGCTGCATCGAGTCGCGTATTGCATCCGCAATGCGTTCTTCGTTGTCGCCGATGGTGATTGTGCGGTAAAGGTCCACGCCCAGCCCGCGCAGGTGCTTGGCGATGTAACGTGTGTTCGTGTCCACGATTTCGCCGAGCAATATTTCCGTTCCGATGGTGATGATTTCTGCAGAGGTCATGCCCTGATTTTAACAGAGGAAAATGAGTTCGGACTCATCCATGCCGGCAGATATTTAGAAAAAACCCGTTTTCTCGCTTTTAGTGGAAAACGGGTTTCATGTTTCGATTTTGTAAAAACCAGTTATGGAGTGTACGTGCCGAACTGGACGAATTTGCCATTCTGTACCTGCCCAACCAGGAAATAGGGAATGGTAATGTCGCCGTTGCTGTCAAACGACCAGATGCCAAGCGCGCCTTCAAATTCCTTCATTTCGAAAACCGCATCCCGAATGACGGTTCGATTTGTCGGATCACCCCCAGCCGCGCAGACATTCTCGATCGCGTGCAACATCACGTTCATTGCCTCATAACCAATGATGGCATAGGGTTCGGTGGTCTCGCCGAATCTCTTTGTGTAATCGGCATAAAATTTTTGCCCTGCTTCACCAAGGTCGGCAAGCGCCAATCCGGGGATGGTCGCAAAGATACCCTCGGCAGCCGCTCCCGCAGTGTCGACTATGCCTTCGGTATAGATGCCATCCGGGCCGATGAACCTTACCTTTTGATTGTCTCCAAGCACGGCAACTTTATCTTTTAGCAATTGCCCGGCGTTGTTTTCAACGATTCCGCCAAAGAATATGGCGTCTGGTGCGCCGCCATTGTTGCTGGTTGAAATTTTCTCCATCAAGTCCCGGTAGTTTGGCGCTTTCGGGTCGTATCCCTCTTCACCGGCAATCTTAATTCCTGCATTTTGTGAGGAACGCTTTACCGCCTCCGCCACGCCTTTGCCGTAAACCTCCTGATCGTTTAATATGTAAACAGACCTAATTCCCTGCGAGACCATGAAGTTGACGATCACGGGACCCTGCAGGTCGTCCGTTGCGACCAGCCGCACATAATTCCGAACGCCGTTTGGGAAGTAAACATACGGCTCGTCGGCTTCCGTCATGCCTTCCACCTTGTGCGTCAGACCGGGATATGTGTTGCCCGGCGAGATCATGATCATCCCGGCTTGATTCAATATCGGCATGGAGATCTTTGCGGCTCCCGAATTGAACGTCCCCAGATAGGCGATAATGGATTTGTCGTTGACGGCATTGTTTGCATTTTGCGCTTCCACATCAGGGTCCCACTTGCCCAGGGCGGTGGAGGCGTCATCCCATGATTCGTAGACGATTCTGTATTTCCCGCCGCAGGCCTTGTTTCCCGCCTGTTCTACGCGCAGTTGCATGCCGTTTGTGATTGCCAGTGATTGGACTCTTGCAGAACCGGTTAGCGGCAGGCTCGACACGATTTTGAGAGGAATGGCATCATTCCCTTCGCAGGATGAAGCGACAAGGCTGGCGATGATGAAAAGGAATATAAAAATGGGGAACCGCTTCTGCATGATGACTCCTCCAAAAGGCCGAAAAAAGTTTACCTTGCCGGCTGTCCGCCGGTTGTTTATATGATAAACCCGTTTTCTGCCAGGCGCAAGAAAACGGGTTATACAAGAGTACTATGCTTGCGGGATTATTCGACGCCGAGATACGCCTTCTTCACCATTTCGTTCTTCTTCAGATTGGAGGCGGTATCGCTAAGTACGATCTCGCCGGTTTGCAGCACATAGCCGCGATGGGCGATGGAGAGCGCCATCAGGGCATTCTGCTCAACCAACAGGATGGTGGTTCCCTTTTCGTTCATCTGTTTGATGGTATCAAAGATCAATTCGACCAGCACGGGGGAAAGTCCCATCGAAGGTTCATCCAGCATGAGGATGTGGGGGTTGAGCATCAGTCCACGGGCGGTGGCCAACATCTGCTGTTCGCCGCCGGAGAGGGTACCGCCTTTTTGAGTGGCCCGCTCCTTCAGACGTGGGAACAATTCAAAGGCGTATTCCATGCGGCGTTCCACTTCCGCAGGGTCGTCAATCACGAATGCGCCAATCTCTAGGTTTTCCTTTACGGTCAACTTCGGGAAGATGCCGCGTCCTTCGGGAACATGTCCCACGCCGGCATTGACAATCAGATGTGGGTTCATCTGGGAAATATCCTGATCATTTAGCAGGACTTTTCCTTGTTTCGGATGAAGCAAACCCGAAATGGTACGCAGCGTTGTGCTTTTGCCCGCTCCGTTTGCACCGATCAAGGTCACGATTTCGCCTTCCTCGACTGTTAAAGAGATGCCTTTCAAGGCATGGATGCGCCCGTAATAGCTATGTACATTTTCAAGGGTAAGCAGGCTCATAGCGCTTTCTCCTCGTGCTGGCTGGCAACCGCGCCGCGCCCCAGATAGGCTTCGATCACGCGCTGGTTGGCGCGAATTTCAGCGGGTGTGCCTTCGGCGATCTTCTCGCCATAATCCATCACGCTGATGCGCTCGGAGATGTTCATCACCACGCGCATGTCATGTTCGATCAGCAGGACCGTGATGTCTTTTTCGTCGCGGATGCGGCGGAAGAGTTTTATGGCATCCTCGGTTTCCAGCGGATTCATCCCGGCGGTTGGTTCGTCCAATAACAACAGCAATGGGTCGGCAGCCAGGGCACGCGCTATTTCCACGCGGCGCTGTCCGCCGTAGGGCAGGTTTTTCGCAAGTTCGTTTGCCACACCCTTTAGTCCGACATATGCCATGAGTTCTTCGGCCTTTTTCTCGGCATCCAATTCCTCCTTTTTGAAGGAAGGCAGGCGCAACAGGGAGTCAGCCGCCGATTGTTTAAGGTGGGGATGCATTCCCACCAGGATGTTTTCAATGACCGACATATTGCTGAACAACCGGATGTTCTGGAAGGTGCGCGAAATGCCGCGTTCGGCAATCTGATCCGTCCGCAGCCCAACCAGGGACTTGCCGTTGAAGATGATGTCACCCTCCTCAGGTTTGTAGATGCCTGTGATGGTATTGAAGAAGGTTGTCTTTCCGGCGCCATTTGGACCGATGATGCTGACAATGGAGCCCTTTTCCAGATTGAAATCCATTTTATTGACGGCTGTCAAGCCGCCGAAACGTTTTACAACGCGAGTCGCATTTATAAGTGACATGATTCCCTCGCCTATTCCTCGACTTCGCTTTCTTCCAGGAGCAGTTTCCGTTTGCGGCGTGCCGCCGGAATCAGCCCCTCGGGACGGAATATCATCATCAGCACCAGGATCGACCCAAACAATAGACGCTGGTATTTGGCCGGGTCAAGCTGTGCCGATAGATTCCTCCAGGCAAAGTTGATGATTGGGATGACTGCGTCACTCTGACGCAACTGGCTCAAATACAGCGATAAACCTTGCAGGATTTGCAGGTTCAGGATGATTACTGTGGCTGCTCCAAGCACAACACCGGGAATGCTGCCTTGCCCGCCCAGGATGACCATCGTCAGTACGCCAATGGACTGCATGAACGAGAAAGACTCAGGGCTGACGAAAGTTCGGCTGGCCGCCATCAACGCTCCCACAGCACCCGCAAAACTTGCGCCAATGGCAAACGCCATCAATTTCATCTTGACGATCGGGATACCCATGGCGACAGCCGCTGTTTCATCTTCGCGGATGGCCGTCCACGCGCGTCCGACTTTTGAATCTTCCAGGTTTTTCGTAACCACGACGATTATGATGATCACCATGAGCGCCATGATGTAGAACATGACGTTATATAGCGTGGCGTGATCCGTGGGATGCCCGACAATACCGCTAAATATGCTGTTGAAACCGTTCAGCATGAATTCTGGCAGGGTGGGACGTTGAATGGGGGTGAGCCCCTGCGGACCGTTTGTCAGGTTGAGCGGTTTATCCAGATTATTCGCCAGCTGGCGAATAATCTCACCGAACCCCAAAGTCACAATGGCAAGATAATCACCACGCAGGCGCATCACGGGCAAACCGATCAGGATGCCTACCACTGCTGCCGCGATGATCGCCAGCAACAGAAAAAGATAGAACGTATCACCCGGCAACAGGAAGGGCAGGCCGGCAGGCTGGGAGCCGGGGGCGTACGACATGGCGTAATACTGTTGGGAGCCAAAGAACCCCCACAGATATGCTCCCACCGCATAGAAGGCTACGTATCCGAATGACAGCAGACCGGCAAACCCCACGATGATGTTCAGTCCAAGTGCCAGAGCGGCAAAAACACTGATCTGGAAGATGATCTCCAGATAGAAGATGTTACGTACACCCACAACTGGGACAATGAGCAATGCCAGTACAATCCCGGTAAGCAGTTTAAAACGGTTATCCGTCTTCAAATAGTAAAGCGAGAAGAATGAGGTGACCAGTAAAAGGAAGGCAAACGTTGAACGGGGGCTAAGGAAAACCCATAAGGCACCAAGCAGGACGTGCGCCAGTGTGGCGACGTAGGGCCAATACCCCTTTTGAACATTTTGTTGAAACTTTTGAAAATAGCGGGCCATAACGTCCTCCTATGCCTTCTGGCTGACGTTCTCGCCCATCAAGCCTTGCGGGCGGAAAATAAGCACTAGGATCAGGATCATGAAAGCGAAAATGTCTTTGTATTCCGTACCGTATGTGCCCATGGTGAAGACACCCATGTAGGAGCCTGCGAAGGTTTCCAGCATGCCCAGGACGATTCCGCCCAGCAGGGCGCCGGTCAGGTTGCCAATGCCTCCCATAACTGCGGCGGTGAAGGCTTTTAATCCGGGAAAGAAGCCGACAAACGGGTCGATACGGGTAAATTTCAAAGCATATAGAACGCCCGCCGCGCCGCCCAATAAGCCGCCTACCAGGAAGGTCAGGGAAATGATACGGTTGACATCAATTCCCATCAGGCTGGCGGTCGGACGGTCCTGTGCAACAGCGCGAATGGCTTTGCCAACTTTTGTGGCATTCACCAGGTAGTTGAGTGCCACCAGCATCAGTACGGCTGCAAGGATCACAATCAGGGATTTTACGGAGATGCCCATGATGATGGTTGTGGTACCCATCGGTACGTTGCCGAAGACCAGGCGTTCGTCAAAATTTCCAAATGTGGGAAAGATGCGGTTGAATTGACCTGTGGTCAATCCTTCCACTAGACGGATGACATCCTGTAACAGGAATGAAACGCCAATTGCCGAGATCAACGGCACTAGGCGGGAGGTTGACCCGCGCAGGGGACGATATGCCGCCCGCTCCACGAGGACAGCCAAGGCACCGGATGCCAGCATCCCCGCCAAAATAGCCAGGATCAGGTAGACATAAGCCATTCCCAATGAAATGCCAGCTAGAATCCCTTTTCCTTCGAGCAAGATCAGGATTTCAACGCCGACAAACGCGCCAACTGCAAAAATTTCGCTGTGGGCAAAGTTGATGAATTCCAGCACGCCGTACACCATGGTGTAACCCAGGGCGACGGCTGCGTAAACAAAGCCAATTGTCAGCCCGTCTATCAAAACCTGCGGCAGGTTTATCAGAGTGTATGCAAACAATGTGGTGCCGAACTTTTCCATAGCTGCCGTGCCAATGGAAGTGTTGTCAAGTATCAGGGCAAGGAGGAGCACAATCGCCGACAGGGCAACCGCGCTTCCCAGCGAAAACACGATCATTTGTCCTATGGGGCGCAGCAACTCGCGCACATTGATGGACTTGAAGAATCGATTCATAACTGCTCCAGAATTTGAAAATACTCCCGGCCCTTAAAAGGGCCGGGAGGGGTGAACATGAGAATTATTTACGGAGCAGGAGGGGCGATGTCGAGGGTTTCGACAATCGGGTTCTCAGGCCATTTGGTGGGGTCTGTTGAACCAACTTGGATAACGAAATACTTCGCGACAACCGGGTCGCCGATGGAGTTGAAGGTGATTGTGCCGGTGATGCCTTGATAATCCTTCAATGCCCGGACCGCATTGGCAACTTCGGCGCGGGTCGGTATTTCGCCGTTCTTTGCCTTGGCAGCGGCTTCGATGGCTTTCAAGCAGATGCCGGCTGAGTCGTAGCCCTGGGCGGCAAACGGCTGCGGGTCGGAACTATACTTGGCTTTAAAGTCAGTAATGAACTTGGCGGTGTCTGGATAGACCGCTGCGGGACCGGACACGGTTGAGTAGTAAGTGCCCGCTCCATCCAGCAGGGCCTGTCCGCCGATCTTGGCAGCATCTGAGGAGTCAAAGCCGTCATCGCTCAGGAACATGCCCATGTAACCCTTCTCACGAGCCTGTTTGAACAACAGCGCGGCTTGTCCGTACATACCGCCGAAGTAAACCACATCGGGGTTGGCGGCAAGAATCGGGGAAAGAAGTGCGTCGAAGTTGGCTTTTTCTTCGGTGCCTTCAAAGCCCATCACTTCCATGCCCTTTGCTTCAGCTTCCTGCCTGAAGAACTCGGCAATGCCCTGTCCATACGCGGTCTTGTCGTGGACGACGAACGCGCTCTTCATACCCTGGGCAGCGGCAAAGTCTGCGCCCACAACACCCTGAACGTCATCGCGACCCACGATGCGGTTGACTTCCAAGTAGCCGCGGGTGGTGACTTTCGGGTTGGTGTTGGCGGGGGAAACATTCGCCAATCCAGCGTTATGATATTCTTCGGATGAGGGGATTTGTACGCCGGAATTGTAGTGACCAACAACGCATAAAATAGCGGGATCCGAGACGATCTGTTTGGCGTTGGCGACACCGGTGTCGGGGTTGCCCTGATCGTCAAACGGAGCCAATTCGACCTTGAAGCCCATATCTGCGAGGGCTCCACCCATCTGTTCGAGGCCGAGTTCCGCGCCGCGCTTGATGTCAACGCCGACAACGGACATATCACCAGAGAGAGGGGACTGAGTGGCGATCTTGATGGTCTTGGCTGTTGTGCCGCCACCGCCACCACCGCAGGCAGTCAGTACCATGCTGGCAATGATTAGGGCCGAAAGTAAAACGAACAAACGTTTATTCATTTTTCTTGCTCCTCCAAAATTGTATTAGGGTGAATTCGACGTCCCGCATGCGCGGGGTTTACGTAACAGCAGACAATGCTTGCGATGTCAGCCTCACCTCCTATAATATGGATTTTCAAGATCATACCCTAAGTTGCCGTGTTCCGCGACTTAGTTGTTTATTTATCCGGATGTGTATACAAATTAAAATTGTGTCATCCTGGTGCAGCGAAGGGTTTGGCCTTAGGCTTGTTCCAGCAAAACCTGAATTTTGCGTCGCTTCGCTCCTCAGAATGACACGAAAGAGGGATTCTGCAATACACCCCCTAATCATAAGGCGCATGTTACGTCAAGTCAAGGTGTTGTTTGACATTTTTTGCAGTTTCAAAAGTCAGTGACCGCCACTGGTAACTGACTCTTACATACATGCGACTACACTTCCTATCGCTTTGAAGATATAGTGAATTTTTACGATTCCAGGTCTAATTTTTGTCTGTTGGCTTGTAGAGGAGCTGCTCGCGGATGCGCAGATCTGTATTGCGGATTTTCATGGCAAGGTCTGCTGCAAGGTTATACATCAGTCGGTAGCCCAATTGCGGATAGGTTTCGCATAGTATGATGAGTTTTTCACGCTGGATGACCAGCAGGCGGGTATCCTTTTGTGATGCCCGGGCCGTGGCAGAGCGCAAGCCTTCATCAAC
The DNA here is from genome assembly GCA_030834895.1 of Anaerolineales bacterium. Lineage (GTDB taxonomy): Bacteria > Chloroflexota > Anaerolineae > Anaerolineales > Villigracilaceae > Villigracilis. The sequence goes on from JAUQXA010000064.1 coordinate 168,655, forward strand.
CAATGCCACTTCGCCAAACGATTGTCCCCTGCGCAGCCGCGCCACGGCGGTTTCCTTTTTTTCAAGGCTTCCTGTATTGCCGCGGCTGATTAGAATATCCACTTCTCCCTGCGCGATCACATAGAGTTCCTTGCTGCTGCTGTTTTCCTGGAAGATGAGATCGCCATTGTTAAATACAATCTCCTGGCAAAGATTTGCCACCAATTCCAACTGAGTAGGTGTGAATTGATAGAAAATATCGCTTTGCTTAAGGAAATTGACCATGTTGTTCATTGTGTGTTGAGTTTAACATAAATGAAAGTGACATGCAACCATTTCAAATAGGATATGTTTTCTCAATATTATGTAAGAGACGCAGCCAAACCCCCATTCCCAACACAAGGATTGTTGTTCCCAAACTCCATAAATCCTTTGAGGTGCTGGCTTGTTGCACGAGTGCAAAAAAAGAAACCAGTTCCAGCACAATTAAAAAGAGGAATGCATACAAGTAACTCTTCTTCCTTTTTACAAGCGTGCCGATGATCCACACGATGGGAATGAGATATGGAAGCTGGTCATACGCCCAAAGATAAATGGTGGACACAAACCCAACCGGCAGGATGATATTGAACGCCTCCCACGCTGTCAGCCTGGATTGATTCCGCCAAAGGAGGAATCCAGCCAGCCCGAGCAGGGTGAGACTCGCTGTCCCGCCGAGGATCAGCCTGCAGGGGGAAGTCATGCCGCAGGCAAGATAGGCAAACGCCCAAACGTTCGAGTGGACTCCCTGAGTCCGATCCATCACCGCTTCACTTGCTCCCCAAAACTTGACCAGCCACAACGGGTCTTGAATCATCCCGACGACGAGCAGGACAATCCCGCCAATCGCAACGCCGTAAATTGCCTTCCAATCCCGCCGCGCCAGGAACCAGATTCCAGCCAGCAGGAGGATGGTCAACCCCTGCGGTGGCTTGAGCATGGTCAACGAGAGGAGCATCCCCGCCAGCAGGGACTTATCCCTTTCGAGCAGAAGAATCGCCCCGACAATTGCCAGCAGTGCCAATGCGCCAACCGAACCTGTGTGTAAAGTCAGGTACACGGGACCAAAGAAGAACATCGCTGCAAAGATGGGGAGGAGCAAACGTCTTTGAGCGGCATCCTGCCAGTGATTCAGAAGAGCATAAATCGTCCAGGCGATAACAAGCAGCGTGATAACCTGCCAGGTGAGGTATGCAGTAGGCAGGGAAAGAAATCCCAATGGGACGAAAAAGATTGCCAGCGGCAGTGGGTATGGAAAGATTTTATTGGGCTGCCATTTGATGCCATGGGTTTCATGCCCTGCCAGATATTGCGCTTCGTTGTATGGATTCTCGCCTTCGATGAGCATCCGCCCCGCCAGCCAGAAGAAAGTGAAGTTGGAACTTTGGAAATCGAAACTAGTGGCGCTGATGCGGACGCGCAGAAAGATCATTCCCCCAAGCAAAACAAGTGTGACAAGGACGCCAAGAAACTTTTGGACAGATGGTTTCATGTTAACACAGTAGGTCACGTTTCAAACGTGACCTACTCTTTTCATAACAGGTCTTTGAGCTTTGTGAACGGCGAGTCGGGTTCGAGTGGCTTGTGACCGCAGTCCTTCTCATTCAGGTTTTGGCCACACTCGGCGCACAGTCCTTGACAATCAGGCTTGCAGATTGGGCTGATGGGCACTTCGAGCAGGGCGTACTCGCGCAGGAGATCAGTCAGGTCGATCTGCGCATCCTCAGGGACGATGAGTCCCGAATCGGTTTCAGAGCGTTGGTCGAAGGCGTACAGCTCTTCAAACGTCCAGTCCAGTTTGTGATCGAACCCGGTCAGGCAGCGTACACATTCGAGCGTGGTCTCAGCGGAAAAATCCGCCTGCACGAATAATCCCTGCGGCGTCCTGCTGATGTTGATTACACCCTCGAAGTTACGGAGTTCAAAGTCATCGTCGAAGGCGATTTTGTCGAAGGCGAACGGGAAATCATGATTGCGTCCAATTTCCTCGTGAATGATAAAGCCGACATTGATTCGGAAGGGTTTGCGTGGATTGGTCATAATATTACACCTTGCGATCCACGATGTATTTCGCGAGATTTTCCAGCGCTTCGCGTTCAGCGCAGGGTTGCATCACGTTGAGCTTGCCCAGGGCGCGGTCAACATGTTCTTCGGCTTCGCGCATGGCCTTCTTCGACGAATCGCTCGCGCGGATGTTTTCCACGAGACGGGTCATGTGTTCGGCGTGAGTCCAGCCGCCAATCGGCAGGGACAGGACATCGGGGTCTTCGGGGTTGGCTTCGGCGTAGTAAATTGCCGGGAGGGTGACCAGCCCATTGAGCAGGTCCGAGCCGAGCGGTTTGCCCACCGCCGCCTGATCGCCGTTGAAGTCCAGGATGTCATCCACGATTTGGAATGCCATCCCGATCTGGTAGCCGAAGTCACGCATGGCTTCGACCTCGGGCTCATCCACTGGGCTGACCATTGCCGCCGCGCGCGAAGTCATCTCAAAAAGGGAGGCGGTCTTGGCGTAGATGCGCTTGTAATAGTTTTCGCGGTTGATCAATCCGTGCGCAGAGAACATCTGGGTTAGTTCCCCGCTGACGATGGTCGCCAGCGTCTCGGAAAACAATTTCATCAGGGGCAGGTGGTCTGTTTCTGCCGCGAGTTTTGCCGCTCGAGCGAAGAGAAAGTCGCCAGTCAGGACGGTGGCGGGCGGCGACCAGCGCGCGTTCAAGGTCGCCATGCCACGTCGCAGCAGGGAACCATCGATCAAATCATCGTGTACAAGCGTTGCCGTGTGCAACAGTTCCACCGCCGCGCCGAGGGTGATCAATTTCTCGAGGGGGGCGTCCAGCATGTTTCCAACGAGCAGTCCGAGGGTGGGGCGGATACGTTTGCCTCCCGCGGCAAGCAAATGCTCGAGGGCGGCGCGCAGGTCGGGGTGCGATTCGTCCGCCTGGCTGCGCATTCGTTCTTCAATAAGTTTTATTTCTTCCTGCACGGGTGAAAAAAAAGTAACAGCGTTCAAGTCAATCTCCCCATGCAAAGAGCCGCGTCGCATTGGATGTGGTAATGGCGGCGATCTCTGCAGGGCTTTTGGAATGGATTTCCGCTATTTTATCAGCAATATGCAGGACGTAGGCAGGTTCGTTTCTTTTACCCCGATACGGCACGGGAGGCAGAAATGGGGCATCGGTCTCGATCAGGATTCGGTCAAGGGGCAGTTGACGCACAATCTCGCGCTTTTTCTCCGCCTTTGGGTAGGTCACTGGACCTGTAATCCCGATGTAAAAATTGAGCGCCAGCGCCTTTTGCGCGGTTTCGAGGTCGCCGTTGAACGAGTGTAGGACTCCGGGTCTCTCGCGCAGGGGACTTGCCAGACCGTTTTGCCACTCCGTCAAAATCTCGAGCAGGTCTTGTGACGCCGCGCCCGACCAGGCATCCCCTTCCTCTCGCATGTGGATGACGACAGGCTTGTTCATTTCTTCTGCGAACTTTAATTGCCGTTTCAATGCTGCACGCTGGAAAGCGCGTTTATCCTCTTCCTTGACCCAGTAATAGTCCAAACCGATCTCGCCGATGGCAATCACTTTGGGATGCCGCGCCAAATCCTTCACCTGCTGGAATACGGATTCGGAGAACTTGTCCAAATCTGTTGGATGAAACCCCACCGCCGCATACACGCTGACAGTTGACTCCGCCAACCGAACCGCCGCCACGCTCGAATTTTGGTCGAGTCCTGGGACGAGAATCCGCACCAGCCCTGAACCTGTGGCGCGTTGAATCACCTCCGCGCGGTCAGAGTCGAACTTGTTGTAGTTGAGGTGACAGTGGGTGTCGGTTAACATGTTGGCAAGTTAAAAGGTTAGCAGGTTGGAGCGTTTGAACGCTCCAACCTGCTAACGTGTAAACAGTTATTTGATTCCCGCAACCTTCAGCCCATCCTCCAAAATCGCCTTGACCTTGTCTTTGTGACGGGTCTCGGTGTACACGCGCAGGATGGGTTCCGTGCCAGAGAAGCGGATGAGCATCCAACCGCCATCTTCGAGCCTGAACTGGAAGCCATCCACAGTGACGAGTTCGGTTACTTTCAATCCGCCGAGGGTCTTGGGATTGTTATCACGGATGATTTGTTTGCGGGCTTCGGGGTCGCCTGTGAAGGGACTGTCCACGCGGTCGTAGAAATATTCCCCGCCGACTTTGGCGAACAGGTCTTTGAGCAGTTCGGTGGGTTTCTTGCCCGTCTTGACCATGAAGTCGAGCATGTACAAGCCAGCCAGAATGCCGTCACGTTCGGGGACGTTGCCACGGAAGGCATATCCGCCGCTTTCTTCGCCGCCGATGAGGGCATTGGTCTCGGTCATCTTCGGGGCGACATACTTGAAGCCCACGCCAGTCTCGTGGACGGGAACGCCATAGATTTCGCCCAGTTTATTGAGCATGTTGGTTGTGGATAGCGTCTTAACGATGTCGCCGCGTTCGCCGCGGATTTCGAGCATGTAATATGCCAGTAGACCAAACACACGCAGTTGATTAATGAACTCGCCGTTCTCGTCACCAATACCGCAGCGGTCCGCGTCGCCGTCGGTGATGAGCAGCACGTCGGCTTTATTGTCAACCGTTGCTTTTAATCCAACGTCAATATTCGGCTGGATGGGTTCGGGACGTTTCATCTCGGGAAAGGATGGGTTGCGGTGGTTGTGAATTTCGATGACTTTGGTCTTGCCGCCCGCCAGCAAACGCGGGAACCAGCCCATGCCGTTACCCCACATCGAGTCCACCATGACAGTCAAGCCCGCGTCCTTGATGGGTTGCAGGTCGATCAGTCCATCGCGGGTCAGGTGTTCTATATATGGGGTTGCCGCGTCGAATTTGACAATGTTGCCTTGCTCGATGCCGGTTTTCAACGTTAAACGTTTGACGTTTGAAACATCGTCGGGGATCGATGCTTCGATTTGCTTTAATCCTTCAGGGTCGATTGCGCCGCCCGTCTCGTTGCGAACCTTGAATCCGTTGTCGGTAGGCGGGTTGTGACTGGCTGTGATATTGACCGCGCCCGCAGCTTTCTTGTCCACAACCGCGTAGGCGATGACAGGGGTGGGCGTCGCTCCGTCGGTGAGGTATACCTTTAATCCGTTGCCTGCCAGCACTTCCGCAACTGCGGCGGCAAAATGCTCACTGCCAAAACGCATGTCGTGACCGACCACGACCCACTGTCCCTTTTTGCCCTGCGCCAGCAGATAGGATGCAAATCCTTGCGCGCAGCGGCGGACGTTGTCGAAGGTGTAATCTTCGGCGATCATGCCGCGCCAGCCGTCCGTGCCGAATTTTATTTTAAATGCCATTGAATATTCTCCTCAAAAATAAATTGCGGGCGAGATTATAACAGGGCTACTGAGCTGCTGTCGGTGTGGCTTCCAACGTAGGTTCGACTGTGGAAACGATGGTCGGTGTCGCAGTCGGGAGCGGGGTTGCCGTTGGCGCTGCTTCGCCGCTGACCAAAATCTGCCACGCGATTTCCAAATCACCAACCGCGACAACGGGGAAGGCGGGGAGATTGCCAAGCGCCATGTCCAGCCGTTCGATTGCCTGGTCAAGTGACTGGTTATCGGTTTCGGCTTGCAAAGTCACCAACAACTCGCGGGCGGATTTCACATCCTCGCGCGCCAGTCCAAAGTTGCTTTGAGCCAGATATAGCCTTGCACGTCCGAGCATATCCAGCACGCGTGTGAACATCACTTCATGTTTGAGTTGCAGTAGCGCCTCATCCTGGCTGGTCTGGATTTTCTCTTCGAGTGACGACTGGATTTCATCCAGTTTTGTTAGTGACGCCGAATGCGCCTCGATGGATTGTTCCAGCGCATCCACGCGGCTGTTCGTTTCATCAAGTTGCGCTTGCAATGCCTTGACCTCGGCTTCGACTCCCTTGATGTCTGCGCGATTCTTTTCGATGGGTACGACAACTTTTTGATTGAAATATGGAATACCGTAATAAAGCCCCACGCCGATCCCACCGATGACGATTGCAATGGCGATCAACCGAAACAATGCTCTGATGAAAACAAGAAACGCCTTCCCCAGGCGGGTGAAAAATGAATCTTTCTTTTCTTTGGGAGGTTCCTGCATGGGTTGATGCTTCTCAATGGATGCAGGCGACTCGTCCACCTGAATCATGGCATTGTTTTCTAACGGTTTTTCTCCCGCCTCGAAATTGGATTGCAGCCGCCCCAGCAGGGTCTTTCCCATCCCGTGGACATTCAAACAATCCTCCACTGAATCAAACGGTCTTGCCGCAATGATGTTCCCCGCGATGACCCGCGTGATGCCGTGGGTCTTGGTCAGCATTTCGAGTTCGGCGGTATTCAGGAAATTGAGAAAATCGCTCATGGTTTCACCTCTTGTCGTTGCAGTCACATCTATTTTATCACCCTGCCTGAAATAGTTTGCTATAATCCCTTCCATGATTTACCTTGACTATGCCGCCACCACCCCCGTCGATCCGCGCGTGCTCGACGCCATGTTGCCATATTTTCGTGAGTCGTTTGGAAATCCGTCCTCGATCCACCGCTACGGACAGAAAGCCGAGTCCGCGCTGGATGCGGCGCGTGAGAAGGTTGCTGCTGTACTTCATTGCCGACCCGATGAAATCATCTTCACCTCCTGTGGCTCCGAATCGGACAACCTTGCCCTGCGGGGTATGGTGCTGGCAAAACGAAAAGCTGGCAAGACGAAGATTCTCACGGCGAAGAATGAGCATCATGCCGTCAGCCGCACCGCCGAACAACTTGAAAAGGAATACGGTTTCTCGATCTCATGGCTGGATTTGGACGAACACGGCGCAGTCTCTCCCGATGCTTTGAGCAGGGCAGTGGACGGCGACTCCGCTCTCGTCTCGGTGATGTATGCCAACAACGAGATTGGGACAATCAACCCAATTTCTGAACTTGTAAAAGCAGCGCGGAGCCAAAATGTAGTCTTTCACACGGATGCGGTTCAAGCTGCCGCCTATCTCGATGTGAACATCCAAACCCTCGGCGTGGATTTGATGTCGCTTGGCGGGCATAAATTCTATGGACCGAAAGGAGTGGGCGTGTTATACGTCCGCAAGGGGACGGGGCTGGTTCCGCACCTGACAGGCGGCGGACAGGAGTTCGGTCTGCGGGCTGGGACTCAGAACGTGCCATATATCGTCGGCTTTGCCGAAGCACTGCATCTTGCCGCCGAGGAACGCGAGGCGCGGACGGCGCACGTCAAACCGTTGCGTGACCACATCATCGGACAGGTTCTCGAAACCATCCCCGACTCGCAACTGACGGGTCATCCGCAAAACCGCTTGCCGAACCATGCCTCCTTCGTCTTCAAAGATGTGGACGGCAACCTCCTCCTGCAAATGCTCGACTCGGCTGGCTTCGCCTGCTCTTCTGGTTCCGCCTGCAAAACAGGCAACCCCGAACCCAGTGAGGTCATCTCGTCACTAGGTTACTCTCGCGATTGGGTGCTGGGCTCCTTGCGTGTCACGCTAGGGATGGACACAACTCCAGAGCATGTTGATTCCTTTTTGAAAACCCTGCCTGGGCTGATTGCGAAGTCAAGAAAACTGCACAGCTAACCTGCACAATTATTTACCACTACATTTTGACATAAGGAGGATGGGATGAACACAAACAATTTTTTGCGCCAATTTGTCAAAGATGGACTCATTGGTCTTGCCGTTGTTTTTCTTGCATTTGCGGTTCTGCTAGTTGTGTACCTAGGTGTAACGCTAAATTTGAAACTTTATTCCTCTACTAAAGAATTTTGGTTGCTTAATTGGTCACTTATCAGCCAACTGTTTGTCTTCCCAAAGTCTTTGAACATTGCAAATGGACAAAGACTTTGGGATGTTTTTTTCAGCCCTATGCCTTTGATTATTTTGGTGACCTTTTTAGTGGTTGGAAGTAGTGGGCGCTCACTTGAGAAAATAACCTCACGTTTGTCCTGGATGAAACCCATAATGTTTCTCGTCCTAAAGACATGGCTATCAGCAGTTGTCTTTTGGCCTTTGCTATTGCTTGTGATAGTACGATTTTGGATTGGAAGCGAAGAAGTCCTTTATGATTCAGTGGCAATCTCATTAATTTTTGGCGCGGTCGGTGCGGTTATAGGATTACTGATTGGTTGTTTGGCAGGATGTTTTCTTAACCCCAGTGAAAGATTGTTTCGATTAGTGATTGGCGCAATTGCAAGTATATGTGCGTCGTACACCATTGGCGCTGGGATTCTTCTTATGCAGTGGGGTCACTAGTTTATAATTGTTTCACTTAAGCATTCAACCACTTAATTATCTAATTTGAAAACTCAAATCATTACCCTCGAATCTCACGATGACCTCATCTCCGTCCGCGATAAATTATCGTGGGCGAAGACGCCGCGTATTTTGCTGGTCTGGCCCAAATATGCCAAAATCAACTTGCGCGTGCTTGATTTGAAGGTCTTGCAGCGTCACGCGGATTCGCTTGGCGCACAGTTGGGACTAGTTACCCGCCGCGCCAAAGTGAGAAGGGATGCTGAGTCGCTTGGCATCCCTGTCTTTGCTTCGACCAATGTTGCTCAGCGTCAGCCTTGGTCTGACCATGCTCCGAGAAAGAGGCGTGTCCCGCGACCCCCGCGTCGTGACTTGCGTGCTCTTCGCGATAAGGTCTACGAAAAAGAGGTACCCTGGCGGACTTCTCTGCCGGGACGTGTTCTGGCTTTCACGGCGGGTGTCCTGGCTGTGTTGGTGTTGACGAGTCTGTTCCTCCCGCGCGCCACGCTGACGCTTTATCCGGAAGCCAAAACTCAAAGTGTGATCATTCCCGTCTCGGCGAGTGAGGCAACTCAGGGCGTGTCGGTCACGGGACAAGTCCCAGCCCAGGTCGTGAAAGCAACTGTCAGCGCGGAACAGTCGCTGGCAATCGTCAGCCAAATCTCCGTCCCCAAATCCAAGGCGAAGGGAGTGATCCGCTTTACGAACCTGAGTCAGAATGAGGTGACAATTCCCAACAGGACGATCATTTCGAGCGAAGCCGTTCAGTTCGTCACGTTGAAAGACGCACGTTTGCCCGCCGGCTTGGACGAGTTCGTGGAGGTTCCCATCGAAGCGATGGAGGCGGGCGAGCAGGGAAATGTCCTTGAGAATACGATCACTTCGATTAAAGGCTCGCTTGGGCTTTCGATCTCGCTTACGAACCCAGAGCCGACCAAAGGCGGTGCAAATGCCAATGCTGTTGGCGCGACCGACGAAGACCGCGCGAAATTGCGCGATGTTGTGATTGAAAATTTATTGCGCGATGCCGAGACGAAATTGCGAGAGCAGCTTGCGTCGGATGATTTGCTGCTGCCAGATACCATCGAGGCGGTGAAGTCCATCGAAGAGACTTTTACGCCCGCGGCGGGCGAGCCTGGCAAGCAGTTGACCTTGAAAATGCAAGTCGAGTTTTCAGGACAATATGTTTCTGGCGACGACCTGAACGAGCTGTCGCTTTCGACTTTGAACGCTTCGGCTGGGGATGGCTTTGTGGCGTCGGCTTTGCCAACCTACAAGGTGGTCGGCGACCCGTCCACCGACAGCGCGGGCGTCAGCCATTTAGATCTCGAAGTGAGCCGCTCCCTGCTTCGTCAAGTGGACGAGACGCAGGTCTTCTCCCTCGTGCGCGGACGCAAGCCGCAGGAGGTGCAGGCTGCGTTGACATCCGCTTTGTCTTTGCGCCAGCAGCCTGAGATTGCCGTTGCTCCCGCTTGGTATCCGTGGCTTCCGCTTATCCCGTTCAATATTTCGGTGGAGACCAAGTGAGAGTCCTATCCATTGACCACGGCGAAAAGAGAATCGGGCTTGCGCTCAGTGACGAGACGGCGACCATTGCCAGTCCGCTCAAGGTGATCGAGCATGTTTCCCGCGTCGTTGATGCCGCGCAGGTCGCCGACCTTGCCGCTCAAAACGACGTCGGCTTGATTGTGGTCGGTCAATCGTTCGACGAGGACGGCAACCCGAATCCTGCTGGTCGTCGCGCGGGTCGCTTTGCCGACGAACTCGAAAATCAGACGAACATCCCCATTGAACTCTGGGACGAATCCTTCAGCACACAGGATGCCCGTGTCACACGTATCCAACTTGGCTTTTCCAGAAAAAAACGTGCGGGTCATCACGATGCCCTTGCTGCGGTGGTAATTTTGCAATCGTATCTTGAATCAAAGCGTAATTAGTAATTGGTAATTTCTTTCATCCTTCATCATTCATCCTTTCCCCCATGCGCCGTTCCCATCTTATCCTAGCCCTTTTCATTTTTGCCATTCTCGCAGCTGTTGTTCTTTTCTTTGGCTATATTCCCGCGCGCGCTTCCATGCTGTACGGTCCGCCTGCGCGTTCGCTTTCCATTTCCGACCGTATCGAATATTCCACGCGCCTGCTTTCTCATGGAGACTTGCTTGTCGCACCACTCAACCCCAACGGCGGGGAACAACCTTTCCGCATCGAGCAGGGCGAGTCCATTTTTTCTGTCGCCACGCGGTTGGAGCAATCATCCCTCATTGTCAGCGCCCAGGCATTTTACGATTATGTCGTTTACACGGGACTTGACCTCACCATTCAGGCGGGCGACTACACCCTCAGCCCCTCCATGTCCATTATTGACCTTGCCCGTGAGTTGCAGGATTCAACTCCCGAAGATGTGACCTTTGTGATTTTGCCTGGCTGGCGGCTGGAGGAGATCGCCGCTTCGCTTCCCACTTCGGGGTTGGAAATTTCACCCGAAGCCTTTATCTCTTCTGCGGGTTCTCCGCCGCAAGTGCTCGATATTTCATCTTCCACGATGGAAGGATTCTTTTATCCCGATTCCTATCGCGTGCCGCGTTCCGCCACCGTTGACCAACTCCTCGACCTGATTGCCCGCAACTTCGTCTTGCACATCACCGACGAGATGCGGGCAGGCTTTGCCGCGCAGGAATTGGACTTGTATCAAGCAGTCACACTTGCCTCCATCGTGGAGCGCGAATCGATTCAAAACGACGAACAAGCGTTGATTGCCTCGGTTTTTCTCAATCGCTTGAAAGTCGGCATGACCTTGGGCAGCGACCCGACCGTGCAATACGCCCTCGGCTACGACTCGTCCGCGCAGACCTGGTGGAAGAATCCGCTCAGCCTCGACGACTTGAAATTCGACTCGCCATACAACACTTATATTTATGCTGGCTTGCCGCCTGCGCCGATTTCCAATCCCAGCCTTGGGGCATTACAGGCAGTGGCTTTCCCTGAGACGTCCCCGTATTATTATTTCCAGGCGACCTGCGATGGTTCAGGCTATCACACCTTTGCTGTGACCTTTGAAGAACATCTGGCAAATGGATGTCAGTAAGTATGATGGAGTCCACCCGCTTCGCGCCTGTCGTTGGATACTCAAAAGTCAGGAGACTTTTGAGTCCGCTTATAAATTTTGTGGCTCCGTGTAGAGTCCACCCTTTCAAATCTGCAACCCATGTTTTAAATGATATTGCGTAGAATGAAACGCGGAGGCAGCAATGTTATTCTTCGCCTTGAGCATTTTTCTTTCCGCCTTTTTGCTGTTTCAAATCCAGCCGATGATCGGCAAGTTCATCCTGCCCTGGTTCGGTGGGACGCCAGCCATGTGGTCCACAGCCATGCTGTTTTTCCAGGCGGCGCTGACGGGTGGATACGCCTACGCCTACTGGCTGGTTAAACGTCCCAGGCAGGGGCGGATTCATCTGGTATTGCTTGGGATGACTCTTGCTCTCTTGATTGTGCTTGGCTTCTTGTGGACATCTCCCATCTCTCCCTCTGCGGACATGCGCCCCGCCTCAATGGATTTTCCTGTATTTCACGTTTTCCTGATTTTGACGGTTTCCGTTGGTTTGCCCTACTTTGTGCTCGCTGCCAATAGTCCATTGATGCAGGCGTGGTTCAGTCGTCTTTTTCCTGAGCAATCTTATGCGCGGTTGTATGCGCTCTCTAATTTTGGGTCCCTGCTTGGGCTGTTGGCATATCCCATTCTGCTCGAACCGTCGCTGACGTTGAACCAGCAGGGTTGGACATGGTCAGGTGGCTTTGTTCTATTTGCGCTGGTCATGGGAGCATTGAGTTATCGCGCCCGCAACGAAGGCGGCATTGAAGTTCATGCCCCAACGGCCGAAAAGCCATCACCAGCATTACGCCTCCTGTGGATCATCTTGAGCGGCACAGCTTCGCTGTTCCTGCTTTCGGTTACCAATCAGGTCTCGCAGGAGGTGGCGGTCATTCCCTTCCTGTGGATCGTTCCGCTTGCCATTTACCTCGTCTCATTTATCCTTGCATTTTCCGATTCGCGCTGGTATGACAGGCGGATTTATGCCTTGCTCTTTAGTCTGGCATCTCTTGCCATGCTCTGGGTGTTGACCCATGCCGGCACATTGAACGTATTCATCCAAATTGGGGTGTACAACCTGCTCTTCTTCCTTGCTGCGATGATCTGCCACGGCGAATTGTATCGACTGCGCCCTCATGCCGACCATCTGACCAGTTTTTATCTGATGGTTTCCCTCGGTGGCGCGGCAGGTGGGATTTTCGTCAACCTGATTGCGCCATTCATTTTTTCGGGATACTGGGAGTTTTATCTGGCGTGGCTGACCGTCATGATCGTTCTGGCGACGATGCTTCTGCCGCGTTTCCAGACGAAGGTCAATTTTCAGTCTTTTACGGTGAGTGTATCGTTTCTGGTTTGTGTCCTGCTTTTGTCCATTTATCTGAACAAAAGCGAGAACGCGCTTTTCGTGGAGCGGAATTTCTATGGCGTAATTCGCGTTCGTAGTGGGAGGGAGGGAGAAAATTCCATGATTCACGGCATGACCGTGCATGGCATTCAATATCTCGACGACCGCGCGCATCCCACCACGTACTATGTCACGGACAGCGGCGTTGGCTTGCTTCTGCTCAACCATCCCCAGCGCGGACAGGGGATGCGCATCGGAGTGCTGGGACTTGGCGCAGGGACGCTGGCGACATACGCGCTGGATGGCGACGCCTACCGATATTACGAGATCAACCCGGTCGTCGTGCGACTGGCGGAAGGTGAGGGTGGCTTCTTCACGTTTTTACAGGATAGCAAAGCCGATACGACAGTCGTGCTCGGTGACGCACGCATTTCTCTTGAAAGGGAACAGCCTCAAGATTTCGATGTGTTGGTGTTGGATACCTTCAGCAGCGACTCAATCCCCACGCATCTGGTGACAAAGGAAGCCTTTGCGCTTTATCTGAAACACCTCAGGCCTGATGGAATCATCGCCGCCCATATCTCGAACCGCCACCTGGACTTGCGTCCCGTACTTTGGCAACTCGCCCGTGAATTTGGATTGGACATTGTTCAGGTCAATCGTCCCGCCTCCTCGGGCAGAGATGGTTTCCCCTCAGAGTGGATTTTGCTCACGCGAAACTCGAAACTGCTTGAAATTCCCGCCATCAAATCCCATGCCATTTCTTTCGATGACTATTCCACGTCCATCAAATTGTGGACGGATGATTACAGCAATCTCTTTCAGATATTGAAATAGTCTGTAAGTGTGTCGCACCTTTTGGGGGATTTGCCCACGGTTTGGATGCGACGCACTATTTATCCCTGAATTATTGACCAGCGACTGACGCAACTTTCACCCCTGCCAGTTTTTCCCTGCCGACCTTGTAGGCTTGAGCGATCATCGCGTACATCACCAGTGTGGTGTATGTGGTGATTGCGGGTATGAAAAATGGCAACAGACAGGAGAGAATGATTGTGGCCATCAGGATTTGCGTCACAATGGTCAATGCCATCGAGGCGGCATAAATAATGGCGAATGCCACAATGAATCCGCCCAGATTGGCGCGGAGGATTCCCCACCACTCGCGGAATCGAAAACCTGCAGCGAACTCGTTATTATCCACCGTGTGCATCTCCGCCGCGGGGATAATGAGCGCCAGCGGCAGGGAGAGCAGCATGATGAGACAAAAAAGCGAGAACATAACCAGCCCGAAAATGGCGATGAATGTGTCAACTTCTGAACTGTTGACATTTTCAATTACGATGGGCATGGCGATGGCAGCGATCATTATTGGGAGAACGAGGATCAACAGCGGCAGCGAATAGACCATCCGCACGCCGAACATCTTTGCGCCATCCTGAAAGAGTATACCCCAGTCATTCCATTTGGTCATGCGCGGCGACTCACCGTTGAGAACCTGTCGCGCGATTTGTGCGGCATACCCAAAAAGAAACACGTAGGGAACAATGGGGACGATGAAACCCGCCAGCGCAACCGCGCAGCCGATCAAAAAATATTTGCGTGCTTCGGAATCCTTGACAGGGAAGAGAAGAATCTGTGAGAGGTCGGTTCCTGAAAACATAATTTTTCCTTTTGTAGAAGTAATGCCCTTGATTTTACATGACACCTTTGCAATCTGTCACGTTGTTTTTTCCTCATTTGGTGGCGAGGATGATGAGCAGGGTGCTGGATTTCAATTCGATGGTCTTCAATTCCACTGAAAAGCCAGCCTGTATAAACGGCTGTTTGAATCTTTCCTTCAGGAGCTCATCCAGCGCGGCGGGACTCTCACCCGTGACCTTGTACAGCCATTTGAGGAATCCGCTGGTGGGGAAAGCCACAGGGAGGACGATGAGTTTGCCGCCGCTCCGCAGGACTCGGTACGTCTCGGTTGATGTTTGCGGGTCGAAGATGTATTCGGAGGGGAAGGTCGAGATGACCGAGTCAAATGTCTCGAAGGCAAAGGGGATTTTCTGTGTGACGGCTCGCGCAAGTTTGTGAGAATTGCCGAGGCGACGTTTTGCGATTCTCCCCATCGGCGCTGATTCATCCATCGCGACAGAGTCCAACCCGCGGGTCGTCAGCGCGAGTTGCAAATGTCCGGGGCCATGTCCCAGTTCGAGGATGCGAGTCCCGCTGACAAATGGGATCACGCTTTGGACCCAGTCATTCCATCTCCCAAAGGAAACAGCGGCGGCAACGAAGTCGTAGGTGAAGGCAAAGGGATGATAGAGCAGGTCGAAGAAGACCCGCATGAAGCGTTGAATCAGGTACATAAAAAACAAGGGTTTGACCGCAGCCAAACCCTTGCTGAATTGAGACTGTGTTACGCAGCCGCGGCTTCGTCGCCTTCGCTCTTCTTGGGCTTGCGGACGGCTTCCACTGCGCTCTTGCCGCGTTCGCGGACGACTTCCACTGCGCTCTTGCCGCGCTCGCGGACTTCGTTCGCGAGTTCAGCGGCGCGTTCCTTGGCTTCCTTCGCCAGTTCGTCGGCGCGCACGCGCGCATCAGATGCGAGTTGCTCAGCGCGGTGATAGGCTTCCTCAGCGCTAACCTGCGCCTTGTCGCGGAGTTCGATGCCCTTGTCCTTGATCAGGGCGCGGGTTTCTTCACCGGATTGGGGGGCGAATAACAAGGCTACGACGGCGCCTGTAAGACCACCGACGACAAAGCCCACGAGAAATGCTCCAAATTCATCACGTTCAGACATGGTATAACTCCTTTGGTAATTTGGTTGATTGTTGAGTTTGCATCCAGGCTTTACACCCGGGTATTACCTTTTATTTCTTCTTGATACCCATTAATTCTAACATACGCGACAAACCAGCCAGATAGCCGCTGAGTTTGACCACGGGCTCGACCACTTCCTCTCCCAGGAATTCCACCGTGCCGCGCAGGGTGTTGACCGTTTCGGTCGTGGCGTTCAAGATCGGGCGGACTTCGTTTTGCAGCAGGTTGATCAGGCTCGCCAGTTGGACGATCAGCACGACCAGCGCCACGCCGATGACCAGTGACTCGAGTGCCACGACGATGATGAAGATGTCGCGGATTTTATCGGTGGGAGTGCTTGGCTGCATCAACCCATAGATTGCAAGGATAAGCAATGCAAGGAAGATGACGACGCCTGCGATGACCGCTGCCATCGTTTGCTTGTCTTTGCGTTCCTTCTCGCGCAACTCCGCCTGTTGTTCGATAGTCAACTGCGGAGCGGGAGGAGTGGTTTGTTCGGGGGTGGGGAGTGTCATGAATTTATTATAGCATCTTTGATTCGAAAAATCACTTCATTCCAAGCAAATTCATTTCGTGCTCGAGGGTTTCCTTCCACCCTTCGCGCAGCGGACGCGGGTTATAGCCTAACTCGCGTTTGGCTTTGCTGTTGTCACCGATATAAGTTGTGCCCGCAATGATCCGCAAGCCTTCGGATGTGTACGAATCGGGAAGCATCGAATCAAACGGTTTGACCAATACCGACAGGGCTTTCATCGCTTGCCAGGGAATCGTCATCGGCGCGCGTTTGCCTGTGACTTGGCTGGCGAGTTTGTATGCTTCCGCCAGCGTACGGACCTCGCCTGCGATGATGTATGAATCGCCTGTCTTTCCCTTTTCCATGGCAAGGATGTGTCCGCGCGCAATGTCTTCCACATGCGCCCAGCACAGCGCGGTCTGGGAAGGGAGCATGGGAAGTTTGCCCTGCAAGAAGTCGAGGACACTTGTCCGTACAGAAGATGTGTCACCGGGACCATAGACCAGCCCCGGCATGACGATGACCAGCGGCAATCCGTTTGCGATGAACTCATTGGCGATGCCATGGGCGGCGGCTTTGGTACGGTCGTACTCGCTGAGGTGTTGACCTGTGAAATGATGGGTCTCGTCCACGAGTTTGCCATGCGTATCCGAGTTGACCGCCAGTGTGCTGGTGTAAACTCCATTTGAGATTTTCAACTCCTGCATCAACTCGAGTACGTTGCGCGTGCCCTGGATGTTGACTCTTTCCCCGCCGCTTTTATCCTTTGCGCCGATCTTGTACCAGCCCGCCACGTGATAGACGCCATCCACGCCAGTCATTGCCTGACGCATGGATTCTTTTTCGGTCACGTCGCCGACGAATAGTCTAACACCTGCCTCGTGCAATTCTTTTGCCTTCTCTGGTGACCGCACCGATGCATGGACTTCATGTCCCGCCGCGCGGAGTTGCTTTGCCAAAATCCCGCCGATGAATCCCGTTGCGCCTGTGATGAAATATTTCATGCCTGCCTCTCCTCTGGGTTGAAACAATTGCTGACCAGATGATTTTACTCCATGAAGTGTTATTCGCTCAAAACATTCTTTTTGGTATAAAATCCAACTGAAACCATGAAAATCCCCGCCTATCTTTCAGCCGCCTGGCAGTATCTTTTTTCCATCCTCCTGATTGCCTTGACCACGCTTGTGTTTTTGGCGCTGCGCGATTTCCTCGATACGACGCTGGTCGCGCTTTTATATTTGATTCCCATTGGGGTCATCACTACTACAAGCGGTTTCACCCCTGGAATCATCAGCGCGTTGTTCTCCTTTTTTGCTTTCAATTATTTCTTCATCAAGCCATATTACACGCTTGCCGTTCACCGTCCACTCGACCTGGTCATCCTGACCATCTTTCTGGTGGTTTCGATTGTGTTGAGTCGGTTTGTGGGACAGGCGCAAGCGGGGCTTGCCGCCGCAAATGCGCGCGAACACGAAGCCACCCAATTGTATGAACTCAGCACGGCGCTGGCAGGTTTGCATGATGAGTATGCGGTGGCGCAAATTTTGGGCAGACAGGTATCCGCTCTTTTGCAATGCGAATATGTGGAAGTGAATATCACAGGCGCACAAGCCGTCCACTTTTGCCTGCCGCAGGCGCAGGGCGTGCCGCCCAAACGTCCACCAGAGTTGACCGTGCCGATTCAGGCGGCGCGAAGCACCTTGGGCGAAATCCTGATTTGGCGGGTTGCACCGGTCATTTCGTTGGGAGAGACACGGTTGATTCAAACCTTTGCAAGTCAGGCGGCATTGGCATTGGAACGCGCAAGGCTGGCACAAGCCGAATCCCGCGCAAAAGTTTTGGAGGAAAGCGACAGGCTCAAGTCCGCGATTTTGTCTTCGGTGTCGCACGAGTTGCGGACTCCGCTTTCGACGATCAAAGCCGCCGCCTCGAGTTTGCGCGGAAACGAAGTCAGCTGGGATTCCCACGCCCGCGTCGAGTTGATTGCCGCCATTGACGATGAGTCCGACCATTTGAACATGCTGGTCGGTAACCTGCTCGACATGTCGCGCATCGAGTCGGGTGCGCTCAAACCCAGACGCGAGTGGAACATCCTCTCAGAGATCGTTGGCAGCGTGACGGCGCGCATGAAGTATTCAGCGGAGGAGCATAAGATCGAAGTTGACATTCCCGAAAGCCTGCCCTTTGTCCCAGTGGATTATGTACAGATGGAGCAAGTCTTTACCAACTTAATCAGCAACAGCGTCAAGTATGCGCCAGCCAGCTCGCTGATTCGAATTTATGCAGTAGTTGCGGGTGATTATGTCCACGTGCAGGTTAGCAATCAGGGGCCACAGATTCCCAGTGAACATTTGGAGCGTATCTTCGACAAGTTCTATCGCGTAAACGAGGCGGACCGAGTCACGGGCACAGGACTGGGACTTTCCATCTGCAAGGGCATTATCGAAGCACACGGCGGAAAAATCTGGGCGGAGAATCTGCGCGACGGACTGGCGTTCAACTTTACCCTGCCGCTTACTTGGGAGGGTTCGCCGCCTCCGCAATTGCCGATGGATACGGAGGTTGAATGAGCAACGAACCGCACATTTTAGTCATTGATGATGAACCGCAAATCCAGCGCGCCATCCGTACCATCCTGACTGAAAAGGGATTCCGAGTCACCACAGCCAGCAGTGGCGAGGAAGGTCTCACACTGGCGGCGGCGAATGAACCCGATATCATCATCCTCGATTTGGGTCTGCCCGACATGGACGGCGTGGAAGTCTGCTCCCGCCTGCGCGAGTGGACTCAAACCCCGATTATCATCCTCTCTGTCCGCGACAGCGAGCGCGACAAGGTCGGCGCGCTGGACAAAGGCGCGGACGATTACCTGACCAAGCCCTTCGGCATCGAGGAGTTGCTGGCGCGGGTACGAGTTGCCCTGCGACATTCCGCGCAAAAGCAGGGGACGCAGAGCAAGGTGGTCAAGGCTGGTGATTTGACGATTGACCTCGTCTGGCACATCGTCAAACGTGGTGAAGAGGAGATCAAGCTGACTGGAACCGAATATAAATTGCTTGCCTATCTCGCTGCAAACCACGGGCGGGTGCTGACCCATCAGAGCATCCTCACCCACGTTTGGGATCCCGCCGATGCTGACCACACCGAATATCTTCGGGTGTACATGCGCCAGTTACGCAAGAAACTCGAGGATGATCCCGAACGCCCGAAGTACATCCTAACCGAGCCTGGGATTGGCTATCGCTTTATCGCGGATGAGTAATCGATGTCGTTGCGAGGGCGATGTTCTTTCGCCCGAAGCAATCTCCTTGTCGTTCTGAGATTGCTTCGTCGGGAAAGTGCACCCTCCTCGCAATGACATATTTCACCTCCTTACAACGCCCTTGCAAAAGGGCATTTTTATTTGTTCTTTATGTGATTGGAGGAATTTTTTGTCACCGTTTTATGCGGGATTGATAAGATTTTCCCATGCATGAGGTGATATGAATAATCTTGACGTAAATTCCTTTACCTTGACCCCGTCCTCATATTCGGAGCCTGAACGCGACGGACGTTTAATTGTCCTTGTGCCCGAATCCGATGCGGATATTTCCAGCGTGGCGCGGAAGATCTGGGAGTTGGCAAATGCCCTCGGAAGCCGTGTCCAGTTCCTCGGTCTATGCAAGGATAAGACGCGCGAGCCATCCCTGCGCAGGCAAATCATCGCCATGTCTACCATGGTGGGTGGTGGCAGCGTGACCGTCGAATCGAAAATCGAGTTTGGCGGTGACTGGCTGGACTTTGTCAAATCCCAGTGGAAAAAGGGCGACGTGGTCGCTTGTTTTGCAGACCATCGCGCGGGGTTTGCAAACCGTCCCTTGAGCCAGATCCTCGAATCGAATCTGAAGACCACTGTGTATGTGCTTCCTGAGTTTCAATTGGAACGCCCGCATTCAGGATGGGTATCTTCCGCGCTGAGTTGGGCTGGTTCCATTGTCATCATCGCGCTTTTCTTCTGGGGACAGGCGCGGATTACCCAAATGCCCCAGGATTGGGCGCACACAACCCTGCTCTATCTATCCGTCTTTGCCGAAGTTGGGTTGATTTGGTTTTGGAGTTCGCTGTTCTAAAAACAAGAAAACCCTAAAGGTTCGCTTCGCGAAAATCTTTAGGGTTTGACGCTTTCATTATTTCAAAAAGGCTAAAAATGTCAGAAACAAATCCAAAAGTTGTGGAACGATTGACGGAGGACTACCAACGCCAGCAGGCGTTGTTCTCCGCCCAGCCCGCCATCGTCCAGCGTTTTCTCGAAACACAGGGAAAACAAATTGCCGATGCCCTTGTCGAGGGCGATTCGCAGGTTATTTTTTTACTCCCTGACCGCGTGGTCTGCACGCTCGAAGATGTCGCCCAAAATGCATTGGTGACCATCCCGCAGAATCAGCGTTCACATTCAGCGGGTAGTTTCATCAACCGTTTCCGCAAAGTAGAACTCTACCGTGAATTGCGGCATGTTTTCGTTGAATTGGAACAGTCGCCAGACAGGGCGGTATCCGTTGCGGCGGGATTAGTGCGTCATGCCACTGTCCTGCACATGGTTCATCAAATGCTCCCCGCTGGTCGGGCTGTGACCTACAAACCCGTTGACGAGGATGAGACCATTCCATCCGTTCCAGAAACCGACGGCATGGAACCTGAGTCCGCGATCACGGCGGCAACCGACGCGATTGCCGAGGAAGGCAAAGCCGAAGAGGGGCGTGGCGACCTGCTTGTGCCTTTCGTGCCGTATGCCCGCAAGTTCTTCCTGCCGCAGTGGGTGGCTTTTGGCGAGCACGGCGAAGTGCTGGTCAAGTCAGTGGATGAAGCAAATGCGCACGTCAAATCCATGCAGAGATTTATGGAAGTCCTGTTCCTTGCAGTGGCGCTTGCCCCCTACATTTCCACCGACGAGGACTATGTTCAGAAACGCTATGGCATGTTGGGACAACTCATCAATCAGGGGCGCGCATTGGCAATCTACCAGACGAAGGAAATCATTACCCGAATCAAGGAACGTGCCGCGGCGGGAAGCCTGAACCGCGGACTACGCCTGAGTCTGCCCTATTTTGACGATCAGGAACTGAAGATCGACATCTCCGACTTTGAAATCATCCCATCGGGACGTATTATGTTCGTCCCCGCTTTTGTAGTGCGCGCCGTGCGTCAGGAGGAAGCCAAGGTAAGTCAGGATACGCGCTTCAATCCGTCCACTCGTAAACACCTGCTCCATCTGCTCAGCCTGCTCGAAGGGGCATTTGAGAGTGGCAAAGAGGAGGCGCGATAATGTTATTCTCTATCGCCCTCTTGATTGTTATTGTAGTGGTGGTTTTCCGTGTTGCTCCCAGCGAAAGCCAGGAGGACGCGCACATCCATGGCGCGGGACAGGTCGGCGTGCTGGCAGCGCTTGCGCTCTTCGGTGTTGACTACTTCACATCCTATTTCTATGCCACTGGCGAGATGATGCACGCCCTGCATCCATATGGATTGGAACATCTCGGCTATTACGCGGTGCTGGTGATTGGCATAGCCAACCTCGCTTTTGGTGCCTTGTACATGTACTCCTTGGGAATCTTCAACGAAGGCGGTGGTTCGTTCACAGCCGCCATGCGTTACCTCGGACCTTCGCTCAGCCTGGTTGTGGCGGTCGTCCTCTTGCAGGATTACATCTTCACCATTGTTGTCTCCACCCTTTCGGGTGTTGACCAGTTGTTGTCACTCCAGCAAGCCGGAGGAATTGCCTGGTACTGGCACTTCCTGCTCGGTGCGGCGATGGTTGCCACAACCTGGTACATCACCATCCGTGGACGCGGCGAATCGGCGCGTGTGGTTTTTATCGGCTTGGGCATCTTCGTCATGCTGACCATCACCATGGCAATCGGTTTATTCATCGCCAAGGGAGCAGGTGTTCCGCCCCTGCCTGCCGAACAAACGGAGCATGTCACGTCTCTTGGTTCGGCGCTCTTCCATCTGCTTGCCGCCTCGATGAAGGGTTTGGTTGCGTTGTCGGGTCTCGAAGCCATGTCCAACGGCATCCAGTTTGTGATCGATGGCGATGTGTCGTTGATCAAATGGGGACGCAAGCACATGCCCAAACTCGAAAAGGTCTGGCATTTCTATAGTGGCAAATCAGGAATCGGTCGCATCGTGCAGACCTCCTTCCTGTTCTATGGTGCGTTGACGACCCTCTTCCTCACTTACTTCGCCATTCACTTCCAGGCGTTTGACGGTGTGGCGGGGCGCAGTTTGGTCGGGAACCTGGCATTCATCGGATTCTCCTCCATTCCTGGCGGAACAATTCTCTTTTGGACGTATCAAATCCTTGCGGTGGGACTGCTCACCGCCGCGTCCATGACTGCTTTCCAGGATTTGCAAGCCATCACCTGGCGCAACGTGGCAATTGGGGAACTGCCCGAGGTGATCGTTTACCGCAATCCCAAGGGGACATTTACCCGCCCTGTAACTGTTGCGGCAATTGTCACCATCATCATCCAGTTTTTGGTGCGCGGACATACCAGCACGGCGGTTCCGTACTATGGCGTGGGCGTGTTCCTGCCGATTGCCGTAATGGGACTTGCCATCCGTCAGCATGTAAAACAGCACCTTGTCGGTCGCGCGCGAACTGTCGGGTTATGGGGTTCCACGTTCTCGACTGTGTTGGCGACCATTATTTTCGTTGGTCAAATCGTTACCAAATGGAATGAAGGCGGTTGGGTTGTGCTGATTGTGTTGTCCACCCTGATTTTGATGGCGCACGTCATCCTTATCACGCCCGCTGGCTACCGCGACCCCGAAGACATTCACCGTGTCATCCGCGAGAAGTCGCGCATTCAGGGCGCGATGGGCAACATCGTCGAGTGGCAGTCGCTGCGGATTCAGGAGTATCGCTACCTGATGATGATGAAGATATCCAACTTCTTTGGGATGTTCGGCGTCTTCAAGCCGCTGCGTTTCGATGATATTCCCGTCCCTGTCGAAGCGGGTCCATTTGAAAACGCCATGAATCACGGCGAACACAGGACCTTCCTCGAAGAATACCTGCCCAAACCCGAACCCCGCGTCGGCGGCGCTCCGAAGGAAGCCGCACCCGAGGATGTGAAATAATTTAGCGGGACTTTGAAACCCGTCCTTCGACTTCGCTCAAGACGAACTTCGCGCTCCCGAAAGAACATCGGGACGATGTGAGCGAAGTCGAAGCGCATAGGATTTTTTCATCCTTCTTCCTTCATCCTTTCTGAATGTCCTCCCCAATCCACAGCCTGCGCGTAAACGAAGTCTTCGAGTCACTCGAAACCTCCCCCAGCGGACTTTCCGCCGCCGAGGTTGAATCGCGCCTGTCGCTGTACGGTCAGAACATCCTCTCGCAGCAGAAGAAGGAATCGATTTGGGAGAAACTGCTCGAAGAGGTCATGCAGTTGCCCGTGCTGGTCCTGCTTGTGATCGGGCTGGTCGCGCTGCTGCATCGTGACGTGGCGCTTGCTCTCATCATCTGGAGCATCATCTTCGTCAACACGGCTTTTTCGATCTGGCGCGAACATCGCGCCGAGCAAGCCGTCGAAAAGCTGCGCGAGATTTTGCCGTCCTTTGCCCACATCATCCGCGAGGGACGGGAGGACTATCTTCCCACCAGTGACGTTGTGCCTGGCGACGTTTTGATTCTCGCTGAGGGTGACAACATCCCCGCCGACGCCCGCGTCATCGAGGAATACGGCTTGCGGACGAACAACGCCACGTTGACGGGTGAAGCCATCCCCGCGCGCAAGACAGCCGATGCATCTGTTTTAAGTGGGGTCAGTGAACTGGACCGCCCCAACCTGATCTTTGCGGGGACATCCGTCGCCTCTGGCACGGGACGGGCTGTGGTCTACGCCACGGGCATGATGACCCAATTCGGTCGCATTGCCCACCTGACCCAGAGCATTGCCGAAGAGCCGACGCCGTTCAACAAAGAGTTGACGCAGTTAAGAAAAGTCACCGCCTGGGTTGCCATTTTGATCGGCGCCATCGTGGCGGTGGTCGGATATTTCGAGATGAACTTCCCGCTGCGCGAGATCACCCTGCTGGCTTTGGGCGTGGCTGTCGCGGTCATCCCCGAAGGACTGGTTGCCACGCTGACGCTGTCGTTGGCGGCGGCAACCCAACGGTTGGCAAAGCGCGGTGTGCTGGCGAAGAAAATCTCCACCGTGGAAAAGCTCGGTCTGGTGTCCGTCATCTGTACCGATAAAAGCGGCACGCTCACCCAGAATCAGATGACCGTGCGCGAAATCTGGACGGCGCGGAAGCAGGTCAAAGTTTCGGGCGTGGGCTACGATCCGCATGGGAAGTTTTCGCCCGATCCGTCTGGTCAACCCTGGGAGCAGGACTTCCATTGCCTGCTCGAAGCTGCTTCGTGCTGCAACAATGCGCGCGTGAATCCGCCTTCGCTCGATCATCCCACCTGGACCAGTCTCGGCGACCAGACCGAAGCCGCGTTGAAGGTGACGGCGATGAAGGCGGATATCGAAGAAGACGAGATGAACGAGGTCATGCCGCGCGTGCATGAAATCCCGTTCGATGCGCGCCGCAAGCGGATGACCACCATCCACCGTGACCGCAGTCATGAGATCGCTTTTGTCAAAGGCGCGCCGCGTGAGGTGCTGCAACTCTGCACGATGGTTTCGCTCGACGGCGAACCCCACCCGCTGACGAATGAACTGCGCGCCGAAATCCTCGCCGCCAACGACGAATATGCGCGAGGGGCTTTGCGCGTGCTGGCGCTCGCCCGCCGTGACCTGCCGCCGCGCGCCGGCTCGTACACCGCCGAAAACGTGGAGCATGATCTGGTCTTCCTCGGCTTGATGGCGATGATGGACCCGCCGCGCCCGCAGGTGGAACAGGCTGTCCGCATCTGCCGCGAAGCGGACATCCGCATTGTGATGATTACGGGCGATTACGGTCTCACCGCCGAATCGCTGGCGCGACGCGTGGGCATGTTGACCACATCGAACACCGTCATCTTGACGGGCGCGGAATTGGACGAACTTTCGGATGTCGCGTTGCAGGAATTGCTTGACAAGGAAGTATTATTTGCCCGCATGGCTCCCGAACACAAGATGAGACTGGTTGCCGCCTTCCAACAGCGCGGTGACGTGGTCGCCGTGACAGGTGACGGGGTCAACGACGCGCCTGCCTTGCGGAAAGCGGATGTGGGTGTCTCGATGGGTATCGTCGGCACGGACGTCTCGAAGGAAGCCGCCGACATCATCCTAACCGAGGACGACTTCAGCGCCATCACTTCTGCCATTGAAGAAGGGCGCGGTGTGTTCGACAACATCCGCAAGTTCATCACCTACATCTTTTCCAGCAACATCCCCGAACTCATGCCGTTCATTGTCACTGCCAGCCTGCCGCTCATGCCGCTGGCGCTGACCGTCAAGCAAATCCTTGCCATTGACCTCGGCACAGACATGTTCCCCGCGCTGGCGCTCGGCATGGAAAAGCCCGAACCCGATGTGATGAAGAAACCGCCGCGTCCGCGCAACCAGCCTTTGCTCGACAGGGGAGTGCTGTCTCGCGCGATCTGGCTGGGCATGATCGAATCGGTTTTATGCTTTGCGGGCTTCATCCTGGTTTTCATGCTCACAGGACATGTTGACGAAATCGGGTTGTCTGCGCTGGGGAAGATAGCCATCCCCGACAATTGGAAGCTCTCCCTGACTTTTGGCGGGACAGTTATGCTTGCCTCCACGGTGTATCACGCGGGCGTGGTGATGGCGCAGATCGGCAACGCCTTTGCCTGCCGCTCCGACCGTTCCCGTAGTTTGCATATCGGCTGGTTGAGTAACAAGTATCTATTAACTGGCGTGTTGATCGAATTGGCGGGTATACTCGGCATTATCTATATCCCGTTCCTTGCCGAGATTTTCAACCACGCCCCATTGCCGGTGTGGATGTGGATTGGTCTGGCTTTATATGCCCTGATTTTGTATACCGTCGAGTGGATTCGCAAGGCAATCTATCGCGCCCTGCTCAAAAGCAAAACCAATCATTTTACTGTTCCAACCGCCATCATCGGCGGTGGGGATGCCGCCACGAGCCAGGTAAGGAGGTAAGACGATGAAAATTATTGTCATGGGATGTGGACGGGTCGGCTCGACGGTCAGCCGTCTGTTCGGAAAGATCGGTCACGATGTCACCGTCATCGACCATCAGGATCCCAGCGCCCTTACCAGGTTGGGACCCGACTTTAAGGGGAAACTGATTCACGGCATCGGCTTCGACCGTGACATTTTACTGGAGGCGGGAATCGAAACCGCCGAGGCGTTCGTTGCCGCAAGCCCATCGGATAATGCAAATATCGTCGCGGCGCGGACTGCGCGAAATGTCTTCCGCGTGCCGCGAGTCATCGCGCGGCTGTACGATCCGCTGCGGGCGGAGATCTACCAGCGGCTTGGGCTGTCCACCATTTCCACCACCACCTGGGGAGCGGAACGAATCGTCGAAGTCATCACCCACACCGACCTGGACGTGATCCACCTGTTTCAAGACCAGAATACAACGCTGGTTCGCGTGGAAGTCCCCGCCCGTTTCAACGGTCACAAGGTGACAAACCTGAACATCCCCGGCGAGGTGATGGCGGTCGCAATCACGCGGGATACCCGTACGTTCATCCCCGTTTCAGGCACCGAGTTTCAGGAAGGCGATATGGTCTATCTGACCGCCATCCCGTCAGCCATGAGCAGACTGAAAGATATGCTGGGAGAATAGGAGGCAGCCATGTATGTAATCGTTGTCGGCGGTGGTAATACGGGATCGCAGCTTGCGAAGTTTTTGCTCGATGCCAAACATAAGGTCTGTGTCATCGAGGAACGTCCTGCCGTGCTGGAAAAGTTGGCGGCGGAGCTTCCGCAGGAATGTATTCTCACAGGTGACGGCAGTTCCCCCGCCGTTTTGGAAAAAGCAAATATCAAAAGCGCCCAGGTTCTGGCGGCGGTGACAGGCTCGGACGAGAACAACCTGGTCATCACCACCCTCGGACGTTTCGAATTCGGCGTGCCGCGCATCATCGCCCGCGTCAACAATGCGAAGAATGCCTGGCTCTTCACCCCCGAAATGGGCGTGGACGTTTCGCTCAACCAGGCGGAAATCCTCTCGCGGCTGTGCGCCGAGGAAATGTCCCTGGGCGACATGATGACCATGCTCAAGATTCGGCGCGGAAAGTTCTCCCTCGTGGAGGAAAAGATTGCCCAGAACGCGCCCGCGATTGGCGTGGCGTTGAAGGATTTGTCCCTGCCAAATAACTGCGTCATCTCAGGCATCATCCGCCACGGAGAGATGATCCTGCCGCGTGGGACGACCACCCTCGAAGTGGGCGACGAAATCCTCGCGCTGGTGGATGATCCCGCCCGCGAGGTGCTGGCAAGGTTGCTGAGCCGACCAGGATAAAATGTAAGCCGCGAGAAAATCCTCGCGGCTTTTTTCACAAATATTACGGCGTTGGTGTTGCACTGAGAACAACCAAAGGCGGTTCAGCGGGGTTTATTTGTCTGTAGTCTAGATGTGTACGCAACACATCAATCCTGCCCCCTGGATTCACACTGTTAATAAGACATGGAGGGCGATCGGGAGGGGAAAAGGGAAAATAGTAGCAGAACTTTTGCTGTATATCTGCAGGATATAACCCAAGATCGTAAAATGATCCTTTAAACTCAGCTACTTTCACGCTTCGAATTGACTCATCCGCTGCAAGATAAATTATGGCAAGTCTACCTGTGTTCCCGTTCTCCTCAGCAAGGGCACATATTGCAAATACATATACTTCTTGACCAGATTGCCCTAAGATATCCCATTCGCACAAAGCATTTTCATACGCCACAGGCTCGCTACCTCGTTCCGGATTAGAAGAAAGGACAGCATTTGCCAATTCAGTTTGATATTCTTCCCATTTCTCCACTTGAGTTGTGTCAGGCGTGAGAACAGGGGCGGGCAACTGTGTTGGTATCAATGTGGGAGTGGTGGTCGCAGTTGGCAAAGCGGTTGGGGTGTTCGTTGGAGTAACAGTCGGCATGGCAGTTTGGGTGAGGGCGATGTCTGTCTGTGCAATGGCAAGGGCAGTGTTTACCGCCTTCGTCATTTCTGTTTCTTGTGGGATGACCCGTCCACAAGCGGCGAGAACAACAGCATGAACAATCAGGATGTAGCGAGGTTTTATGGTCATTGAAAGTCTCCTGAGATAATTGAAAAGTACATTTGAGTTGGGAAACTTTTCCCCCGAAGTCCTGGCGCGGCGAACTTATATTTCCTTGCCCTGATCCGTTCGCAATCTGTATCCCACCCCAGGCTCGGTGTGGATGTAGGTCGGGCGCGCGGCGTCAGGCTCGATCTTGCGGCGCAGGTTGCTGATGTTGACCCGCAGGATGTGCATTTCGCTCTCGTATGCCGTCCCCCAAACCTGCCTGAGTAGGTGATGATGGGTGATGACCTTGCCCGCGTTTTGCATCAGCAGGCGCAGGATGTCGTATTCGGTGGGGGTGAGGGAAATTTCTTCGCCGTGCATCGTCACCACGCGGCGGGACAAGTCCATTTGCAACTCGTCCACTTGCAGGACAGGTTCATCGGGACTGCTCGCCAGCCTCCGCAATGCGACGCGCATCCGCGCCATGAGTTCGCCTGTGCCAAAGGGCTTGGTCAGGTAATCGTCCGCGCCTGCATCGAGGGCGGCGATCTTGTCCTGCTCCGCTTCGCGCACCGAGAGGATGATGATTGGGATTTGAGTCCATTCGCGCAGTTGGCGGGTGACTTCGATACCATCGATGTCGGGCAGACCGAGGTCGAGGATGATGATGTCGGGACGGTCCGCGATGACGGCGTTCAGAGCTTCCTGTCCGTTGGCGGCTTCGTAGATGGCGAAACCGTGTCCGCTGAGCGCGGCGCGCAGGTATCGCCTGATGGGGGCTTCGTCGTCCACGACGAGGATGCGTTGGTTGAAATCGGTCATAGTTGATTCTACGTCATTGCGAGGAGCGGTAGCGACGAAGCAATCTCCTTATTCCTAGGGGATTGCTTCGGGCGAAGAACACGCCCTCGCAATGACATCACTTCAAAGGTAATTCAATCGTGATAATCGTCCCGCCGCCTTCGCGGGCGCTGGCGTAAATGTTACCATGATGCGCTTCGACAATTCCCTTGCTGATGGAAAGTCCCAACCCCGTGCCGCTGACCTTTTCTGCGCGTTGGACTCGGTAGAACTTGTCGAAGATGCGCATCAAGTCTTCGCTGGGGATGCCCACCCCACAGTCTGCGATTTGGATGCGGGCTTTTTGATTCATCACGCTGGCGGAGACTTCCACCAGCGAACAGTCGGGTGAATACTTGACCGCGTTATCCAGCACATTGACGACCACCTGAACCATCAGCGTGAAATCCATCGGCACGAGCGGAAAGTCTGAGGGAATGGTCACTTTGACATCATGCACTCCGAGGCGCCTGCCAAGTTGTTCGAGGGCGGTGCCGATCAAATCCTCGATGTCGCCAGGCTCACTGTGCAGTCGGATGGCTCCGCTCTCGATGCGGGTCATCGAAAGCAGGTTGCCGACAAGTCGGTTCAATCGGTCGGCTTCCTCGCGAGCCGTCACCACCAGGCTGCGGCGGTTTTCCTCGTCGAGCATATCAGACTGGTCGTCGAGACTGGTCAACGCTCCCGTGATCGAAACCAGCGGCGTCCGCAAATCGTGCGAGATCGAATTCAGCAGGGCAGATTGCAACTTCTCGGTCGCCTTCAACAGTTCCGCCTGACGCGCCTGCTCCGCGAGGCTGGCGCGCTCAATGGCAAGCGCCGCCTGATTGGTAAATGCAGAGAGAGTTTGCCTTTGCTCTGGAGTGAGAAAACTTCCCGCCTCCTTTGGATGGATGCCCAACACGCCGACCAGTCCATTCGACGTTTTCAGCGGCAGGCAGCGGATGCTGGCGGCTGGAAGCGTATCCGTCCCCCGACCCGCGGGCTGGTCATGGACGAATGCCCACGCCGCCACTGCCAGTTCGTTCTCGTCTGGCTGGTAGTTGGGCGAACTGGCAAAGGGATGCAACCTGCCCCTGTCCGAAAGGAAGATCGCCACCTCGCGCCCGAAGGCTTTGCCGATATTCGCGATGATGACCTCCGCCACTTTTTTGAGGTCGGTTGCCGAGGTCAGGTCTTTGCTGAGGTTGTAGAGCGCCGAGGTTTGCGACTCGCGCCTAACGGCGGCTTCGGCTTGTTCGCGTTCCTTTGCGGTGAGCGAGCTGATTATAAGGCTGACGGTGAAAAGCATTCCGAAGGTGATAAGGTATTGCGTATCACTGACGGCAAAGGTGTGGTACGGCGGGACGAGGAAAAAGTCGAAAGCCAGCACGCCCGCAATCGAAGCGAACAGGGAAGGTCCGCGACCGAGGAAAATTGCCGAGATGACCACCGACGCCAGATAAAGCATCACCAGGTTGGCGGGTTCCAGGTTCCCGCGCACGGTCAGACCCAGTAAAGTGGAAATGGCGATCAAACCGAGGGACAACAGGTAACGTCCCAGCGGACGGTGAGGCTGCCAGTCCGTCGGGATGATCGGCAGGTTTGGCTCCATCCGCGAACTGATGACGTACACGTCGACATTGCCGCTGGCATAGATCAACTGGTCGACGACAGAGCCTGTGAGCATCTCCCGCCAGCGCGGCTTGATCGGTTTGCCGATGACGATTTTTGTGATGTTGTTTTTATGGGCGTAATCCAGCACCGCTTCGTGGATGGAACGTCCCGCCAGGGTGATGGACTTCGCGCCCAACTCTTCCGCCAGTTGCAGAATCTTTCCAATCCGCTCCCGATTGACGGGGTTGTTTTCGGGCTTGGACGCGATCTCCACATAGACGGCGACCCACTCGGCGTTGATCTCGTCCGCGAGCCTGCGCGTGGTGCGGACCAGTTTTTCGGCGAGCGGGCTGGGGCTGATGCAGACTAGCAGGCGTTCCCCCGCCGCCCAGGGACCAGAGATGGCGCGGGTTTTCATGTACGAGCGCATCTGGTCGTCCACGCGTTCGGCGGCGCGGCGGAAAGCCATTTCACGCAGGGCGGTGAGATTTCCCTTGCGGAAGAATTTTTGCAGGGCGCGCGAAGCCTGCTCGGGGATGTAGACTTTTCCCTCCTCCAGGCGGACAAGTAACTCGTCGGGCGGCAGGTCAACGATTTCGATCTCGGATGCTTCGTCGATGACTCGGTCGGGAATGGTCTCGCGCACGACGATGCCCGTCACCTGCGCCACGATGTCATTCAAGCTTTCGAGGTGCTGGATATTGAGCGTGGTGTACACGTCGATGCCCGCGTCGAGAATGTCGGTCACATCCTGAAAGCGCTTGGGGTGACGCGAGCCAGACGCGTTGGTGTGGGCAAACTCGTCCACCAGAACCAGTTGCGGGCGGCGGCTGATGACCGCGTCCACGTCCAGTTCGGTCAGCGCAATGCCGCGATAGTCCACCTGCTTGCGCGGCAGGACTTCCAACTCTTCGACCAGTTCCTCTGTCTCGGTGCGTTTGTGGGTTTCGATGTAGCCAATCACCACGTCCACGCCCTGTGACTTGCGCTGGTGCGCGGCTTCGAGCATGGCGTAGGTCTTTCCCACGCCAGCCACGTAGCCGAGGAAGATTTTCAGCTTGCCGCGCTTTTTCTCTTCGGCTTCGAGGTTTTTGAGCAGTTCGTCAGGATTGGGTCTGGTTTCCATTTTCTTTATTGTATTCCAATTCAATCGACTTTGCTCAATCGGGGGCTAAGCCCCTGATTGAGCACATAGACAATAAAAAAGGCTGTGCGAATTTTTCACACAGCCTTCTGCTGACTACATTGCATCATGTGGGACAGGTTCCGTTTGTTTGGGACTGCCTCCCACTCTTGGCTGTGGTTTTTCGAGATATTGCTCCAGCAGCGACGGCGCTTCGGGATGGTCCACATGCAGGGCGTGATCGTAGTCCCCTGCCTCCACTGGCGGATCAAAGCGGACTGGGCGTCGGACGCCGAAGAGTTCGAAGAATTTTGTGACTCCCATCAACACGGTATAACGATATTCCTGCATTCGGAGCGACTGCCACTCGACGATGGACGCCATCGCGCCCTGCACCCGCGCCTTGTCACGCACGATGCGGTGGATTTGTTTGGGATCGCGGAATCCAATTGGCGAGATGAGCATGGCATTGGCGGCAAGTACCAACACAGCAAAGGAAATCAGCACCATCCAGCCGCCTTCCTGCCATTTGCCAGCGATCTGCCCAACGAAGACAATTGCAGCTAGTGCCGCCGCAACGGATGCGGCAAACGCTCCCCAGGCTCGTTTCTTTCCTGTGTAATGTTCAAGGACGTGCCTGCGGATGGCAAGTCCCATGACCATGATGGGCATGAACACACCCACGCCGTAGAATGGCACAGCCACCGAGGTTTGTCCGCGCACCAAAAGCATGATGATGATCGTAGCCGCAAAGCCAATCGTCACGGAGCGGGTGAATGTTCCTTGCTCGTTGCGATAGACGATGAATTCAGGAAGTTCGCCGATTGCCACGTCACGCCATTCGGTGGCTTGCAAATCCTGAAACGCCGTCATGGAAGCGGCGGACAGCAATGCCACCGCCAGGATTTGATAGACCCAGAACATGATCTCACCGCCTGGGAATTGGGTAAAACCAATGTAAGCCAGATTGCCGACGAGGGTACGCCCCAGCGTGCCGTCGAAGACGTTGAAACGGATGGCGAAGAAGGTCAACATGAAGGTGGTCAACCCGCCGTAGAATAGGAACGAGGTCTGGACGAAACGCCCAATGCCCGCCTTGCCACTGTAGAAATCCCAAAGTCCCTTTAATTTCGGCATGTGCTTCCTACCCCATTTGACGATATTGGCATCTTCGTTGATGACGAACTGAATGCCGTTGGACATTGCCTCCAAACCCGTCAACGCCACCAAGCCTTTCATGGAAGCTGTCAACAGGTGGAAGAGCGCCTGACCGAAGGAAACCTGTTTAATGGTCTCTTCCACTTCCACCGCCGCAACACCGCGCACATTGGCATAAATCAACCCGCCGACCATGAGCAGGGTCATCAGCACGAAAATGCCGAGCAGAGTGAAGACGATCTGCGCCGACTCTCCTCGTCCGCGAATGGTGAGGTACCAAGTGATTGCCGCCAGCGCCCCGCCGATGAGGAAGTGCCAGAACCAGTTCGTGCCGTAGAGTCCAAGCACCGAGAGCAACTGGTCGCCGCCTGAGAGTGAGGAGACAACGATGGTGAAAATGTAGTCCTGAATCAAGACCACTGCCACGACCAGACTCAATCCTGGCGTAATATAACGCATCGAGGCAGTATATGATCCGCCGCCTTCGTTGAAAATTCCCAGCGAGTACATGTATAAAAAGCCAAATACGATGTTGGCAACACTGATGATCGCCGCCGCAACGTAACCCCATTCCTGAATGCCGTAGGGGTGGAGGGCGTGCATCATTTCACCAGTAGCGTAGAAATAGGACGTGAAGTAATCCACGCCGAACAATGCGATGGCTGCAAGCAAGCCGATTTGTCCCGCGCCGTGGATGTGGGCGCTTTCCTCCTTTTCAACGGGTGAGGCTTTGTATGCCAGAAAGGCGATTACGATAAGAAGTCCGATGGAGAATAGCATGTTATTTACCTTCTAAAAATATTTATGATTGAAAAGCCGTTTCGAGCGTTTTCAGTTGGGCAAGCAAATGCCTGCGGGTGGACGAGTTCAACCGCGTATCCTGCGCCGCCTTGGCTTGCTCACTGCGCGTGGCGCGGACGACGAAGGCTGGGATGAACATGATTCGCCCCGCGGGAATGATCTCCAGTTCGGAGGTTTTCATTTCGAGGGACTGGTCGTCGAAGTAGGAGAGGGTGATGCTCAATCCGCGATTCAGGGTTTGATTTTCCACACGAGATTTGATTTTGCGGATGATTTCCTGCGTCTTGAAATTCGCCAGTGCCCGCCCCTGATTCACCAGTTGACCGAGAATCCCGTAGCGCTTTTGCTGATATTCCTCGCATGCCATGACGTAGGGAGCAAACGATAGGGCGCGGTGCAGGATCGTCACATACTGCTGCATGGATTTGACATGCGCTTCGGCTTCGTTCACGGAACCGACCATTAACTTCCCTTTGTCGTCGAAGGCGACCCACTGCGGCAGGAAGAACTTCCGCGCGGCTGGCACAAAGGGAGTCTGCACCTCGCCCCGTCCTCCTTCGTGTCCATCTTCGACAATGGCGTCGCTGGCTTGGGTGATGGCGGATTCGGGTGCGCTGTCGCCCGTCGGAATGCTTGGGATTTGCTCGTCGCCGTCGGCGCGATAGGTCACCGTGCGACCCGCTGGCAGGAGGTTATGAACCATGTGGGTGACCGTCGCATAGCGCAGCAATCCCGCGCCCGTGGCAATCGCCTGGTCGGTGGAGCCTTCCAACTCATTCAAGCGTTGGGTCAATGGTTCGCGCACGTCACGCTGGAGAAAACCGCCGGCGCTGATTTTTCTCTGCGCTTCGGGGATGGGACTTGTCCCGTTCTGCCCGACCTGAATGCGGTCTGGGAGTGTGAACTGGACTTGCGAAACCTTGTTGATCAGCGCATCCGAGATGGACTGCGCCTGACCTTCGAGAAAGCGCTGGACAATGGCTGGCTGGTTCTCGAACAACTTTTTCTGCTGTTCATGTTCCTGAGCCAGATGTGGAACTGCTGTGTTTATCATTTTCTTTAGATTTCCTTGAGCCGATACCCAACCCCTGGCTCGGTGATGATGTACTGCGGTTTCAAGGTGTCGTTCTCGACCTTTCGCCGCAGGTTGCTGACGTTGACACGCAGGAGGTGGGAATCCGCCTCGTAGTTGCTTCCCCAAACTTCCTTGATCAATTGGTGATGGGTGAGCACTTTCCCCGCGTGGGTTACAAGTATCTTCAGGATGTTGTATTCGGTCGGGGTGAGGGTGATGAGGCGGTCGTCAACCTTCACCTCGCGCTTGATGAAATCAACCGTCAAGCCGTTGTTCTGGTAGATTGCCGATTCGCTTTCCGTTTTGTTGGAATGGCGCAAGGCGACTCGAATCCGCGCCAGTAGTTCGCTTGTGCCGAACGGCTTGGTGAGGTAATCGTCCGCGCCCGCATCGAGCGCCGCGACCTTGTCCTCTTCGCTGTCCCGAACCGAAATGACGATGACGGGCACATCCGTCCACTCGCGCAGACGCTGGGTCACTTCCGTGCCGTCCATGTCGGGCAGACCCAAATCCAGGATGACCAAATCGGGGTGGTTGACCGCCGTCGACTGGATCGCGTCGCCGCCGTTTTCCGCTTCCAAAATGGTGTAGCGGTTCCCCAGTGAGGCGTTCAGAAAACGCCGTATGGGACGTTCATCGTCCACGACAAGGATTTTTAGGGAGGAATCTGGAAAAGTTGACATCAATTCACCATAAAGAAAATACCAAGAACACCCAACATTCTATTGTTGGGTGTGTCAATTTAGGCGCAAGAAATACCCCCCGCGCGCCAAGAAAGTGTCAATAAATGGGGACGTGTTCCTGTTGTTAACTGATGTTGCGCGCGTAGGCGTGATTCCCTGAGCGGAGCGAAGGGTCTCTACCCCAAAACCAGAGGTTCTTCGCTGCGCTCAGAACGACACTGCGTAACATCAGTTGTTAAATCAAAAAGGCTGTGTGAAGTCAAATCACACAGCCTTTTTGATTTAGTCCCCATTGTGAGGGACAGGTGTTGTTTGCTTTGGACTGCCGCCCAATTTTGGCTTTGGCTTGTCGAGATATTGATCCAACAGTGACGGCGCTTCGGGGTGATCCACGTGCAGGGCGTGGTCGTAGTCGCCAGCGGGGACTGGCGGGTCGAAGCGGACTGGGCGTCGGACGCCGAGCATCCCAAAGAAGTTGGTCACAGCCAACAGCACCGAGTAGCGGTATTCCTGCATTTTGAGCGATTGCCACTCGACGATGGAAGCCATCGCGCCCTGCACGCGCGCCTTCTCGCGCACAATGCGGTGAATTTGTTTGGGATCGCGACGTCCGCCAGGGGAGATGAGCATGGCATTGGCGGCAAGGATCAGAACACTGAAGGAAATCAACACCATCCAGCCGCCTTCCTCCCATTTGCCGACGATCTGTCCGACAAAGACAATCGCAGCCAGCGCCGCCGCAATGGAAGCCGCGATGGAACCCCATTTGCGTTTGCTGCCTTCGTAATGTTCGAGGATGTGCCTGCGGACAGCCAATCCCATCATCATGATGGGCATGAATACGCCCACACCGTAGAACGGCACAGCCACCGTCGTCTTGCCGCGTACCAGGAACATGAGGACAATGGTGATGATAAAGCCAATCGTCACCGAGCGGGTAAAGGTTCCCTGTGCGTTGCGGTAGACGATGAATTCGGGGAACTCACCGATTGCCACATCACGCCAGCCAGTAGCTTGCAAGTCCTGAAAAGCCGTCATGGATGCGGCGGCGAGCAGCGCCACTGCCAGGATTTGATAAACCCAGAATAAGATGTTACCGCCTGGGAGTTGAGTGAAGCCGATGTAAGCCAGGTTGCCAACGAGGGTACGTCCCAATGTGCCGTCGAATACGTTGAAGCGGATGGCGAAGAAGGTCAGCATGAAGGTGGTCAAACCGCCGTAGAACAGGAAGGATGTCTGCACCATGCGACCAATGCCAGATTTGCCGCTGTAAAATTCCCAAAGTTTATGGAATTTGGGCGCGTGTTTCTTGCCCCACTTGACTAGGCTGAAATCTTCATTGATGACGAACTGGATTCCGTTGGACATGGCTTCCAGTCCCGACAACGCGACCAAGCCTTTCATGGAAGCAGTCAACAGGTGGAAAAGCGCCTGCCCGATGGATACGTGCTCGATGGTCTCCGCAACTTCCACAGGCTTGACTCCCGTCACATTGGCGTAGATCAACCCGCCGACCATAATCAAGGTCATCATGACGAAGACGCCCAGCAGGATGAATACAATCCGCGCCGATTCGCCGCGCCCACGGATGGTGAGGTACCAGGTAATTGCTGCCAGCGTCGCGCCGATGAGGAAGTGCCAGACCCAGTTCCTGCCATAGAGTCCAAGGATCGAAAGCATCTGGTCGCCGCCAGAAAGCGCCGACACAACAACGGTAAAGATATAGTCTTGAATCAAAACCATCGCCACCACCAGACTCAAACCAGGGGTCAGGTAGCGCATGGATGCGGTGTACGATCCGCCGCCTTCGTTGAAAATTCCGAGCGAGTACATGTAAAGCGCGCCAAACACAATGTTGGCAATGCTGATAGCTGCCGCTGCGTAGTAGCCCCACTCCTGAATTCCATAGGGGTGCAGGGCGTGCATCATCTCGCCAGTCGCGTAGAAGTAGGACGTGAAGTAGTCCACGCCGAACAGGGCAACGGCGGCGAGCAAGCCGATTTGTCCCGCGCCGTGGACGTGGGCATCCTCCTCCTTTTCAACGGGTGAGGCTTTGTATGCCAGGAAGGCGATTACGATAAGAAGTCCGATGGAAAATAACATGTGTGTTTACCTTTTGTTGCTGTGATGTTTTAGAGTTCTCTGAGGCGATAACCGACGCCAGGTTCGGTGACGATCTGTCGCGGTTTCAACTGGTCGTTTTCGATCTTCCGCCGCAGGTTGCTGATGTTGACCCGCAGGAGATGGGAATCCGCTTCGTAGTTGACGCCCCAGACCTCCCTGATCAACTGCTGATGGGTGAGGACCTTCCCCGCGTGGTTGATGAGAATCTTCAAGATGTTGTATTCGGTCGGGGTGAGGGTCACGTGGTTATTGTCGATGCGGACCTCGTGTTTGGCGAAATCAACCATCAGGCCGTCGTTCTGGAAGACCGCCGATTCGTTTTCGATCTTGTTGGAGCGCCGCAGGGCGACCCGCAGCCGCGCCAGCAATTCGCTGGTGCTGAATGGCTTGGTGAGGTAATCGTCCACGCCCGCGTCGAAAGCGGCGATCTTGTCCTCTTCGCCCTCCCGAACCGAGATGACGATGACGGGGACATCCGTCCATTCGCGCAGGCGTCGGATGACTTCCGTGCCGTCCATGTCGGGCAGACCCAAATCCAGGATGATCGCATCTGGATTGTTGACAGCCGCTGACTGAATCGCGTCTCCGCCGTTTTCCGCTTCCAAAATCGTGTAGCGGTTCGAGAGGGATGCGTTCAGAAAGCGCCGTATCGGGCGTTCATCATCCACAACGAGGATTTTTGTTTGGGGATCTAAGAGAGTTGACATCAATGCGCCATCAAGAAAATATCAAGATGTCTGACATTCTATAGTTGGGCGTGTCAATTTAGGCGCAAGAAATGCCCCCTGCGCGTCAAGAAAGTGTCAAGATGATTTGGGTTGTTAAATGGCTCCCCGCCGCCGTTTTTTCGGTAACGGCAGCGGGGGCAAGTTATACCGCACTCGGTCACAAATTGCGCTTTTTTAGAGGGTGGAAAGCGCAATTTGTGACCGTGGGTATTATAAGGATGACGTTATTTCGTCAGGACAACGTCATTGGGACAACCAGGATTTGTAGAGAAAAAAGGCATTTGCCCAGATAAGCAAAAACAGCATTAGAAGCTGGCGTTGAAAAGCGCTTACACTAAAGAACGAAGCGCCGATAATTCCCACCAATGGCGTGTAGGTTATGACCTGCTCAAGGACTTTTTTCTTCATGCCATGTTCCTTTTTGACAGTCTTACCGCTTGCGCAATACTTGTGGGGCGCTGACAGTCGTTGTCAGCGCCCCACTTTCACATGAGTATCGACAATGGAAGTGTATTCAGTTGCCTGTCAAAAAGGGGACAAGAAATAAATGAATCGGGTCAAGATGTTGTCAAGGGAACAATCAATGCACCTGGTACGGAACTTCCGTAATCACGATTCCTTTTTTACTCAATAATGCCAGACGTAGCCAGAAGGCGGTTTGGGTATGCAGGAGGTTGTGCCACGGGCTTTTCGGGTTGAATTGCGGCACGACAATGGTCAACCGCTCGTTGGGCTGGATGACTTTGCACAGGTCGTCCACGTAGCCGAGGAACGGTTCGAGGAAGGTGCGGTAGGGAGAGTCGATCAGTACCAGCCGCACGCCCTTTCCCCACGAATGCCACTTGCTTTCCACCGATTCCCTTTGTTCTGGATCGAGCAGGATGTGGACTGCGGTGATGTCGTCTGACAGTGAGTTTGCGTATTCCAGCGCTTCCAACGTGCCGCGGTGGATTCCCGCGACTGGGATAATGACTCTGTGGCGGATGGCTGGTGGCGGCTCGCCGAAATTGTCCAGCGAAAGGTCGCGGGCGACGGACTGATAATGGCGATGTACAGAGAAGAAACTTATCACAATGGCAGGCAGCAACAGGACGATGATCCACGCGCCGTCGGTGAATTTGGTGACGGCGAAGATCAAGGTCACAAGCGCGGTGCAGAGCGCTCCGAAGCCGTTGACGACCAGTTTCCACTGCCAGCCCTGATTGCCCGCCTCCAGCAGCTTCTCATCCTTGTGGACGCCCGCCCGCCACCAGTGACGCGCCATCCCCAATTGCGAAAGGGTAAACGAAAGGAACACACCCACAGCCCACAGCGGGATCAGCGCCGTCACGCTGGCTTTGAAGATGACGATGAGGAATGCCGCAATCGCCGCGAGGCTGATAATTCCACGCGAGAAGACCAGTCGACTGCCGCGATATGCCAGTTGGCGTGGCATGTACCCGTCCTCGGCGATGATCGCGCTCAGGCGGGGAAAGTCCGCAAAGGCGGTGTTTGTCGCCAAAACCAAAATGATGGTCGTCGCAAAGATTGTGCTGATATACAACACGCCACGACTCCCGAACACGGTACGCGCCAATTGGGAGACCACCGTCTCAGATTCAGCGGGGACGGCTCCAATTGCGCCGAGCAGGAAAGTCATCCCGACAAAGAGAACGCCGAGGATGGACGACATCCAGATCATGGTCAGGGAGGCATTGCGAGTGCGCGGCTCCTTGAAGGCTTTGACGCCGTTTGAAATGCACTCGACCCCTGTTAACGCGGTTGTGCCGTTGGAAAAGGCGCGGAGCAATAAAAAGAGCGTGATCGGTTCAGCGTGAAGCGTCTCCATGTGAGGCGGGTCAATCACCACGCCAAGCGAGCCGCTCAGGTATTTGTAGAATCCAGCCGCCACGGTCAACGCGGTCATGCCGAGGAAAAAGTAGGTTGGCGCGGCAAAGGTATTGCCCGACTCTTTCACACCGCGCAGGTT
Organism: Anaerolineales bacterium; assembly: GCA_030834895.1. Classification (GTDB taxonomy): domain Bacteria; phylum Chloroflexota; class Anaerolineae; order Anaerolineales; family Villigracilaceae; genus Villigracilis. The sequence continues at coordinate 208,963 of JAUQXA010000064.1, forward strand.
GGCGATGGCGATCAGAATCAAAAATCCAACCGCAAGCGCCACACGATATTCATATAAAGCGGGAATGGCGGAAACAATCTGCGCCACGCCAGACGAAATTGCCACCGCCGCCAGCAGGATGTAATCCAACAGCAGCGCCGAACCAGCCACCAGCGCGGACGTGATCCCCAGGTTTTCCTTGACCACCGTGTACGCCCCTCCGCCGCTGGGGTAGGCGTGAATCGTCTGCTGGTATGAGATCGTGACGATGGCAAGCAGCGCTGTGATGATGATGGAAATGGGAAAGGCATAGCCAAACGCCTGCGTGCCTGCCGCCGCCAAAATCACAAGCATTTCCTGTGGCGCATACGCAATGGATGACAGTGCGTCCGCGCCGAAGACTGCCAGCCCCACCATCTTGCCGATTGTCTGATGCGGAGCGGAGGCGGTGGTCAGGGGGCGTCCAATGAGCCAGGTGCGCCAGGTCAGTTTTTGCGGGCTTTGATCCACCTGATGTCGTTCCAAAATGCCGTCATGTTCTGTCGGTTTTTGATTCGAGTTTTCCATACCTTTTATTGTAGCCCATCGAGCGCCAAATTCAAATCGGAGTCAAAAGTCGGAGACTTTTGCCTCCATGAATCATCCGACTTGGATGTTTTCCCGCCCCGCATTTTGGAATTCATATTCCGTGATTTGTACCCGTTCGATTGCCAGCCCAATCTGGAGTGCGACATTGCGAAAGAGACGGCTTTCTGGTGAGGGAAGCTCGATCTCCGCGCCGTGCCAGAGTTGCACCTCGCCGATCAGCCCCCACGAATTGAGCAGGGGCAGCACGCAATCGGCTTTGGTCTTCATGGTTTTATCCTGCGGTTCCTGCGCGCTGAACTGCTCCGCGTGTCCCTTTGACTGGATGAAGACGACAACCGATTCCACCATGAAGCGCTGACGCATGAATTGCGCCACCCTGCGGGCAATAGCGTCGAGGGAGCGTAACCCCGCCAGAAGGGTGGTGAACTCGTACATCAACACGGCTTCCTGTTCGCTCGCATGTGCCTTGGACAGGGTGTTTTGGATGCGCTCCACCACAGCGATGGCTACCACAAAGAAAATCACCAGGCTCAAAATTCCCTCTGGTCTGGCAACGGTAAAGGTATAGAACGGGGGAATGAAAAGGAAATTGAACATCAACTCAGCCGATATAGCCGCGCTCATGCCCGCGCCTAATCCCCAGCGATAGGCGCACCAGGCGACCGCAAGCAGGAAGACCATGGCAATCACGCCCTCGCCAATCAAGTCCCGCTGGAATAGCATCAGGACAAAAGCCGTTCCAGCAATGGACAGCAGGGCGGAAAAGGATTCCTTTGCCAGTTTGGACAAACGCGAAAGATTGGGAGTTTTCATGTTTTTTCATCCTTCTGTTTTACTTGACACCATCCAGCGCCAGATTGAGTTTCAACACGTTGACACGAGGCTCGCCGAGGAATCCGAATTGGCGACCTTCGGTGTATTTCTCCACGAGGGATGTGACCTCCGCTTCGCTCAACCCGCGAGCGGATGCCACGCGACTGACCTGATACAACGCGGCAGCGACGCTGATGTGCGGGTCGAGTCCGCTCCCCGAAGCAGTGACCAGGTCAACGGGAATCGGAAGCGGGTTATTGGGGTCGGCGGCTTTGAGAGCGTTGATCCTCGTCTGGACCATATCCGTGAGGGCGGGATTCAACGGTCCATAGTTCGAGCCAGAGGAGGCGGTCAGGTTTTCCGCATTGAAGGCGTTATAGGCGAATGTGCCTGTCGCGGAAATACGTCCCCAAAAGTATTTCGGGTCGTCGAATTGCTGACCGATGAGTTCCGAGCCGACGGCTTTTCCATCCACGAGGATCAGGCTGCCATTGGCTTGGCTTGGAAACAAGACCTGCGCGATGCCTGTCACAGCGAGTGGATAGATGACGCCCGTGATAACGGTAAAAACGAGCAGCATGACAAGAGCGGGGCGAAATTGAGTGAGCATTTTTTATTCCTTTTGATAATCCTGTGAAATCTCCTTCATCGGAAAGATTTCGGTTTCAGTGCTATCCATTTCAAAGGTATCACCGAGGACACCTTTGATTTCAGATTTGGGAAGTTGAAGCAGCGGCTGGTTCAGGTTTTGATCGCGCAGCGGGAACTGAATGATGCTGATGATCGCGCCCTGCCTTGAGGTATCCATTTTGAACAATGCGGGTTCGTTGGCTTTCAGCCACAGATGAACCAGCCAGTACACAAACAGAAGGATTCCGAGTTGCGCGATCTGGTGTCCGCGCGCCGAGAGGTTGAGACGAAAATCCACCATGAACAAGCCGATAAGCAGCGGAAGGGCGAGATAAAGCTGCCACCATTTTGGACGAACGTCTTGACGCACAATAAGTCTCCTACACGAGACGAAGCGCGACTAACAACATATCAATTGCTTTGATGCCGATGAACGGAGCGATCAAACCGCCCACGCCGTAAATCAACAGGTTGTCACGCAGCAACTGCGCCGCGCCGACTGCGCGATAGGGCACGCCACGTAACGCCAGCGGGATCAACGCAATGATGATGAGCGCATTGAAAATCACCGCGGACATGATCGCGCTTTCTGGTGTGGCAAGCCGCATGAAGTTTAGGGTTTGAAGCGAGGGATATGTCGAAGCAAACGCGGCGGGGATGATGGCAAAGTATTTGCTTACGTCGTTGGCGAGGCTGAAGGTGGTCAACGCGCCGCGAGTCATCAACAATTGTTTGCCGATCTCGACGATCTCAATTAACTTGGTTGGATTGCTGTCCAGGTCGATCATGTTGGCGGCTTCACGCGCGGGTTGTGTACCCGTGTTCATGGCGACCGCCACATCGGCTTGAGCGAGCGCGGGCGCGTCGTTTGTGCCGTCGCCAGTCATGGCAACCAACCGTCCGCCCGTTTGATATTCGCGGATGAGTTTGAGTTTGGTCTCAGGCGTAGCTTGCGCGAGAAAATCATCCACGCCTGCTTCGGCGGCGATGGCGGTGGCTGTGAGCGGATTATCGCCCGTGATCATCACGGTCTTGATGCCCATCTTGCGGAGTTGGGCGAAGCGTTCCTTCATGCCGCCTTTGACGATGTCCTTCAAGTGGATCACGCCCAAAGGTTGGTCGTTGCGAGTCACCACCAGCGGCGTGCCGCCCGTTCGAGCAATCGAATCAACCGTCTGCTTGAGGTCAGAAACGGAACCATTTCCGCTTGACTGAATCATCGCGATCATCGTGTCGGGCGCGCCTTTGCGAATCGACGTGCCGTTATAGTTCACGCCGCTCATGCGTGTCTGCGCGGTGAACGGGATGAAGTGCATCCCATGCGGAGCCTTTTCGCTGACGCCCATCGTTTGTCCGCGCAGACCAAATTTTTCTTTTGCAAGCACCACGATGGAACGACCTTCGGGAGTCTCGTCGGCAAGCGAAGCGAGTTGCGCCGCCTCAGCCAAATCACGGGCGTTGATTCCGTTCACGGGGATGAACTCCACAGCCTGACGGTTGCCGAGCGTGATCGTGCCAGTCTTGTCGAGCAGCAGCACATCCACGTCGCCCGCGGCTTCCACCGCGCGACCCGACATCGCGATGACGTTGCGCTGAATCATGCGATCCATGCCCGCGATGCCAATCGCGGAAAGCAATCCGCCGATGGTGGTGGGGATGAGGCAGACCAGCAGCGCGATCAACACCGTGATGGTGATGGGTGTGCCTTGTCCCGCCGCATCCACGCTGTAAAGCGAGTAGGGCAGGAGCGTGGCGCACACGACCAGAAAGATGATCGTGAAGCCAGCCAGCAAGATATTGAGCGCGATTTCATTCGGCGTCTTCTGACGTTTTGCGCCTTCGACCATGCTGATCATACGGTCGAGAAATCCCTGACCAGGGTCGGCGCTGACGCGGATGATGAGCCAATCGGAAAGCAGGCGTGTGCCGCCTGTGACGGCTGATCGGTCGCCGCCAGCCTCGCGCACCACGGGAGCGGATTCGCCCGTCACCGCGCTTTCATCCACCGACGCGATGCCAGAGACGATCTCGCCGTCGGCTGGGAGAATGTCACCCACTTCAACGATATAGAGATCATCTTTTCGCAAAGAAGTTGATGAAACAATCTCATGTTCAATTTTTGCGCCTTCAACCTGCAAACGTTCAACCTGTAACCTTCCAACTTTTTTCGCGGGCGTATCCTGCCGCGCCTTGCGGAGCGACTCGGCTTGTGCTTTGCCGCGTCCTTCCGCGACGGCTTCGGAGAAGTTGGCAAATAGCACGGTGAACCACAGCCACAAGGCAATCGCTCCGATGAAACCTGCGGGCGCTTCGCCCTGACCGAGCAGGGCTTGAATCCACAGGGCGATGGTCAGCACGCTGCCCACTTCCACGACGAACATGACGGGATTCCGCACCATCCAGCGTGGGTTGAGTTTGATAAATGATTCCGCGATGGCGCGTTGGTAAATTTCGCGGCGGAATGTAGTTGTTTTTTTCGTTTGAATTGTCATTTTTACTTCCTCTCAGACCTGACAGGTTTCCACAACCCGTTTGCGATCAAGTAGCTGGTGATTCGCAAGACATGTGAGTGAGTCAGGTCACGATGAAACCTGTCAGGTCTTTTATTTGAATACCATCAAGTGTTCCACAATTGGACCCAGCGCCAATGCAGGCAAAAAGCTCAACGCGCCGACAATGATGATGACGCCGATCAGCCAGACAATAAAAAGCGGCGTGTGCGTCGGCAGAGTCCCAGCGCTTTCAGGAACTTTTTTCTTTTGTACAAGTGATCCTGCAATCGCTAACGCAGGTACTGCCAGCCAGTAACGCGCAAAGAGCATGGCGAAGCCGAGCGCCGTGTTGTAAAACGGCGTGTTCGCGCCAAGCCCGGCAAATGCAGACCCATTATTGTTCCCAGCAGATGAGAACGCGTACAGCACTTCGCTGAATCCGTGTGCCGAGGGGTTGTAGATTGTCGCCTTGCCCGCCTCGCTCATCAGCGCAACGGCAGTTCCGATCAAGACTACGATCACAGGGATCAGAATCATGATGGACGCCATCTTCATTTCGTAGGCTTCGATCTTCTTGCCGAGGTATTCGGGCGTGCGTCCAACCATCAAGCCAGCGACGAAGACTGCAATGATGACGAATGCCAGCATCCCGTACAAGCCAGAGCCGACACCGCCGTAGATGATCTCGCCAAGCTGCATCAGCCACATGGACACAAGTCCGCCGAGCGGCATGAACGAGTCGTGCATCGAGTTGACCGAGCCATTCGAGGCGGCAGTCGTCGCCGTCGCCCACAGCGCGGAGTTGGCAATTCCAAAGCGGACTTCCTTGCCTTCCATGTTTCCGCCTGGGTTGACCTCGGTTTGGGTCTGGTCGATGCCCATCGCGGCGAACATCGGGTTGCCGCCCTGCTCCGACCAAACCGCCACGCTGAGCAGCGCCACAAAGACAATCGTCATCACCGCCAGCAATGCCCAGCCCTGGCGCGTATCCCCGACCATTTTGCCGTACGTGAGACACAGCGCGGCGGGGACGAGCAAAATGGACAGCATCTCCAAAAGGTTTGAAAGCGGTGTTGGATTTTCCAGTGGATGCGCCGAGTTGACGTTGAAGAATCCGCCGCCGTTGGTTCCAAGCTGTTTAATGGCGACCTGCGAAGCGGCTGGTCCCACCGCGATGAGTTGAGTCTCGGCTGATTGAAGTGAGGTAACCGATTCGTATTTGCCAAACGTTTGAACCACACCCTGCGAAACCAGCGCCAATGAAAGAATCAATGAAAGCGGCAACAAGATGTAGAGAACAGAGCGAGTCATATCCACCCAAAAGTTGCCCACCCCCCGCTGTCCCCCCATTTTGGAATTCTCAAAATGTCGGGATGAAAGGGGGGCTCGGACGATTCCACGAATCAACGCCACCATCACCGCCATCCCCGTCGCCGCTGAGACGAAGTTCTGCACGGTCATGCCCAGCATTTGTGTGAGATAACTCATCGTCGTCTCGCCGCCGTAACCCTGCCAATTGGTATTGGATGCAAAGCTGACGGCGGTATTCCACACGGAATCGGGTGAGACCGCGCCAAGTCCCTGCGGGTTGAGCGGCAGGAAAGCTTGAAGTCTCTGCAAAGCGTAGACCGCAAGCAAACCGAGCAGGTTGAAAACCATTACGGCGATGGCGTAAGTCTTCCAGTTCATCTCCTCGTCAGGGTTGACGCCTGAGATGCGATAGATAAATCGTTCCACGGGTCCCAGCATGCGGCTCAGGAAAGTCTTCTCGCCCTGATAGACCTTTGCCATAAACGTCCCAAGCGGTATTGCCAGCGCCAGCAAAACCGCAAAGTAGAAAATCAATTGGATCCAACTATAGATGTTCATCCGAACCACTCTGATTTAAGTAAAGCCAATACAAGGTAGACAAAAAGAATCAGCGTGATAACGCCTGTTACAACATATAAAACGTTCATGGCTTGTCCTCCATCAGCCGCTCACAGACCGCGATCAGCCCGTAAGTGAGGACGAAGAAAAGCACGGCAAGCCCGATGTAAATCAAATCGTTCATGTAGACCTCCAATCGGACCCAGTGTATGAGTTTGTCGGTCAAAAAGGGGACAAGGAACAATGGCGGGAGGTCAAGAAAAGATAAAATAAAATGCGGCGATTTCCTTGACGCGCTCGCCCGCCAGTAGTACACTGTCCCTACCTACCGTTCGGTAGGGAAGGAGAGATGATGACACGAGACGACATTCTCGATGCCGCCGCGCAGGTATTCCGCCAGAAGGGGTTTCATGGCGCGTCCATGTCCGAGATTGCAGACGCCGTCAATTTGCAGAAGGCAAGCCTCTATCATCATGTCAATTCCAAACAGGAGATTCTGCTCGAACTGCTGGAACGTGCCCTCGGCTTGTTGACCGACCACATCGCCGCCATCACCTCCCAACCCATCCCCGCTGACCAAAAATTGAGACAAATGATCCGCGCCTATTTATCCGCGCTGGCTGACAACGCCGACTTAACCTCTGTGCTGTTGTTCGAGCATCGTTCGCTGGATAAAAAGTCCCATGCTCGCCATGTTCCGCAGCGTGACAAGTTTGAAAAACTCTGGCGCGATACGATTGACGAAGGCTTGACGGCGGGAATTTTCTGCTGTGCCGACTCAGGCATGGCTGTACGCGCGTTGATGGGGGTGATGAACTGGACCCTAACCTGGTACCGTCCCGAAGGAGATAAGACCATCGAACAAATTGCCGATGAATATGCCGATTTGATGTTTCGTGGATTGCTGAAGTGAAAATCCGACGATGGACCGTTGACCATGGTCTGTCGTCCGTCGTCCATCGTCCAAAAAGGAGAGAGCACATGTATTCATTCGAACCCAATGAAGAGCAACAAATGTTGGTGGATGCGGTGGGGAAGTACGCGCAAAATGATTTGCGTCCCGCCGCGCATGACGCGGAGGAGAGCCGCGAACTGCCAAAGAAGCTTGTCAGCAAGGGCTGGGAGCTTGGCTTTTTGCAAGCCTCCATCCCCGAAGCCTACGGTGGCTTTGGCGACCGTTCCGCGGTGACGGGGACGCTGGCGATGGAAGAATTTGCCTTCGGCGACCTCGCGGGCGCGTTGGCAGTGCTGACCCCTTCGTTGTTTGCTATGCCCATTTTGATTGGCGGCAGCGAGGAACAAAAACGGGAATATCTGCCCAAAGTTATCGAAGGCGATTGGCGACCCTACACCGCCGCGCTGATTGAATACGCCTTCGACTTCGACCCGACCGCACTCAAAACCGTTGCCACCGCTAACGGCGGCGACTATGTCCTCAGCGGTGAGAAGGCGTTTGTCCCCTTTGCCAAAGACGCCGAAGCCATGATTGTGTACGCCAACCTCGACGGCAAGACACAGGGCTTCATCGTCCCCAAAGGCGCGGCGGGATTGTCCGTTGCGGATGAACGCGAGAAGTTGATGGGATTGAATGCCCTGCCGATGTACCGCGTCAAGTTGGATGGGGTGAAAGTCCCCGCCGCGAATCGACTCGGCGGCGAAGTGGGTCACGACTTCGAGTTGATTCTGGCTTCGATGAGGATTGCTTCCGCCTCGGCTGCTGTTGGCGTGGCGAAAGCCTCCCTTGATTACGCCACCAACTATGCCAAAGAGCGCGATGTGTTCGGCGTGAAAGTCGCCCAGAAACAGGCGATTGCCTTCATGCTGGCAGAGATGGCAATCGAGATCGAATCCATGCGCCTGATGACTTGGGAAGCCGCCTGGAAGTTAGACACGGGCAAGGAAGACGCCGCCCAAGCCGCCTACCTCGCCTTCACGGGCGCAGCCGACATGGCGATGATGGTCACAGACCGCGGCGTGCAAATCCTCGGCGGACACGGCTACATCCGCGAACACCCCGTCGAACTGTGGATGCGCAACGGGCGAGGCTTTGCCATGCTGACAGGATTGGCGATAGTGTGATGTCGTTGCGAGGAGGGCGCTTTTCCCGACGAAGCAACCTCCAACCAATAGGAGATTGCTTCGGGCGAAGAACAAGAACGCCCTCGCAATGACATATTGAACAGGAGATAAACCATGACCATCGAATTTGAAACCCCGAAACCCATTGCGCAAACCCAGTTTGTGTTGAAGACGGTTGCAGAAAACATGATGCGCTTGACCTCGCGCGAGATGGACGAGAACGAGCACGAAATTCCCTTTGGTTACATCGAGTTCATGCACAACGCCATGCGCTCCATCGGCAGCGGGAGCCTTGCGCCAAAGGAAGAGAAGCCCAAAGAAGGCGACGAGAAAAAGGAAAAGCGTCCGCCGATTGCTTATCAGAATTTGGCGGCGCAGATCGAGATGCTCTCGTGGGGCGACGTGGGCTTTTACCTCGTCACCCCTGGCGGCGGACTCGGCGCGGCGGCAGTGCAGGCGGCTGGTTCGCCCGAACAACGCGCAAAATTCCTGTCGCGTTTCAATGAGGAGAAGCCAACCTTTGCCGCGATGTGCATGACCGAAGCGGGCGCAGGCTCGGATACTTCGGCAATCCGCACCCGCGCCGTTTTGGACGAAGCCACCAATGAGTGGGTCATCAACGGCGAGAAGATTTTCGTCACCGCTGGCGAGAAGTCCTTCAATTGCCGCGAGCAATTCGGCAAGGGATTCATCGTCGTCTGGGCAAGCATCGACCCAGCGGCTGGACGCGCTGGCATGAGAGCCTTCGTCGTCGAGGCGGGCGCGCCTGGCGTGAAAGTCGTCGGCTTGGAACACAAACTTGGTATCCGCGCCAGCGATACGGCGACCATCTCGCTGGTGGATGCGCGTGTGCCGTACGACAACATCCTCGGCAGTCCCACCGTCGAGAAGACCACCACAGGCTTTAAGGGCGCGATGGCAACTTTCGACATGACCCGCCCCCTCGTTGCCGCGTCAGGTATCGGCGTGGCGCGAGCCGCACTTGAATTCCTCAAAGAGAAACTCGCTGAAAGCGGAGTCGAAATCCGCTATGGACTTCCGCGCAACAAACTGACCTCGGTTGAAAAGGATGTCATCGACATGGAAATCCAATTGCGCTCGGCGTGGCTGCTGGTGTTGAAGGCGGTTTGGATGGCGGATAACAAGAAACCCAACGCGCTGGAGTCGTCGATGAGCAAAGTCCGCGCTGGCGATGTGGTGACGAAGATCACGCAGAAAGCCGTGGAAATTATGGGACCGCTCGGCTACAGCCGCGAGTTCCTGCTGGAAAAATGGTTCCGCGACGCGAAGATCACCGACATCTACGAAGGCACGGGACAGATCAACCGTCTCGTGGTGGCAAGGCAGATTTTGGGATATAGCGGGAAGGAACTAAGGTAAATTGTAAGTAGTAATTGGTAAATGGTGATTGGAGTTTTTATGGCGATGTTTGAGGATTTGCAGGTGTTGAAGGCGGCTGAGGCGATTGCGGACTCCATCTGGAAGCGGGTTGCCCAGTGGGATGATTTTGCGAAGGATGTTGTTGGCAAGCAAATCACGCGCTCTGCGGATTCAATCGGCGCAAACATCGCGGAATCAGTTGGAAGGTATAACTTCGGAGAGAAACTTCAATTTTTGTACTACTCGCGTGGAAGTTTGTTCGAGACCAAGTACTGGCTCAATCGAAGCAAGGAGCGCGATTTGATGAATGCAACCGAAGTTCAAAAATATGTTGACGGGTTGACCGCCTTAGCCCGTCAATTGAATACCTTTGCCAGCGGATTGAAAACTGTCCGCGCCGAAACCAAAAAGCCCGCCGTCCGCGAATCTGCGTCAGAATACATCACCGCTAACTCAGACGAATTTCCTCTTCTGCTTTTCTCAGAAGACGACCTCAATTTTCTCAACAAATAATTACCAATTACCAATCTCCAATTACCAAAAGGAGTAACCATGAACTATCACATACACAAAGCAGTCGTCATCGGCTCTGGGACAATGGGTGCGGCGATTGCGGCTCATTTGGCAAATATCGGAATCCCCGTGACTTTGCTCGACATCGTCCCCAAGGATTCGGATGACAAAAACAAAATTGTGAAGGAAGGCTGGGACCGCTGTCTGAAAGCCAAGCCTGCCAACCTGATGGGCGATGGATTGAAAACGCTGGTTAAGCTTGGTAACCTCGAAGATGACTTTGGAGCGGTCGCCGAAGCGGACTGGATTTGCGAAGCCATCGTCGAGAACCTCAAAATCAAAGTGGACTTGATGACCCGCGTTGACGAAGTCCGCAAGCCGAATGCGATTGTCTCGACCAACACGTCGGGCATTCCCGTCAAAGATATTGCCGAAGGTCGCAGCAAGGGATTCAAACAGCATTTCCTCGGCACGCACTTTTTCAATCCGCCGCGCTATTTGAAACTGCTGGAAATCATCCCGACTGCGGATACGTCGAAGGAAGTGACAGAGTTCTTCGTCCACTTTGGCGAGTTCACCTTGGGCAAGGGCGTGGTGCTTTGCAAAGATACGCCCAACTTTATCGGCAACCGCGTGGCGTTTGGGACTGGCGCCTTCGCGCTGGACTTCATCCTCAACAACGAATACACGGTGGACGAAGTGGACTCGCTCACGGGTCCGCTGATGGGTCGTCCGAAGACGGCAACTTTCAGGTTGATTGATTTGGTCGGCGTGGATGTTTGGGACCATGTCGGCAAGAATCTCGCGCCGCTGATTCCGCATGACAAACTCGGTCAAAAATATCTCGCCGCCGAAAAGCCGCGCAAACTGATGGATACCTTGCTCGAACGCAAGTGGCTGGGCAACAAAACCAAAGTTGGCTTTTATAAGGAAGCGCGCGGCGCAGACGGCAAGAAGGAATTTCACTCGCTGGATTTGACCACGCTGGAGCATGTCCCCGCCACCAAGCCGCGCTTCGACTCGGTCAAGGCGGCGAAAGATGTCGAGGGGTTGGGTGACAGGCTGAAGGTTCTGCTTGCCGCCGACGACAAAGCCGCGAAGCTGGTCAAGGCGCTCACCTATCAAAGTTTCCAGTACGTTTCCTCTATCATCCCCGAAGTGGCAGACACTGCCAAGCCGATTGACGACGCCATCCGTTGGGGCTTCATGCACGAAGCGGGTCCCTTCGAGATTTGGGACATGCTCGGTGTGAAGGATGTAGTCAAACAAATGAAGAAGGAAGGCTACCCCGCCGCCAAGTGGGTGGATGAGATGTTGAAGAACGGCATCGAGTCGTTTTATCAATACAAGGGTGAAAACAAGGTTGGCGCGTACGATGTCTCGAAGAAAAAGTACGTCAAATTGAAGCAGCCCGAAGGCTTTGTCTTCCTCAAAGATTTTCGCGGCACGAAGAAGGAAATTGTCAGCAACGCGGGCGCGACGATGTTCGACATCGGCGATGGCGTGGCGCTGGTCGAGTTCCACACCAAGATGAACGCGCTGGACGATGACATTTTCAACATCACCAGCGAAGCCCTCGACCGCGTGGAAAAAGATTTCGACGGCTTGATCATCGGCAGCGAAGCCGACAACTTCAGCGCGGGCGCAAATCTGTTCATGGTGGTGGTCGCCGCACAACAGGGGATGTGGGACCAACTCGAAGGGGCGGTCCGCAAGTTGCAAGGCATGAACATGCGAATGCGCTATTTCCCCAAGCCTGTGGTGGTCGCTCCTGCGGGACTGGCTCTCGGCGGCGGTTGTGAAGTGACCATGCACGCCTCGCGTGTGGTCGCGGCTGCGGAGACTTACATCGGGCTGGTGGAACTCGGCGCGGGCGTCATCCCAGCGGGCGCGGGGACAAAGGAAATCATGCGTCGCATCGTCAACCCTGCCATGCGGACAGACAATGCTGAAGTCTTCCCGTTCCTGCAACGCGCCTTCCTGCAAATTGGTCAGGCAAAGGTTGCCACCTCTGCGGCAGAAGCGCGGAGCATGGGGATTCTTGGTCCGCAAGATAGAATCATTATCAACCGCGATCACCTGCTGACCGAAGCCAAACGCGAAGTCTTGCACATGTCCGCCGCTGGATACCGTCCGCCCGCTCCCGAACTGATCTACGCCGCTGGGCGCGACATGTATGGTGCGATGAAGATTGGCGCGTGGAGTTTCAAGGAAGGTAACTACATCACCGAATACGACGCACACATCGCCACCAAACTGGCATACATCATGGCTGGCGGCAATCTGACCAAGCCGCAATGGGTAAGCGAGCAATATATCCTCGACCTTGAACGTGAAGCTTTCCTTTCGCTGTGTGGAGAGGAAAAGACCCAGGCGAGAATGTGGTCGCTGTTGCAGACGGGGAAGCCGTTGAGGAATTAGTTATTGTGTACCTGTTTACATGTCTACCTGTATACAAGTAAACAAGTACACAGGTACAGAGGAGAACTACTATGAAAGAAGCCGTTATCGTTAGCGCAGTACGAACTCCCGTAGGCAAAGCCAAGCGCGGTGGGATGGCAACTGTCCGTCCCGATGAAATGGCGGCTGCCGCGATTCAAGAGTTGCTCAGGCGCACGCCGAATCTTGACCCTGCTGAAATCGAGGATGTGGTCTTTGGCTGTGCCTTCCCCGAAGGCGAGCAGGGACTAAATGTCGCCCGCATGATTTCACTCCGCGCGGGTTTGCCCGATACCGTCCCTGCTGAAACCATCAACCGCTATTGCTCATCGGGTGTGCAGTCCATTGCGCATGTCGCCAATGCCATTCAAGCAGGTCAAATTGAAGTTGCCGTCGCGGGCGGAGTCGAATCCATGAGCATGGTTCCGATGATGGGCTACAAGTTTTCGCCCAACCCGCACTTCGCTCTGGAACTTCCGCACTACTACACTAATATGGGACTCACCGCCGAAAACGTCGCTGTCAAGTACAGAATCAGCCGCGAGGACCAGGACGCTTTTTCGATGAAAAGTCATCAGAAAGCCGCGCAGGCGGTCAACTCTGGATTATTCGACCCCGAACTGATTCCGCTCGATGTGGAAGTGACCGAACTGGGTGCGGATGAAAAACCCGTCAAGCGGACTTTTACCGTCAAGCGGGATGAAGGTCCCCGAGCCGATACCACGCTGGAAGCGCTTGCCAAACTCAAGCCTGCCTTCAAGGAGGGCGGCACAGTCACCGCTGGCAACTCCTCGCAGATGTCGGACGGCGCGGCGGTCACGATGGTCATGTCTGCGGACAAGGCTGCCCGGTTGGGATTGAAGCCGCTGGCGCGATTCGTTTCCTTCGCCGTCGGCGGAGTTCCGCCAGAGATGATGGGCATTGGTCCCGTTGCGGCAATCCCGAAGGCGTTGAAAATTGCGGGGCTGTCCCAAAACGAAATTGACCTGATAGAATTGAACGAAGCCTTCGCCGCTCAAAGCCTCGCCGTCATCCGCGAATTGAACTTGGACGAGTCGAAAATCAATGTCAACGGCGGCGCGATTGCTCTCGGACATCCGCTGGGCTGCACAGGCTCCAAACTCACCACGCAGTTGATCTATGAAATGGCGCGGCGGAAGTCGAAGTATGGCATGGTCAGCATGTGCATCGGCGGCGGCATGGGCGCGGCGGCGGTGTTTGAAAACCTACAATGATAATCGTCATTGCGAGGGCGCTAGCCCGAAGCAATCTCCTCGTTGCATAAGATTGCTTCGTCGTCGCTCCGCTCCTCCTCGCAATGACATAAAAAAAATAATAGGAGAAACAATGGCTCTCACAATCGAAACCCTCATGTCCAAAATGCCTGGCGCGTTCATGCCCGAAAAAGCGCCCGGACTCGACGCCACCATCCAATTCAAATTCACGGGTGAAGAAGCTGGCGACTGGTACGCCACCGTCAAAGACGGAAAATGCGAAACCGCAAAGGGTGTTCATCCCTCTCCCAAGATGACGCTCACCGCTGACTCCAGTGACTACATCAAAATCTTCACGGGCGAAATCGACGGGATGCAAGCCTTCATGCAGGGCAAGTTGAAACTGGCGGGCGACCTGAACCTTGCGATGAAACTGACGCAGATGTTCAAGATCAGGTAACTCTGTCGTTGCAAGGAGGACGCACTTCCCGACGAAGCAATCTCCAACTCAATGAGAGGTTGCTTCGTTCGCTTAAAACGCTCACTCGCGACGACATAAGTTTTGGTAGAATTGCGTCATTCTTTCCCAGGAGTACGAACTATGGACTTTGACTTTAGTTGGGTCTTTGGAGTTGAGGGTTGGATTGCCTTATTGACGCTGATTGCGTTGGAGTTGGTGCTTGGCGTGGATAATGTGATTTTCATCTCCATCCTTGCAGGAAAACTTCCGCAACAAGACCAGGCACGGGCGCGGACGACGGGCATCATGCTGGCAGTCATCACCCGCGTTCTGCTTTTGTTGTCCCTCTCGTGGATTATCAGTCTCGAAGATCCGTTTTTCCACATTCCGTGGTTTGGCGGCGAATCCATTGGTATTTCAGGACGCGACCTGATTTTGCTGGCGGGCGGTATCTTCCTCCTTTGGAAGAGCACACATGAAATCCACGAAAAATTGGAAGGCAAGGAAGGCGTGGCTTCGGCAAAGGTCGCTGCCACTTTTATGAGCGTCATCATCCAAATCATGCTCCTGGATATTGTCTTCTCGCTTGACTCGGTCATCACAGCCGTCGGCATGGTAGACCATATTGCCATCATGATTATTGCCGTCATTATCGCGGCAGGAGTAATGATTTTCGTAGCGGGACCGCTTGGCTCATTTGTCGAACACCATCCCACCATCAAAATCTTGGCGCTCAGTTTCCTTTTGCTCATCGGCTTCACGCTGATTGTCGAAGGCCTGCACCAGCACATTCCAAAGGGATATGTTTACTTTGCAATGGGCTTCTCGGTCTTCGTGGAAATGCTCAACCTGCGCGTACGCGACAGCCGCAATCCCGTGAGTCTGCGCACGCCCTATCAGGCAGCGAAATTGGAGTTGCAGCCAGTTACAGTATCAGATGCAAAGCCAGTTGCGAGATCCAAGACTGCGGCTGCGAAAAAGCCTGCCGCGAAGAAGGCAAACCCAAAGGCGAAGAAGAAGTGATTTACCCGAACAAGACCGTCGGCAAAACGACGGTCTTGTTTTATCCTGCGCGGATTATAATTTTGCCATTCTCAACTCCGGAGTCCTCATGACATATCAAGGTTTGCTTCATCGCTACGGTCAATATCTCGGCCTGCCCGCGCATACGAAAACGATTACCCTGCTCGAAGGCAACACCCCACTGATTCCCATGCCGCGTTTGAGCAGGGGATTTGGTTGTGAATTGTTTATCAAATTTGAAGGACTGAATCCGACTGGCTCATTCAAGGATCGCGGGATGACAGCCGCCATTGGCGAGGCTGTTGGGCGAGGAGTACAGACCGTGATTTGTGCTTCGACGGGCAACACGGCGGCTTCGGCGGCGGCGTACGCCGCACGGGCTGGATTGCGCTCCATTGTGTTGATTCCCGAAGGCAAGGTGGCGGCTGGAAAACTGGCTGGCGCGATTGCCTACGGCGCGGAGGTGATTCAAATTCAAGGCTCGTTCGACGACGCCCTGACCCTGGTTGTGGAAATCACGCAGAAGACGCCGATAGCACTGGTCAACTCGATTAATCCATATCGCATCGAAGGACAGAAGACATCTTCCTTTGAAATTTGCGATGTACTGGGCAATGCCCCCGATTGGCTTTGTCTGCCTGTGGGCAACGCAGGAAACATTACCTCGTATTGGGCAGGCTTCAAGCAATATAAAAAAGGGCTGCCGCAAATTTTGGGCGTGCAGGCGGCGGGAGCGGCTCCGCTGGTGCTGGGTCATCCCGTGGAAAAGCCTGAGACGATTGCCACAGCCATCCGCATTGGCAAGCCCGCTCGCGGCGAACAGGCGCTCGAAGCGGCGCAGGAATCCAATGGGCGGATCATCGCAGTTTCGGACGAGGAAATTCTCTCCGCCCAGCGGATTTTGGCTTCGGAAGGCGTCTGGGTGGAACCAGCTTCGGCTGCGGGTCTGGCAGGCTTGATTGCAGAATCAGCCAAAGGGTCGATGAATGTCAAAGGGAAGAAAGTCGTTGTCGTTTGCACAGGTCACGGGATGAAGGATCCGTCCATCGTTACGGAGTCATTCAAATCCCCGAAAATCATCCCCGCAAACTATGATGCGTTGTTGAACGTGATTGGCGGTGCTTAAATTCCGCCTGTTAAGAAAGTTGCAGAATGAGTCGTAGCGACGAAAAGATTTAGAATTGCCGGAGTTAGGCATATCCTTTTCCTTTGGCGGCGGCTTTTCATGCTTGAACCTTTTGTGATGACAAATAAAAAGAACTCACTTACCACTTCGCCATTAAAGGATTTTTCCTTTTTCGCTTCGTTTTCCCCGGAGCAATTGCGGCGTGTCATTGGCATTGGACAGGTGGTCTCTCTAAAAGCAAACCAGGTTGTGTTCAAACAGGGGGAGTGTACCGGTGCGATATTCCTGATTTTGAAGGGCGGCGTGAAGATCGAAGGCGAGGACAGCGCTGGAACAGTTTACGCATATGGTCAAATGGATAAGGGACAGGTGTTTGGTGAGCTTGCTCTTTTGCGGGGAGAGTCGAGCCGGGTCACGGCGACAACAACACGGGACTCGGAACTGTTGGTCATTGACCGCCCCATGCTTTTGACAATGTTGCGGACCGTCGAGCCTGAACAGGCAATCAATGTTTTTTTGGCATTGGAAGAGCAGACGCGTACCATAATCGAACTTGGTTTTCGGGAGGTTCTGTTACGGCGGCTGCTTTCCTCTCAGATGGAAGCGGAAAAACAGCGCGCGCTGACCCAGATGGTTGCGGGCGTGGCGCATGATATCAACACACCGTTGAGCGTGATCAATACCGCGGTGACCATCATGGCGCGGGAACTTGCCGATCCTGTGGAAATGACGATCCAGCGCGCGGCTGATATCGCGGAACCGCTTGAGTTAATGCGCCTGAACGTGGAACGCGCCCAACAACTGGTGCAGAATTTCAAGAAAATTTCGGCCGGTCAATTTCAGGAAGAAAAGGAACTGTTTGATATTGTCGAGGTAATCGAAGAGATAATCGGATTGATAAGCGTCAGTTTGAAGCGCGGGCGGATTCAGGTCAGGTTTAATAACAAACTTGAGCCTGGGAACAGGAAATGGATGGGTTATCGCGGTTCCCTTTCGCATGTGGTCATCAACCTTCTGACGAATGTGGAAAGGTACGCCTATCCCAGGAACGTGGGCGGAATTGCGGATGTGACAATTCAGATGAAAGGGGATAGGCATTATTGCCTGAGCGTGAAGGACAGCGGCAGGGGAATTCCGCTCGAGAATCAGTCACGTGTCTTTGAACCGTTTTTTACAACCGGGAAATCCGCCGGCGGCACGGGACTAGGACTTTCCATTGTGCATAACCTGGCAACGAATACCCTCAAGGGTGAGATCAAATTGAAGTCCGAAGAGGGGAAGGGGGCGGAATTCATCATCATCTTCCCCCGGGAAATCCCGGAATAAAGTATAGGATTTTTAGACTGGTTTCTCTTCGAATTCCACTTCCCACTCGGGGCCAAAACTCATGTTGTAGCGTTCGCTAAAACTGCCCTGGCTGACTGCCAGGGATATTTTCATCAATTCATTATTGTAGATGATGACCTCGCCTTTTTGGGCGTAGCCGAAGGATTTGTGGAAGAGAATTTTTTCGGCAAGGACGACCTTTCCTTTGCGGCGAATCGTCAGGTGGAGAAAGTCGCCGTAGGCGAAGCCCGCTTCAGCGAAGAGCGAGAGGGGAATGTTCGTCCACAGGTTTCCAAAGTTCGGGTCGCCGATTTCGAAAATTCCGCTGACTTTGCCGTTTTCCAGTTTGGGCTGGTGAATGGGTAGGGTGACGATTTCATCCACCGGGTATGCGGGACCGACCTGCTCGTAGGTGATTGATCCGCTTGCAAGTTTTGCGGCGCAGTAACCAAAGAGGTCTCTGCCGTGAAAGACGTTGGTTTCCTCGGTGTTTTTTCCCCGCAGGCGGTTGACGCTTTCGTCGATCTCGCGTACCTCGAGGATGCCCGAAGACTGCTTGACGTGGGTCAGCGCGCCGTTGTCAGGCGTGACGACGAAGTAGCCGTCGGCTGTTTTGGCAATGCTGGCTCTGCGCGGCGTGCCAACGCCGGGATCCACCACAGAGACGAAAATGGTCCCCCGGGGCCAAAAACGCATGGACTGGAACAATCGATAAGATGCGCTCCAAATATCGTATTGCGGAATCTCATGGGTTCCGTCCATGATTTCGAGTTCGCGGTCCACACTTTTGACCACACCGTACATGGCGCATACGGAACTTTCCTTATAGGTGAAATCGGTTTGAAAGACCAGAATGGGTTTCATATGTTTTCCTGTCGGAGTCCAGAAGTTCTACTTCTGGTCATTGCTTTCACAGGTAATCTGCAAGTAGAACATGCAGACTCCATTTAAATAAATGGGTTATAAAATCGGCTGTGGTTGACGAAGACCGATACAAGGATGGTGGCGATGAAGATGAGTGATGAAATGGCAAGCGCCGCGTAGTCCTGCCCGGTCAACGCCTTGGATGTGTACCAGGTGCGGGTCTTGCTCTTGGCAAAGCCGCGTAAATCCATCGCATTGCTGATGAGCTCAATCCTATCGAGGGCGGAGAAAATCAGCGGGATGACGATGAGCAGGGCGTTCTTGAAGCGATCGGCGAATTTCGCCTTGTGTGACAAGTCCAACCCGCGGGCCTGTTGTGCCAGGCTGATGTCGCGGTAATCCCTCTGCACGTCGGGGAAATAGCGCAGGGTCAGGGCGACGGCGAAGGCGGCTTTGTAGTTGACTCCAATTCCGTTCAGGGAGGAAGCAAACTCACTGGGGTTGGTTGTCAACAGGAAGATAATCCCAAATGGGATAACCGAAAAGTATTTGAAGAACTTCGTGACCTGATAAAAGATTTGCTCCCAGGTGAGTTTGTATCCGCCGTACAGGCTGACAATGTTGTGCCGCGTGCCGTAAATGCTTACACCCTGTTCCGGCGCGAAGAAGAAGGAAATCACGGCATTGGTAAGCACAAAGATAAGTACGTAAATAATCATCAGGCGGATCTGGGAGTATTTGATTTTCGAGAGCCGCAGTACGCCAACCGAGAAAGCCATGACTGCAAGGATAACGCGGATGTCATACGAGAACATGACGGCAAAGGTCAGGAAGAGGAAGCAGATGAGTTTCGTCAACCCCGAAAGCCTGTGGATGGGCGTGTCCACCTGGTTGTACGAAAAGAGTTTCATTTTCATGTTCATCGGTTTTTCATCCTCCTTTCGTAATCAATGAAGGCTTGCACGAAATGAGTTCCGTCTTCGATGCCAGCCATTTGGGCGAGGTTGAAGAGCGAGGTCTCCTTCAAGTTTGCTTCGCCGATAACCTGCGAATCTGTCAGCACGACCGAAGCCGCAGTGTCGGCGATCTTCCTGCCGCCTGCCAGCACAATTGCCCGCGGGGTATATTCCAGCATCAGGTGCATGTCGTGGGTGATCAAGATGATCGTTACGCCCAGTTTGTTGATTTCCACCAGGAATTCCATGATCTCGGTGTAGTGACGGAAATCCTGTCCAGCGGTGGGTTCATCGAGGATGAGGATTTTCGGGTCGAGTACCAGAATGGATGCGATGGTCACGCGCTTTTTCTGTCCATAGCTTAGGGCGGAGATGGGCCAACTCTTGAACGGAGCCAGCCCGCAGATTTTGAGGACCTTTTCAATCCGCGTCGCAATCTGGTCTTCGGGGATATTTCTCAGCCGCAGTCCAAGCGCCACCTCTTCGTAGATCATCGGCTTGGAAATCATCTGGTTGGGATTTTGCATGACAACCCCGATAATTTCCGCCCGCTCTTTGATGGTCTTGTTTTTGATGTCTTCCCCTTTGTAGCGGATGACGCCACAGTCCTCCTTTTCGAATCCACACAGCAGTTTTGAGAGGGTGGACTTGCCTGCGCCGTTTTTGCCGACAATGGAAATCATTTCGCCTTCGCGGATGTCGAAGTTGATGTCATCCAGGATGGGACGGACACCATCATAGGAGAAGCATACGTTTTCCATGCGCAGGATGGATGAATTTGTGTTTTGCCGTTCGTCAGCCTGGATGGCATTGTGCCAGATGTTCAGCGCCTCTTTGGAGAGTTCCGTTTTCAGGCTGGTGATATGACCGGGCAACATGTCGCTGGTCACTTTGACACTCGCGTATTTCAGCGCGGTGACGTACAACGGCTCGCGGATTCCATTCTCGGTCAGGATGGTCGAGGAAACCAGCTCGTGGGCGTTCATGTCCGCGATGATTCTGCCGTCGTTGATGACGACGACTCTGTCAATGCTTCGGTG
The DNA here is from genome assembly GCA_030834895.1 of Anaerolineales bacterium. GTDB lineage: Bacteria > Chloroflexota > Anaerolineae > Anaerolineales > Villigracilaceae > Villigracilis. Next base: position 229,754 of record JAUQXA010000064.1, read on the forward strand.
CAGAACATCTTCCAGACGGTGTTCGATGATGACAATGGTCTTCTGCGATTGTCGATAAATATCGTCGATGATTTCGATGGCGGTCTTACCGGTGGCGGGATCGAGGTTGGCGAGCGGTTCATCGAAGAGTAGGATATCCACGTTGTCGATCATCACACCCGCCAGCGAGGTCCGCTGTTTTTGTCCGCCGGACAGTTCGAAGGGAGATGAAGTCAGCAAATTCTGCATGTCCACCATCTCCGCCACTTTTCGCACTCTTTCATGCATCTCGTCATGAGAGACGTTATCGTTTTCCAGCGCGAAGGCGATGTCCTCACCGGCAGTCAACCCCACGAATTGCCCATCTGAATCCTGCAAAACCGTGCCAATCATCTTCGAGAGGTGAAAAATGTCCTGTGTTTTTGTCTCCAGTCCATTGATTTTCAAGCTGCCGCTGATTTCCCCTTTGTACGCAAACGGAATCAGTCCATTCAGGCAATGCCCTAGCGTGCTTTTGCCGCTGCCGCTGGGTCCGACGATTAATATTTTTTCGCCGGGATAAATCCTGAGGTTGATGTCATGCAGGGTGGGCTCAGCCTGGCTGTAATATTGAAAGGAAAAATTTTGAAATTCAATGATTGCTTGTCTGTCCATAAAACAGGTTATCCGTTCGTTGTTTTTCCCTGCGCTCTGGATTTGTCCCAGGCTGTGGGAAACAGCCTGGGATTTTTCAAGCTGATGGAGGCTAGCTCTTGCTCAGACTGCCCTTCTTTGTCCGCGTGGCGGCATAGGCAACCAGTAACAGGGTGCCGATGACGCCAGCGCTGATCGTGTTCATGATCGCGGCGGTGACGCCCTGGGTAAAGACCAGGTTGACGGGTTCCTGATAGATGAGGATGTCAAGCACGGGGGCGACGATTATCCAGGCGATCACATTGCCAATGGCTTGGATCACGTTGAAAGTGATGATGTCCTTGGTCTTGAATTCACCTTCCTCGACCTTTGTTCGTTTATAGGCAAAGCCAAAGACGAAACCGGCAACGCCGCTGGCGATGACCCAGCTCCACCAGGGGGAACCGTACTGGATGGCGTCACTGAGGGCGTGGCCAATGAACTGGATCAACAGCCCGGCGATGGGTCCAAACAGGGTGGCGAAGAAGGCGCCCAGTCCGTAGGCGGTCTGGAAACTGGTCTCAGGGACCGGTGAAGGCACCTTAACGTACATGAATAAAAGCGTAAAGATGGCGGCGCCAAGCCCGGTGGCGACAATAGTTCTGGTACTAACCTTGAAATAATCCTTCATTTTTTGCTCCTTTTGAAAAAATTCAGATGTTTTGGGCCGTGTATCAACCCGGCAGGGAAGCTCAGTTTGCGTGAGGATTGCTCCCGCCATTCAATCGACTTTCTCGGACGGTTTGAAAAGTATCAAGTTATTCGGGTCGGGCACCTCCTCTTTGCAGTTCAATATTCGCGAACCCGCGTAACAAGTATAACTTAAATGTTGCAGTTTAACTTTGATTTGGGTTTTTGCGGGGGTATTTTTGAGGAGTGAAAATCTTTAAAGCATGTATTAATATACAAAAACCGCCGAATGAACGGCGGTTTTTGTTGAAGTTTATCGCAGCGGTGCTGTATGTCGTCTTGTGTACTTTTCTCCGGCGGTCACTCGAAAGTCAAGGTGGTTTTGTTCGGGAGCAAAGACACAGGTGGCAAAGTTGGTGAAGGCACAGGGCGGGGAGTAGGACTTATTGAAGTCGATGAAAAACTTTCCATCTTCCTTCTCAACGACAAGGTAGCGGCCGGTTGGGTAGGTTTCATCCTTGGCGGTTGGATCCCAGAAGCGGATGAAGAGGCTGCCGTCGTCTTCAGTGTTGGCATCCAATTGATACTGCTTTCCGTTGACTTCAAATGAGAGATATCCTTCCACGGGGAATTCCGATTTTTCCCCTGTGATGTCGGGGAAAAAGGCCTTTTTGGGACGGTCATAGACAGTGTATGTTGCCGGAAGACGGAAACTTTCATCGATGTCAAACCAGGTGCGGGCTGGGAAGATTTTCCTTCCCTCGCGTCGATTGTCCCACAGGCGGACGCCCATCCTGTGTCCGCGTTCGATAACCACAAAGCGGACATCCTCTAATGTGACAAAACTGGGACCGTCGGAGATATCGGGTTGGAGGGCTGCGAAATCAACCAGCACATCATTCACTTTGACTGGTTGCCCGGGATTTACTCGTAGGGTGACAGTCCTTCCGTTGTACTCTATGTACCCGACACTTGCAGGCAGGCGCTCGGGTAATTGGACTTCGCATTTCGAGTCCGAGCCGACCTGATTTTTACCTAGCTTTAACCAGAACAAACCGGCGAGCGCAAGCCATCCGTTTTCTCTGCGGATGCTCTCATTTCGTTCGGTGCGCCAATTGGCAATGGACTGTCTATATGTCATGTCTATCATATATGAAATTATATCCGACAATGAATCTCGAAAGTTTTGATAAAACCAGATCCGCTGAAAGGCGGATCTGCAAGTATTTTTTTACTTTATCCTGTGACTGTTGGAATCATTGCCAAATAAGTGATAAGTCCTGCCACAAACATGATCAAACCGAAAGCCGCGAAGAGCAGCCTCATGTTGCTTTCAGCGCCAAGCAGGGATGCCCATGCTGTAAAAGCCAGACCGAGCGCCATGATCATCATAACCAGTTGAAGTTGGTCTCCTTTTTCATCATATTGTGAAGCAAGTTCAAAGGCTGTGTCAGACTCATCCCAATAGGCGTATGCATCCGCATACATGTTGTCATAATACTGCTCGTCCCACACACCCTCAGGGTCGCGTTCGACCGCCGCTTGAAGCGACTCGGAGAAGTTTAACTGGTAGTATTCCGCGATTTCTGGGCGCTCATCCGTGTTCAAATACCAGTTGTCAAAGTAGTTGTAATCCTGTGTAATGTCCTGATTGGCGCGCAAGTATTCGGCGTTTCCATCATTCAGGTTCTTCATGCCTTTGACCTCATACTCGTTCTGCTTTGAGTCTGACATGGCGCCCTGATAACTTGCGACAGCGGTGAAAACGCTCAACAATGCGATCATCGTACCCAGGAAGATTTCATTACCCAAAAAACCAAGAATTTTTCTCATTTTTTTCCTCTTGAATGGAGTTGAATAGAATACAGACGATAATTATAAACATGAACTTATAATTCGGAATTTACAGTTTTGTTATAAAATCAAGGTAGAAATTAAAAAAACAAGGAGAGTTATATGGGATTGAAACCCGACCACTGGATTCGCAAGATGGCGCATGAGCATAAAATGATCGAACCCTTCGTCGAGAGTCAGGTTCGGGACGGGGTGATTTCATATGGCGTCTCCTCGTATGGCTACGATGTGCGTGTAGCAAACGAGTTCAAGATTTTTACTAATGTTTTCTCAGCGGTGGTTGACCCGAAACATTTCGACACCAAGTCCATGGTGGATTTTGTAGGCGACGTTTGTGTTGTGCCGCCAAACTCGTTTGCCCTGGCGCGCACGGTGGAATATTTTTGCATTCCGCGCAATGTGTTGACGGTTTGTCTGGGCAAGTCCACCTATGCGCGCTGCGGCATCATTGTCAATGTCACGCCGTTTGAGCCTGAATGGGAGGGATATGTCACTCTTGAAATCTCGAATACCACTCCGTTACCCGCCAGAATTTACGCTAACGAAGGATTGGCACAGGTGTTATTCTTTGAAGCGGATGACCCATGTGACGTATCCTATGCAGATAAGAAGGGTAAATACCAAAAGCAACAGTCCATTGTCTTGCCAAAGTTATAAGTTGAAAAACAAGGAGCGTTAAGATGGCGCACTCTTTCGGCATGCATTCAGTTCAATCGCAATTGGGTGACATGGAAAAAATGTTGATGCGCGTAATGGCACATGTTGCCCGTATGAACGAGGGGCAGACATCCCATATTCTTCGGGACCTTACGCAGATATCGAGTACCCTAACCACGTTCAAACAGGGAGTGGCGGGTTACATGAATGCCCGTCAAAGACAAATAGGAGCGCTGGTTGGCGTGGGAAGTGTGATCAATTCCTCGCTTGGACTAAAGTCAGTGTTGGAAAAGGTCATGGATACGCTGATCGCGTTGATGAACGCCGAGCGCGGCTTCCTGATGCTGCGCGAGCCCAGCGGTGAATTGAAGGTGCGTATTGCGCGGGGGATAGATAGTGCCAATTTGAGTGAAGAAGTTTTCTCAATCAGTAAAACGATTGTGCGCCGTGTGGCTGAATCAGGGGAGGCCGTTTTGACCACGAACGCCCAGGAGGACCCACGCTTTGGTGAGCAATACAGCGTGGCAATGTATCACTTGCTTTCCATTCTATGTGCCCCGCTCAAGATTAAGGATGACTTGATTGGCGTGATTTATGTGGATAACCGCGCCCACACGAGCATGTTCAGCGCTGATGATTTGGAGATCATTTCGGCCTTCTCCAACCAGGCCGCAGTGGCGATTGACAATGCCCGCCTGTTCGATGACTTGCAGGAGAGCAATGCGGAGTTGGAGATCGCCTACCAGGCCACACTCGAAGGTTGGGTGCGCGCCCTCGATTTGCGAGACAGGGAAACCGAGGGACATACAAAACGGGTGACGATGCTGACGCAACGCCTTGCACGGTCACTGGGATTGGATGATGAAAAATTAATGCATATTACACGCGGCGCGCTTTTGCATGATGTCGGCAAAATGGCAATCCCCGATGGTATCCTGTTAAAGCCAGGCGAACTCACCCCAGAAGAGCGTTTATTGATCCAAAAACACCCTGTTTATGCCTACGAGATGTTAAGCCCGATCAAGTTTTTGATCCCGGCGCTTGAAATCCCTTATTGTCATCATGAAAGATGGGACGGTTCCGGTTACCCACGCGGATTGAAAGGGGAAGAGATACCCTTTGCCGCGCGTATTTTTTCCGTAGTGGATGTTTGGGATGCGCTGATTTATGACCGCCCTTATCGTAAGGGAATTGCGCCGGCAAAAGTAGAGGAAATGATTTACGAGAAATCGGGCGCGCATTTCGACTCCAATGTGGTGGATGCTTTCTTTTCGCTTGAAAATTTAGCTGTTTAATGAGCGCTCTTTTGTTTATGCGGGTTTGTCCCGTTCCGTTAAGTTCACCACAATTGCGTTGCTGGCTTTGATCAAGTTTTCGGGGGTGATCATAATTTCCTCGCCCCACTGCCCTCCGCCTGTGCCGAGGATGGGCTCATTCACCAGACTCGCCTCGAGAAAGGTGCGGAATCCTTCGGGCTGCCAGCCAAAGGCGGGGATCGAGCCGATGACATAACCCGTTGTCTCTTTTACCACTTCAGGCTCGGCCATCTTGATGTTGCGCGAACCAATCGCCTTCTTCAAGTTTCCTGAAATCGCATTTTGGTCCCCACCGAGCATGACCAGTACACGTTCCCCTGTGTCCACTTGAAAGATGAGGGTTTTTACAGCCTGTCGTTCGGAAAAGCCCAGCGCATGAGCCACATTGGCTGCGCCTTTCTCTGTCTCAGACGAAAAACTGCGCGCTTCGTAAGGGATGCTGCGTTCATCCAGATAAATATGAGATGGGAGTTTCATGGTGTGAGTCCTTTGCGAATCCGTAATGGTCTTTTCCTTGAGTTTATGTCACCTGTTTCTTGATGCAAGATAGATTCCCGTCAAAATAAATACACCGCCCACCAGGGTTGCCATGCCCGGTGTTTCATTCAAAATGAAAAATGCCAGGATTGCGGAGCCAATTGGCTCGCCGAGTGTGGTTACAGCCACAAGTGCGGCGGGCAAATATTTCAGCGCCCAATTATACGTGGAATGTCCAACCAGTTGCGGAAGCGCTGCCAGCAGGAAAATCCATCCGTAGGTCTTGGGGGCGAATCCAAACGGTGAACTACCGGAGGCAAACATGATGACAATCAACACCACCGCAGCGAAGCCATAGACCATGAAAATATAAGGGATCAGTGAAATGGTGGTGCGTAATTTCCTGCCAATGATGAGATAGCCAGTCACCGTCCACGCGCCGGCCAGGGCCAATAAGTTGCCCAGCATGGAACGTCCTTGTAAAACATCCTGCAGGGCGGGACAGGACAGACCTGAGTCCCAGACGCAGGCATCAGATAGCCCAATGATTGCCCCGCCTGCAAGCGAAAGCCCCAACCCGATGATGGCTGTGCGCGCGAGATTTTCCTTCAACAACATGGGCGATAGCAACGCCACCCAAAGCGGGCCTGTGCTCACGAACACAACCGAACTTGCCACGCTGGTATATTCAAGCGACGATATCCATGTGGCAAAGTGCAAGGCGAGAAAAATGCCCGAGAAAAACCCGGACAGGATTTCGGTCCGCGTGAAGCGTTTTAATTCGTCACGATGTTTGCTGAGGGCAATCGGCGCGAGGATCAAAGTCGCGAAGGTCAGGCGCAGGGCGGCAATCACCAGCGAAGGCGCGCCGTCGCCTTGCGCAAACCGAATGAAAATGCTTGCGGTGGAAACAGAAAGTATGGCGACCAGAATTGCAATGGGGAGCAGGATGCGGGGCGGGGTGTGCTGGCTCATAATGGATCAGAGTTTACCGCAAATGAGTGTGTATGTGACAAAACTTGTCATTCATTGCAAGATATGCTGGTAACGCATTACCGATAAGGAGAATATAAAATGCCAAGTGTCGAATCTGACGTTGCGGGGTTGATTGCCAAGAAGGTTGGATTTCCTCCAGACAAGACGGAACAGGCTGTGGAGGTTGTTGTGAATTTCATCAAACAAAAATTACCGCCCGTTGTCGCGGGACGGGTGGATGCTGTCCTTGATGGGAGCGTTGACCTGAGTGATGGTATCGGACTTGGTGATACGGCGGCGTTTTTTGTTCCATTCCAAATTGTATGATATTTATATGAAAATTGTCCTAATTCTTGCGAGGTTTTATGGTTGGGGGTAAAATGAATTCGTTACTTTCAAGATTGTAATTCTACAAAATAAGACCCGTCATTTTTCTAAGGAGAGAAAAACAATGGCTTTCGAACTTCCCAAACTCGCTTATGCGTATGACGCTCTGGAACCGCACATCGATGCGCGTACAATGGAAATCCACCACTCCAAACACCACAACACCTATGTTACCAATTTGAACGGACTTGTGGAGAAGACTCCCGAACTGGCTGGCAAATCGCTCGAGGAAATACTTGGTAATCTGAATGCCGTTCCCGAAAGTGTTCGCACGGGTGTCCGCAACCACGGCGGTGGGACATATAACCACAATTTGTTCTGGGAATTCATGACACCCAAGGCGGGTGGTGCTCCCAAAGGCGAACTGGCAAAGGCAATCGATGCCTCTTTCACTTCGTTTGATAATTTCAAGGCTGAATTTGAGAAATCCGCCATGGGACGCTTTGGTTCCGGCTGGGCCTGGCTTGTCAAGAAGGACAGCGGACTCGCGGTAATTTCCACTGCCAATCAGGATACGCCGATTTCCGATGGACTGACACCACTTCTCTGCATTGATGTCTGGGAGCATGCATACTATTTGAAATATCAAAACCGCCGTGCTGACTACGTTTCCGCATTTTGGAACGTGATCAACTGGGACGCCGTCGCAGCACGCTACGCTGCCAAGTAAAAAACAAGACAGGATGCCATCGTCCTGTCGTTTTATTTAACGGATTTTTCAAGGAGAAAAGTTCATGACCCATGTGATTACAAGTCTATGTGTTCGTGACCGCGGCTGCATCGAAGTCTGCCCTGTGGAATGTATCGTTCCCGGTCAGCCTGCAGACGGCTGGCCGATGATGTATATTGACCCCGATACCTGCATTGACTGCGGCGCCTGTGTGCCTGAATGCCCATTCGCAGCCATCTACCCTGAGGACGAGGTTCCCGCTGCATACACAGCCAAAGGTGGCGAATACATCAATAAACCCAGTCTGACTGGTCATTATGAAGGTTCCAACCATCACGGAAAGACCGTTGTATTGGAGACCACCCGCCAGCTTACCGCGGGCGAAGTCGTTGACCTGACGTCCGATATCCAGGTCAATAGTGATTTCTTCAAATCCGGCCCCGGTTACTCTTCCAAAGACAACGATCAGGGCGTGTAGGTCATAAAATCAAAAAGGTCGGGCTTACACCCGACCTTTTTGATTCAGTTGCTCATTGGTTCAAAGCCGCATTGAGGAGTGTGTCTCCGATGTAATCGGCAAGGAAGGTGTTGTTTTCTTCCAGTGTGACAACCAATGCCAGCGGAGTACCTTTCCAATCGGGTAACGTGCCAGCGAGCAGCCAGGTGATGATACTGTCGTCCAGGCTGGATTGCCCGATATGGCTCCAGTACGATTTCCCTTGCACGATAAACGACGAAGCAGCTTCATTTGCCGCCCCAGTTTGAATCACTTCTTTGGGTGTTCCCTCCGCTGAAAGTACCACCCAACCCTGTTCGAGCGTGTTGACTGCGGTGGCGATGCGCGGCGCAGGCATAATACCGTTGTGACTTATCAATGCTGCCGCCAGACACGCCTGTAATGGACTGGTTTTCAATTTTTCGATTGGGGAATTTGCCGTGTCAAATGCCACGGGAAGGTTTATTGAAGGCGGTCGGAAAAAGCCAAGTTCATTGTAATATGCGCCAAGGTCAGAATCTGTCGGCTGGTCTTCTCCAAACTTTGCGTGGATGAGCGGCAGCATTGCCGTGCCAATTGGATATAGTCCCTGTGTGGCACGGTTTATCAGCGGAGCCGATTCGTTTTGCGACAACGCCTCCCCTTCCTCGTCCAGTTTATTCGGGTCGTAAGTTGGATGGGAGGACATTGCCAGTATTTCGCCTGTTTCGGCATTCATCAGGATGACTGCCCCGGCATGTCCGCCGAGGAGTTGATCGGCTTTGGATTGCAAGGCGAGACTCAGGCTCAACCGCACATCCAAACCGGACGGTGGAGTTCCGTAAAGCAAATGGTCCCACCAAATGAGACTAGCTGGATTCCCCTGCAAACCGCGCAGGTAGTCATCCAATGTTGCTTCCAGCCCTGCCTGACCATAAATGGGATGCGTGTATCCAGTGATGGGCGCGAGGTCCGGATAAACATAAACGCGTTGATAGGTTCCACTTTGACCTTCGGTGACATTGATGGGCTGGTTGCTTCTATCCAGTAGTTCGCCGCGCGGGACGTAACGATCCGCAATCGAGCGACGCGCATTGTCTGTGCGTGTCAACAAATCGGGCGCACGGACAATTGCCCACCAGGCAGAAGTCATCGCCACAGAAAGAAATCCCAGGGCGAGCAATCCGGCCAAAAGCGTATACGGTTTGGGGTCTGTCAGGGTGGACGGTTCACTATCTTCCACGTTGCTGACGGTGAGCAGGAGAAACAGCGCAATGTAGGCTGTCAGCAGGGACGAACCGCCATAGGAAACGAAGGGCAAGGTCACACCCGTCAATGGCAGCAAACGCAGGTTTCCACCTATGATGAGCAGGCTTTGAATGCCAAGGTAGGCGACAGTGAAGGCCGCCAGATAACGGCGGAACCTGTCCTGGGCATGCAGGGAGACGATCAAACCTCGAGCCAGGATCAACCAGATGAGGGCAATCAACCCAATCGTCCCGACCAGCCCCGTTTCCTCTGCGATGGCCGCGAAGATAAAATCTGAAATTGCCACCGGCACGAGGAGCGGACTCCCAAGTCCCAATCCACGCCCGATGAGCCCGCCATTCGCAACCGCGAGCAGGGACTGTACAATCTGATAGGATTGTCCCGCAGGGTCAACCCATGGATTGAGCCAGCCTTGCACGCGGATTTGAATGATGTCTATGAAAAAATATCCGATGCTTAGCGCTGCAGCCAGAATGATGGCTGCGCTTAATAAGACGCGCCGTTTGCCAGTATACAGGTAGATGGCTGCTGTAAAAATGCAGATGAAAATGGACGCGGTCCCAAGGTCACGTTGGACGATGAGGAGCATGAGCGCTATTCCTGTGACGACCAGCGTCGGAATCAACAAGGTTAGAGAAGAAAGCCGAAGGTTGATGCGGTCGGCAAAGTACGCAGCCAGATATACGACCAGTAGAAGTTTAAGCGGTTCGGATGGTTGAAAGTAAACCCCGCAACAGCCAAGCCACAGGCGCGGACCAATTCCCATTGGGTTTGTGCCGAAAAACAAAGTAAGGGCGGTGATTAATAATCCGCTGCCAAGAAGCAGATATCTATACCGTCTAAAAAGGAGGAAGATTTTTTGTTGGGTGTAAAGTGCAATGATGAAAATGATGATACTGACCCCAAGCCAGATTGTCTGGCGAATGCCAAATTCTTCGTCCAGCCGCCAGACGGTTAACAATCCCCAACCACTGAGCAATGCCGCGGCTGGCAGCAGGTAGGGATCGCGCTCCGGCAGGTGTTTGACCGTCGCGCGGTGTGCCAGCGTGATCAATACAACCCATGCAAGATAGCCTGCCCAATGTGAGAATCGATAATCCACATCCCATGTCCGCTCGCGCACTGCGGGAGACAATGTGAGGATTGTGGATTGAATAAAGAGGAAGAACGCCGCCCAACGCAACAGGAGGCTTTGGGTTTTGTCAAACATAATTTGTAGGAAATTATTCTTGAAGTGAAGGTTATTTCAGGTATTTGCCAACCAGCAGATCGAGTTTATCTCGCGTGGCGGTGGAAATCGCTTTGGGGTCGGTGATCAGCGCGGTGGAGAGCGCCTGTCCGCATTCGCAGGGACGCTCGGACTCCAATCCACGGATTAAATTGCGGACGGCATCCTGTGCTTTTTTCGTATTTTTGTTGAGGGTTTGGATGACCATTTCAACGGTCACCGGTGATTCATTTTCGTGCCACACGTCATAATCGGTGACATGCGCCATTGTTGCGTAACACATTTCCGCTTCGCGGGCGAGGAAGGCTTCAGGCGCGGCAGTCATGCCGATGATGGACATGCCCCAGGCACGGAAGGTGTTTGACTCGGTCCTGGTGGAAAAGCGCGGACCTTCGATCACAATAAAGGAGCCGCCGCGGTGCGCGACAGCGCCGGTTTCGCGCACCGCCGCTTCCACTGCATTGGACAGGTTCTGGCAGAACGGGTCGGCGACGCCTACATGTGCCACCAATCCCTCGCCGAAAAATGTGCGGGCGCGGTTTTTAGTGTTGTCGAAGATGCCATCGGGAACGACGATATGTCCCGGTGCATAATCTTCGCGCAACGAGCCGCAGGCGCTGATGCTGACGACACGTTCCACGCCAAGCGATTTCAATGCGTAAATATTGGCGCGATATGGGACTTCAGTCGGAGTGATGTGATGTCCGCGCCCATGTCGGGCAAGGAATGCAACGCGTCTGTTTTCAAGTGTGCCAACCACAATCGGCGCGCTGGGTTTTCCAAACGGCGTATTCACAATATGCTCTTTTGTATCCTGCAAACCCGCCATGTGATACAGTCCGGAGCCGCCAATGACCGCAAGGGAAACCTTTTCAGTCATCACTTTTTCTCCAATTTTTGAGTGGGTGAAACCGGGGTATTTGTCGAAAGATTGACAGTCAACCGTGTATCGCCGCAGCGAATCTCATCGCCGGCGGTCAACACGGTGGGCATGGTAATGATGATTTGGTTGAGGATCGTGCCATTGGTAGAGGAGAGGTCCTCCAGCCACCATTGATTGTGATGATAAGTCAGTTGCGCATGACGGGTCGATACGGTATCGTCTACAAGCGGGATATCGCAGCCAGGGTCGCGTCCAAGTGTGATGCTTGGCTGGGTAAAATTCTTTGCGATTGGGGGAGCCTGACCGTGGCGGATTGTCAGGTTGATGTTTGGAACGCGACGACCCGCCAGCGTGCCTCCCTGCCTGCGTATTTCCTGCCATAGAATCAATAGCGCCCATCCCAGAAAACCGTATAAGGCAATTGCCAGGATGAGACGCAATGCAAGGACGATGATGCCGCTCATTTCTTCTTTAATCTTGCGGTGGAATGATCTACAAGAATTGCGGTTGGCCTGTCTGTGGTGGCATTTGGCAGGGGGGCGGTCTCTTTCAAGTCCGGGCGCGGAGGCGGATTGTCCTGCCCGAAGATGAGCGCCACGCCTGCCAGCGAGATCACATCGCCGGGATATAGCACGGTCTGACTGGCCCGCTGTCCGTTCACAAAAGTCCCGCCGGTGGAGTTCAGGTCGAAGACGACAAACCTGCCTTTGATGGCACGCAGTTGAGCATGGTTGCGGGAAACACGCGGATCGTCGATAACAAGTTGGTTATCCAGCCTGCGTCCAATATTTATGACCGGAAGCTTTAAAGGAAATACCTTGACGCCCTCCACAATTAAAAAGGCATTTTCAGGCATTTTACTTGGGTCCTCGAGTTTGCCGGTATCGAGAGGACTTGCATTTGTCTCAGCCATGGGTTCAATCCGATGGGATGCCATCACCTGGGCATCGCGCAGGGAAATTTTTTCATCCGCTATGATGGTGATTATCGGAGATATTGTAATCCGAAACCCTGCCTCCTGTGCCACTGTAACGATGGAATGCAATAAGATTGCAAGTAATTTCTCATCCCGCCATTTGGCCGCCTCTTCGGGATTCATAACCAGCGTATACACGTTTGGCGCAGCCACCGAGCCATTGTCCAGTTTTGTGGTGTTAAGGTGGATTGCCGCCGCCAGTTTTTGGACGATCACATCCTCCACTCTTCTGCCTGGCAGGATTTTTAGCAGATCCACTTCGATCAGGGATTGCAGTCGGGTTTCCAGTTCTTTTAGGTTCATATTCGTTAGATTACGCTAAAGTTTGGTTGCAGTTCCTGCATTTTTTATCGCCGGGTTGGGTAACAAACCCGCAGTGGGGACAGGTGTTCGGTTGGGCTTTTCCGAGCGGCGCCCCGCAGGCCATGCAGGAAGGCTCGCCAATCGGGTTGGCCGTGCCACAATATTCACACGTCACCCGCTTCAAGCGCTCCGATAATTCGGTGGAGACACCCGCCGCTTTCGCGGTTTGGGCAATGACCTGCCAGATGCGTTCGCCAATTTGCAGGCTTTCAATATCCTGGGCAATATCGTCCAATCGTCCAAGCAGGCTGAAGGGATTGCGCAGAGCTGCGAGCGCGCTCGTCCCTAGGCTGGCCGCCACACCCAGCCATGCCTGCTGGCCGAGTTCCACCATGACCCCATCCTCCCATTTTTGAATGGTGACGGTGATTGCCGTTTTTCCGCCGGATATGGAGGCTGGAGTTGTGCCGATTTGAACGACCATCTTATCGCTTTGCCCAAGCGTTTGCGCGCGCAAATTACCTTGATTGAATTCACCGATCAACGCTTGCGCAATATCCACTGGTTTGATTTTGCCATGAAAGATTTTTCGTTCCATGAATTCGATTATAATCGCCTTTGCGATTCTCCTTAAGAGCGATTTACGTAATGAAGAAAAAACAGTTTCAGCCCATCATCACCCCCCTCTTTGCGCTTCTGATTCCCCTCGGAATGTATTTTGCATCCAATTCGACGACCTTTGCACAGGCCCTACAGTTGACAGCCACTCCCGCGGCCGATTCGGGCATGTATATCACGGTCATCACGGATGAGCCACAGATCAATATCCGTATGGGACCCAGTTCTAGCATCTACCCCATCGTTGGGACATTGCCGACAGGTTCCACAGCGCCAGCCTTGGGCAGGTCACAGGGTGGAGATTGGATTCAGATCGCATATGATGGTGCTCCAAACGGCGTGGGCTGGGTATATTCCCCGCTGGTACAGGTTTCCCCGGGCACATTGCAAATTGTAGCCCCACCTCCGACCCCGGTTCCGCCCGCCACCCCCACCATTGACCCGACACTTGCCGCGCAATTCAGCATTGTACCTACTTCTACACGTCTGCCAACCTTTACTCCGCCACCCTCATTGCCCACCCTATCCTACTCAGAATCTCCCGCTGTGGAAAATTCCGCGCCGGTCCCGCTGGCTGCAATTATTATTGTCCTTTTGGTTTTGGGAAGCATCGGCTTTTTGCTTTCCCTATTCTTGCGGCGATAGTCAAATGAGATTTGCTCGACGGAGTGTTTTTTTTGCATTTTTCGTATTGATGTTTGGGGGCATGGCGTTGTCCTTTCATTCACCTTCGCAATCTTCCGTTCACGCCCAACAGCCGACAGGGTCCATTCCAACCGTGACAGGCACGCCATCGGGCGTCATTGTTGCTGTATATCTCGACCAGGCACAGGTGGATGTCTACTCCGGGCCCAGTGAATATCTTTACCCACGGATTGGCGTAGTGCTGGCTGGGCAGGAAATGCCCGCATATGGCATTTCTGAGGACGACAACTATGTGCAGATCTACTATCCCGGCGTTCCCGATTCGGTTGCCTGGGTGTATGCGCCTTACGTCAAAATCGTAAAAAACGGCCAATTACCAAAACTGCCAGCCCCGCCAACGCCGACCCCGGCCACAACTCCGATTGTCGATATTAACCCCACCCTGGTGGCGGCATTCGAGACTCCCATCATCCCCACCCGTATGCCGACTTTTACAGCTCCGGCGCCGTTGGCCATCGCGACATTTGTGGATGTCGCGGCGAGCGGCAACCGGGTTCCGATGGGACTGTTAATCTTTGGTCTTGGCTTCATCGGCGCGTTGGGCACGTTGATCTCTTTCTTGCGCGGAAGATAAAAAGCGGCCACCTCCCTTTAAAATAAAAATGACCAGTTCAACCTGGTCATTTGTTGCGCAATTCTAATTGTTGCAGGAGCAGGAGTCGCCGTCACTGCAACAGCCGCCACTTTCGCTTTCGCTGCTGCCGCATCCACAACTGCCATGCTCTTTTCTACTGGCATTTGGACTGTTGACCGAGAAGCCCGCGCCGCGCTGGGGGTCGTTGATGAAGTCAATCGTCGCTTCACGCAAATAATCAATGGAAATATTATCCACCACCACCTTGATCCCATTGGTATCGAAGGTCATATCCACGTCGCGGAAGTTGTTGTCGAGTGCCATGCCGAAGTTGACGCCGGAACATCCGCATCCACCGCCGGCCACATACACGCGCAGGGCGTAACCTTCCAAACTGCGCTCTTCCAGAATATTTTTTACCGCTTGGCTTGCCGCCGGGGTGAGGGTAAAGGGTTTGATTTCAATTTCCTGGAGCATATATTTCTCCTTTTGGTCTAATTTTGACAAATGTTATCAGATTTGGGGTGCAATGTCAACTTTCAAATTGCCGACAAGAACCGGCTTCCATCACCATGGTTTTCGAGGGCTTTATGTCCATTGTTCAAAAATGTTCGCAATTCCATCATGTTCCCAAATGGAATGGCTCCGGCCCTTCGTAGGGATTCGGCAGACGTAAACGCAGCGTGCCCATAGACCTTCATCCCCGCGCGGACAGCCGCCGTTACGCCGAGTACGGTGTCTTCGACAACCACACAACGGCTGGGCGGCACGTGGAAAGCCTGCGCTGCCGCAAGATATACATCGGGCGCTGGTTTTGGGTTTGGAACATCCAACCCGCTAAAAATGGCGCCGTTGAAATAATCCGTCAGGCCGGCAATTCTCAACCGCATTGTCACTTCATCCCGGGTTCCGTTCGAGGCGATGCAAATCGGCACGGACAAACTTTCGAGGAGGTCGTGAATGCCGGGAACGGCTTTAAGTTCCTTCTCCGAAACAGAGACGAGATACTCGCTGAAAATATCGAAGAAACGGGTGGGAGGAGTCCAGTTCAGGTCGCGACTCATTGCGGCAATGCGTTCCGGAAACGCCATGCCGGGATAATTTTCCAGCAGGGATTTCTCTTCCAGAACATAACCATGCTCGCGCATGATCTGTTCAAGGACGATATAGTCGATCCGTTCACTATCCACCAGCACGCCGTCACAGTCAAAGATGACAAGGTCAAATGGTTTTGTGTTCATAGCGGCGGGATTATACCTGAATCCCCGCCGCTATTTTCAATCAACGATGAAAAGTTTTGCGCCGGTCTTTGTGTAGGAACGATGCGGCTCGGCGTGATCGGCGACCTGATAGCTCACACCCGGAGTGAGGACAAATTTTCTGCCGTCTTTGAGTTCCGTGTGCAGTTCCCCTTCCAGACATAAAAGAATGTGACCTTTTTCGCACCAATGGTCGGCGAGATAACCGGCGCTGTATTCCACCATCCGCACGCGGATATCCCCGAATTGCTGGGTATACCAGAGCGCCATTCCGGTCTCGCCTTTATGTTCGGTGGGGACAATCTCCGACCAGTTCGTCAAACCAAAGGGGATGTTTTTCATTTCCATGTTTAGTTCCTTTCCGGGAAGTTTTTTCCCAACCACACATCAAATTTTACCGCCAGCCTGAGCGCCAGCGCCAAATTCGCGCCGATGATGAGCAGGGATACCAGAGCCCAGATGGCAACCAGCCTCCAGTCCAGCGGATGATGAAAGTTCAGATCATGCAAGGCGATCAGACAGTAGAGTCCGCTTAGCAGGCTGGTCAGGATGACGGGGACATATCTACGGTAGGCGGCGAACTGTCCGATGTGGACCAGCAGGTGGATGAAGAAGCCCAGCATCATCCCCGCCCAGAAGGAATACAGCTCCAACTCAACGGCAAGCAAAGTCAGCGCGGAGAGGACGATAAATTCCTCGGCCACCGCAAGCGCAAACGCCGAGGTGAACATTTTGCTCTGGTCCGCCAGCGCCCGCGACACCCATTTTGGAAAACGCTTTTCGAGATTTGGCAGATTGGAAGTGAGCCACGGCTTGAACATGATGATTTCTTCGAAGTCGTGGAACATGAAGACGATGGGCAGAAGCCACATCAGGGTTTCGATTTTGACGGGAAGGATCATTTGGATTTATCCCAGCCAAACTCGCTGTAGAGGATTCCGTTTTGAAAACACTCGATGGCGTGCCTCACATAGGGGATCGTATTCCCCGGCAGGTTGGCTATGGGATGCCATGACAGGTCGTCGCATTTGTTCGGTTCGGCGTTGACGATCTCTCCAGTCCACTGCCTGACTGTCATGAAGAAATCAACGCGCTCATCGTTCGATTTGCGGTTCATGATGTGGACAATTTCAAGGTTTTTGAGGTTGACCGTGACGCCAGCCTCCTCCATAATCTCGCGGACAGCGGCTTGCGTCACGCTTTCGCCCGCGTCCACGTGACCGGCGACCACGCTGTAGCTACCGTCCTCGTAACCGGTGTTGAAGCGGCGCAGCAACAGGATTTCCGTGTCACGCAGAAAGAGGATGTGTGTGGTTATGGGAAGTTTGTTTCGCATGGTTTCTCTTTTTGGGGAAATGATTTATTTGATTACTTTATACAATTCTTCCGGCGAGTGGACAAGATAATCAGGCTTGGCGCGAGTCAATGTTTCTGCGCTTTGATGTCCCCATGTGACGGCGATGCTTTTGATTCCCGCTTCCTTCGCCGCGCGGATATCGCTTGCGGAGTCGCCAACCATGAACACGGATTCGCCGTCTTTTGCAAATTGATTGCGCGCCCACGAGATTTTCTCCACCTTCGAGCCGGGAGTGTCCACCCCGTAAATTGCACTGACGCATCCCTCCAGTCCATGCTCGGCGAGAAATGTCTTCACATTCTCCGATGAATTGCCAGTAATGACGCCAATAACATTGCTCGTGGACAATTGCCTCACCACCTCAGCCAACCCCTTGAAAATCCCAGGCGGTGACTTCTTTCCCCCGAACTTCGCCAGGCAACGGCGGACGAACTCGTCAATCAGATGGTTTGGAACTCCCATTTGCTGTCCGTAGGTGGCAAAGGACATGACCTCCAGCGAACTCAGGTCATCTTGTGTGGCGGTGTGGTTTACGCCCAGTTCATTGCAGGCTTCCTGACCGAATTGCAGCAGGTCGCCCAAAGTGTCGGCAAGGACACCGTCGAAGTCGAAGAGGATGAGGGACATGATTGGAATATTTTCAAAACTCTCTGTTTATATCGAAAGAATTACCTTTAATATTTCTTCATCGGAAGCGAACTTGTTATTATTGATCTCTGCATTCCAATTGTATGAGACAGCTGCGGCGATTCGATTGTATTCTACGACCTTGTCATCTGAAACGGGGATGTGATCCACCGAATTTCGATTTCGAACTCGTTCCAGACAGACATTCGAATCTGCGTATACCCGTATCATTTTGATCGTGTACTTTTCTTTGAGGGAGGCATAATAACGTTTGAAATCCTCGCCCGCTCCAAGGCTTTCCACCATAACCTTGTTGTGCGTTTGGAATTCCGCATCGACGGCATCCTCCACTTTTTTCCAACTGTCCTCGCCAGGCTTCACAGTCAACCATACAGGCTCGACACGCAGGAACTTGATGTCCGTACTTTTATTGACGAGAGTCCCAATATGGGTTTTGCCTGAACCTTTTGGCCCGATTAGCATGTAGAGTATTTTTTGCATGGTTATGTTTTCTGCTTTCGCCTGATTTTACATCACATCATAAACGCCGATTTATTTTATAATTGCCGTTGTTGTTCCCAGACCTAAAACCATAACCATCCAATCATAAAACAATTAAACCACATGACTACTCCACTCATCGAATGTATCCCCAATTTCTCCGAAGCGCGGCGTCCCGAAATCATTGACCAGATCGCCGCCGCCATCCAATCGGTCAGCGAAGTGAAACTGCTCGACCGTTCCTCCGACCTCGACCACAACCGCACCGTGCTGACCTTTGCAGGTTCGCCTGCGGGTGTGGAGGAAGCCGCTTTCCGCGCCATCAAAACTGCCGCCGAGTTGATCGACCTCGACCAGCACACCGGCGCGCATCCGCGCATCGGCGCGACGGATGTCTGTCCCTTTGTGCCGCTGGGTGGTGCAACCATGGAAGACTGCATCGCCATTGCCCAGCGGCTCGGTCAACGAGTCGGGAGCGAACTCGGCATCCCCGTCTATTTGTACGAAGCGGCGGCGACCCGTCCCGAACGGACCAACCTCGAAAACATCCGCAAGGGACAGTACGAAGGACTCAAACTCGCCCTGAACGGAGCCGAAGGGGCGGAAGAGATGGAGTGGCGCAAGCCCGATTTCGGTCCCGGCAAACTGCCCAAAGCGGGAGCAACCGTCATCGGCGCGCGCAATCCGCTCATCGCGTTCAACGTCTACCTGACGACGGACGATGTGGGCATCGCTAAAAAAATCGCCAAAGCCGTGCGCCAATCGTCTGGCGGACTGCGCTATGTCAAAGGTCTCGGCTTGCTCGTGGATGGGCGCGCGCAGGTTTCGATGAACCTCACCAACTTCCGCGAGACGCCCATCGCCCGCGTGGTCGAGTTCATTCGACGTGAGGCACAGCGCTACGGCGTCGGCATTCATCACAGCGAACTGGTTGGATTGATTCCGCAGGAAGCTTTGGTGGATGCGGCGGTCTGGTACACGCAACTGGATCAGTTCGACAAGGAGCAGATTCTCGAGTCCAGGCTTTTCTCTGCCCAATCCGCCGCAGCGGACTCCGCCCCGGCCCGGCTCTCGTTTCCTGACGAATTAGCCGCCCCGACGCCGACCCCCGGCGGCGGTTCTGCGGGGGCCTTCGCGGGCGCAATGGGTGCGGGACTCGTGGCGATGGTCGCGGGACTCACCATCGGCAAGAAGAAGTATGTCGAAGTCGAAGCCGAAATGCAGGCGATCCGCGTGGTGGCTGAAAACCTCCGCGAAGAATTGACTCACGCCGTGGAGGATGACTCTGTCGCCTTCGAGACCGTGATGGGTGCGTTCAAATTGCCGAAGTCCACCGACGAAGAGAAGAAAGCCCGTGCTGCCGCCATTGTCAATGCGACGTTGAATGCCGCGCACATCCCGCTACATGTCTGCGAAGACGTAGTCAAGGTGATGGAACTCGCGCTCAAGTGTGCCCAACGAGGCAACCTCAATGCCATCAGCGACTCCGCTTCGGGCTTTGCCATGTCCCGTGCCGCGTTCACCGCCGCCAGCTATAACGTCAAGATCAACCTTGTCTCCCTCGATGACAAATCGCTGGGTGAAAAGATGCTGGAAGAGCTGGCTGACCTGGAGAAAGAAGCCGACAAGCTCGAAAAAGAACTCCGCAAAGCAATGAAGGAACGCGGAGGGATATAAGGTAGTCACGACTTCAGTCGTGATTCCACTACGCAAGGGCGGCTGAAGTCGCAACTACGAAAAATAAGTCCTCCGATTCTTTATGGACTCGGAGGACTTGCTGTTTACTATTCACTATTCCCCATTCTCTACCCTCTATTCCTCTAATGTACTAATATCTCCCTCAGGCAAGCCCTGTGCTCTTGCCTTCAACACGCGGCGCATGATCTTGCCGGAGCGGGTCTTGGGGAGTTTATCGAGGAACTTGACATCTTCGGGGCGGGCGATGGGCCCCATGTGGGTGGAGACGTGCTGGCGTAATTCCTCGGCCAAGTCGGGAGTGGGCTCAAATCCCCGACGTAACATCACGAAGGTATGAATCGCAGTTCCTTTTACTTCGTGTGGCAGACCAATTGCCGCCGCTTCCGCCACGGCGGGGTGACTGACCAGTGCGGATTCGATTTCCGCGGTTCCCAAACGATGCCCGGAGACCTTGATGACATCGTCCACGCGGCCGATGATCCAAAAGTAACCGTCCGAGTCGCGCTTGGCTGAGTCACCGGTGGTGTAGCGCCCGGGGTACTTCGACCAGTATTGACTGACATAGCGTTCGTCGTCGCCGTAAATGGTGCGCAACATGCCAGGCCACGGATTCTTCAACGTGAGATAGCCCTCCGTGTTATCGGGGACAGGTTTTCCATGTTCATCGACAATTTCCGCTTCCTGGCCGAAGAAGGGGCGGGTTCCAGAACCAGGCTTGAGCGGCACCACAGGCGTCGGTGTGATCATGAAGTTGCCGGTCTCCGTCTGCCACCAGGTGTCCATGATCGGGCACTTTTCCTTGCCGATGACGCGGTAATACCACTTCCACGCCTCTGGGTTGATCGGCTCGCCGACAGAGCCAAGCAGTCGCAGAGACGAGAGATCGTGTTTGTTGGGCCAGGCTTCCCCGAAACGCATCAAGCCGCGGATGGCTGTTGGCGCGGTGTAGAAAATCGTGATGCCGTAGCGCTCGACAATTTGCCACCAGCGATTGGGATAGGGGAAGGTGGGACCGCCTTCGAACAGAAACGAGGTCGCGCCGTTGATCATCGGTCCATAGACGATGTAGGAATGTCCTGTGATCCAACCAGGGTCGGCGGTGCACCACCAGCGGTCATCATCCCTGACGTCAAAAGTGTATTTGAGCGTGGCGTACGTGCCGACCATGTATCCGCCGTGCGTGTGCAAAATGGCTTTCGGTTTGCCTGTTGACCCCGAGGTGTAAAGAATGAATAGCGGGTCTTCCGCATCGAGGACTTCGGTCGGACATTTGCCGTTTGCAATGGGCAGCGCGCACATGTCGTGATACCAGTGGTCGCGTCCCGCTTCCATGATGACGGGCTGGTCTGTGCGCTTGACGACGATGATGTTTTCCACACTGGGGCAATGCTTGACGGCTTCATCCACCATCTTCTTCAATTCGACAACCTTGCCGTTTTGGTACGAACCGTCGGCGGTGATAATCAGCTTGGACTGGCTGTCGTCGATGCGGCTTTGGAGCGAATCCACCGAGAAGCCGCCGAACACCACCGAGTGGATCGCGCCGACTTTGGCGCACGCCAGCATGGCAAAGACAATCTCAGGCACGCGTCCCATGTAAATGGTGACGCGGTCGCCTTTTGTCACGCCCATGGATTTGATGATGTTCGCCATCCGCGAGACTTCGCGGTTCATCGCAAAATACGAAAACGTGCGGTGTTCCTTGCCGTCTTCGCTTTCCCAAATCAGAGCAAGTTGATTCTTGCGGTGCGTTTTCAAGTGACGGTCAATCGCGTTGTGGACGATGTTGGTCTTTGCCCCCACGAACCACTCGAAAAACGGCGCCTTTGAATCATCCAGCACCTTGTCCCACTTTTGAAACCACTCCAGTTCCGAGGCCTCGTCGGCCCAGAACCCCCGCAGGTCCTTGCGCGCCTTTTCGGCGAGCGCATCCCAATCCTTGAGACGCGCCTGAGCCAATACTTCCTCTGATGGATAATAGACTTCGCCTTCCATTTGTTTGTCTCCTCTGAGTTTTTATTTTTGTGCCTGGGTGGTCATGAATTCCCAGGTCATGAGATGTGCAATCAATATCAAGGCGCAGAGTAATATTCCCTCCATTTGAAGCGGCTGGAGACCGAGCAATAATGCCGTGCGTGGAAAAATCGCAAACCACAGGATGAGGGCATACAACAAGGGAATCAACCATCGGTTGTTGCTGACGGTCCCCTCGACGGCATTGCGGGTCCTACGCATCAGATGTGTGGTATAGATAATCCCCAATAGGGCGGCAACAGTAAAAATTGCCTGCCAGACAAAACGGTTTGTTCCACCAATCTGTGCACCGAGACTCATCACCGCGGGAATCAAAAAAGAAGCGTATACGCCGCCCGCGAGACGACGCGTCGCTTCATCCTTCAACCATTCGGTCTTGCTCTTGACCACCGACCACCATAACCCAACCAGGGTAAAGCAAGTCCCCGCAGTCACGGCATAAAACGTGTTGACATCCATTCAGCCTCCTTTGGCGAAAAGGGTTGACGTGCGCAGAAATCCAGCCGCGATGTTTTATTCAGTGTTGTTTGGAATGCTTATCTTTGAAAGTTGTTGAATTATATCCATTTTGTCTATTTTAGCCAGCCCTTATATCGATAAGAATGGATTGGCAGCCAATGTAAAAACATCCCCAAGACGCTTCGTAAAAGAGTCAGGAGATGTTTTCTTTAATGAACTTCTTGCATAAGTAACTCAAGTTGCCATCATAAGCACCTCTGATTGGCTCAACTGAGACCCTTCGGTCGCGGAAACCACGCTCCCTCAGGGCGACACGTTCCTTTTCATTTCAAGGTAGCAACTTGGGTTAAGTATTTTTTGGAAGTGTTCGGAAGTTCTACTTCCGAACACTCCACTTTCCAACTTTTGCAAGAAGTCAGATATGTTTTGTTACTCCAAAATCTCTTCCCAATTCAATTCCCCAAAGGCTTTTTGCAATCTGTGACCATCATCCACAGTGATGATTTGTAGGTTCGTAAATAACTTCTCCGCCACCTCGCGGACGGGTTCGGGCGGGACGACGTCATCCTCTGTCCCGTGGATGAGGACGGTTTGAACAGAGACAGGTTCGAGTTCCAAATAAGCGGCGAAGTGGTCGCGGAGCAGGGCGGGGGCGAGCAAAATCAATTTCCGCACCTGGGCCGGATGCTGGCAGGTGAAGACCGTTCCCATCAATCCGCCAAAGGACGAGCCAATAATCGTCCAGTTTTTTCTGCGTCCCAAAATCGGCTTGAGTTGTTTCATGCGCTCTTCGAAGGAGCCAGTGAAGTCAGGCGTGACCATGCCTGGGAACTTCTCGGCAAACTGGCGCGCCTTTCCGCTCTGGCTGCTGCTTTCGAGCCCGTGCAGGTAGATGATTTTCGAGTTGTCCATTTTCTTTTTTCTCACTCTGATTTTTGGTGCCGGGACTTCATCTACGACAAAATCGGCTGGCTCTTCTTCGACCCGCCTGATTTGGGCGAGCGACGGGGAGCGCAGGAGTTCGCGCAGTTCCTTTTGCAGGGGCGGAGGAAAATCGGGGGCGATGCGGCGCAGGGTGACCACAGTCATTGGGTTTTGCGCGTTGGACAGGATGTGCTTGAGCAGGAAGGTCGTCTCGTTGGCGGATGCGCGGTACAGGGCGACGATGAGGTCGGTCAGGTCGTTTTGCAGGGTAGACGGCGCTTCTTCGATGAGCGGCTCCACCATGTCGAAGATGGTTGGCAGGTTGTTGTTCGATGCTTCCGCGATCATCGGCAGCAGGGCTTGGATGCCGTTCGACCAGGTTCGCATACGGGCGGGATGCAAGTACTCGCGGACGAGGGTCAGGAACTGCGCTGGCGTTTCCTTCCTCATGCGAGTCAGGCTGGTGGAGAGCAGTGCCGAGCGCACATCGGGATCGCGGATTTGCTGTGTCCATGCGGTGAGGCGGGGGAGCAGGCGCTCTTCTTGTGGTGGGATTCGTCCCAGCAAAAACGCCGCCAGCAGGCGGGTTTCCAGCGCACCCTCGTCCCAGAGGATGTCTGCCAGTTCGAGCGCAAACTGTGGGTTGGCTTCCGCCACGGCGCGTAATTCGTTTTCGATTTGAGTCAGCACCGCGGGCGGCGTGCGATAGGTTTTTAGATTGGAGCCAGGGGCGACGTTTTCCACTGTCCGCAAAGTGTAATTGACATAGAAGTCGAGCATCTCGCGCAAATGCTTCATGAACTCATCGGGCAGAAAGAAAAAGTCTGCCAGACGATTGGCTTGCTTGCGGAGACGGGCGAGGTCTATGGCGGGCATGGTTTGGGTAGGGGCACGACATGTCGTGCCCCTACAAATTTTAATACGCTTTTGCGAAATACACTTTTCTCTTGGAAGGCTTGCCGCAGACGATGCAGGTTCCTTCCGCGTCGGGCTGATGGAACGGGATGTTGCGGGTGGTGGCTTTGGTATCTTCCTTAACCTTCGTTTCGCATTCTCTTGACTCGCACCAGTAGGCAAATGCCCAGCCGTCAGCCACGATCTTCTTCAGGTCTTCGTAATCCTTCGGCTCGTGGATGTTGGCATCGCGGAACTCGGTGGCGCGCTTGAGGAGGGACACCTGAATGTCGGTCAGCAACCCGCTGACAGCGGAGTCCAGACCAGCCTGCGCGACGAAGGATTTGCCTTCGCGTCCGGGTTTGTCACGTCGGGCGAGGGCAACGGTTCCCTTTTCCACATCCTTGGGACCGACCTCGATGCGGAGCGGCACGCCGCGCATTTCCCAATCGTTGAACTTGAATCCGCTGCTGACGTTGTCACGGTCGTCCATCTTGATGCGAATGCCAGCGGCTTTGAGCTCCTTGAAGATGCGGTCGGCGACTTCCATCACTTTGGATTTTTCCGCGTCGGTCTTGAAGATGGGGACGACGACCGCCTGAATCGGCGCGAGGCGGGGCGGCAGGACCAGACCCTGGTCATCTCCATGCACCATGATGATCGCGCCGATGATGCGCGAGGAGATTGCCCAGGAGGTTGTTTCAGCGTATTGCAGGGTGTTGTTGGTGTCGAGGAACTGAATTTCGAACGCCCTGGCAAAGTTCGTGCTGAAGTAATGGGACGTGCCAGACTGCAATGCGCGCTTGTCCCACATCATCGCTTCGATGGATGTGGTGGTATGGGCGCCAGCGAATTTCTCGGTTTCACTTTTTGTCCCTTTGATGGCGGGAATGGCGGCTTCTTCGAGACAGAAACGCTCGTAAATGTCGAGGATGCGATACATTTCCTCTCTGGCTTCTTCGGCGCTGGCATGTGCGGTGTGACCTTCATGCCAGTAAAACTCAGCGGTGCGGAGAAAGAGCTTCGTGCGTAATTCCCAGCGGAGCACGGAACCCCACTGCACGATTAGGATGGGCAGGTCGCGCCAAGATTTGACCCACTTGGAGTACATGTGACCGATGATGGTCTCCGAAGTGGGGCGGACAGCAAGTTTTTCTTCAAGTTCCACGCCGCCGCCGTGGGTGACAACTGCCAGTTCGGGGGCGAAGCCTTCCACGTGGTCTTTTTCCTTTTCGAAAAAGGACATGGGGATCAAGGTGGGGAATGCCGCATTGACATGACCCGTCTTTTTGAATTCGGTATCCAGCCAGGAACAAATATTTTCCCACAGCGTCCAGCCGTAGGGTTTGACCACCATGCAGCCGCGCACGGGAGCATAGTCCGCAAGGTCAGCTTTCAATACGAGTTGGTTGTACCACTCGGAAAAATTTTCACTTCGGGTTGGTAGTTTTTCTTCAGCCATTGTTTCCTCTTTTATTTACGTTATTGCTTCGGGTTAGCGCCCTCGCAATGACGATTTATTTCAAAATGTCCACGGCAGTTTTCACGTCTTTTGCAAAGTATAACAACTCTCGCTGACGTACGGGCATGTAAGATTCGAATTCCTTGAAGAACTGATCGAAAGTGGACTGCCAACCACTCCCGACCAGTGTCAGAGGCCTGGGAGGCAGGGACTCCACGATCATCAAATTCCACATCAGCGAGATTTCAGTCAATGTGCCAGGTCCGCCGGAGAGGGCGATTGCGGCGTCGCAACTTTCAATGAGCACTTTCAATCTTTCGAGAAGAGTCTTCCTTTTGATTTCTTCCTTGACCCAGGCATTGGCTTTCGAGCCGCGCCAGTCTTCGATGTCCTGGCAGGTTACGCCGATGACATGTCCGCCCGCCTCGGATGCTCCGCGCGAGACTGCTTCCATTGTGCCGTAGTATCCGCCCGTGGTCACAACGTGTCCACGCTCGGCAAGTAATCTGCCAAGTTCGCGGGCTTCTTCGTAAGCCGCCATGCCTTCTTTCGGGAATGAGCCGCCAAATACTGTTACTTTCATAGATTCACCTTGTCGAAAGTCGAAGGTTGAAGGTCGCTTGACTTTTGACCTTCGACCTTTGACTAATTTTCAACATCCCATTCTCTCGTTTTATTCACTTCAATTTTCTTCAACACCACTTCTTCCAGATCAATGCCCGAAACCGAAGCCAGTTGCAAAAGATACAGGGTCACGTCTGCCAGTTCACTGCCAAGTTCGTCCCTGTCTTTGATCTCTTCGCCAAATTGAAAATGCTCCAAAATCTCAGCCGCTTCGATCGAGAGCGATACCGCCAGATTGCGCGGCGTCTGTGAACGTTTGCTGTCCGCCTCGTACCAACCTTTCGATTTGACCAGTTCGTGCATCCGAGCAGTTAATTCCGCAATCGTTAATCTTTTATCATCCATTGTCTATCGTCCACCGTCCGAACACAAAGAAAAACGGCTCGCCAGGTCTGGGGAGCCGTTTGGGCGCGATAAATCGAACCTAGCCAGACCTGGAGAATCGTGACATTCGAGGGGATGGGTTCGGGTTCTTTGTCATGTGGTGGATTATACCGCACTCGGTGGCAAATTGCGCTTTTTTAGAGGACGGAAAGCGCAATTTGTGACCGAGGGTATGATATAAGGGTAAAATTGATTTTATGCAAAAGGATTTGACCTCCCTGCTGCGCGACCCGAACCTGATTCCTTCCGAGAAGCAGAATCTACTCTCGGAGATAACCGCCCAGACTGAGACCCTGGGAATGCCGTGCTACGTGGTCGGTGGATTCGTGCGCGACCTTTTGTTGGGACAGCCAATCAATGACCTTGACATTGTTGTCGAAGGCGATGCCATTGCACTTGGCAAATCCCTGGTGGAAAAATACGGTGGCAATCTTACCCCACATTACAAATTCCACACCGCCATATGGGATTTACCTTCATCCTTCAATCTTTATCCTTCATCCTTGGATTTGATCACCGCCCGTTCTGAAACCTATTCACAGCCTGGAGCCTTGCCGACCATCAAACCTTCCACCATTGAGGATGACTTGCGTCGCCGTGACTTTACTATCAACGCCATGGCAATTCGCTTGGATGGAAGTCACTTTGGCGAACTGCTTGACCCGCTCAACGGTCAGGCTGATCTCGAAGAGAAAGCCATCCGCGTCCTGCATCCGCGCTCATTCATCGACGATCCCACCCGCATCTTTCGCGCCGTCCGTTATGAGCAGCGGTATTCATTCATCCTTCATTCTTCATCCTTCACCCTTATTAGTCCCGAATCTCTCGCCGTCATCCAAACCCTCAGCGGCGAGCGTATCCGCCATGAATTGGATTTGATCTTTGAAGAAGACAATTCGCATCAAATGATCGTCCGCCTTGGTGAGTTGGATGTCTTCAAATGGATTCATCCTGAACTGCGCGCATTCAACGGGGAGTATTCAGATTTCCTCGAAATGGACACCAGCCTCGATGTCCCGGCCAGCCGTACCACCATGGGATACATGCTTTGGCTGATGGACTTGTCGGAAGCTGCGATTCTATCCATTGCGCGGCGTTTGAATTTTTCGTCCGACCTGACTCATTCGGTTTGGGGGGCGTCGCAATTAAAGAAAAGCCTGCCTTTCCTTGTGAATTCCAAACCCAGCGTCTGGGCGTTTGCCCTCGAAAAACTGCCGTTGCTATCCATCTATGCGGTCTACCTCGTCTCCGGTGAAAAGGCGCTTTTGGATTATCTTTCCTTTTGGCGCCATGTTAAATCACACACAACGGGTGATGACCTGAAAGCGCGCGGACTTGAGCCGGGTCCGCGCTACGGCGAAATCCTTACCAAACTCCGTGCCGCCTGGCTGGATGGGGAGGTGAACAGCGAAAAAGAGGAAAAGGAATTGCTGAACAGGCTATTGTGAGTTTTTTCATTTTCTTGCTCGTTTTGGTCATCCTGAAATATAATATGTTTGTTCGTTGAGCCTGATTTAAGCAGTCATGATGATGGTGGATTTATGGCAGAGA
Organism: Anaerolineales bacterium; assembly: GCA_030834895.1. Classification (GTDB taxonomy): domain Bacteria; phylum Chloroflexota; class Anaerolineae; order Anaerolineales; family Villigracilaceae; genus Villigracilis. The sequence continues at coordinate 258,176 of JAUQXA010000064.1, forward strand.
CAGATACACAGCGTTTGCCCTACAGATTGCGCGAGCCGTTTCTTTCGTCCACGGAACAGGCTCTTTTCCGCCTCTTGAATAAATTAATGGGGGAACGGTACTTGATCTGCCCCAAAGTCTCTTTGAACGACGTTTTTTATATTGTCCGTCCCAATGAGAATGTGCATTTTTTCAGCAAGCTGTTTAGAAAGCATGTTGACTTCCTGCTTTGTGACAGACAGACCTTGTCCCCCGCGTTTGGCGTGGAGATTGCGCGTCCGATCTCGAAGGGCGAGGCGCGTGAAAGCGACAAATTTTTGCAGGACTTGTTCGCCAATGCCGGATTGCCGCTTGTGTATGTCCCATCCAGTGAAAATTACGATCCGTCCTATATCATCACACTGTTTCAACTGGCGGTGACCAAAGTCAACGAGACGGCCGCCTTGCGCGTTGGGCGTTCCACCGACTCCGTGCCGAATTGTCCCGTGTGCGGCAAGATGATGGTCCTGCGTTTCGAGCGCAATGGCTCAGGGATTGGGAAAAAATACTATGGCTGTATGGATAGTCCGCGTTGTGTGGGAGTGGTGCAAATTGATTAATGATAAGACCCGCGTTGAGCGGGTCTTATTTTTCAGAAATGCCGTACCAGTTCGGATGCGTACTGACTTCCAACTGTGGATTTGTTTTCCTCCAGCCAGACTCGCAGGCTGGTTTTGCAGCGCGGCGGCTCTTTGGAAATGAGCAGGTTTGCCATCAAGCCGTCCACTTCCTCGGGGGTAAGCATGACATCTTTTACAAAGAGACTCAGAAATTGAGCCGCCCACAATGCAAAAAGCGGCGGAAGTGGAATCAGCAATCGGCTGGCGCGGATCGTTTTTCCGATCAACTCCACCATCTCCTTGAACGTGAATTCATCCGGCCCAACAGCATCCCAAACGTAATTTTCCTTTCTATATACCGCATCCGAAGCAAGCTCGGCGAGGTCATCCACGTAAACGGGGGAGAGTCTGTACGAGCCGTCACCGGGCAGACCGAAAACGGGAAACCTTCTCAACAGCCAGGCGATGTTGTTGATGAGAATATCTTCTTTGCCAAACAACACGGTCGGACGCAGGATGGCGTAGCTTCTGCCAGAGTCGATTACAGCTTTTTCGTTGGCGGCTTTGCCCCAGAAGTAGGGCAGATGCGAATCCGCCGACGGGTTGGTGATGCTGATGTGCACGATCCGCTTGACGCCAGCTTTGACTGCCGCATCCACCAGAACTTTCGTGTTCCTGACCGCCTGGGGCTGGGTGTTGTTCCCCTTGTCAAAGCGGACCCAGTAGGTGTTGACCAGCACATCCACGCCGCGCAGGTTCGAGGTCAACTCCTGCTCATTTTGGAAATCCAGCGGAAAGGCATTGACCTTTCCCTCGAACGGGTCGGGACGATTTGGATGATTGGTCAGGGTGATGACTTCTTCCCCTTTGGCAAGCAGACGTCGGGTGATGTACTTGCCAGAATACGAGAATGCTCCAGTTACCGCTATTTTCATTTTGTCTCCTTTTATTTCAATACCGATAAGATTGTTTTGATATTGCCTAATCCTAAACTTTCCAACTTGACCACGGCGCGGGTAAGACTATCCAACGCATCGAAGAACTCCTGCAGCGCCTGCACGCGCTGGCGGATGAATTTGATTTCCTCCTTGTCGCCGCTGACTTCTCCTGCCTCCAGCTTTGCAAGTGTTTCACCAACCGAGCGGACGGCGCGGTCGAACTCGCTGTTTTGCCTCTCCTTCAAAATCGAGCGGATGGATTTGTAGAAGTCGCTTTCGGCTTCATAGTAATCCTTGCGGTCTGCAAGTTTGGACGAACGATGTACAAGTCCCATGCGCGCCAGTGTGCGGACTTCGGTGCTGACCGCGCCTTTGGTGAGTCCCGTCTGGCTGACGATCTCATCCAGCGAAAGAGGGCTGGATGAGAGATACAGCACAGCGAAGATAGCTCCCATGCCTTTGGGGAATCCCCAAAAGCGGCTGATCTGGCTCAAGCCTTCTATGAAATCCTGTTTTAGCTGGGGGAGGGAGGTGGACATAATTTTCCTTTAGAACGTTTAGCTTTTACTAAACATAATATATGATAAATCTGGTTGGATGTCAAGAACAAAAAAGCCGCCCAATCTGGCGGCTGAGGGACTTTGGGCGACTCTACAATTTTTACAGGGACAAAAAATAGTTGGCATGTGTTGTAAAGGTGTGGAATGTCAATTGACAGTCACTTTGTATAGCGACTGTCACCTCTTTTCGGTGGGTACTGATACTCTTAATTATCCCCTCGCGAAGTTTTTGGTAAATTCCTACTTATTAATCACAGTTGGGTCTTCCTCTGGAGGATCTTGGATTACTAGATGGGGTGGTATTTTGGAACGACGACAATTGCCGCTTATGCTTCCATATCTATCTCTATGATAGTAAGATTTTTTTATGTGTGGCACTGAACCATCTGTAGGGTACATCGGCATTTCAAAAAACCTACGTTCACTTGGATGTAGCTCCCTAACCTCTCCATTTTCTTCTATGAAAACATAGGGATATGGGTCCTTGATGTCATTTTCGGAAACCAACGCATATTTAGATTCTTTTTTGTTTTTATTTTTATTCCAACACATTTTTTCTCCATTTAAGGAACACTGTAGACGAACTCTACGGTGCATTGGAAAACATACGGAACAACTCCGCGCCTGTTTTACCTTGGGCTTCGTTCATGTATTTTTGAATCGGCACGCGGATAAATACTTGCCCATCTGCATTCGAGAATTCCACGAAGCCATAATTCCCCTTAATTTCCTCGCGCGGAATTTTGGACACAATCGGCATAATCTGCGCGACCCAATTCCCAAGAAATTCCTCGTCGGTCAAGTCGTTCACCGGCGAGCGGACGTAGAAATCGGTTTCCATCACGCCGAAAGTGGAGTGACCGTCGGCGTAACCGCAGTTCTCGCCGAACAATTGCGCCCGTCCGCTGGCATCGGGATTCAAGGCTTTGACCGCCGCGTCCAGCTTTTGCGTCAGTTCGGGCGCATCTTGATACGCCCAGGTGTAGGCGCATTGCTCGGGGACGGATGCTTCGGTGACGGGTGGTTCAGTGACGATTGACTCAGCCGTCGGCGGGGCAGTGTCAGGCGTAGGCGCAGAAACGTTTTGGAGGGCGAGGAATCCCGCTGCCGCCGATAGAACAAGAGCGATTGCCACATTCCGCTTGTGTTTCATGTTGCCTTTATTTTATTTCAAAATGTCCATCACGGCGGCGGACATGAGCGCCACCCCGTTGACAAGAGCCTGTTCATCGAAATCGAACTTGGGATGGTGATGACCGTAATCGAGATGCTTCTCTGTATTGTTCGAGCCGATGAAGAAATAACAGCCATTCACCTTCTCTTGCATGAACGCCATATCCTCCGCGCCCATCGTCAGGTAGGGACTGTTATCATGTTCAGCTTGAGGAAGGATTCGGCGGGCGGTCTCCTGCACTTTGGCTGAGACATCGTCCGCGTTGATCAGCGCCGGCGAGATGCGCTTGACCTTCACTTCCGCCTGACAGCCCATCGCGGACGCCACACCCGTAGTAAGTTCTTCAAACCGCCTGACGACTGTTTCGCGCACCCGCGGCTCGAAGGTGCGGATGGTGCCTTCCATCGTCACCTCCTGCGGGATGATGTTGAACGCCGTGCCGCCGTTGATCATCGTAAAGCTGACGACTGCGGTTTGCGTGGGGGAGACGTTGCGCGAGACGATGGTCTGCGCCGCCGAGACGATTTGCGCCGCGCAGACGACGGGATCGATTGCTGCTTCGGGGATTGCGCCGTGTCCGCCCTTGCCGATAATCTTGACTTTGAATTCCTCCGCCCCTGCCATCACGGGACCTTTGGCAACGTGTATCCAGCCGAGCGGCTTTTCGTTCCACAGATGCAGCGAGAGGGACATATCCACTTTGGGATTGTCCAGCACGCCGTCCTTCATCATCATTTCCGCGCCGCCGACTTCTTCACCGTTGAAGCCTTCCTCGGAGGGCTGGAAGCAGAACTTGACCGTGCCTGCCAGTTCGTTTTTGTGCGCGTTCAAGATTTTGGCAACGGTCAGCCCGATGGCGGTATGACCGTCGTGTCCGCAGGCGTGCATGACACCTGAATTTTGCGAGGCATATTCCGCGCCCGTGTCTTCGAGGATGGGCAGGGCATCCATGTCAAAGCGCAGGAGCAGGGTAGGACCAGGTTTTGCCCCTTCGAGCAAACCCACCACGCCCGTCTTGCCGACGCCCTTGGTCACTTCGATGCCGAGCGCTTCGAGTTCCTTTGCCACGATTCCGCCCGTGCGGATTTCGTTGAATCCAAGTTCGGGGTGCATGTGAAAGTCGCGCCGCATGGATTGAGTGTAGGAAAAGAGTGATTTTGCTTCGTTGAACAGGTCGGTCATGGGAAACTCCTTGTCGAAAGTCAAAGGTTGAAGGTCGCACGACTTTTAACTTTCGACCTTTAACTGCTATGAATATTTTACAACTCTAAACTTCTCTTCGTATCGCGGATTTTCGTCTGTGCTGTCTTCGGTGCGGCGGGACTTCATGCGCGCGATGAGTTTGTCCACATCGGGAATCTGGGTCTTGTGTTCGAGGATGGCTTTGACTTTGGTCTCCCAGGTGTCAGTGACATCCACCGTCACATTGGGCTGGCTGGTCAACGAGCACCAGACTTCCTTTGGCATGTGCGGCTGGAAGCCTTCCTTGAGGAGTTCAGGGAAGTAGACCAGATTTCCTGCGGCGGGGAAGACGGCGTCCAGGACGATCTGTCCGCAGGCGCGATGGTCGGGATGGTTGAGTCCATATTGGGCGAACAGATTTTGCGGATCGCAGGTGACAAGGATGTCTGGCTTGTGACGGCGGATTTCGCGCACCACATCGCGGCGCAGGTCAAGGCTTGGGACGAGGTATCCATCCGCGAGGTCGAGAAAGTGAACGGCTTTTGTCCCGATAACTCTCGCAGCGTTGAGTTGCTCCGTGTGCCGCAGTCCGCATAATTTTTCGGGAGTCATTTCGGGATGTGTGGCGGGGTTGAATCCCTTGTCGCCGCAGGTCATGAGCACATATGTGATCTGATGTCCCGCGCGCACCCAGCGAGCCAGAGTCGCACCGCAGAAAAATTCGGGGTCGTCGGGGTGGGCTAAAATGACGAGAATGTTTTTTGGGGAGTCCCAGTTTTCGGGTTGGAGGGTCATGGCGTTACGAATTGCGGATTACGAGTTACGTACCGTAATTCGTAATCCGCAGGATCATTTCTTTTTCTTTTCTTGTTTTTGTTCCTTCTTGCCACAATCACATTCGCCGCCTTCGTGACGGTCGCATGGCGCTTGTGCTTTGCGCTTGAGGGCTTCGAGTTCATCCCAGGGTTCCACCTCTGCGCGGGAGAAAGTCATCTGCTGCGGACGGTCGGTACCGCTTTCGATCAGCACGACGATCTTGTCGCTCATCGGCAGCACATCAATGACCTTGCCTTCGCCCTTGGGCGTGACCACGCGCTTGTTGCGTTTGGGCAGGGTCTTGCGCGCCTCCACGTACTGCTCGTACTCGTAGATGAGGCAGCAGCGCAGGCGTCCGCACATGCCCGTGATTTCGTTGGGCGTGAGCGAGATGCCCTGTTCCTTTGCCATCTTGATCGAGATGGGGGAGAAGTCGGTCAGGAACTTGGAGCAACAACGGGTCTCGATGCCGCAGGCTCCCATGCCGCCGAGGAACTTCGCCACGTCACGCGGACCGATCTGGCGCATTTCGACGTGCGTGGTTTGATACAACTGGCTCATATCCTTTTTGAGGGATTTGAGGTCAGCCTTTTCTTCACTCTCGGTGCTGAAGAGGAAGGCGAGGCGCGAGCCGTCGTAGTTGTATTCGGCTGTGACGATCTTGACGTCCTTGAGTTGAAGCTCTGCGACGCGGGCGCGACAGTTGATCATGGCTTCGGTTTGCTTTGCCTGCCATGACTGCTGGAGCAGCAGGTCGCGGGGAGTGGCGCGCCGCTCGACAGATTTCCATCCGCCTTCGGGCTGAGGAGGTGTCTCCTCCAGAACTTGGACAACTTCACCGAGATGCTTGCCGCGGGCTGTGTCCACGATGACGCGGTCACCCTGTTTTACGTCGGGCAGGGTGGAGCAGTCAAAGTGGTAGATTTTGCCTATCTTTGTGAATCGAACACCGATAATGTTGGTTTGCATGGCGGCAATTATACCGTAGGGATGGAGGAGAATCGACACCTCCGAGCCCTTACGAACTCGGAGGTGTCTGGAGAGAAGTGTTTCAGAATTTTCTACCCGTAAATGGGACCAAAGTTTTGGCAGGCGCGGTAATCGGCGCCGGTAAAGTCGCTTGCGCCAAATGCGCTCCATGCGCTGGGGCGGAAGATGCGTTCTTCGGCGACATTGTGCATGCAGACGGGGATGCGCAGGATGGAAGCCAGACTGATGAGGTCTGCGCCAATGTGACCGTAACTCAACGCGCCGTGATTTGCTCCCCAGTTTGCCATCACTGTATATACGTCGCGGAATGCGCCCTGCCCGGTAACATTTGGCGCGAACCAATGGGTGGGCCAGGTGGGGTCGGTGCGTTCGTTGAGCATTTGATGTACATTTTCGGGCAGGTCAACCGTCCAGCCCTCTGCAAGCTGAAGTACAGGTCCAATTCCTTTGACCAGGTTCAGGCGGCTCATGGTGACCGGCATATTGCCGCGGGTCAGGAATCCGCTCGAATATCCACCACCCCGGAAATATCCTGTATTTGCCGGATACCAGGTTGTGGCTTCCAGGCACTTCTTAACTTCACCTGGAGTGACATCCCACCAGGGTTTGATGGCGGGCTGACCGTCGATTTCGTGCCAGCCGGTTGCATCAAGAGTGGCAGCGCCGGAGTTGATCAAGTGGATAAAGCCGCCTGTAGCGCGTCCGCTGACTTGGTAGCCGGTGACGCGCTCGACCGCTTCGGGGCTCCAATAAGTGCGGACATCAGCAAAGACTTGGGCTGTGTTGGTTAGCAGATGTCCAAAGAGCATGACTGCGCCATTCAGGCTGTCGTTTTCAGTAGCGACGATGTACGGCTGACGCTGACCGTTCCAGTCAAAGGAGGTATTCAGGATGGCTTCGAGGAAATCGCCGTTGGGCTGGTAATCTGTCCACTGGCGCTGGCCTTGAAAACCGGAGAGGATGGCATTGTGCCCGAGGGCTTCTTCACCGAAGCCCATTTCAGCAAGGCGCGGGTTGCCGTTCATCAGGTCGCGCCCGATCATGGCCATTTTCACGACGATTTCCCAATCCTTGTCCTTTTGTTCGCGGGTGCGCTGATGGTCGGGGGCGTTGTATTCGCGTCCTTCCTTGCAGTTTTCCTTGACCCAGGGCATGGCGCGCTTAAACTCTTCGGGATCATAAATGCCCTGATCCATGCGGCGCAGGAATTCGGTCGTGTCAATGACTTCGACGCGCATTCCCAGGTATGATTCAAAAAATGACTGGTCGACGATGGAGCCGGCGATGCCCATCGAGACGCCGCCCATCGAAAGATACGATTTGCCACGCATGGTGGCGGCTGCCAGCCCGGCGCGCGCGAAGCGCAATAATTTCTCTTTTACATCTTCGGGGATGTTGGTATCCCCGGCGTCCTGCACGTCATGTCCATAAATGGAGAAGGCGGGCAGTCCCTTCTGATTGTGCGCCGCCAGCACAGCCGCCAGATAGACGGCGCCGGGGCGTTCTGTTCCGTTGAATCCCCATACAGCCTTGGGGATGAGGGGATCCATATCCATGGTTTCAGAGCCGTAGCACCAGCAGGGCGTTACGGTAATCGAGAGTCCAACACCGGCGCGGGCAAATTTTTCGGCGCAGGCAGCAGCCTCGGCGACGCCGCCAATGTTGGTGTCGGCGACCACGCATTCCACGGGTTGTCCGTTGGGATGACGCAGATTGGAAGTCAACAAATTTGCGACGGCATGGGCGAGTGCCATGGTGGAGTCTTCAAGAGACTCGCGCACACCGTTCAAGCGCCCATCAATGGCGGGGCGAATGCCGATTTTCGGCAGACCGCCGACCCAGCGGTTAGGGGCATATTTTTCGGGCATTTTTACCTCCAATGTAAAAAAGAATTGACGATCTGCTTTGAGCAGGATGCCCTACGCTAGGGCGATGAAACAACCGGGTCTTAGCAGTAGGGCATCCTTTTTTCAGCCCCTTAGTTGGGGCACAGAGAACTCCTGGCGTTCAGGCCAGCAAAAAACTACTTGTAGAGCACAGCCTGGATTTCGGGGTCGTCGATGTTGGTCTTGTCGTACCACATGAAGCCGGTGTCGATAACCTTGGGCAGTTCTTCACCATTGTAGGCTTTCACAGCAGCTTCGACGCACTTGTAGCCGATGCCGATGGGGTTCTGAGTGATCGCGCCCGCTTCAGCGCCGGAGCGGATGGCATCCATCTGCTGTTGACCAGAGTCGTAACCGATGACCGTGATCTTGCCTTCGAGTCCCAATTCCTTGACAGCATTCAACACGCCGATGATCGAGCCTTCGTTGGCGCCAAAGAAGCCCTTCAGGTTCGGATGAGCCTGAATAATGGCTTTGGCCAAATCTGTGGATTTGAGCTGATCACCGCCACCATATTGGGTGTCGACAATGGTGACATCGGGATACTTGGCTGCAATTTGGTCAGTAAAGCCTTTGACGCGGTCAATACCGGTGCGGCTGGTCTGATCGTGAGCAATAACAGCAACTTCGCCTGCGCCGCCAATCAGTTCAACCATCTTATCGGCAGCCAGGGCAGCTGCGGCAATATTATCGGTAGTGGCGGTGGTGACGGGAATGTCACTATCAACACCGGAGTCGAAACCGACCACAGGGATGCCGGCAGCCTTGGCTTTTTCAAGCAGGGGCTGGAAGGCTTTCGAATCAACAGCGGCCAGACAAATGGCAGCGGGCTTCTTGTCCAAAGCGGTCTGGAACATTTCAACCTGCTTGTCGACCATGGCTTCGGATTCGGGACCTTCGAAGGTGATTTCGACACCAAAATCCGCGGCTGCCTGTTCGGATCCCAATTTAACTGCCTGCCAGAACTGGTGCTGGAAGCCCTTGGAAATCACAGGGATGTAAAGCTTTTCCATGGGAGCTTCTGTGGCGGCGGGTGCTGCAGCGGCAGGGGCTTCTGTGGCTGCGGCGGCAGGGGCTTCTGTAGCTACGGGGGCAGGCGCACCACATGCAGCAAGCACGGATACCAAGAGGACAAGGGTCGTCAATACCAAAGCGATCTTGCTGGATTTCATATTCTTTCTCCTTTTATTGATTTGCTCGAATTTGAAATTGCAACGACATTTCTTGTTTAATATATTTGTATAAGGGCGATTATCACCTCCTTAGAACATTTCGTTTTTTAGTTTCGTCTTCGGCGCAGTATGTCAAGATAAACTGCCAAGACAACAATACCGCCGGTAACCACCATTTGCCACTCCTGTGGCACAGAAAGGATGCGTAATCCATTGGTGAGGGTGCTAATAATAAACGCGCCAATAATAGTGCCTAAAATCGAACCTTCACCGCCGCTAAGGGATGTCCCTCCAATCACTACAGCGGCAATCGCGTCCAGTTCGTAGCCAGCCCCAAGGGCGGGCTGGGCCGAGTTCAGGCGAGCCGCCATCAATACACCGCCCAAACCGCTGAAAAGTCCGCACAGGGAATAGACGGCGGTTTTCCAGCTAGCCACATTGACTCCGGAAAGGCGGGTGGCTTCTTCGTTGCTACCCAGCGCGAAGGTGTAACGTCCAAGGATGGTGCGACTCAGAATCAGATGAGCGATGATGGCTGCCCCGAACATGATCAAGACTGCATTCGGAATTTCAAAGCCCGGGATAATTTTTCCCAGGATGGAACCCATCGCCATTTCACGGAAAGCGGGGGTGTCGTTGAAGTAAATTGGCTTCAACTCGGAAATGACCAGCGAAAGTCCCTTGGTGGCATATAACATGCCCAGCGTGGCAATGAACGGGGGAATTTTCATGCGCGAGATAACCACGCCGTTGATAAACCCTGCCAACGCCCCAGCCAGGACGCCGCCCAGAATGCCAAGCGGAATCGGCAGGTGCCAGTTGGTGATGAAAACGCCGGTCATCACAGCTGAGAAAGTGAGCACCGTGCCCACTGACAGGTCAATTCCTGCCGTGATGATGACAAAGGTAACACCCAAACCCAGCACGCCGTTCACCGCAGTCGCCAGCAGAATCCCTACAAAGTTGTCGAAGGTGCGGAAGTATGGCGAAGCCAGCGAAAAACCAACGGCTAGTACGATAAGGGCGCCAAAAGCCATAATACGCTGCATGGCGTCGGAACGAAAAAGGGTTTTGACAGTTTTGGGTTCACTTTTCATGTTTTTTCTTCCCGTATTTTAAGAGAATATGGACTATTGTGCAGTAGTCAGCACTGCTTCGCTGCGCATGGTGGCGAATTTCATGATGCTTTCCTGGGTGGCTTCGCCGGCATTCAGGATGCCGGTTACGCGCCCTTCGCACATCACAATGACGCGATGGCTCATGCGCAGGACCTCCGGCAGTTCCGATGAAATCATGATGATCGATTTGCCCTGATGCGCCAGGTCATTGAGCAATTTGTAAATCTCGCTCTTGGCTCCCACATCAATGCCCCGTGTCGGCTCGTCGAAGATCAAGATATCGGTGTCGGCTGTCAGCCATTTACCGATCACCACCTTTTGTTGGTTTCCGCCGGAGAGGAATTGAACTTTCTGTTCCAGGTTTGGCGTTTTGATATTCAATGCCTTGACCATTTCCTGCCCCCGAGTAGTTGCTTTTTTGAAATCAACCCAACCAAACCAACTCAGAAATTTTTTCATTGCGGCCATTGCCACATTTTCCTTGACATCCATGCCAAGGGTTAACCCATACCGTTTACGATCTTCGGAAAGATAGCCAATCCCATACGTAACCGCATCACCCGGTGCTTTGATTTGGACCTTCTTCCCTTTGATGTAGATTTCGCCCGAATCGAAACCGTCTGCGCCAAAGATGGCTCTCGCCACCTCGGTTCGGCCTGCGCCAATCAACCCGGCAAAACCCAGAATTTCGCCCTTCTTCAATTGGAAACTGACATCCCTAAGCACCTTGCCGCGATTCAGATTGCGAACTTCAAGGGCAATATCCTCACTCGACTTTTCAGGAAGCTCGGGGGCGGTTTCGTAGATTGTACGTCCCACCATCATGCTGATGATTTGGTCAATGGTCACTTCTTGGGTGCGCTTTGTGTCGATGTATTTTCCATCGCGCATCACTGTTACACGGTCTGAAATTAATTTGAGTTCTTCCAACCTGTGCGAGATATGAATAATTCCAACGCCATTTTTTCGCAATTGCTTGATAACGCTGAATAGTTCTTCGATTTCTGTGTCAGTCAAAGCGGCGGTTGGCTCATCCATGACCAGGATCATGGCATTGAATGACAGAGCCTTGGCGATTTCCACCATTTGCTGCTTGGCAACCGTCAAATCAGCCACCTTGGTGGTTGGATCCAGCTTTAGGTTGAGCATATGGAAGAGGCGTTCAGCCTCTTGGTTCGTGGTTTTATCGTCAACAACAAAAGGAACTTTTGTGCGCGGCTCGCGACCGATGAAAATATTTTGCGCTGCTGTCAGGTGCGGCATCAGGTTCAGTTCCTGGTGCACAATGCTGATGCCAAGGTGTTGCGCCATACGCGGGTTGTGGATTTCGACTTCTTTTCCTTCGAGATAAATGTGACCGGTGTCCTTGTGATAAATTCCGCCCAAAATTTTCATTAGAGTTGATTTTCCTGCCCCATTTTCCCCAACCAAAGCATGAACCTCCCCCGCGCACAACTCGAATCTACAATCATTCAAAGCCTGAACACCCGGAAATGACTTGCTGATTCCCTCCATACGAAGTAATACTTCTTGATTTTTGGAAGCAGACGAGAGATTATCCATGGCGATCCTTTAGTTGTCCGAGCAAATCCTGCTGATGATTGGTTTGTTTACCGCAACGATGCCATATTTAATATTCATGGTAACGATACCATATTTTATTATTGCATAAAATTATTGAACTGTCAACATCAATTTTTAACAATTTTTTTGAAGCTGTATGACAGCTTTTAGGGATGTCTACTGCCTTTTTTGGACATTCATGAGCGATTCCGACCTATTTTCGCATAATTAATTTATGATTTGCGGGTAGCTCTTGACAAATGTCAATTAATGCGGAAGAATATGGTAACGTTTTTCTGACAACGTTACCATATTCTTCCGCCCAATGTTGTTTTGGATGAGATATATACAAATGCCAATCTTACTTGATATAGCAAAGCGAGCAGGCGTAGCACCCATAACGGTCTCCCGGGTTATAAACAATTCGGGTTACGTTAGTCAGGCTACGAGAGAGCGGGTTGAAGCGGTGGTTAAGGAATTGGGATACGTTCCAAATACGATAGCGCGTGGACTTCGTTCAAAGCGGACCCACACGCTGGCGTTGGTTGTCACGGATATCACAAATCCATATTTTACATCGATGGCAAGAGGGGTTGAAGATGTGGCAGAGGCCAACAACTATACAGTTATTTACTGCAATACTGATGAGTCTGAAACCAAGGAGAAGAAATACGCGAATATGCTGGCACAGAGACGGGTGGACGGTGTACTATTAGTCCCCTCATGTGGAAATGCCAATACGATCAAATTTTTTGAAGCAAATCATATTAATGTTGTCGTGCTTGATCGCCGTATTTCAGGAGTGGAAACGGATATTGTATATTCCGATTCAAAAAACGGCGCATATCGTTTGACCAAATTATTGATCGGACTGGGACACAAACGAATTGCGATAATTGCTGGCAGTAGGGGCGTCTCCACTTCCGAGGATCGTGTACTTGGATACCAACAAGCATTGTCTGAAGCTGGTCTGGGTGATACTGAACTCATTTATTACGGGGCATTTAATGAACAAAGTGGGTATCAACTTGCCAATCAGGCAATGATACAGACCCCAAAGCTGACAGCAATATTTGGAGGCAACAACTTTGTTGCGATGGGTGCCATAAAAGCACTGCATAACTTGGGCTTGGATGTACCCGGGGATGTTTCAGTGGTTTCTTTTGACGATTTACCTGAATTTATGTTCATGAAACCCTTTTTGACTGTTGCCAGGCAACCAGCATATGAAATGGGACGTCTGGCTGCTGAATTGTTGCTTAAACGAATTACAGGCGAAACGCACGAAGAGCAACGGGAATTTATTCTGCCTGTCGAAATTGTCATGCGTGAATCCTGTGGGCCGAATAAGAATTCCTAGCATTTGATACTTTTTGAAAAATCCATAAGGTAAAGGAGTTAATCATGTTACTCGGAATATCCCCCCTTATCTCCCCTGAACTCTTGGCGGTACTCCACCGGATGGGACATGGCGATGAAATCGTACTTGCCGATGCACATTTTCCCGGAGACAGCTTTGGGAAGCGCGTATTAAGAGCAGACGGTCTAAGGATTCCAGACTTGTTGGATGCAATCCTGCCCCTTTTTATTTTGGATAGTTATGTCGAAAGCCCGCTGGTCATGATGATCCCTGTTTCGGGAGACCAGCTTGATCCGACAGTAGAGGCCTCCTATCGTCAAGCAGTAGATAGGCATTGGCCCGAGACTCCGCCGATTCATCGTATGGAACGGTTTGCTTTCTACGAGAGAGCCAAACAGTCTTTTGCCATTCTCATGACCGGCGAGACGGCTAAATATGGAAATATCATTCTTAAGAAGGGTGTCACCCCTGTAAAGCCAAAGTAAACCTTTGATATGAATTGAAGCCCAAGGAGATTAATGATGAACTCGTCTGTTGAGAAAATTGACCCCAATCTGGTGCCGAAGAGAAAACTCTATACCGGTGCGGAAATCCCTGCAATTGGGTTGGGAACATTTGGCTCCGACCGCTTTACAGCCGACCAGATCGCAGCGGCGGTGTTGGGTGCAGTTGAAATTGGCTATCGTCACATCGACTGCGCCGCAGTTTATGGAAATGAAAAGGAGATTGGCGAATCCCTCCAGCAGGCAATGAAGAAAGGCGTCAAGCGTGAAGAATTGTGGATTACTTCGAAGCTTTGGAACAACAAACATGCCGAAGAGGATGTGATTCCCACCTGCCAGCAGACACTCAAAGACCTGCAATTGGATTATCTTGACCTATATCTGATCCACTGGCCTTTTCCCAATCATCACGGCGTGGGCGTGGACGTCAACTCCCGTGATCCTCATGCGGTCCCGTACATCCACGAAAATTATATGAAGACCTGGCGGCAGATGGAAAAACTGGTCGAGATGGGACTGGTTCGCCACATCGGCTCCTCTAACATGACCATGCCGAAATTGAATCTGTTGTTGCGAGACGCAAAGATCAAGCCCGCCGCGAACGAAATGGAACTCCATCCCCATTTCCAGCAGCCTGAGTTCTTCAAGTACTGCATCGACAACCAGATTGTGCCAATTGGCTTCTCTCCAATTGGTTCTCCCACTCGCCCGGATCGGGACAAGACCCCCGATGACACTGTCGACATCGAAGAACCGGTCATTGTAAAAATTGCACAGAGGCTGAATGTTCATCCGGCGGTTGTCTGTGTAAAATGGGCGGTGCAGCGTGGACAGATACCGATTCCGTTCTCGATACGCCCTAATGAATATGTCAGCAATCTTAAGGCTGCGACGACTGAGCCGCTGACCAATGAGGAAATGCAGGAAATTGCAGGCGCAGATAAAAACAACCGGCTTATCAAGGGACAGGTCTTTCTATGGGAAACCGCCAAAGATTGGCGGGACCTCTGGGACCTGGATGGGCAAATCACCTCTGGGTGATGTAGTGGTAGCGGAGCGATATGGCTGCTCAGTTCATCTTAACGGTGGATGTCGGGACATCAAGCACAAAGACTTCTCTGTGGACAGAGAACGGGCATCTAGTTGCTCACACTTCATGTTCCTACCCTTTGAGCCGCCCTCAGCCTTTATGGGCTGAAATTGATGGAAATATTTGGTGGCACGCTGTTTGTGAGACGGTACAAGGTGTTTTTGCGAAAAGCAAAATCGATCCCTCCTTGATCGCTGGAATCGGTGTCGATGCCGTGGGCTGGACTTTGATTCCCGTCGATCACACAGGCAATCCCCTCCATCCCGCCATGATCTGGCTCGACCGACGGGCGGAAGAGGAGACGAACTGGCTCAAATCGCTTCCAAGCGCCGAGCATCTAGTGAACCTGAACGCAAATCCGCTGGATGCGGCGTACATCACTCCCAAGTTACTGTGGCTCAAGAAACATCACCCTGACATTTTCAATTCGGCGTATAAATTTTTGGAAGCAACCGGCTTCATCGTGTCCCAACTCACCGACGAGTTTATCTGCGACTTTACCCAGGCTTACGG
This sequence comes from Anaerolineales bacterium, assembly GCA_030834895.1. Taxonomy (GTDB): domain Bacteria; phylum Chloroflexota; class Anaerolineae; order Anaerolineales; family Villigracilaceae; genus Villigracilis. The sequence goes on from JAUQXA010000064.1 coordinate 273,619, forward strand.
TTATCATTTCTTTGACATCAGGAAGGAAACCTGGGACCAGCAGGCGGCTCAGGAAATTGGCATTCCGCTCGAAAAGATGCCTCGTCTATGTCCCAGCACAGAAGTCGTAGGGACGGTCACAGAAGAAGCTGCCGAACAGTTGGGAATTAAGCCCGGCGTCCCGGTGATTGCAGGCTGTTTGGATGCCATCGCAGGCGCTTTGGGATCAGGAGTCGTCAAGGCCGGGCAAACCAACGAGCAGGGAGGTCAGGCTGGGGGCGTGGGAATCAGTCTCGACCATGTCGTTGTGGAGCCACGTTTGATTTTTTCGCACCACGTCATCCCCGGTCAATACCTGCTTCAGGCGGGGACGGTTGGCGGTGGCTCGCTGGGCTGGTTCCGCAACCAGTTTGGGCAACCAGAAACAAGCGTGGCAGAACTGCTTGGGCAGAATCCTTTTGAGCTTTTCAGCAGTCAGGTGGCGAAGTCCAAACCAGGGGCAAATGGCTTGATCTTCCTTCCGTATATGGCGGGCGAGCGTACCCCGTTGTGGAGCAGCCTTCCACGAGGTGTGTTTTTTGGATTGACGTACAACACGAGTCGTGCCGATACCCTGCGGGCGATCATGGAAGGATGTGCCTTCGCCGTGTACGATAACCTGCAAATTGCGGAAGAACACGGCGCGGTGGTGGATGAATATTTGGGTTCGGGTGGGGCAACCCAAAGCGCGGTCTGGTGCCAGATCAAAGCGGACATCTACGGTAAGCCGTTCATCGTCGCCAGACGCGCCGACGGTGGCGAGGGTGGGCATGACCTGGGCTTGTTTGCACTAACCGCGTATGGCATTGGCTTGCACAAGGATATTGGCGCGTGTGTGTCCGATCTGCTGCCAACCCGCCAGGTCTTTGAACCGTCGATGAAAAGCCATGCCCTGTATCAGGAGTTGTTCTCGGTGTATCGAAGCGTGTCCCGCAAACTCATGGACGATTTTGCGAAGCTGGACACAATTGCTCGAAGTCATTTTTAACAAGTATGAATTGGAGAAATAATCATGAAAGCCGCAGTGCTTGAAAACAAAGGGGCGCTTACTTACAAGGATGTCCCCACCCCGGAAGCGGGTCCCGGACACGTCCGATTGAAGGTCAAAGCCATTTCCATTTGTGGGTCAGACATCAAACGATTTGTGGATGGTCATCGCATGTACCCCTTGATTCTGGGTCACGAGACCTCCGGGGTCATTGATTCTATCGGCAGCGGGGTTGCTGAAAGTTATATTGGCAAACATGCCGCCATCATTCCACTGGTGCCTTGTTTCGAATGCGAACAGTGCCAGCGCGGATATTATTCCGCCTGTCACAGTTATTCGTTTATCGGCTCGCGCCAATCGGGCGGCTTTGCCGAATATGTCGACCTGCCCGAACGAAATGTTTTCATCCTGCCCGATGAATTGCCGTTCGAACACGCGGCCCTCATCGAGCCTTCGACCGTTGCGCGACACATGCTGACTCTGGGGGATTTCAAAAGCGGGCAGACCGTCGTTGTGTTTGGCGTCGGTTCCATCGGGTTGATGCTCGTCCAATGGCTGCGCATCCTCGGTGCGCAAAAAATCGTTGTCTCCGACCTACTGGAAGATAATTTGAAGATTGCCGCCAAGGTCGGCGCGCATATCACGCTCAACCCGTCGAAAGTGGATGTGATCAAGGAGGTGCAAAGGCGCATTGGCGACGGCGCAGACCTCACGCTGGAAGCGACTGGCGTTCCGCAGGTTTTGGAGCAGACAATATCCGTCACTCGTCCGCGCGGAAAAATCGTCCTCGCGGGCAACCAGCCTTTGGATAAGTCCCTGCCGTTGACCTTCATCGAAAACATGATGCGCAAGGAGATTAGCTTGAACGGCTGCTTCATGTCTTATTCGGCGCCTTTTCCGGGGCACGAATGGACGGATACCATCACTGCGCTGCTGGATGGCAGTTTGGATATGGACACCATGATCTCACATCGCTATTCGCTGTCGAAGGCTCCTGAAGTTTTTGGTAAGATCGGGGCGCATCAGCTGGTGCATCAAAAAATCATGTTGAATCCTGAGGAGGCATAATGACTCTTCAAAACGTGCTCCCCTGGATTCAACGTGCTCACCAGGAAGGTTGGGCGGTGGGTGCTTTCAATGCAAACACCTTGGAGCAGGTGCAAGCCATTGTTATGGCTGCCCAGGTGGAACAGGCGCCCGCAATCATTCAAATCAGTCATCGGGCGCTGACTCACGTCGGAAGCGGCAACGAAGTTCAGGGAATTAAATACATCGCCGCTCTTGGGAAAATCGCCGCGGAAAGCGTGGCGGCGCCGGTTGCCATGCACCTCGATCACGGAACAGAAAGTGAAGTCGTTCAGGCGATTGTGTTGGGATTCACTTCGGTCATGTTCGACGGTGACGGGCTGCCCTTCGAAGAAAATATCTCCATCACAAAACGGCTTTGCGACATGGCTCACTCTGTCGGCGTTTGCATGGAAGCGGAAGTGGGCGAAGTGCCCAAGCCCGACGGAAAAGAGTTCGATGAATCCGCCATTGACATGACCGATCCCGACGAGGCGCTTCAATTTGCCCAAGCCACGGGGATCGACACGCTGGCTGTGGCACTCGGCTCGGTGCATGGACTCAAATCGAAGACTGTTTCTTTGGATTTAGAACGCTTGCAGGCGATTCGCAAGCAGATGTCCATTCCTCTAGTCCTGCACGGTTCGTCCGGTGTTTCGGATGCCGACATCAAACAAGGTGTAAGCATGGGACTGAGCAAGGTTAACGTTGCCACCCAATTGGCTCAGGCTTTCACCGGCGCAGTCCGCGAAGTGTTGAACAAGGATGCCAGTCTGGTTGACCCACGGAAGTACATGTCTGCGGGACGAAACGCCCAGATGGAAATCGTCCGCGAACGGATGCGCTTCTTCGGGTCTTCAGGAAAAGCAAAATAGAAACCATGATCCTCTGTCTGAATCTAAACGCCGCCATCGACAAGACCATTGTTGTCTCTTCATTCAAGATCAACAGGATTCACCGTCCCGAATCGGTGCTCTCTCTGGCGGGTGGAAAGGGCTGCAACGTCGCCAGGGCGCTCAAGACTTTGGGCGAAGACCCGGTTGTGTCGGGATGGGTTGGCGGTTTTGCTGGTCAATTTATCGAGGAAGAATTACACCGGGAGGGAATCCAAACCGATTTTGTCCACACAGATTTTGAGTCGCGGACTTGTACTTCCATTTTGGATCGTGAAGCCCAGACCATGACGGAAATCTACGAAAAGGGAGAGGCTGTCCCGCTGGAAAAGATAGATGATTTGCGCGACCTCATCCGCAAGACGATTGGGAAATACAAGGCAATGACGCTCTCTGGCAGTATGCCGCAGGGCGTGCCTTCCAACTTTTACGCGGACTTAATTGAAATCGCCCACGAGCAAAATGTGCCAGCCTTCCTCGATTCCAGCGGCGACGCGCTTCGCGAGGGAATCGAAGCAAGACCATTCCTCGTCAAGCCTAATGAGACCGAAGTCAGGTCTCTGCTAAAGCATGGCTCGAACGACACATTTGATTTTGTTCAGGCGGCTTCCGAGGTCTCGGTAAAATATGGAACCAGTGTTCTGCTCTCCCTTGGAGCCAAAGGCGCGATTGCCGCAAATGGACAAGATGTCTTCGTAGTGGAAATTCCCCGCGTGGATGCGAAGAGTGCCGTAGGTTCGGGTGATTGCACACTTGGCGGGCTTGTGCATGGAATTTTGAGCGGTCTTTCATTTGAAGAATCTGTTCGGTGCGGGGTTGCGGCTGGGACCGCCAACACTTTAACCGTCGGGGCTGGTCAATTCAAAATGGGGGACTTCGAGAGGCTGCGGGAGCAGGTTCATATCTCCCATTAAGTTTTGGGTAAATCAAAACGTCCCGAAGGACTGCTAGCTTTCGGGATGTTTTACATCCCAAACTCAATATCCCAATTCAAAAACAATCTAATATAATTCCACCCTGTCAGAAAATACCATAAACGACAGTCGGAGAAAAGCATGGCAAAAAAGGTATTTGTAAGTGGTTGTTTCGATATGCTCCACAGCGGGCATGTTGAATTTTTTCGAGAGGCTTCCCAGTATGGCGATGTGCATGTGGCGCTTGGCTCGGATAAAACGGTTTTTGACCTCAAAGGACGGACAACCGTCAATACCGAACAGGAACGATTATTCATGGTGAAGTCCGTCTCCTTTGTAAAGGATGCCTTTGTCTCTCGCGGTTCGGGAATTTTGGATTTCGAAGCCGAACTGCGTGAGATGAAGCCTGATTATTTTGTTGTCAATGCCGATGGACATATTGCAGAAAAACGCGACCTTTGCCTTCAATTGGGGATTGAATATGTGATTTTGGAACGCAAGCCGCATCCTGGTTTCGAGCCCCGTTCCACCACCCAACTGCGCCAGCGCGATCAGATGCCATATCGCATTGACCTGGCCGGGGGGTGGCTCGACCAGCCCATGGTTTCCAGTCATTATCCGGGGCCTGTGATTACGATTTCACTGGAGCCGACCCTAGAGTTCAACGAGCGCAGCGGCATGGCGTCCAGCACCCGCCGCCACGCGCAGGAAATTTGGGGGCCGAAACTTCCGCATGGTGATTATGAAAGAATCGCCAAGATACTGTTTTGTTATGATAACCCTCCCGGTACAAAGGTCATTTCCGGTTCGCAAGATTCGATTGGATTGGTCTTCCCCGGCCTGGCATACGCATATTATGAAGGCGGATATTGGCCATCACGTATTGAGCATCGACTTGACGAAAACCTTTTGAGGTTTGTGGAAGATTCAATTTATCTAGTTTCGCTTGGTCCGCGCTTTGATGGTTACGATGTGTTGGCGAACACCAACTTGAACCGTGAAAACGCCAAGGCTTTGGCTGATGCCGCCGACGGCCACTGGCGGGCTATTCTTGACCGGGATATTGTCCGCTTTGGGAAGACGATGCGGGAAGTATTCGAGGCGCAGGTGGCTTTATTTCCAAACACAATGAACGAACGTGTATCCGCAATAATTAATGAATATCGCGACAGCGTCCTTGGCTGGAAACTTTCCGGCGCGGGCGGCGGCGGATACATGGTTTTTGTTTCGGAGAGTCCCATCCCCGGCGCTGTGCGTGTTATCGCGCGGCGTGGACTGGAATAGCTACGTCATCATCTTTATTACCCCCAAAAAAAACTCATCCTGAATTTATCTTTCAAGTGTGAGTTTATTTTTAATGGCAGGATTGGATTGTTATTCCAAAATATTAATCGGGCAGGGCAGGAGTAGAAATAAATCCGATAGTAGCAACATTGCTAAATAGATGATTCGTCAGGGCCAAATCTGTGATTCGTGATTTCACACTTCAATATCTAAAACTATCTGACCATGTGGTGTGCCCTAATTGCAGGAGACAACTCTCCGTCACTTTCAGTCCGCCCGGTAAATCATTATTATTGCTTATTGGCTTTGCCGGGAGTGTCGCGGGTATCGCAGTAGCAGTTATAGCGGGATCAATAGATTATCCTTTTGTCCAAAAGTGGTTGATTGCCGGCTTCATACTACTTGGTCCGATAATCGTTTCTTTGGCACTGTTGATTTTTGTTGCGAATCGATTAGCTTCATTTCGCTTGAAATAGAAAAGGAGACCGCATTTCTACAATCGCCTTTTCCAGATTTCTTTCCCTAACCATTTTCCTTCTTTTCTTTCCTCGCCCTCAACCAGCCGTTCAGGCTGACCTTCACCACGCGTTCATTCCCCTCGAATAATTTCTTGATATTCGGACGCAAAGCCCAGACCAGCAGAATCTCCGCGCCCACACCGTATAAGACATCGACCCAGGGCATCAGTCCCTGCGAAGCGCGGACAGCGAAGACAATGATGGCAAAGAACGCCACCGCCATCGTGGTCACGGAGGCAATACCAATCGAGAAGAAAACCAGCATGCCCAGCGGCAGGATGATGAGGATCGAACCGGGCCAAAGTCCAATTGCGCCGCCGACAGAAGTCGCTCCGCCCGCGCCGCCGCCCAATCGAACCAGCTTTCCTCTTTCATCGCGTACCGGCAAAAAGATGGAATAGTTATGCCCAAGGATGGCGGCTAACGGCGCAACCACATGTACCCAGTGATTCGGCGTGAGCCAGGCTGCTAGCCAGACCGCCACCGCGCCCTTTAAAATGTCGAGCATGGCGGTGATAAAGCCCGCCCAAAAACCGGCCGCGCGCATCGCGTTCGTCCCACCGGTACGCCCGCTTTCCACGTCGCGGACATCTTTCCCTGTTTTCAGTTTTACGATCAACAAACCAACGGGGATCGAACCAAGCAGATATGCCAGCAGGATGATCCCAATGTCGAACACGATTTGCATTGCTACTCCTCCAGTTTGAGTGTAATCATAAAACACGTAAAGTGAAATAAGGTTGCTTAGCGTATCTGCAAAGGGACTTCTCTGAAAGCCCTGTCTTCTATCCAAAACCCGCGCGCACGCCACGCGCCATCCACTCTTGAAAGGATGATATTCACAACAGCATAGGCGGCTTCTTTGATGTCGGTCGGCGAAGGGGTTTCAGGTCCGGCAGGGTGGGAATGGAAGATGCCGATCAGTTCCAGCCCATTGGACTCCATCCACTCGAAGGCTTTCAGCTGTCCGATAGGCTCCATCACGAACCGCACCGCACTTTGGGCCTGATTCGTCACCTCGATCACAGATTCCACCTTTGAGTCGAATCCTGCCAACAGTCCGCACGCTTCGAGTGGCGCTTGTGCATCCACGTGCGCGATCATTTGCTGGAGTTGTTGTTTTGTCAGTGTGAGGAATTGCATTACCGTAAAAAGATAACCGAAACCCAGGCAAGCCCCACGATGATTGACGGCCCAAGTGCGGCTTGACGCACGGGGATATTTTCCGAAAGGTTGGCGGATAGCATTGTCAGCGCGTATAGCGGGCCTGTAAGCGCCAGCCCAAATTGGATTGGCGTCAGATGCCAGTAATGCAGTCCCGCCCCAATTTGCGCGCAGACGAGTCCAATACCAATTGCCCAGGGAAAATCCCAGCGGTCCGTACCATCGAGATGGAGGATGCGTAAACTGATGAGCGCCGCCACAATGAAGATGACAGGTATGACCAGGAACAAGCGCGCACCGGAAAACCGAAGGGAGGTGGTGAGGATGAGAAATAGTGCATACGAAAGGGCGGTCAAACCCGCCCGGGCGAGCGTATATGGCGGCGCCGACGTGTCGATGGTGATGTATTCTGCAAGAAAAACGCCTGCAAGCAGGACCGCGCTCATTGCAAAACCAATCCACCAGGCTGTTCCGCTTGAAAGCAAAGCCAGTGGCGCGCCGACCACAAAGGTGGTGAGCGTCGGGAGCATCAGGTGCTTGATGTTCGATTTTTTCCCAAGTGCGGGATGGTCACGGGTAAGCCAGTCCATGCCTGTGGCGGCCAGCGCAGCGGCAAGGATCGACATGACCGTGCCGAGAGTGAGGGGATAGGCAAAGTAGAAGCCGGGCAGGGTGATAACTAGCGTGAGGCGTGGCGATTGGATCAGGCCGGTCAACGCAAACGCCAACAGGACCGTGGCAATCAAAGTCCCAATGCGGTTTGCCGACGGCAGGTATGAAGGGTTCTCTTGCATGCAAGGATTGTACCTGTGGGGAGGCGTGAGCGCAAGCGGGGTATGGTAGAATCAACATGTTATGGACGTTTCGCCAAAAGAAAACCTGCCCCCACCGCCGGGCATTATCAATTCCATCAAGGCGGGATTTGACCTCATTGCCACTCACATCACGGCAATCCTGATGCCGCTTTTCGTGAACTTATTCCTCTGGCTTGGTCCGCGCCTGCGAATGGATACCTTATTCAATTCGCTTAAACCCAATCTGGTGTCTTTTTGGCGGGTACTTGGAATTCCGGCTGAGGAGATTCAGCAGATGGTTCGAGGGTATGAAACCAACCTGCCTGATTTCAACCTGTTTTCTCTTGTTTCCACATTTCCTGTAGGCGTACAAAACCTCTTTTATTCCCGCGTTTTGCGCCTGATATTTCCTCGTTTATCCGAGACCCACTTTTTTCATTCAACAGGGCAAACGCCATTTGGAAACCCGCTTGTTTTACAGGTTGATATATGGAATTTCTCCTCATGGGTCTTCTGGCTTATTCTCTTTGGATGGATACTGGGTGGGTTATATTTTCGCAATATTGCCCGGCTTGTTGTTGATTCGGAAAACGACCGCCCTGTGCGCATTTCACAAGCCATATTGCAAACGGTTCTGATTTCAATTGTCTGGATAATTTTTAGCGTCATGATTGGTGCGCCTGTATTGCTGGTCTTGGGACTTATGATTCAAGTTAACCCCATGATCGCTCTGTTTGTTCTTGTTCTGTTAAGTTTTACTTCCATGTGGGTGATTTTGCCATTATTCTTTTGGCCCCACGGCGTTTTTTTGAAACACCAAAACGCGTTTACTTCCATTCTGAGCAGTTTGCAAATGACTCGTTTTACACTTCCCACAAGCAGTTTGTTCGTGCTGACGGTGTTTCTGCTTTCACTCGGATTGAATTTCCTGTGGATTATTCCCCCCGAAGACTCGTGGATGACTTTGATCGGTATTTTTGGGCATTCATTTGTCGCCACTGCCCTGCTGGCGTCCAGTTTTGTTTACTACCGTGATATTAATGCGTGGTTGCAAAGTGCGATCGAGTATATGAAGTTAAATCAACTCAAACGAGTATAGTAATTATAGATTTGAAAAGGTTGTTGGAGGTTCTTGTGGCTGAAAAGGATAACCAAATTAATTATGATGTAAGTTCCATCCAGGCTTTGGAAGGCATCGAACATGTGCGAAAACGCCCCGGCATGTACGTGGGTGGCACGGACATCAAGGCTTTGCATCACCTGGTTTATGAAGTAGTCGATAACGCCATCGACGAGGCGCTGGCTGGTGTCTGCAACCGCATCGATATCACCATCCACGCCGACAGCAGTGTGACCATTGAAGACAACGGGCGCGGTATTCCCGTCGGTCCGCATCCCACCAAGAAGGACGCCAATGGAAAACCGATGGAAACCTTGGACGTGGTGATGACGGTCATCGGCGCGGGCGGCAAATTCGGTGGCGGCGGATACAAGGTCTCCGGTGGTTTGCACGGCGTCGGCGTCAGCGCGGTGAATGCCCTCTCAGAGTGGATGGTTACGGAGATCAAGCGCGATGGCAAACTCTGGCGGCAGGAATACAAACGCGGGGTACCGCAGGGAACCATCAAGCAGGTTGGCAAGGTCAAGAATGAAACCGGCACCAAGCAGACCTTCAAGTTTGACAAGAAAATCTTCACCGAAGATATCGACTTCCGCTTCGACACTCTCGTCCAGCGTCTGCGGGAAATGTCCTTTGTGGCTCGCGGTGTGACTATCAAGTTTGTGGATGAGCGTGCTGACCGCGAAATGACATTCTACTTTGAAGGCGGCATCACATCCTTTGTCCGCTATTTGAACCGCAATCGCGAGAACCTACACCCGGTTGTGCATGTGGAAAAGGAAATCGAAAACGTCGGCATCGAAGCTGCAATCCAATATACTGACGCCTACACTGAATCGGTGTACTCGTTTGCGAATACCATCAACACGGTGGATGGCGGCACGCACCTAACCGGTCTGCGCTCCTCGCTGACCCGTGTCATCAACGACTATGCCCGCAAGAATGGCTTGCTTAAGGATGCCGATCCCAACTTCTCCGGCGACGACACCCGCGAAGGTCTGACCGCCATTGTCTCGGTCAAACACCCCGACCCGCAGTTTGAATCGCAGACCAAAGTCAAGCTGATGAACGCCGAAGTGCAGACCTATGTCACCCAGGTCGTCGGCGAAGCATTCAGTACTTTCCTCGAGGAGAATCCGCAGGCGTCGAAAGCAATTATCGCCAAGTGCCTGACTTCTGCCCGTGCCCGTGACGCGGCGCGCAAGGCGCGCGACCTCGTCATTCGCAAGTCGGCGCTTGAGTCGCTCACCTTGCCCGGAAAACTGGCAGACTGTTCCGAGCGAGACTCGGCCAAGACGGAGTTGTACATTGTGGAAGGTGACTCGGCTGGTGGTTCGGCCAAGCAGGGACGTGACCGCCACTTTCAGGCGATCCTTCCTCTGCGCGGCAAGATTTTGAACACTGAACGCGCCCGCCTCGACAAGATTCTGGGCAACAACGAAGTCCGCTCACTCATCTCCGCTTTGGGAACGGGAGTGGGGGACAACTTCGACCTCGAAGGCTTACGCTATGGGCGAATCATCATCATGACCGACGCCGATGTGGATGGCAGTCATATTCGTACTTTGCTGCTCACCTTCTTCTTCCGCTACATGCCGCAGTTGCTCAATGAAGGACATCTCTACATTGCCCAACCGCCTTTGTATCGCATTGCTCACAAGAACCAGGTCAAGTATGCGTATAGCGACAAAGAGAAGGACAAGTATGTGAAGGATATTGGTAGTGACAAGGTCGGTGTCCAGCGATATAAGGGACTTGGTGAAATGAACCCGGAACAATTGTGGGAGACGACCATGAATCCCACCAACCGCACTTTGCTCCTCGTCACCGTGGAGGATGCCGCCGAAGCCGACCGTACCTTCGACATGCTCATGGGCGATGCTGTGGATCCGCGCAAGAAATTCATCCAAACCCATGCAAAGAGCGTGAGAAATTTGGATATTTAGTCCAATGTAATTTCCAAGATCCGGACCCTAAAGGTTAGAAGAACCTTTAGGGTCTTCCTATTTCTCACACCTTTCTTCTTTGTTATGAAAGTACCATACACTGATGATGGGGTTGTGGAGTAAAATTCGAGCATTATGACTGCCAGAACCATGCAGCAAAACATGCAATTAAGTTTTCATAGGTATCAACTGCTTATCAGCCAGTCTCTGCAATGGCTGGTATTTCTATATCAGATTGCCGCAGTTGTCCTTTTCATTGTCGGGTTGTATTTGGGAATATCCCGTTGGCTTCCACAACCATTCCTGGGAGCGCTTTACGAGCACACTTTGGTCTTTAATGGTACAGGACCGGGGGAATTTACACCCGCCTGGGCCTTGTTTGAGCAGGTTAAGGTTGGTGATCAACTCATTGCCATTGACGACACGCCGGTTATAAACGCGGATGGAATTCACGCCATATTGAAGGATCGATTCCCTGGCGAGCAAGTGAAATTGACGGTGAAGCCGATTGATGGGGGAGGGAATCGTGATTTGACCATCACCCTGCATTCCTTTCCGCAATCCAGTCGGACAGTTTATTTTGTCATTCCCACCATTCTAAGCGCCGTTTTTCTTGGCGTCAGCCTGTGGATTTTTGGCTTGCGCCGCACAGAACCCGCCGGGCGCGCCTTTTCCCTCTTTACATCTTCGCTTGCCATTGTCACGGGGACTTATTTCAATCTTGTTACCACACACCAATTTACGGTTGTCTGGACCGCCGCCGCAGCCATTTCCGCCGGGGCATTGATTAATCTTGCCGTTACTTTTCCGGTTGAAGCGCGCTTTGTCATTAATCATCCATACCTGCGTTGGACCGGAATTGGAATTGGATTGGTTCTTTTTGCCTTTGCGTTCCCAACATTGTTTAATCTCGAACAGCCGACGGCATACATCCGTAGCTGGCAGTATATTTATGGCTACCTTGCTTTGAGCGTCCTGGTATATATTTCGACGAATCTTTACCATGCGATCTATGCCCAATCACCTGTCGTCAAGACACAATCGCGCACCATTCTAATTGGTACAATTTTGGCTTTTATTCCAGCGGGCATCTGGCTTGCGTTGGGCTTTCTACATCCCACTAATTTTTCACCCTACCTGTTCCTGCCGCTCGCATTTTTCCCTCTGGTGATTGGTTATACAATCCTGCGTTTCCGTTTTCTTCGCACCGATGATATTGCACGGCGCGGGCTGATGTATGTTCTGCTGACGGTGCTTGTGGTGCTTCCATATGTGATATTGGTGACGGGCGCTGGTCTGATCCTTCACGCGAATTTATCCGAAGCAGTCAGCCCATACCTGATTGGCGGTTTCATCCTTTTGCTTGTTCTTCTACTTGAACCGATCCGTGCGCGCCTGCAAGGCATGGTGGACACCATGTTCTTTCGTGGCGAGCGCGCGTATGCGGAACAGCTCCAGGATTTTTCGCACCGGCTGGCCGCTGCGTTGGATCTTCAAACAATTGGATCGATCCTGCGTCAGCAGATTGCCTCCACCCTTGCTCCCAGCAGAGTTCACGTATACACATACGATACGTTGAACGACTTTTTTGCTGCCCTGCCTGGTGATGACCGCCGCCCGACAAGCGACATTCGCTTTACGACGACGAGTCCGCTTGCCCGTTATTTTGAATCCGAACATTTGCCCTTGTATTTGGATAATACGACCGCGCTGCCAGCATCCCTGCAGGCTGAACAGTCACGGCTTGCGCTGCTCGGCGCGCGTTTGTTTATTGCTCTGCCTGGCAAGCAGCGTGTCAATGGCTGGCTTGCTTTGGGACAGCGCCTTTCCGGCCAACCTTACACTCCACGCGACCTGCAATTCCTTGAAAATATTTGCGATCAGGCTTCAATTGCCATTGAACGCCTGCAGACCGTCGCCCACCTTGAACGTCAAATTCAGGAAATGAACGCGCTGACCCGCGTCTCACAGGGTGTGAATGTTACCCTGACCTTTGACGATGTGCTCGAATTGATTTTTGCTCAAACAGCGCTGATCATCCCCACCTCGCATTTTCACATTACACTTTATAACGAAGCCAGCGATTATTACTATTATGGTTTCTGCGTAGAGAACAACGAGCGTATACCCGAACGCGAAAACCTGCCTTTTTCCGCAACTACAGGACTCAGCCCCGAGGTGATCCGCAAGAGCCGCCAATTGATTACCCAGGATTACATTCGCGAGTGTCAGGCGCGCAGCCTCACGCCTGTTTTGGAAAACGTCTTTGCGTGGATGGGCGTACCGCTCAACGCTGGTGCGGAATCCATTGGGGCGCTGAGTGTTGGCAGCCGTGATGGCGCCACTGCATACACTCGGGGCCAACTTGGGTTGCTGCAAGCTATCGCGGACCAAACCGCGGGTGCAATCGTCAAGGCGCGTTTATTGCAGGAGACCCAACAGCGCGCGCGTCAACTCTCCACTTTGAATGAAATCACCCGGCAGTTGACCTCAACGCTTGAGTTGAATCCCCTCCTTCAAAATATTCTTGAAAATGCTGTCAGTATTTTGAATTGTGAAGCTGGAAGCCTGTTCCTTGTGGATGAACAAACCAAGGAACTGGTCTTCAAAGTGACGGTGGGACCTGTCGCCGCCAATCTGGTTGGGCAGCGATTGCCGCCCGGTACGGGAATTGTCGGACGGGCTGTGCAAACGCGCGTTCCTGTCATTGAAAACGAGGAGCAAAAGTCCGCCTCAAGGCGGTTTAGCGGCGTCGACCAGCAAACCGGTTTCGTGAGCCGCTCTCTGATGGCGGTTCCCCTGCAGGTCAAGGATCGAGTCACCGGCGTGGTTGAAGTTATTAATCGTCGTGACGGACTTCCCTTTGTAACTGCGGACCAGGAGCTTCTGACTGCTTTTGCAGGTCAGGCCGCGGTGGCAATCGAAAATACCCGCCTGTTCATGCTCACCGACCAGGAATTGGCCGCCCGCGTTGAAGAACTTTCGGTCATGCAGAGAATTGACCGCGAGCTGAATGCCAGCCTTGAAATGGATCGCGCCATGCGCATCACCCTTGATTGGGCCTTGCGCCAGTCTGTTGCGGAAGCGGGCTTGATCGGAATGTTGGAGGAGGAAAAACTGCGCGTGATGGCTCATCAGGGATTTGATGAGCGCATGGCGAATCTGCCCGACCAGACAATGAAAGTGGAACTGCCTGCCATGCTCCTCTCGGTGGAAAATGGCCAGCCACAATCGCTGGCAGTCGCCAATTCCAAAGAAAAGCTTCTCGCCAGTGCCCACACCCAATTGATCATCCCAATCCGTCGTGAAACAAAGGTTATTGGACTGCTTCATTTGGAGAGCACAAGCGATTCACAGGTGGACATTGACTTCCTGACCCGTCTTACTGATCATGCGGCCATCGCGATTTCCAACGCGCAACTGTTTGGCGAAGTGCAGCGCGCCAATCTTGCCAAGAGTGAATTTGTTTCATTCGTGGCGCATGAACTGAAGAACCCCATGACTTCCATCAAGGGTTATACAGAATTACTCGCAGGCGGTGCGGTGGGGCAGATCAACCAAATGCAGACCAACTTCCTGAACACCATCAAATCCAATGTGGAGCGCATGTCCACTTTGGTTTCGGATCTGAATGACAATGCCAAGATCGAGGCAGGACGCCTGCGCCTCGAATACAAGGCAACCAGCGCGCCGGAAGTGGTGGATGAAGTTGTCCGTTCAATAAAGCGTCAGATCGAAGAGAAGAAACAAACTCTTGAGCTTATTCTGCCTGACAGAATTTCTCCCATGTGGGCCGACCGTATCCGTGTGGGACAGGTTCTGACAAACCTGGTAAGTAACGCCTACAAATACACGCCTGAAAGTGGCCTCATTCAAATCGGCGTGGAGGAAGTCTCCAATCAATGGGATCCCGAAGGGGCTGCCCGTGTCATTCACCTGTGGGTCAAGGACAATGGCATCGGTTTGACTCTGGAGGACCAGCAGAAGATGTTCCAAAAATTCTTCCGTTCCGAAGACCCCAAGGCCCGTGAAGCGCCCGGAACAGGGTTGGGTTTGAATATTACAAAGGGATTAGTCGAAATGCAGGGTGGCAAGATCTGGTTCGAGAGCGAGTATCGTAAAGGAACCACCTTCCACTTTACGGTCCCGGTTGCGGAAGAGTAGCGAGGCGTTATGACATTAGTTGCATCCGTGGGGGCAGCGCAGGCACTTGATGGACGCGAAGCCGGTTTGCAGGCCGCGCATCAGGCTTTGAATCGCATAGGCGCGAATACGCCAGGACTTGCAGTAGTGATTGCCTCGCATCAATACCAGGCGCGTGAAGTGCTGAATGGTATAACAAGCCTGCTTGGCGACGCTCCCGTGCTTGGTTTCGGTTCTCCTGCGGGGTTCACACAGGGCGGGGTCCATCCTCATTCTGTGGTTGTTGCTCTGTTGAGCGGTGACTTTCAAGCGGATACACACTGGTTTCCAGGATATGCCCAATCCGGGCGTGAGACGGCAACGAAAGTGGGACAGCATCTTGCGGCTCGCGAGGAACGTCAGTCACTATTGTTCTTTGCAGATGGATTTAATGGGGATGCGGAGCAGTTTTGTAATGTGCTTTCGCCCGGTGCAAGCGTCATGGGCGGACTTTCAAGCGGCGACCTTCATACTGGCAGCACCTATCAAATGGCCGGAAACCAGACTGGTACCGGCGGGTTGGCGGCTGCTTTTTTGCGTGGCAACATCAAAATGGGTGTTGGATGTGATCACGGCTGGGATCAGGTGGGGAAGCAGTTCCGGGTAACGCGCTCTCGAGGTTTCTGGTTGCGCACGTTGGATGGACGCCCTGCATCTGAAACGTATGCAACCCTCTTTGGTTATCCTCCCCGTGATTGGGCATTCCCTCCTTTGAGCTATCTTGCACGTCTTTATCCGCTTGGGGTGGAGCAAGGCGAGGATTTGGTTGTACGCGCGCCCATCCGGGTGGAGGCTGATGGAAGTTTCCGCATGAATGCGGCCATTCGTGACGGCATTGACGCATACTTGTTGGTGGGAAGTCGCATTGCCTGCGAGCGCGCGGCGCGAAATGCCGCCCAACAGGCCTTGTTGCAACTCGGCAATGCAAGGCCGATATTTGCACTTGTTCTTGTGGACATCGCCTGGCAGCTCCTGTTAAAGGCGCAGCATGTAGTGGAGATTGCCGCCGTGCAGGAAATTTTAGGGACAAAGGTTCCCATTGCGGGCGGATATACCCTCGGACAGGTGGTCCCCGACCAGGATGGTCCGCCGAAGTTTTTGAACCAGCATATTGCGGTCATCGTATTTGGGGAGGAGACCGCGGAATCGTCTCAAGTGTAGAAAACGCGAAGCCCGACTCAACCGAGCCGGGCTTCGCGTTTTCGTCTTGGGTGGATCAGGCAGGCAGAGTTACTTTTGGAAGTTTGCTCATCGACTCCCGAATGGCTTCAGCGGGGTATTCATAGTCTTCCAATTTTCCGCTGAGATATGTTTCGTAAGCCGCCATGTCGAAATGTCCGTGTCCCGAAAGGTTGAACAGGATCACACGTTTCTCGTCCCTGGCTTTTGCATCCAGAGCCTCATCAATGGCTGCGCGTATGGCATGGGCGGATTCGGGTGCCGGGACTATGCCCTCGGCTTTTGCAAACATCACTGCGGCTTCAAAAGTGCCTTTTTGCTTGACTGCCACCGCGTCAATATATCCCGCATCGTGCAAGGCGCTAAGGCTGGGAGCCATGCCGTGATAACGCAGCCCACCCGCATGAATGCCGGGCGGCATGAAGTCGTGTCCTAGGGTGTGCATCTTGACGATTGGCGCCATCTTTGCGGTGTCGCCGTAATCGAAGGCGTAGATGCCCTTGGTGAGCGAGGGGGTGGCGGTTGGTTCCACACCAACGAGGCGGGTGCGTTTGCCATTGTTCAGGTTTTCGCGCAGGAAGGGATAGGCAATGCCTGCAAAGTTCGAGCCGCCGCCCACACAGCCGATGACCACATCGGGATACTCATTCGCCAAGTCCATCTGTTTCAAGGCTTCCTCGCCTATCACGGTCTGATGCAGCAATACATGATTCAACACCGAGCCCAGGCTGTATTTCTTTGTGCCGTTCGAGGTCGCGGCAACCTCCACCGCTTCTGAAATGGCGATGCCCAGCGAACCGTTGCTGTTTGGCGTTTCGGCAAGTACGGAACGCCCGTAATTCGTCAGGTCGGTGGGACTGGCGTACACCTTTGCGCCATAGGTCTCCATTAAATTGCGGCGGTATGGTTTTTGCTGGTAGGATATCTTCACCATGTATACTTCAAGGTCAAGCCCGAAGACGTTGCAGGCAAAAGCTAGCGACGATCCCCACTGCCCCGCGCCGGTTTCCGTGGTCAGTGCCTTTGTGCCGGCGGCTTTGTTATAGTAGGCCTGTGCAATGGCGGTGTTGGGTTTGTGACTGCCTGCGGGTGAAACGCCCTCGTTCTTGTAATAGATATGTGCGGGCGTGCCGAGCGCCTTTTCCAGTCTGCGGGCGCGCAATAGGGGAGTGGGACGATAGAGCTTGTAAATTTCGCGCACTTCTTCCGGTATCTCGATGTATCTTTCCGAGCTGATTTCCTGCATGATCAGTTCCATCGGGAAGAGGACGGATAAAAAGTCGGGGGTGACAGGCTCCATCGTACCGGGATGCAGCACCGGGGTCGGCGACACGGGGCTGTCGGCGTAGATGTTGTACCAGAATTTCGGCAGGTTGGTCTCGTTCAAAAGAAAGCGGGTTTGGTCAGTCATGGGATTCCTCCAATAATTATGGGATGAAGCGCGGTGAGTCGCTTTGTTCTGCATTGTTGTTTTGTTCTTCGATCACCTGCGCGGCGGGCAGGGAATCGTCGGTTAGTGTTTCAACGGCGCGTTCCTGCAGAAGGTTGATTTCCTGTGATTCGGGTTGAGACATTGTGTTCATACTTTCTCCTTTGGTTGATTAAAAAAATATGGCGTTCGTCCCAATTGGGACGAACGCCGTTGCGTCCGTGGTGCCACCCAACTTAGGCTGGCTCATGGCTTAAGAAAAAATCCCGTTGTGATGCAACGGGAAGCCAGCCTCACTCTTTAGTTAGCGGGTCAGACAGTCGATGGCTGTACTTCCGAGTAACTCTGCGGGATAACGGGTACAGTTCCCGTCATGGGCTACTCAGCGATCCAATTATTGAACCCTTTTGCCCTTGCGGCTCTGAGAACCATTCAGTTTTGTCGTCTCGGGCAGGTCTTTCACCAGGTTCCGCCTGCTCTCTGGATCGTCGTACAAAACGTACTTTTTCTCGTCACAGCCTTTGTTATTCTCGCCGATTATATCCGAAACGGAAAAAATGTCAATAACCGAAAATTTGACTTTGCAAATCGGTTAATTCCGATTTCCCCGATTTACTGTATACTTTCATTGAGAATAAATGAGGCAGGGCATGACCGAAAAGCAGATTTCAAAGAGCACCCCAAAACAAACCAAGCCCGGACAGGAGATTCAGGCAGGCGACCAAAGCATTGCTGTTGGCGGTTCTGTCACCGACAGTGCCATCATCCACGGGCAGACTATCGTCCTTGCTGATAGATTCTGGCGCGATCTCAACCCCACGCTGCCTACCGAAAAATTGAAGGAGGCGACGGCGGCATACCTCGCCTACCTGACCGATCGCCATTACTATCTCAGCCTGAAGGGGATGGGTATTTCAGACCGTGTCCCGTTGAAATTGAAACTTCTCGACCTTTATGTCCCGCTTAAGGCGCGTATGGAATTACCTGAAGGGGATACTTGGAGGCGTGATCTTAGCCTGGCAGGGCGGGATTTGACCAACGATGAGCAGGAATTGATCCACTTCGGCGAACCCGCCTCCCTGTTGAAGATTTTGCAAACCCATTCGGGTGTGGTTATTCTGGGGGACCCGGGGGCGGGCAAAACCACATTTGTCAAATATCTGGCGTTGCGCCTTGCGCGCGGCGAGGGCAGGAAAATCGGCTTGGATGATTATTTGCCCATCCTGCTGCCGTTGGCCGCCTTTGCCAATGCGCTTCAAACCCGGGATATCCGCCTCGACGACTTCATCGCAGAATATTTTGCCGGTATTGGCGCGGACCTGCCCATCGGTCCGATGCTACGCGAAGCGCAGAAAGCGGGACGTGCCCTCATCCTGCTGGATGGACTCGACGAGGTTCGTGACCTTAACATGCGCAACACCGTCGTCGAGCGCGTTGTGGATTTCTTTGCCTTTCATCGGCGCGAGGGAAATAAATTTGTATTGACCAGCCGCGTGGTCGGATATCGTGCCGTCCGCCCTTCTGCCGAAGACCTTGTTGAATGTACCATCGTCGACTTTGAAGATGATGAAATCGAGGAATTCATCCTGCATTGGACAACGGCGCTCGAAAAGCAGGCGCAGGGAAACACATCCATCGCGCAGGCGGATGCAGAGACCGACCGCCGCGAACTGCTCGATTCCATTCATCAGAATCCCGGTGTGCGGCAATTGGCCTCCACACCGCTGCTTCTGACCATCCTGGCCCTGATGAAGCGGCAGGGAGTTTCGCTTCCAGAACGCCGCGTGCAATTGTACGACCAGTATGTCACCACCCTGCTCTCGACCTGGAACCGCGCCCGCAGTCTTAGCGGACGTGCGCCCGGCCGTGATATTGATGAATTACAGACCATCCGCATCCTTGCACCGCTTGCATTGTGGATGCATGAAATAAGTCCTGGCGTTGGATTGGTTGGGCGGGAGGATATGCGCCGCAAGCTCGAGGAGCTTTTCATGGAGCGCAGTGACGCCTCTCCGCATCAGGCGGCGCGCCAGTTTTTGTCCGATGTCCGTGAACATGCCGCACTTCTGTTGGAACGAGGTCCCGGCGAGTACGGTTTCATCCACCTGACCTTTGAGGAGTATCTTGCGGCAGTTGCGCTTGCGTTCAAAGGACAGGGCAATGCTGCTCCCATCATCGAAACACTCTCAGCCCATGTGGGAGAACAAGCCTGGCGTGAAGTCACCCTGCTGACCATCGGTTATCTTGGCATCCGTCAGCAATTGCCCAAGGTGGCTGGGGAGGTGGTCGAGGCGCTGGTTAACTATCAGCCTGGTCCTCCCGGTGAGGCTGTGATCCTCGCTGGTGACGCTGTACTGGACACATGGCCTGGGGGAGTGTCTCCGCAAAGTAAGGATTACGTGGTTCAGTCCCTGCAGATCACCATGCAAGATGGCGAGATTCGCCCTGAGTTGAGGCGTCATGCCGGTTTGCTGTTGGGCAGACTTGGGTGGCGTCCGACAGACCTGGACCGGTTTGCGGAAATTCCGGCGGGTGAGTATCAGGCCGGAGTTAAGAAGGATGTCAAGAATATCCCATACATGTATTTCATCGGCAGGTATCCCGTCACCAACATTCAGTTCGCGCGTTTTGTCAAAGAGGACGGATATAAGACGCAGGAATATTGGAGCAAAGACGGTTGGGACTGGCGTACAGGGAAATATGACTTGCGGACGATGGAAGCCATGGCTCAGGACTGGCTGGAACATCGTCCGCTGGCGAAACGCAATGTGCCGTATTACTGGCACAGTATCGAGTTGAGCAATCCCCTTGTGCCGATTGTGGGCGTGAACTGGTTCGAGGCTGAAGCTTATTGCAACTGGCTTTCCAAGAAGATTGTAGCTGTACCTGAAGGATACACCATCCGCCTGCCACGTGGTGATGAATGGGAGCGCGCTTCGCGCGGGCAGGACGGGCGTGAATATCCATGGGGAGAAGGTTTTGACAAAACCGCCGCCAATACCTGGGACAGTGACTCGACAGGTTCGGGTTTGGGCGGCACGACGGCGGTCTGTACTTTCCCACAGGGTGTCAGCCCCGAAGGCGCATGGGATATGAGCGGCAACGTCTGGGAGTGGACAGGTTCCTGGTACGACGAGGATAAAAAATATCGCGTCGTGTGCGGCGGGTCGTGGATCGGTTATCAGTGGTTTGCGCGTTCATCATTTTCCAATTGGTACATCCCACTGATGTTCAACGATGACCTTAGTTTTCGTGTGGTCATTGCGCCGAAGGATTCATTGGAGGAAACATGACAGGGAAGAAGAAAAACGGTTTGAATGCCGGAAATGGCAGTATTGTCGTTGGCGGCAACGTGCAGGGCAGCAATATCGTCATTGGCGACCATAACACGGTATCCAATCAGGGTATCAACATTACCCCGCTCTTTGATGTTATTTACCAGTGCGTTGAAGGTAATCCATCACTCAAACCCGCCGACAAGGCGGATGTGAAGGCTGAACTGCAGGAAATTAAGACCGCGCTCGAAGAACCCAAACCTGATGAAAGTTTTCTGGCGCGACGTTTCCGCAATATCAAACGCATGGCTCCCGATATTGTGGAGGTAGCTTTCGAGACCTTGAAAAATCCCCTCGGCGGTGTAATGGAGGTTATCAACCGGGTGTCCAAAAAAATGGCGGAAGAAACAAACCCGTGAACAACAAAGAAGGTCGCCAATTGGCGACCTTCCTGTTTTTATTATTTCTTTTCTTCTGTGGTCTCAGTTTTGTCGGACTGTTCTTCCTTATTCCCCAACCCCTCGCGGAAGTTTTTGATGCCGCGGCCAAGCTCCCCGGCAATTTTGCCGATGCGCCCCGGTCCGAACAGGAGAATAACAATCACGAGAATAACAATCCATTCCACACCACGTGGTAAACCTAACATAACACGCTCCTTTGGTTGAATTTCAACTGTATCTTACCACAAGACCCCAAAGGTTTCGGAAACCCTTAGAGTCTGTTAATTAGAGTTCCTTTCTCGCGAGGAATCCCTCTAAATAACGGAAGGCACGGCGGATGAACGAGCGCAGGCGGGCAAGCAGGCGATATTGGCGGAGATGGACATGCTTCTTCACAGGCAGCGGGCCGGTCCACTCGACGACCATCGCGCCCCAGGTCAGTCCTCCACCGAAGGCGACGAAGACCACCTTGTCCCTGGGTTTGATCTGCGATTTTTGGATTGCCTCGATGGCGGCAATCGGAATGGAAGCTGTGGACGTGTTGCCGTAGCGATCCACGTTGATGATGAATTTATCCAGCGGCATTTTCAGGTGCCTGGCGGCGGTCTCGATAATCCGGTAATTTGCCTGATGCGGCACGATCCACTGCACATCATTGGTGGTCAGTTGGACTTGCTCCAGCGACTCGGTCACGGCGCGGCCCATCACTCGGGTGGCGAAGCGGAAGACTTCCTTGCCGTCCATTTGGATGAAGTGCTTTCCTTCGCGGACGGTTGCCTCGGTTGCCGGATGATGTGTGCCACCCGCAGGCAGACTCAAAGTATCCGCTCCGGAGCCATCCGAGTGCATCACCGCCGACATCACGCCGCCGGACTGGTCACTCGCCTGCAGGACAAATGCTCCCGCGCCATCGCCGAACAGGATGCAGGTGTTTCGGTCCTTCCAATTGACAAAACGCGAGAGGACCTCCGTGCCGACGACCAGCACATTCTTCATTGCGCCGCTGCGGATGGCTTGCGCGCCCATGTTGATGGCAAACACAAAGCCGGTGCAGGCGGCTTGCAGGTCGAACGCGCCTGCCTTCGTTGCCCCGATCTGGTCTTGGATAATACAGGCGGTGGACGGGAAAATATATTCAGGCGATGACGATGTGCAGATGATTAAGTCCAGTTCAGTGGGGGCGAGATTGGCGACATTCAATGCTTTGAGCGCCGCTTCCACGCCCAAGGTCGAGGGAAATTCAGTCTCGCGGGCAATGTGCCGCTCGCGGATTCCCGTCCGCTCCCGAATCCACTCGTCGCTGGTTTCCACCAGTTTGGTGAGATCATCGTTGGTCAGAACAGGCTCAGGCACGTACATGCCCCAGCCCGTGATATGTGCGAATGGCATTCTTTCTCCTTTTATTGTTTGAAGCGGTTTAGCACTAGCGTGGCGTTGTGACCTCCGAACCCAAATGAGTTGGACATCACGTTTCGCGGCTCGGCTTTGCGCGGCTGGTTGGGGACGTAGTCCAGGTCGCAGTCGGGGTCGGGGGTTTCGTAGTTGATGGTCGGTGGCAGGACATTATTCATGAGCACCATTGCACAGATGACACCTTCCAGCGCGCCTGATGCGCCCAGCAGATGCCCGGTCATGGACTTGGTTGAGGAGACGGGAACTTTATATGCATGCGCTCCAAACAGGTTCTTGATGGCGGCAGTTTCGCTCTTGTCGTTCAGGTTGGTGGATGTGCCATGCGCGTTGATGTAGTGAATCTCATCGAGTTTCAACCCTGCGTTTTCCACCGCCAGCCGCATGGACATCGTGGCTCCAGCGCCGTTTTCCGCAGGCGCTGAAATGTGATGTGCGTCGTCGGTTGTGCCATAGCCTGTGAATTCGCACAGGATATTCGCGCCGCGCGCCTGGGCGTGTTCGAGGGATTCGAGAATCATGATTCCAGCACCTTCGCCCATCACGAAACCGTCGCGGTCCTTATCGAATGGGCGCGACGCTTTTGTCGGATCATCGTTGCGAGTCGAGAGGGCGGTCATCACGTTCATGCCTGCCATAGAGATGGCAGTAATGGCTGCCTCTGCCGCGCCTGCAATCATTACGTCTGCCGCGCCGCGCCGAATCATTTCGGCGGCTTCGCCCAGGGCGTTCGTCCCCGAAGCGCAGGCGGTTGCCAGTGACATGTTGGGTCCGCGCGCGCCGACGCGGATGGCGAGGTTGCCCGCCGCACTGTCGGAGATCATCATCGGGATAAGGAAGGGGCTGACACGGTCGGGTCCGCGCTGACGCATGACATCATATTGTTCGATCAGGGTACTGATTCCGCCAATGCCTGAGCCGATCAAAATACCCACCCGGTCACGGTTTGAATCATCGATTCTCAAGCCTGAATGTGCCAATGCCTCCAAGGTGGCGACAGTGGCAAACTGGGTGAAATGGTCCATTTTGCGGGCGTCGCGCGCGCCGAACTGGGCAGCGGGGTCAAACCCTTTTACCTCGGCTGCAAATTTGGTTTTATGTGCACTGGCGTCGAAATGGGTAATGGGAGCCATGCCGGACTTTCCAGCCAGCAACGCTTCCCAGGTATCCTTCACGTTATTTCCAACTGGACTGATACAACCCAGTCCGGTGACAACGACTCGTTTTCGCATTCGTGTTCTCCTTGATAAGTTTCATCGCGGCAGTTTGGTGTAGGGGCGACCCGCCAGGGAAAAGCGAGTACCTCGGTGATTCTGATGGGTCGCCCTTGCGATGTGTAAGATGTAACAAAAAAGGACAAGCATCGAACTTGTCCATTTTCCATTTCAATAATAACACTGCGGAGGTTGGGAAGTCACGCAAAAATTCTACATTTTTTTCAACGTGTGCCATGCCTGATGAATGTGTAACCGGTCATGTTCCGCGATGAAGCCTACGACTTCCAAAAAGTTTGTGGGTCCGAAAATGGCGTGACGCGCCTTGCGATCCCAATCGGAAGTTTCTTTGAGCATGTTCAACGTGTCCCGCCTTGCTTCATTGAACTCCTTCAACGCTGTGGCGCAATCCTCGTGCAGGTAATCGCGCTGGTTTGCCCATACGCTGGTATCGGGTCGCGGGATGAACGGTTCGCCGCCTTCCTTGAACAACTCGATTTGCATCTGATGGACTTCGCGTTCCGTGTCGCGCAGGTGGCTGATCAATTCCTTCAGGCACCATTCGTCCGCCGTGGGTTTGCGCGACCATGCCGAGCGGTCGAATTCGCGCGAGAAGCCGTTGAACACAGCCGGGGTGGCAGATAAAATCCCGAGGATGGCATCAACCGATTTGAAGGATGGAGTCAGCGCTGACAAATCAGTAGACTCAAGCCAGGAGCGCAAGTCCGATAGTTTGCCCCAACCCAAAGATTCGAATCCCGACGGGGGAGTGGGTTCGTCGCCCACGTGATAGGTCGCCAGCCCAAGCCTTTTCGCGGGGAGGATGTCACGGTCCAGGTCGTTACCCACCATCAGTACGGGACCATCCTGCCAGCCCATGCGGCCGAGGATTTCGGCGTAGTAGGCGGGGTGTGTTTTGGTGAAGTGAAAATGCTCGAAGGATGAGACAATCTCGAACTGCTCGGGCTCGAAGCCTGCCCAGCGCAGACGGTGATGCGTGGCTTTGCGCGGGAAGAGCGGGTCGGTGGCAATGGCAATGCGAAACCCCTGTGCGAATGCCCAATCTATAAAAGGCTTTGCCTCAGGTTTGGGCGTGGTCACCCCGCTGAGAGTGGGGAAAATGTGATCGTAAAAATTCTCGATCGCTTCGGCAATTTTTTCGCGATGGGAATTAATCTGCGGGTAAAACACCGCATTGAACACCTGCTCAAGGGTCTGCGAGAAATCATCGTTTGCCATCATCTGATTTGTGCCAGCCATGAGTGCGCGGAGCATCAGGCTGGGGTCGACTTGCGGAGCAAGTTCCCGTGACAGTGCCTGAAAATAGGCGGGAATGAAGGAATTGATATTTGTGTTGAGCAGGGTGTCGTCGAGATCGAGCAGTAGCGTTAGTGTCATAGTGTTGGACTCCCCCGGAGTCTTGATTATTCTTTCACTTCGAATTTGAAGGGTAGTTCGTGACATTCGCCGCAACCCACATGCGGCTCTGCCACATTGCGTTGTGTCTTTTCGCAAAATGCACTTACCCGCACGCGTCGTTGAAAAAATGTGAGCATGGACCGTTCCACGATGGCTTTCAACTGCATGTATTGACAGGAGTTAGCGCGGGCAATATCCGGGACAGGGCAGGTCTTGCATAGATCGCTCGACCAGCCCTGTCCATTTGCTTTCAATAGGCGGCACTCTTCCAGATTGCGCCCACGATAATAGTCGCCATGGAAGTATGGACATTCGCGTCCTGCGGGAGTTTTCATTTTTAGACGCGGGTGATGTATTCGCCCGTGCGGGTATCCACGCGGATGGTGTCGCCGACGACGACGAAATTGGGGCATTGCACCTGGATGCCGGTCTCGGTGGTGACCTTCTTGGTGACGCCGGTTGCGGTGTCGCCGCGGATGGCCATGTCGGCTTCGACGACTTTCAAGTCCACCGAGGTGGGCATTTCGATGTCGATGGCTTCACCCTTGTAGAAGGTGAGTTTGACTTCCATGCCTTCCTTCAGGAACTTGGCGCTGTCGCCCAGAGCTTCCTTTTTGATGCCGGGCTGTTCGAAGGTCACATTGTCCATGAAGTAGTACAGGTCGCCATCGTTGTAGAGGTAGGAAACGTTGGCGAAGTCGAGGCTGACATCCTGCACCGACAGTCCGGAGTTGAAGGTGCGCTCGATGGTGGCGCCGGTCAACAAATTGCGGGCCTTGACCTTGATGTTGGCATTGCCGCGCCCTGTCTTGTTGTGGCTGTAGTCCAGCACCTTGAGCAGGTTGCCGTCCAGTTCGAATGTGACGCCTTTGCGAAGTTCGTTTACATCTATCATGCTTGCACTTTCCTTGATTGTGTGATTTTTTCCAAAGCGGGCGGATTATACCAATGAGTTGCGGGTCATGGCTAGGTTATGACGCCCTTACTTTCCCCATCCAACTTTCCTGTTTCGCATCTGAGCGCGTCTTTAATGGAACACCGCCTTGCAGGATATCTCTTGCAAGGCGGTGTTGCCTCTAATACTGTCTTCGGTTGGTACCGGCTTTGTGTTTGCGGTTGTTGGAGTAATTTCCGCCGCCACCGCCGCGATTCCCGCCGCCAAAATCGCGCCTCTCTTCGCGCGGACGGGCGACACTTACGGAGAGCGCGCGATTTTTGTATTCCTTCCCGTTGAACATGGCAATCGCATTTTGCATATCCTGCTGGTTTTCCATCTCGACAAATGCAAAACCCTTGGGTTGACCTGAAAACTTGTCTTTAATCACCGCCACAGACTTGACCGCGCCTGCCTCCGTAAATAATGCCTGCAGGTCAGCCTCGCTGACGTCATAGGACAGGTTCCCGACATAAAGTTTGTATTCCATTTTTTCTCCTGGAGTTGAGCGTGCTGTTGGATGTACAGCATCACTGCACAAATTCATCGCTTGATGATTCGCATCAGGCGAGTGGATAATCCGCATGATAGGGTGTGTAAACATCCAGGCGTTGGATGGAAAAGCGTCCTTTTGTTTGTCCTCCGCCCTGCTACGCATGCATTGGCAAAATTGTATCACATAAAAATGGACAATCGCCCGCTGGACGTTATGGCGTGAGGCGGAAGTTCTGACATTGCCTCCAGAACCGCGGCAGAGGGAGTAAAGACTGATCTCTTCGTTCGACGACAACACCCCACTCTGAGAAAACAGGACGGACGGCGCGAAGCCGTCCGATGTGGAAAAATGAAAAGGCATAAGAAACTGCCTAAGATTGCCGCCGACTCCCACACGTCGGGTGCACGCTTTGTTGGGCATTTTCTGTTGAGCAAGTTTACTTGATTCCATAAATTCTTACACTGCCATCCTCAAATCCTGCGGCTAATAATCTGCCATCAGGTGAAAAATTGATGTCGTAAATTATATTACTTGGATTATTGGTTGTTTTTATAGAGTAGATTTTTTCGCCTTTCTCTGTATCCCACAACTCTATAGTGCCATCTATTAATCCTATTGCCAAGATACGACTATCTGGCGAAAAGGCGAGGCGTTGAGCATTTACACCATATTCCAATGGTGATTGACAATCATATACTGGCTCGTCAATCGAAAATTGCACACCGCCGTCTGAAACATTCCTGATTACGATTCCCTCGAAACCTCCAGACGCATTGAAGCGCCCATCTGGAGAAAGGACAATCCTGCAATTTCTGCCTCCAAAATATTCATCGGGTGTATAAATTTTCCCGTCCGTACTGGGTGTGTGTGGTTCGTTTTTAGTCGTTGAAGGCTGAGTCTTGTATAGCTCTCCGCTTTCCAAGTCGTAGAAGAATAATGGCGGTTGATAGTCATAGCCACTAGGTTGCTCAGTCATACTTTCAACTCCAGCGACTACCAATTGGTGTCCCTCTGGTAAAAATGCAACACCTATAGCCATTAAATTGTATGTACCTACATTGGCTTTTAACGAGCCATCCGCTACATTAATAATCTGTGTACTACGGCTGCGAATGGTGACTGCCAATGATTTTCCATCTGGCGAAAAATTGAAAAGATCGCTTGGTTTATCAATTTTTTTAATAAGCGTACCATCCATGCGCCAAAGTGATAAGGTGTCCGTGTGTCCACCGCAACAGTAATCAGCGGTGTATACCGCCAGCGTCTGCCCATCGGGGGAAAAGCGCAAGATGGCACCGAAATTTCTTGTAGGATGTGCCTCTATTGTGAGCAAAAGTCCTTCATCTGAAATCCTGTAAACTTTAAACTGATCAAAACTCAGCAAAGCAATAACTTTCCCATCGGAAGAGGTGCCAACAAGTTCTCCAAAAAAGGCATGCTCTGCTATTCCCGTTGCTAGATCATAGATTCGAATAGTGCCATCTGTTTCCACTGCTAGTTTGTTTTCGGGCAGGAAGACAGCTTGCTGTCCAATCCAGTTCGATAACTTTTTGCCACTTTGAGTGTCGTAAATAATAAAAAACGGGGTTTCATTATATCCAGTTTGAATTGATATTAATCGTCCATCAGACGAAAAACCGAGTGATCCAAGAGATTCCACATCGAAAGTTTGTAACAGGACTCCATCTGCCACACGCCAGATTCCAACACGAGATTTATTGCTAGTTCGATCTATGTTGTAACCCCGTGCAAGTAATATCCCGTCGGGTGAAAATATCGCAGTCCGAGTCCCTGGCCATGGGATATCAAGGTTGGATATCTTTTGCCCGTTCTCAACCATAACTAGGTCATTTCCCATAACTAAGGTTTTCCCGTCTGGAGAAAGATCGATAATTTGGTCTTCAGAAGCTAGAGTTGAATACGGCGTTAATAAACGATTGGCATAGGAGGTTGTATCAAAAACAAACACGCCGCTGGTAGTTGCCTGAAACAACCATTTACCATCGGACGAATAAAGTGGCGAGCCGAAAGCTTCCCCCATGCCTAGTTGTTTTATTTCCAAAAGACGATTAATATTTTCAGGTGTGATAAGCCCCAAGTCAGGCGTTGGAGTTGGAGGTAAACTGGTTGGTGTTGGTGTTTGCGGGGCTTGTGTTGTGCAGGCAACAAGAACAGTCAACCCTAAAATAACGAATTTGGAAAAGGTAGAAGAACACATAAGTCCCTTTTTAGAAAGTCAAATGCCCAACGGTTTGCGTTACCTGCGTGTGGGCGGAGTGTGGATTCTGTTTGGGAGCAGGAAAAACTCGAAGCCAGAAAAACACTTGAAAATGCCGCCGATTATGACAGTCAGGTAGTATCATGAAAAGGGACATGGCAGATCGATGTCAGGTAGGTCGCAGCAAGACCGTCGTGCAGCAGGATCGCCATGTCCATTACTTCAGGAGCCCGAACAGTTGCAAGGTTCTTAGAGCCTGTATGCAAAATCAGAAAAGAGGAAAAGCGAGGCAATAGTGATCATGGCAGAGAAATTGGCAGCCCGTTTTTCATAACGAGTGGCAATGCGGCGAAATTGCTTAAGTCGATTGATCAGACGTTCAATGATATTGCGTTTGCGGTAATGTGATTTCTCAAAAGAACCTCTGCGACGTTCATTACTTCGGCGAGCAATAGTGCAACGGATATTCTTTTGATGAAGATAAGCGCGAAAGGCGTGGCTGGTATAACCCTTATCAGCCACCACCCGCCTTGGACGCAGGCGCAGTTGCCCTGACTTTCTACGAATTACGCCTGTTTCCATCAATTCTTCAGCGTGACGGATGTCGCTTTCCTGTCCAGGCGTGAGCAAAAATGTGATCAATCTGCCTGTACCTTCACAACGCAAGTGGATTTTGGTGCTGAAACCACCTCGGCTACGCCCTAATGCCTCTTGCTCTGCGTTACTTTTTTTGCACCAGCGGCATGTTGATGGGCTCGTACCGTCGTGGAATCGATGAAATGGATCTCCCAATCCACATTACTCTCCACATCCAGTGCAGTTTGTAACTCAGCAAACATCTTTTCCCAGACAGCTGACTTGCGCCAGCGCTGGAAACGGCTGTAAATCGTTGTCCATTTACCATACCGTTCTGGCATATCTCGCCAAGGTGCTCCTGTTCTCAGTACCCACAAAATACCATTTAGGAGTTGTCTATGTTCTTGCGCTGGTCGTCCACGAGTTGTTTTTGCCTGCGGGAGCAAGGGTTCTATCCGCTCCCATTGTTCATTGGTTAGGTCGCCACGGTTTCCCATAGCGACCAATTTAACCACCTTTTTGTATTTTGCATACAGACCCTAGAAACCGTACGCTTCGCGTAGCGTGGGCTCCACTCCATTATACAAAGAGGAGGTCGGAATGACAACTAGTAGCGGAAAGTTCGTTGGGATCGATGTTGCCAAGGATAAGTTGGATATTGCAGTGATGGGGGAGAAGAAAGCCAGTCAGGTGGGGAATGACGAAGCAGGGATCGCCAAACTCATCAAGAAGTTACAAACCCTGGACCTCGAACTGATCGTGGCGGAAGCGACGGGTGGCTATCAACGTGCGGTCGTGCTGGGACTGTACGAAGTAGGGTTACCTGTGGCAGTAGTGAACCCCTCGCGGGTGAGACAGTACGCCCGAGCCAGCGGGCTCTTTGCCAAGACCGACAAGCTGGATGCCTTCAACCTGGCAGAGTTTGGGAAGCAAATGAAACCGAGGAAGTTTGAGGCAAAAAGCGAGGGCGGACGGTACGTTTCAGCCCTGTTGGTGAGACGCAGACAGCTGGAAGAGATGTTGAAAGCGGAAAAAAGCCGCCTGCGGACGGTCCCCACCTCCATGCGCCCCTCCGTGGAGCGGATGATCGAGGTCTTGAAGGAAGAGATCAAACAGCTCGAAAAGGAACTGGACCAGTTCTTGAAAGAGAACGAGGAGTGACAGGCACAGGAGCAGATCCTGACCAGTGCCAAGGGAGTGGGACGAGTAACCGCAGCGACCTTGCTGGCTGAGTTACCAGAGTTGGGAAAGTTGGACCGCAAAAAGATCGCGGCGTTGGTGGGTTTGGCGCCGATGAATGCGGACAGCGGCAAGAAGCGAGGATACAGAAAAACGAAAGGTGGACGCCTCGAAGTGCGGAACGTGTTGTACATGTCGACCTTGGTGGCGACGAGGTACAACCCATTAATCCTGGCGCAGTATCAACAGTTATTGAAGAGGGGGAAGGTCAAGAAGGTGGCGTTAACAGCTTGTATGCGGAAGTTTCTAACGATCTTGAATGCAATGATGCGGGATCAGGTCCCGTTCAGGCAGACGGTGCTTGCCTGAGACGGACTGGTTTTCCCTTTAAAGGAGGTTTTTCGTCTTGACTTTCAAGACAGTTGCTGCACGCTGTGTTCGGCGGCTCTTGCGTAAGAATTACCGACCATGCACGCCCCATATGCTTACAGTCCCATCATAACCAGAAGATGCGATGAAACGTCCGTCAAAACTGAAGGTAATTTCAGTTGTTCTAATAATATGCGCTTGTATCGTGTGAAGAAGTTTGAGTGTTTTCGTATCCCAAAGTTTGATAGTGCCATCTTGATTGCCTGCCGCCAAAATACGCCCATCTGGACTAAATGTTACAGCATGTGTATACCCTCCTGTTTCCAGAGTGGATAGTAAGTTACCATTTTTTACATCCCATAACCTTACCTTGCCATCCCAATCGCCAGATACAATAATGCTATTATCTGGATTAAAAGTCAAACTGTTTATGTCGCTTGATTTATTGCCTTTTTCTAAAACGTGTAAAATTTGTCCCGTATTAATGTCCCACAAAAAAACAACAGATTTTTTAGTATGACCTTGAGTGTTAGAAAAAAAACTAACACCTGTTGCAATCATTTTTCCATCTGAACTATATGCAAGACTTGTATTGTAATATCCAGAGTCGGTTGATGGCAAATATTCTTCTGGGATGGGGTACATATACTCAGGACGAACATACCCTTTATGCCAATCCCAAATCTCGACTGAATTGCCACTAACCATGCCGATTACACTTCCATCAGGGCTGAACGATAACTCACGCGGAGAAGAAACCCAAATTGTTAGCGTTTGAAGTTGTTTTGTAGTCACATCCCAAACTTGGGCATAGGTCTTACCCCAGGGACTTCCAATTTCACTACCTATTGCAATAAATTTTCCATCAGGGCTAAAAGTGACACTGCTGATTACATCCATACCATCTTGGTCACTGTCAGTAAGAATGGTTGGTTTACTTTCTTCTAAAAATGGCTGGGTGAGATATTTTTCAATATTCCATAATCCAGCCCTATCACTACTTCCAAATGCTAGCAAGTAACTATTAGGGCTGAAAGCCACTGAATACATATTATCTGGTTGGTGTTGTGGATTTGCAGATTCGTCTTCTATCTCAAACCTATGGTATCGAACAAGTTGGTAAATGTGGCTGGCATTTTCTGGTTGGATAATAGAATATTGTTTTTGGATAAGTTGTTTAGCCTCATCACTGGGGAAAGGTGTCTTTGTGGGTATCGGAGTTGCTGTAGGAACAGGTGCATATGTTGGAGTAAGCGTTATAGTTGGAGTTGACGATAGAGAAAATGTTGGCGTTATTGGACTCGCTAACTTTACGCCAGCACAACTGGTAAGAAGCACTTCTAGCAACAAGAGTCTCAATACTAATTTCATCTTATGTTTGTGTCCATTTGACTTAAGAATGCTATATGACTAGCCGCTGAACGGTTTGCGTTACCCGCGTGTGGGCGGAGTGTGGATTCGCTTTGAGGGCAGGAAAAGCCCGAAGCCAGAAAAAAGCCCGTAAATCGCGCCGACTCCCACACGTCGGGTGCACGCTGTGTTAGGCGCATTTTGCTTTGCA
>JAUQXA010000065.1 GCA_030834895.1 Anaerolineales bacterium
TGGTATCAATTAATTGTCAGCTCAACCGATTTCAAATATGTCAGCCTCAATGGCACGACCCAGTTCCGCCTGCGTTTTTCAAGGGACGATGACAATGACAGGAAAGCGGACTTCATCTCTTTCTATGGCGGTGAAGATGTCATCAACCCGCCGCAGTTGATCGTGGAATACACAACGCCGTAACGTGCACCAAAATGCCTCTGAGAAATCAGGGGCGCTTTTTTACACATCACGAATTACATTTCCGCAAATCCCAAAAAACATCGCCCATATTCCCTAAAAAGAGGAGGCATGAACTCTTAAAGGCTTGCATCGCGGCGTATCGCGAAAGTTTTGGCAATGAACCCACCGAATATGAATTTTTGGATTTCAGCACCAACGCGGTGACCCCGGTCAGCATGGACACCCCCACGATTGGGTTTGGATCGGGAAAATATAAACCGACAAAAAGACCTGATGGCTTAAGAACCGTCAGGTCTTTACTTATCAACTCATTACTCGGCAACTCGTTACTTCAACTTCTCCTTCTTTCCAAAATCACGGTACAGACTCAACGGGGCGAGAATCTTTTTGGCTTCGGCGGCGTTTTCGCCGGTGATCCACTGTCTGAGCAAAACTGCCAGACCGGGACCAAGCATGAAGCCTTGTCCGCACATACCGATGGCGTTGAAGTAGCCATCCAGCCCGTCCACCTCACCCACAATCGGAGCGCCGTCCGGCGTCATCGGGTAGGAGCCGCGCCAAGTGCGTCGCACTTTGATATTTTGCAGGCAGGGCATGATCTCCAGCATCCGCTTGGCAACCTGCGGCAGAAAGACCGAAGTCTCTCGGTGATCAAAGCCAAAGATTTGTGGGTTGGGCGTGATGCAGAAGATGATCTGTCCCGTGCTGTGCTGGTAGAAATAATAGTTGGTTGAATCAACCGTCGGGCGAATGTCCACCACCATCGGCTTGAGGAAGTGCGCGACCGGTTCGGTGATTCCGCCTTCGTGTGAGTCGGGGTTGACGGGCACGTCCACCCCAGCCAGTTTGGCGACCACGGCTCCCCAAGGTCCAGCCGCATTGACGACCAGCCCGGCGCTGTAGGTCCCCTTGTCAGTGACAACGCCCGAAACCCGATCGTTTGTCCTCGCAATTCCGCGCACGCCTTCCTTATAATGGAATTCTACACCGCGTCGTTTCGCCTGCTTCTCGAAAGCCAGCGCGGAGAGCATGGGCGATGCACTACCGTCACCGGGCGAGAACGTCCCGCCAATCAGCCCATCGGGGTTGAGCGAAGGGACAATCTCCAGGAATTCTTTTTTGTCGTACCAGTCAATGTCCAAGCCCAGTTGTTTTTGAATCACCAACAGGTCTTTGAGGGTCCTCTCCTCTTCGGGGCGATACGCCACGAACGAGTAACCGCCCTGCACCCATTCGATGTCATCTCCATACTTTTCGTGCCAGGTGGAGAAGATTTCGAGACTCTTCAAACTGATGCCGATCTTTGCCGGGTCGGAGTGGGTGGCGCGGATGCCGCCAATCGCCGCCTTGTTCGAGCCTTGACCGACGCTGGGGAACTGTTCCAGCACCAAAACTTTCTGACCTGCATCTGCCAGTTGCCACGCCAGCGGAGTCCCCACACTCCCCGCGCCGATGATGATGGTGTCGTATGTGTTGTTCATGTTACTTCTCCACGCCAGCCAAAACGCCAAACGGCACTTCGACGAACATCGGGCGGGCGACATTTTCGGTGACTTCAGCCATCGGCACACCCAACTCGCGGAAGGCGCGTTTGATCAGGCTGCTGCAAGTCTTGCCACCGCAGGCTCCCATCCCCGCCCGCGTGATTGCTTTGATCTCGTTCATGTCGTGGACACCGGACTGGATGATGGCTTTGATCTCCGCCAGCGTCACCCGCTCACAGCGGCAGACGATCAGATCATCGGTCAGGCGCTCGACGTACTGCTCCAACGGCGCGCTGACTTCCTTGTTCTGGATTTCGATGCCCGCAATCTGGTCCGCAATCTCACGCGGCGCGCGGACCTTGACCAGCACTGTGCGGTCGGTCGTCTTGGCAATGCGTGTGCGGACTACCTCCACGCTGCCGAGCGCCACACCGACGGTGTTCAGCACGGTCACATGGTCGCCGGTCTTGATGGAGCCTTTTTCAAATTCGTAGGGGATGGTCACCAGCGCGGTGTCAGCCCCTTCCTTGCGGACATCCACCAGTGTGATCGCCAGTCCGGGGCAGATGGTGACGCATTTCTCGCAGGCGATGCATTCCTTGCCAATCTGTTTGGAGATGTAATCGGGCACTTTGCGGATGTCCATTTCGTCAATGACGATTGCGCCCTGTGAGCAGACCGAAGTGCATGGGTTGCACGGGATTTCCTGACTGCAATGCAGGACGGGATAAACCACTTCATCATCGGGGACGGTTTCGTGAGTGATCTCGCCGGGACGTGATTTGAGAATCTCCGAAGTGCGGAACCAGTCTTCGGGGACATCTGGCACGTCACAGCCGAGGGCGCGGGCGATTTCCAATCCGCGAATTTTGCCTGAGAACATCGCGGCAGAGGCTTCAGCCACTTCGTCTGCGTCGCCGGCGGCAAAAGCCGATAGACCAAATTCCTGCGCCTTCTTGTAGAACTCATCCACCGGGTCGAGACCGACCGCCACCAGCAAGGTGTCGCAGGCAAAGGTCTGCTCGGTGCCGGGCATGGGCTTCCAATTTTTATCAATCGCGGCAATCGTCACCGACTCCACTGAGTCCGTGCCATTGGCGCTGAGAACCGTATGCGAGGTCATGACCGGCACGCCCATGCGGACGAGTTTATCTTTGTGGACTTTGTATCCGCCGCATTCAGGCAGGGCTTCGACCAGGCCCGCCACTTCGATCCCCGCTTGCAGGGCGTGGTAACCAGCGATCAACCCGACGTTGCCGCCGCCGATGATGAAAAGCCGCTCGGAGCAACGCACCAAATCACGGTTGACCAAAGTCTGGAACGCGCCAGCGCCGTACACGCCGGGCAGGGTGTTGCCTTTGAATGTCAGCGATTTTTCACGCGCGCCCGTGGCGACCAAAATAGTCTTCGGCTCGATGAGCACATAATCTTTTCCGTCGCGCACCACGCCCACCTTTTGGTCGCTAAACACGGCAACGGCTGTGCTATTGAGCCATGTGGTCACGGCGGGAATTTTCGCCACATCATCTGCCAGTTTGGTGGCAATGTCGATGCCGCGTGTGCCGGCGTAACAGGCGTTGATCGAGCCGAAGAAGCGGTGGGTTTGCAAAACCAGCTTCCCGCCGAGACGGTGCTTGTCGTCCACCACCAGGGTCTGGACTCCGCGTTGACCGAGTTCAATCGCCGCCGACAGTCCTGCGGGTCCGCCGCCGATGATCAGGCAGTCCACCTGTAAAGTCTCGGTCGGCTTGAATTGATTGACGGGCGGGGCGTCGGGCAGTTTAGGCAAGGCGGTCACCGGCTCCACAGCCATACCGGGCGTCACCAGCGCCATGCATGACTTCACCGGCAGTTTATCCGCGATGACCGTGCATTGGGCGCATTGTCCGTTCGCGCAGAAAATGCCCTGCGGCGAGCCATCCTTGGGATGGTAGCCGAAGGTGCGGATGCCGTTCGCGAACAGCGCCGTGGCGATGGTCTCCCCCGCCTGCGCCTGGAGTTTACGCCCCTTCCATGTAAATTCGATTGTTTCCGTTTGGGGAATGGGAAGAATGGGATGGGTTGCGATCCGATAGTCACTCATAAAAGGTTCCTTGGATTCGACTTGAAATTGGAGGCAAGTCCTCCACCAATGCAAGGATAGCAAGACCCGGCAGGATGTGTTAGTGACGATAATCACAACTTGGGGTATGCGGTTTTGTGATGAATTAAGTCATTCTTCAAGGGGTGAGAATGGGGCGGATAATTGGGGATGGGGCGGGGTATACTTAAGAACCCAGTCGGATAGTTGGATTTTTTGATAGTTGGAAAGTATGGGAGAGTTGCTAAATGTCAAAACCGAAATACCCGCCAATGCCAGATAACCGAAACAAGAGGGGAAAGAATGTTTTTCCTGACTGGAAGGTTGTCCGCTTCACAATTACCGATGAAATCCGAAAACCACAGTCTGACGCCCCGCATAAGATTATTTACCTTCAACGAGTTGAGTTTGACGATAAACGCGTTGAATTGCGGCTCTGTTATTACATTATCGGAAAATTACCAAAGATGAATGGGAGGTGGGTTTTCGGGCAATTCGCAACCTTTTTGCCGCCAAAAGATTTCAAAGCAATCACAGAACAAGCAAGAAAAAAAGGCTGGATATGATGAACAAACAGAGGTGTATTTTCATATACCTGGGTGGCTTGCAGCCGAAGGTCAATGCGTTCCCACTCGCTGCGCTCGGGGACGATGTGCGGGAGCCCCACGAGGGGGTGATATTGCAGTCCGCGAGCGGCGACACAGCGCAGTTACATCTGTTTTGCGATTCAAGTGTTCCATACCCTTGATATTGCCGTATAATGAATATGTCGATTGGACAATCAATATAATCACGGAGGAACCATGGCATACACTTTGGATACAACGGTTGGCACCATTATGGACGATACCAATGCGGTAAAAATTCTGGAGAAATATGTTCCCGGAATCTCCAAGAACCCCATGCTCGGACTGGCAAAAGGGATGACCTTGAAGTCCCTGCTTGCCATGCCACAAGCCAAACAGGCTGGAATCACCGAAGACATGGTGAAGAAGGTGTTGGCAGAGATCAACGCCATAAAGAAGTAAACCCGCTTTTCCATAAAACAGATGCGAGTAAAACTGGACGCTTTTCAGCCTCCAGTCATTTTTGTATTAGCTCGGGGTAACTCGAATTGTTTCCTCAACCGCAAGTCGATACACAGCACGATCTTCAGTTATTTTCCTGCAACTTCCTCTGCTTCTCCTCCCACATGGCTTTAGCCTTCTGGAAAAAATCCGCCAGCAATTCCAATTCCCCTTCCGAATAGCTTGAGACAAGATCATTCTGCTGATGACA
Source organism: Anaerolineales bacterium (assembly GCA_030834895.1). GTDB lineage: Bacteria > Chloroflexota > Anaerolineae > Anaerolineales > Villigracilaceae > Villigracilis. Next base: position 5,026 of record JAUQXA010000065.1, read on the forward strand.
AAACCCCACAGGTCTGATGGCGTAAAGGCCAGCGCACTGCGATAACATTTACTTGGAGCAAAACATGCGCTTCGGAAGAATTTTCTACGTGATCGTCATTTTCGTCTGCCTGCTTGAAATGGCGCGGCTTTGGAATATCGCGCCAGAACAGATGGCAGCTCATTTCAACATACAAGGCGATCCCGATCGTTTCCTCCCAAAAGCGCAATTCTTCTGGTTTGAGATTCAGACTTTTCTGGTTGTGATTCTGGTCAGCCTGCCGCTGCAACTTTTATTCCTGGTCCTGCCCCCCAGCTTGATCAACATGCCCAACCGCGAATACTGGCTCGCTTCCGGACGACGAGCCGAAACGCTAGGACGCCTAAGTTCATTTGGGGCAATGCTGTTTGGAGTTATTTTGTTGGTGATCCAGGCTGCGTTTGAAATCTCGGTGTACGCCAACCTGCAAACGCCCATCGTATTCAATGCCCCCTTGATGACCTTGATCATGGTGGCGTCGATAACCCTGATCGTTTTGATGTTGGTCGAGTTGGCACTGTCTTTCCGTTTACCTGATGCAAGGTAATATCAACCTGCTTTGGTCCCCCAAAAGGGCGCAGGAGGGATTGCGCCAAAGGTAGATGTTGATACTGAGTATTTGGGGTTTGGAATCACAGGGAGAACAACTTGAGTTTTATTGACAAGGAACTAATCAAGCCTGACGAGACCACAGAGAAGACTATCGATCAAGCAGAAAAGTGATCCTTTCTCTCAACTATTCTAAGCAATCTCCAGATGAATTGGTTAGCATGGTGGAGCGAGGCTATCGAAAGGGAAGCTTTAGTATCTCGTATTCTCCCGAGGAGGGCGACTACAAATCAATCGCGGTTTGGCTATATTTCTATCAGGAAGATAAATACGTTTTTGATGAAGCTGGATTTGCGGAATACGAGTCTCCCGTTGCTGCGCTTGCTTCTGCAGGGTTGAAATAATCTGTGGAGGATGATCCTCGTTACCCAGACAGAACAATTCAGACACCCGAAATGTTTAATCAAGCTCGCCCTAATCCTGAACAAAGAACTCCCACAGAAAGATCGTTTGGATTATCGACGCTTGCGTCCTATTTGTTCATATTCTTTTCGCCAGGACTTTGGATAGTTTCAAAACTCTTCAACCGCGTAGCAATGGCAATCACCACAAAGAGAGTTTTGTTCGTCGCAGTAATCAGTTTACTTTTGGCTCCCGCACCTCTGTTCGGTCCAATTTTTCTACTACCTATACCATTTGCGCTACCATTCGCGGTCGAATCACTCCCTTTTCTTGGATTGTTGGCAGTCTCGATTGGAGGTACTGCGGTAGTTACATCATTGATTTCGCTGCTTCTCGACTACCCTTCCCATCAACTGAAGTCCTAGAAGTTCTGCTATGATTACGTCACTGCGCCTAACTCGCCGTTAACCAGCCCCATGTGGGAACTATGCGTTTTGAAGATGAAAGAAATGTGTTATGAAAATAAGCTTTCGTAAAGCAACTGCCGACGATTACGACTCCCTGTGCGAACTATTCAATGAAATGGACGCTTTGCATCGCGACAATCTCCCTCACATTTTCGAAAAGCCGGACGGGGCGGCTCGAGAAAACGATTACTATTTGGGGCTTATCGCTGACGAAAACGTTGCCTTGTTGGTTGCGGAAGCAGGCGGGAACCTTGTTGGGTTTGTCCACGCAATTGTCAGGGATGCGCCTGTCATGCCTGTTTTTGTCCCCCGGCGTTATGCAATTGTCGATGGCATTGTCGTAAAATCAGGGTTCCAGAATCATGGAATAGGGAGAATACTGATGGACAAAATGCAGGAGTGGACAATCGCGAAAGGCGCGACTTCCATCGAGTTGAACGTTTACGAATTTAACGAGACTGCCATCTCTTTTTATGAAAGACTTGGTTATCGAACTTTAAGCCGTAAAATGAGCAAGGAACTAAAAAAGGACAAAGCGGCTGGCTACTGATAAACAGCAGTGTCAAAGGGGGTGGCGAAGTGGGGTTTTGCCATCGAACGTGTCCAGATCCAATCCTCTGGCCACAACTGCTATGAAAAAACCTCCACGCCTTTTAAGGCTGGAGGTCTTTCACTTACTGACTTTTGTCTACCGACAACTGATTACTGAACTATCCGTTCTTCTTCTGGAAATCCTTCATGAAGTCAACCAATGCCTTGGTACCCTCGACAGTCACGGCATTGTAGATGGAGGCGCGCATACCGCCGACGGAGCGATGTCCCTTAAGACCGATCAGGTTGTTCTTCTTGGCTTCCTTGGCGAAAGTGTCTTCCAGCTCCTCGCTGGGCAGGCGGAAGGGGATGTTCATCAGCGAGCGGGCATCAGGTTTGGCGTGTCCGCGATAGAAGCCGCCGCTTTGGTCAATGGCGTCGTAGACCAATCCCGCCTTGATGCGGTTAGTCTTTTCGATGGCGGCGAGACCGCCCTGTTTCTTCGCCCACTGGAAGACCAACCCCACGATGTAAATCGAATAGGCAGGCGGCGTGTTGTGCAGGGACCCGCTTGCGGCGAGCGTCTTGTAATCGAGCATCACGGGCAGGTTTTCGGGGACGCGTTCCAGCATATCGTCGCGGATCATAACCACGGTCACGCCGGCGGGACCAGCATTCTTCTGCGCGCCCGCGTACAGCATGGCAAATTTGGAAACGTCGAGTGGGCGGCTGATGAAATCGGAGGAGCAGTCACACACGAGGGGGACGCCCGCGGGCGGGGTGGGCTCATTGAAGAACTCGACGCCGTGAATCGTTTCGTTCATTGTATAGTGCAGGTACGCGGCTTTCGGGTCGAGGTCAAGGCTGGCGGGGAGACAGTTGAAGCCGTCGGCTTCGGTGTTGGCGGCGGCGCGAGCCGCGCCCAGTTTCTTGGATTCCTTGAGCGCGATCTTGCTCCAGCTTCCGGTCACAATGTAATCGGCGGAAGCGCCGGCGGGGCGCAGGTTCATCGCCAGCATGGCGAATTGCAGGGTTGCTCCGCCTTGCAAGAACATGATCTTGTAGTTCGAGGGGATGCCGAGCAGTTCGCGCAGGTCCGTTTCGGCGGTTTGGATCACGGCTTCGAATTCCTTCGAGCGGTGGCTGATTTCCATCACGGACATGCCTGTGCCTTTGAAATCGAGCATTTCCACCTGGGCTTGCTGCAAAACTTCCAGTGGAAGGGCGGCCGGGCCGGGATTGAAATTGTACGCACGTTTGAGTTCGGACATTTTGGGTTACTCCTGTTGAATAGGTGAAAGGTTTGTCTAGACTTTAGGTTGATACGGCTGCGACGTATTTTCTTTTCATTATAGCTTTTTGTCAGACAAATTTACAAGAACAATTGACATGACTTTCCCCTGACTCATGTCGTTGACAAAGCCAATCCTGATTGTTAGAATGATTTTGTGATGACGCTTCCTTTTTCGACAGGAATCAGCCGCGCTGCGGGTTGATTCCTGTTATTAATTTTCAATCAAACCAAGGAGAAACCTCATGAAAATTTTGATTTGCGACAAGACCGAGAAGGAGTGCATCGAGCAGATGCGTGCTGCAGGACTCACCGTGGATGTGCGTGATGATATCACCCCTGAAGAACTGCCCAATGTACTGCCCGCCTATGATGGCATGGTCGTTCGTTCTCGCACTAAGGTCCGCCAGCCGTTGATTGATGTTTGCCCCAACCTGAAGGTGATCGTCCGCGGCGGCGTCGGTTTGGATACCATTGACCACGAGTACGCCAAGTCGAAGGGCATTGCCGTGATGAACACCCCGCTGGCGAGCTCCGCTTCGGTGGCGGAATTGGCAATCGGCTATATGTTCATGCTGGCGCGCTCCCTCTACAAGGCATCCTCCACGATGAAAGCCGAAAAATGGGAAAAGAAAGCCTTTGAAGGCGATGAAATCGGTGGCAAGACCCTCGGTTTGATCGGCGTTGGTAATATCGGCAAGGAAGTGGCAAAACGTGCGTCTGCCCTCGGCATGACCGTTGTTGCCTATGACCCCTACGTGAAAGAACTCTCTGGCGTCAAACTGGTCACGCTGGATGAATTGTTTGCTCAGGCAGATTACATCAGCCTGCACCTGCCCAAGACAAAAGAGTCCGCAAACATGATCGGCAAGGAGCAATTCGCCAAGATGAAGAAGGGCGTGCGGATTGTCAATTGCGCGCGCGGCGGCATCATTGACGAAAACGCCCTCTACGAAGCGCTGACCAGTGGTCAGGTGGCATGCGCGGCGATTGATGTCTTCGCCGAGGAACCGCCCACAGACTGGAAACTGCTCAAGCTGGATAACGTCATTGGCTCCCCGCATATCGGCGCTGTCACTAAGGAAGCCCAGACGCGCATCGGTGCGGAAGTTGCTGCCAAGTTGATCGAGTTTGCAAAGAAATAAGAATGTAGTAGGGGCGACCGGCCGGTCGCCCCTACGGAAAATGAAAAATGAAAATAATTTCCGACATCGGCATTCAAATCCCCGAAGTGTACCTGCCCAAGCCCGGCACCGACCTGAAAAAATGGGCGGTCATCGCCTGTGACCAGTTCACCTCCGAGCCTGAGTATTGGAACGAGGTGGAGAAAATCGTCGGCGACGCGCCGTCCACTTTGAACCTGACCTTTCCGGAAGTCTATCTAGAAAAACCGGGCGAGGAGCTGCGCATTCAAAGCATTCAAACTGCCATGCGCAAGTACATGGACGAGGGCATCCTCCAGCCGCGTGAGGGATTCATTTACGTCGAGCGCACTGTCGCTGGCAAGACCCGCAAGGGAATCATTCTCTGCCTCGACCTCGAACACTACGATTACAACAAAGGTTCATCGAGCCTCATCCGCGCCACCGAAGGGACCATCGTTGACCGCCTGCCCCCGCGTATCAAAATCCGACAGGGCGCGGCGATGGAACTGCCTCACATCCTCGTTTTGATCGACGACCCGCAGCGCACGGTCATTGAGCCGTTGACTGCCGCCAAAGCCAAACTCGAAAAACTCTACGACTTCGACCTGATGCTCGATAGCGGTCATCTGGCTGGCTACACCATCAACGGCGGCTTCGAGAATCAAATTGTCGAAGCCCTACGCGGACTCGCCAAGCCCGAGACCTTCGCCGCGAAATACGGCATCGGCAAAGACCAGCCCATCCTGCTCTTTGCGATGGGTGACGGTAATCACTCCCTCGCCACCGCCAAAGCCATCTGGGAAAAGAACAAAGCACAGGTGGGCATGGATCATCCTTCGCGCTATGCGCTGGTTGAGATCGAGAATGTCCACGATGAAGGATTGGAGTTCGAGCCGATCCATCGCGTTCTGTTCAACTTGAAAAAGGATTTGTTTGCGGAGTTGAAGAAGACTTTTGGCGATAACTTCAAGTATGTGGAAGTATCCAACGCTGACGAAATGGTCAAGCGAGTGGACTCCGCTCAAAGTGGGAAGCAAGCCATTGGGTTGGTCGCCAGTGGAAAGTTTGGCGTGATCGAGATCACGAACGCATCATCCAACCTGGCAGTAGGCACCATCCAAGCCTTCCTCGATGCCTTCCTCAAAGACGGCGGCGCGGCGAAGATCGACTACGTCCACGGTATGGATGTGGTGACCCGTCTCGGCGGGCAGGCTGGCAATGCGAGCTTCTACCTCGCCGGCATGAATAAGTCCGACCTGTTCAAGACGGTCATTCTCGACGGAGCCCTTCCGCGCAAGACTTTCTCGATGGGCGAGGCGCGCGAGAAACGCTTTTACATGGAAGCAAGAAAGATCGCGTAGGAAAAAGATCGAAATTTAGAGAGCCTGTCTTGAGTGGACAGGCTCTTTTTGGTTATTGCATGATGAAGGAGTTGTAGGTGGACCATCTGCCGGGTCCGTTCGTACCTTGAGCCAGGACCCGCCAATAGAGGGCGGTGTTGGCCGGCAAATTGGCGGTGGGGGTGAAGGTTGAGGAGGAAGCTGTGGCATTGACCAAAGTGGAAATGAAGGTGCTGGTAGTCGAGATCTGGATGGAATAGTAGGAAGCGCCATCCACATCGTCCCAATTGAAGGTGGGAGTAAGGTCCGTGGTGGTCAAGGTGCCGGATGGGGAAATCAGGGTGGGGGCGACCACAGCGGTGCGGAAGGAACGAGTGGCGGACCAACTGGAATATTGTCCACTGCCATTGAAACTGCGGACATGCCAGTAGTATTTGGTGTTTGGAGAAAGCAGAGTGTCAAGGATGAAGATCGAAACCGTGGGACCACCAGTCGCGTTCCTGGTCAGGAGATCGGAGGAGAAGGCGGTATCGGTAGCCACTTCGAGCTGATAACCGCCGAAGGTGACGCCAGTTGGCAGGGTGACGTTGTTCCAATCCAGGGTTGGAGTGAGGGTATTGGAAATGAGAGTGTTTTCGGCGGGAGCAGAGAGCACAGGGATGGAAGGCGGGTTGGCGGTGGAGAAGGTGAAGTAATCGGAGGGGAGAGAGGGACCGTTCGTGCCGGTGGCGAGCACACGCCAATAGAGAGTCTTGTTGGCGGGCAGGTCAGAGACGGGGGTGAAGGTGGAGACAGAGGTCTTCTGGTTCAGAACGAAAGTAGCGAAATTGTTGGCTGTCGAAACCTGGAGGGTGTAGCCGGAAGCACCGGGGATATCGTCCCAATCGAAGAGTGGACGGTTTGGCTGGAGCGTGGCACCGTTGGCAGGCAGGGAGAGCATGGTTGGCTTGGGTAGTGCGGTGCGGAAGGAACGAGTGGCGGACCAACTGGAATACTGTCCACTGCCATTGAAACTGCGGACGCGCCAATAGTAGGTGGTGTTTGGAGACAAGTCAGAATCGGGAGTGTATGAAGAGTTGAGGATGCCGGTGATATCCTGCTTGTCCACCACCAGTGTCGAGAAGGAGTTATCGGTTGCGAGCTGCAAATGATATGAACCAAAAGGCACCAGCAGAGGAACAGTGGAATTGCCCCAGTCCAATTTCGGACGATAGTTGGTGGTGAGGGACTTGTCTGCCGGAGTCAGCAGGGCGGGGATGGAAGGTGGGTTGGCAGAGGCGAGATTGGTGGATGAAACTGCCCAGTCAGAGGGACCGTTGGCGCCATTGGAGCGCACGCGCCAATAGATGGGTTTGCCTGCGGGCAAATCCGCCGTGGGCGTGTAGTTTGAGCCGTTCACCGTGGCGTTGACCGCAAAAGTGGCGAAGGAACTGGAGATGGAAATTTGCAGGGTGTAGTTGGTGGTGTCGAGGACATCGCTCCAATCGAAGGTGGGGCGGTTGTGAACCAAGGGTGATGTCACTGGAGTGAGAACCGGGCGGGTGAGCGCGGTGCGGAAGGAGCGGGGAGCAGTCCAGCCTTTGGTTTCGTTGAGGATGTTGAAGGCGCGCACCCGCCAGTAATAGGTGGTGTTGGAGGGCAGGCCTGTTGGAACTGTATATTGGGAGGTGGTCAGGGTATCGTCATCGTACAGTGGAGAGGAGAAGGTATTGTCTGTGGCGATTTGTATCTGATAATGGTGGAAGTTGGGTGTGGAATCAGACCAATTGAGTAGTGGAGTGTAATTTGTGGTGAGGGACTTGTCGGCGGGAGCGGTGTAGGTGGGGATCGAGGGATAACCGACGCAGGTGTAGACCTTGACGTCGTCGATGAACCAGCCCAGGTAGTGATATTCAGCATCCGTGCCAAGCACCCAGCGGAACTTCACGTTCTTTCCGGCGAGGCTGGTGAGGCTGTATCGACTGGAGACATACCCATGGCTTTCACCGCTGAAGGCAGAGCGTCCTGCAAGCGGGTTGCCGAAATAAGGGGATATGGCGCCGGCGTAGTTCTTGCCGTCGTAGAATAGAGGCTTGGCATCCTTCCATGTCACGCCATTATCTATTGAATATTCAAGCAGACCCCCGTCATAATAGGTTGTGTTGTATGAATCGAAGTCGAAAGCGTGCTTGAAATACAGGTAGGATGTGCCCGCGGGCAATGTGACTGCATTCTTGAAGCCCAGGACTGAAAAACTGTATGCAGAACCATCATCGCCATAGAAGGCATGAGTTGGGCTGGTGGCGTAAGTATCATCCAGCGACCAATGCGTAGATACATCCCAATTTCCTGTTCCATTTTCGAGATTATCGCTGAAAAGGTTCAAGACAACGCCGGTTGTGGATCCGGAAGGGCAGATAGCCGCGTCGGGGTTGAAACCGGCGGCAGGCTGGGAGTTCATTTGAACGGCATCCAGTGCCTTCTTGACCTGTACACAATCTGTATTGGTAATGCCTTTGAAACTGGCGAGACTCAAGGTGGAGCAGGCTTGTTGGACGGCATAGTACAGGTCCGAATAATCGGCGCCGGAGGAAAGCAGGTTGGTTTGTACTTCGTAGTAGATGGCGGCGGTCTTGTCCCAACCGATACCGGCGACCGTTTGTCCGTTGAAGGCGCCGCCGTCCACCATCAGGAAGACGGCCTTGTTGTTGACGCCGCTGTTGGAATGTACACCGCCGTCATCCTTGTATGTTTTTACATAGTAACTGCTGCTCATCTTGTCGGGGTCGCCGAACAGGGGTGGGTTACTTATGCTGCGGAAGGCGCCTGTGCCGTCAGATACAATGTCTTCCCCGATCAGCCATTTCACTTGGGGTGTATCGGTTCCCACGCCGTTGGTTTGGTCGTAATACTCCCCCCAAATGTCTGAAAGGGATTCGTTGATGGCGCCGGACTGGTAGTAATAGAAGAGATTGGACTCGTATTGGGTGACACCGTGGGTGAGTTCGTGGGCAACAATATCGTCCGCAAAAGGAAGCTGTCCTGCATTCCCATATACCATTTGTGAACCGCTCCAGAAAGCATTTCCATATGGATTTGTGGACGGTTGGTAATACACACTGGAGAGAATTGGCATATTGTTGTTATCAATCCCATGCCGATTGTGTTGGTTCAAGTATAAATCGTATATTCCATTTGCGAACCGATGGGCATAGTCTGCATGCGAATTGCTACCGTTTGAACAGTTCGGTTGGGTTTGATCGCAAATTAATGTTCCCGGTAATTTGTTTGAATTCTGCGAACTATAGGTACGAATGACAGCGGTGACTGTCTGTGAAGCATCTCCTTCAAATGCGCCGATATCACATGCGACTCCTTGAGGGCGTGATACACCTCGCTGGTCCGTTTCAGAACAAGATAAGAGGTCACCGGAGTCAACGGCTGGGCTGTTTGTTTGCAGAGCATGGGTTAGGGTTGTGCCGCCATTATTTGCAAGGTTCCCAAGCATGGCATTAAGGGCTGAAGTGTTGCCAATTTGATCGTTGTTTGTAACCGAAATGGCACAAGAACCGACAAACCCAACCAAATTATGCCCATTGGATGTTATCTGTCCTCTGCAGTCTGGATTGACCTCTGCTGCATTCCCTGCAATAATTGTATTGCTGATATTAACGGACGCATTATTCGGGTTGGATACTCCACCACCGTTTGACGGGTTCTCTGGGTCAAAAGCAACATTTTGATGGATTGTGCTGTTATTAATATTAACAGTTCCACCGTAGATATAAATTCCACCACCACTTGAAAACGCGGTATTGTTGCTGATTGTTACATTGGTGAGGTTTGATGTGCCAAAGTCCTGGTAGATTCCCGCGCCTTCTGCTGATGAGACACCATTGTAAATCGAGACATTCTTGAGCGTCAGGTTACCGTGGTTTAAAATGCCAGCTCCTCTAAGAGCATTTCCATTTGCGATATTGATATTTTCAATGTTTGCAATACCATATGTATCAACAATAATAACCTGGTTCGAGTTTCCACCGGAAAGTATTGTCTGCTCACTCTGGGCGGCAAAGGTTGGATCCCAGCCGCCATTGATGGTTACATTTTTGGTTATAGCTATTGCTGTTTGATAGGTCCCGCCGGCAACAAGAATGACACCTTCGCTTCGTATTTTCTGAAGGGCGGCACTGACTGAATTACATGCTGTTGCCGGACTTGAACAATCAGGGCCGGCACCAGCGGATTTGACATAATATGTATTTTTGTTAACTGTAAACGATATAGAATTAACACCGCTTGAAGCCGCAGTGACACTAAATGCTCCCCACGAGTTGTTGAGTGTAAGGATTGAACTGGTTGCCAATCCGTTTATGTCCGATATACCGGATGTGGTGCTTGTGCTGCTGTCGCCGAACTCACCGCTTGGCCCGCTTGCGGGAGCGGTAAATGTTACGGTTGCACCACTTACGGGGGATTTATGATTATCAAGGACCACTACCCGGAAAGGCTTTTGCAAAGGCAAAGCGGGTCTCGAGTTTTGATTATTACCACTTGCAAGAATGATGCTTGACGGGCTTCCTATCGAAGTTGGATGTTCGTATGCGCCAATGTCACAGGCGGGGCCTTGCGGGCGCGAAAGTCCTCTTTGATCCTTTGTGGTACACGTTGCTGGATTACCTGCGTTGATCCCTGAACTGCCGTTTGACAAAACATAATATCCAACGCCCGGAATGAACGTGCCGTTTACTGTAATATTAAATTGATCTCCAGAGGTGGCTGATATCGTACAACCATTAGTCGAGGAAATTATGTTGTAGCCGGAGGAAGTTATGTTTCCGAAGCAATCTTTAATTAGATTGTTTGCAATCAGTGAGTTTTGAATGGTCGTGCCCTGTAAAACAGTCAACCCTTCTTCGTTTTGGGTTATTGTGCTGTTATTTATGGCCAATGATGAAGACCCCGATTTCTGAATACCTCCACCATTTACTGCGGAATTGCCATTAATGGTTGTGTCTGTGATAAGGGTGTTTTGGCCGGTGGCGCCGTTAATATATATCCCACCGCCGTAGCCATTGGATGTATTTTTCTCAGTTAAATTGTTGTTTATGGCGCTGTGGGTGACGGTTAATTTACCCGTGGTTGAAGATATGCCTCCACCTTGTAACTTCGCGTAATTGTCGGAAATTTGTGTATCGTCAACGATTAACGTATTAGTGTTGTATATACCCCCTCCATAAAAATCAGAGAAATTATCATGGATTAAACTCGATTTCACCGTTAATATGCCTGTATTATAGATTCCGGCACCATAAGATGATGCTGGAAGTCCATTTATAATTTCAAATCTTTCCAGTGTGACTGTGCCTCCATTAACATATATCCCTCTGCGGGCTTGTTGTCCGTCTATTATTGAGTAGCCAGTTTGACTGGAAAAATCTGTATTCCAGCCACCAGAAAGGGTTAGATTTTTAGCGATTGTTATAACTGAGGTACCGGTGCCGATGCTAAGGAGATCTTTTTGGACGAGGACAATATTGTTTTTGTCAATTATTTTCCCAACAGCCCCATTGATTGTTGCACAGGCATTTTCCTGCGACTTACAGTCATTTGAGTCATTTCCGCTTGATTTAACATACCAAAGACCCTCATTCAGAGAGTAGTTTAAGGTTTCAGAGACTCCTGTAACTGATGCAGTAACCACAAAGGCACCGTGCTGGCCATTCGATATTAATGGAGAGGTTGTTGCAACACCACTCGAATTGGTTATGGCGGTGGTTGTCGGTAGATTGGTATTTGTAAATATTCCGCTTGGACCACTTAATGGCGCAGTGAACGTAACCGTGACCCCGCTTATGGGATTGCCTTGCGAGTCTGCAACAAAGACGGATAACGGTTCTGAAAACTCGTGCCCGGGCATGGTATTTTGATTATTTCCCTTGACTATATAAATTTTGTTGGCGCTGCCTGTGGAGGTTGGGTATTCAAATGCGCCAATGTCGCAACTTCCTCCTTGGGGACGTGACAGTCCCCGCTGGTCGGTTGCCGCACAATGGCTCCCAGTGCCATCAGAAACGGCGGGGTTACCTGCGTTTAAAGCCGGGTTGGTAGGTGACAGGATGTAATAACCCAATCCCGGGACGAAAGCGCCGATGGTTTGAACTAACTGGTCCCCTGTAGCAAGTGTGACAGTACAACCTGTCAGTGTCCCAAAAATATTGTACCCACCAGAGGTGAACGAAGTGGAACCACAGTCATTGCTGGTGGTATTTTTTTGTTATTCGATATAATTGAATTTTGAATTGTTATTCCATTGCCTGCTATGCCTGCCCCCCTGGTGTTGTCAGATGCAGTACTGATATTCTCTGTTATAGTGCTATTGTTTATTGTAGCATTACTGGCAAAATATGCTCCGCCATCATAGCCTGAGTTATTGTATATGGTAGTGTTTATTATTGATATATATTGATGATTGGAACTTGTTTTAATTCCTCCTGCACCAGTGGCAGAGATATTATCATGGATGGCGGTATTTAGGACTTTTAATACTGTATTACCAGTCACACCATCCGAATTTATGCCGCCTGCACTGGAGTTGGCATTATTTGAAAATATAGTGGAATTTGATATTGTTAGACTATCGTAGTTTCTTATAGCCCCACTTGAGCAATCATGAATTGAGATATGATCCAATATCAAGATGCTGTAAGTACTGCTATTTCCATTCTCTATACCAGTTACGCAATTTTTAATTTCAAAATTGGAGATTTTTATAAACTCGCTTGTAATTGAAAGTCCTGATCCGTTCAAGGTTGAATAACCATTCTGAGATGTGAACGAGATGTCCCACCCGCCGGAAATAATGGCGTTGAAATTGGAGGGCATTGTTTGAGCTCCTGTATAGGTACCCTCTGCCACGTATATTGTGTCGCCTGATAGAAAATCGGGCTTGGCGAAAACACCGTTCAAATTTGCGCAGGGCGAAGAAGGTTCAGTACAACTATTCGTGCTGTTATTTCCACCGGGAGAAACATACCATAAAATGTTGGCTACAACGAAATTCACTGATGGCAAGCCGGCCACCTCGGCTGTGATCAAGTATGATCCAGCTTGATTGTTCGCAGTAATATTTGAAACAGTTGCGACCCCATACTGGTTGGTTTCCATGACAATTGAATTTGTCATTGTGTCACCAAAAATGGCGCTTGGGCCAGTACTGGGAGACGTGAATGTAACTGTTTTCCCGCTTACCGGATCACCATCCGCATCCATGATGAAAACTGACAGCGGAGTAGTGAATACCCCCGATAGAGGAACATGCTGGACTGCGCCGTTTACAATTTCAATAATGGCTGCGCCCCCAATAGTTCCAGGGTATTCGTATGCGCCGATATCACAATTCGCCCCCTGGGGTCTTGTCAGATTTCGGGCGTCGGTTGCAAGGCACGAACTGCCCGCATTGATGGCAGGGCTTCCTTCTGCAACCGGAAGGATGTTCCCGTAAGTAGATGGCGGAAGCAGAGGGTCAACGCTGAGTAAATCACCTGTGCTGGAGGAAAGAGTACATCCAGATGTGTTGCCGATAAGGTTATGATCGGAAGTGTTGATTATTCCCTGACAATCAGCGCCTGCCAGAGCGGTATTATTACTGAGTATGCTGTTTCTTACACTGATTGTGCCGGTTGTGCCGTTGTAGATACCTCCCCCGCTGCCGTTCAAGAACCCACTGACACCTAATACAGTGTTGTTGGCGATGGTCGAGTTTTGGATGGTTAATGAGCCAGATGCTTGATATATTCCTCCCCCTTGTTCTCTGGATAGATTATTGCTGACTGTCACGTTGTTAAGTTCGAGATTCCCTAAAGAGTGGATCCCTCCACCTAAGGCGGCTTCGCTATTTTTGATAGTTGAATGACTTTGGTGCATGGAAGGCTAGACAAAAGAGGCGTGAGAAAGTAACTTTGGGTTTATGCCTAAACGTACAAAGTCATCCTCACGCCCAAAGACATTATATCGTGTCAAGAACTGGTCCGAATATGAGAAATCCCTG
>JAUQXA010000066.1 GCA_030834895.1 Anaerolineales bacterium
AGCGGACGGGAGACGGTGGCTGTTTTAGGAAGCACAGCCGCGAGCGACCTATTCGGCGGCTTTGACCCAATCGGACAGAAAATTAAAGTCTCGATGCCGGGCGCTGCGGGCGGGCGCGTCTCGCTGACCGTGGTGGGGATTCTGTCCCCTCAGGGTGGTTCACGCTTTAGCGACCCCGATAACGCCATCATCGTTCCCATCACCACCGCGCAGACCAAAATCTTCGATGGACGTAACGCACAGGGTGAATCCGTTGTTACTTCGGTGAACGTTGTGGTCGGAAATGAAGAGCGTGTGGATGCGATCACCAACCAGATCAACACCCTGCTCCTGCGACGGCATGGTTTCAAACCCGGTGAGGAAGGCGATTTCAGCGTGGTCAGCCAGGCTGATTTGCTGGCAACCCTCACGCAGGTCACTAATATCCTGGTCGTATTTTTGGGCGCGATTGCCGCCATCAGCCTGCTGGTCGGCGGGATTGGCATCATGAACATCATGCTGGTTTCGGTGACGGAACGCACCCGAGAGATCGGATTACGTAAAGCCATGGGCGCACGCAAGGTCGATATTCTGACTCAGTTCCTGCTGGAGGCGATCATCCTAAGCCTGGCAGGAGGCGCAATCGGCATTGCCGTTGGCGTGGGCATTGCCTTGTTGGTAAATGCCTCAGGGGTGACCAGTGCTGTCGTCACATCTCAATCTGTTATGCTGGCTGTAAGTTTCTCGGTGGCTGTGGGATTGTTCTTCGGCATTTACCCCGCCAATCACGCTGCGGGTTTGAAACCCATTGAGGCGTTGCGGTATGAATAAAACGCACCCAAATCAAACTGCTCACGCCACAAGTCGTGAAGTAAATCACATCAAACGAGGATAGCAAACTATGAATAAATTTCTGAACAAATGGCTGCGCAAGTTTCACCGCTGGCTTGTTCTGCCTTTCATTGCATTACTGCTGACTGTCATCTTCACACGCGGAACACCTTTGGGTGATAATGCACAGCATATACAGGCGATGCTCATGATTATCATGGCAATCAGCGGCGCATATCTATGGGTGTTACCATACTGGACAAAATGGAAACGGAAGAACGTACAAGTCAGATCACGACCAACGCAAGTTTGCTAGCCGTATTTGCCCACCCCGACGACGAGACTTTCCGTTGCGGCGGGACGCTAGCTCTGCTGGCTCAGCGCGGTGTGCGCGTGCAAGTGCTGACTGCCACACGCGGACAGGCTGGATCGCGCGGCGACCCACCGCTGTGTGCCCCAGAAGAATTACCTGCCGTGCGCGAGAACGAATTGCGTTGCGCTTGTGCGGCGCTTGGAATCCAGCCGCCGATTTTGCTCGACTATCAGAACGGTCAACTTTCAGAAGCCGTCCCTGAAAGGATTGTTTCTGAAATCCTGGCAGTCGTCCGCGAAGTGAAGCCACAAATGATACTCACGTATGGACCCGATGGTGTCTCAGGTCATCCCGATCACATCGCCATCGGACGCTTTGCTACAGAAGCATTCCACCGTGCGCTGGATGTAATCGCTCTTCATACCATTGCTGTGCCGTATTCGCTTGCCAATGAGTTAGGCATGACGCAGATTCATGCCGTGCCAGATGACGCCATCACACTCACAGTGGATATTTCAACAGTTTGGGAGGCGAAAATGGCAGCCATCCACTGTCACCAAACACAATTGAGGGAATCTCCCATTTTACGGGCTTCGCCTGAAAAGCAACGTCTGTTCCTGGGAACGGAACATTTTCAAACGGCACTATTTCGCCCCGACCTGCTTGTCAAATCGAAGCAATCCAACTCACAGACCTTAATGGGCTTGTAAATTCCAACCTTCAGTATTTCCATCAACAGGAAAAAAATATGACAAAAAATGCACCCGCTCGTTACCACCCCTCGCAAGTCACTTTCCATTGGCTGACAGTAGTTCTGCTTTTCGTCATGTTTCCGCTCGGCACATTCATGAGCAGACTTCCAAACGATGCCGGGAAAATCACATTGCTTACCGTTCATACGATACTGGGTTCCATTATCCTGATCATTATTATTGCCCGTTTCATTAACCGCTTTCGCCTGCCCAGACCAGCTCATGCCACAGCGGGTAACGTATTTTTGGATTGGATTGGCAAGGTAGTTCATTACTTGTTATATATGCTTGTGTTTCTAATGGTAGTCAGCGGTATATCCCTTTCTTTACAGGCAAGCTTGTTGCCCATTATCTTTGGCAGGTCAGGCGCAGCTTTGCCAGCAGACTTTTACGTTTTCGTAACGCGCATGTTGCATGGAGTCATCGCTCCCATGCTGGCGCTCCTGATTGTTCTGCATGTTGGCGCGGCGTTGTATCACCAGTTCGTGCTCAATGATAACCTGCTGTCGCGCATGTGGTATAAGAAAAAAACAGGAGACCAATAAAATGACAGGACCATCCAAACGCCTCGAAGAGGCACGCAAGGCTTTTGAGCACGGCGACAAGCAGGCTTCGGCGCGTGCGCACGCGCACAAAGCCATTTCACAAGCGTCAGAAGAACATGGCGGCGCAGAGAGCCAATATCTCGGTGAAATGGTTTACGGTGGGTTGGACGGAATCATCACCACATTTGCAGTGGTCAGCGGCGTAGCGGGCGCGCAATTGGGTACGCCTGTCATTCTTATTCTCGGGTTGGCTAACCTTTTCGCAGACGGTTTTTCAATGGCAACAGGTGCGTACCTCTCGACCAAAAGTGAGCAGGAATATTATCGCAAGGAGTGGGAGCGTGAGGCTTGGGAAGTGGAACATTTCCCCGATGGCGAGCGATCCGAGTTAATCGAGGTCTATCTCAAACGTGGTTACACGGAGGATGAAGCGCATCAATTGGTGCAAATCCAAAGCCGTGAGCCAAAACGATGGGTTAAAGCCATGATGTTGGATGAATTGGGAATGATGGAAGACGAGAGCAATCCTCTCACCAATGGGTTGGTGACGTTCATCTCATTTATCATCGCAGGCGCGGTGCCATTGATCGTTTATCTGCTTGGGCTGGCGTTTCCAATTTCATCGGAAGCGGCTTTCCCCATCTCCATCGCGCTATCTGCGCTGGCTCTGTTTGGGCTGGGCGCATCAAAAGTGCTGGTAACCAAACTCAACCCCATCCGCAGCGGACTGGAAATGCTTATCGTCGGCGGGCTGGCGGCGGGTGTAGCTTACGTAGTCGGCGCACTGTTGAAAGGGATTGGCGGCTAACCCAAACGAAATCCAAAATGAATGCGGTACACAGATCATAATCATTTCCATCCTTTTGAGTGAAACAACTTTTGACAACAACAAACGGACTCTGAGCGATGATCGCTCAGAGTCCGTTTTGATTTTTTGGTGCTGGAACATCAGGAAATATGAAGTCGCCTTACTTCAACGTGCGAGTAAAAGACACACTTCCTTTTTTAAGCCTTAATCGGCTTTTCATTTTTTGTTGCCTGATGCAGAATGTCAAGGAACTCCGCAAGAGGCACACGATGGATGCGCGCCGCCCATTCCACAGTCACTGCTTTTGCTGCAAGCATTCGCAGAGAATATCGTGCTACGCGCTTGATACCAAAAACTTCCATTACGTCGGCAATGTCGCCATATTCTTCGAGGATGGCAGACACGCGCGTGTCTTTTGTTATTTCCATACGAGTACTCCCTACTTCAAAGTACGAATAAAAGACACGACTTGCCAGATTTGTTCGTCTGTCAAAACGCCCTTCCATGCGGTCATCGCGGTGCCTTGTTTGCCTGTGGAAATGCGCCAGAACAGATAGTCATCAGCAACAGTCGTGCTTAACTCAGGTAAATTTTTTGGAGCAGGGTCAAGCGCTGTACTTGCAGGCCCGTCACCATGACCTTGTTGCCCATGACATGCGGCACAATTATTTGTAAATACATCCGCGCCAGCCATTGCGGCATCTGCACCTAACGGATTGGTCAACCCCGCATAATCAGCAGGGATAGGTGAAAGTGTGCCGGTTGATTCTGTTGTTTCGTTGCCGCTGCAAGCTGCAAGAGTCAATATGACCAAGATAAACAGAGTAAGCATTACTTTCTTCATCGACTTATCTCCCATTATGCCAACTCATGCTTTTGCAAGCCTATCCGCGCGATTTCGGCAAGTTCTTTTACTGGATGGATCAAAGCGATGGCATACAACGCAAATCCGATTCCGTACAGCACGCCTTTTAGCGGGACGATGAAGATGCTTGCCCACACGAACAGACTCCCCGCTGTTGCCGCTGTAAGGCTGCCCCAACAACCGCCAAGTTGTGGATTCTCCTCCTTGAGGAAAAAACGCCGAGCAATGTACGGGATGAGGGCAATGCCAAATTGCAGCACCCAGCCATAAATTAAGGCTTGAGGCGCTGTTGATTCAATGGGGCCTGCTTCAAAGATGCCGAGCAAGATAAATGGCGCCATCATGATCGGGGCAATAATCCACATGTATGAGGAAACCAAATGCCACGCGCCTGGGCTGCTTAGTTTTTCGCTGACTTTGAATGCCTGGATTGTCAACACAACCAACCAGATTGTTGAACTCAGGTGCAGGATCAAACCTGAAACGGTGGGAGGCAAACTTCCGCCAAGCCACGGACCCAACACGAGACCGAACGCACCAAGCGTCATGCCCCAATAAATAATCGATACGTTTTTTGCTGTGCTGAGCGGACGACCCGTGATCATCGGTACAAAATCCACCAGCAAGCCTGCAAAGACGAGTGACATGAAACCCCATGAGTTGGCATGGATGTGCGCTTCAAGTGGCACCTTGATATACAATACGTCACTCCAGTTAAGGAACAAGCCTGTGCCGATGATGATGCCGACCAATAAATAGAAAATACCCGTGATGTAAAACTTGAGGCTTTCAGGCGCATCGCCGCCGCGCACATTCCATAATTGAATGAGCAGTAATGTTGCGGAGATAAAAATAAGTGTGCCGCCTGCAAAGATCATCGGGTGATTCATGCCGCCAAAACCCGCTACGAGCGTAACGAAACCCACGTTGAGAGTCAGCCAAATATCCCAGCGCATGGGTGGTCGTGTTTTTTTGGAAAGCGACGCGACCAACAATGGCAATAGTCCGAAGATCACTTGTGAAAGAATCCCAAGTGTAATGAAATGCACCCGCACCCAGCGCAACGCGGGAAATGCGTTCAATAAATTCACACTTACTAGTGAGGCATCCGCGGCAGAAAGCAATGCCACAAACGTGAAAATCAAAGTTGTGAGCAGGTATGGAACAGGCATATTATTGCTCCCCTTTTGAACCAAGAAATACGACACGCGTCTTTGCATTCATGCCGCGTCGCTCGCCGCTCGGGACGACAATCGTCACGCCAGGCTTGATTTCGAAGGCTTCGTCGCCAACGGTCATTAAACCTGTGCCTTCGAGAAAATGATACATCGCCGTCTCACCAGGGTGGACGGGAATTTGTCCACCTGCTTCCAACCCAACAACCAACGCCTTGAACTGCGGCGTGTCAATTAAGAACTGCGGTTTAGGACCATCTACAGCAAAGACCGCCTTTGCTTTTGTATCTGTAAAATAGATTTGAGGAATTGTGTCAGACATGGTATCTCCTTTTTTATTTGTCTGACTTTAACACCTTTCCCAGCCTTCCTTTCCGACTTTTGTCGGTTTTTTTCTGCCAGTTATTATTTGCCCTATATCATTGCCCGCTTCGTTAATTCCTCACGATCTAAAATACGGATGTACTGTTTATCCATTTCAATGATCCCCGCCTTCGTCAACTCGCGGATGACGCGGCTCAACACATCTGGCACTGTGCCGAGATGTGATGCCATTTCCGCCTGCGTTGTCCAGCGGCGGCGTTCGATCACATCCCCTTCGGCTTGTTCAAGCAAAAGTTTTGCGAACCGCGCTTCCACGGTTCGCAGGGACAAATCCGCCGTCAACGCCACCAGGCTGATGAAACGATCCGCCATGGTTTCCATGATCTGCAACGCCGTTTGTGGATGCGCCAGCAGAACATCCTCCAATGCCTGGCGCGGCAGCAACCAAATCCCAGATTCTTCCAAGGCAATTGCAGTTGCAGGGTTTGCTCGTTTTGCAAACACGCCGATCTCATTGAATATTTCACCAGCATCGAGGAAACGCAAGACCTGTTCCCGCCCCTCTGGCGAAGTCTTCAATACTTTCAACGAGCCGTATTGCAGATAATATAAATTCACTTCCGTATCACCCTCCCAAAACACTACTGCGTTCGGCGGGAATACTTTCCATGTGGCGCTCTTTGCCAGCACAACCAGCACTTCCTGTTCCAGCCCGCGCAGGAATTCAAAGTTTTGCAGGCGTTTGAGAAGGATATCAAAGGAAATTGACTGACTATTCATATGATTAGTTTACTCGTTAATTCGCACTTTCACAAAGCGAAGATTTACCAGTGAATATAGAATGCGGTACGGTCACAATCGCAGGTAGAAAATTCAGAAGGAGAGGAAGGTGGAAGAGGCGATTTTTCGAATTGAAAGAACATTTGTAGTTTCCCCAAAGTCAAATGTTATAATGAAAAATATCACCTAAAACAGTCCATATTCTTTCTCTCGATGATTCAACGTCTTCAAGTTCAACTTACCATCCTATTCACAGCATTCGTCCTGCTGGTGGTTGTTTCTGTTGGTTTCACCTATTGGGGTTTGCAGGCACAACAACAGGATGCGCTGGTTATTAATTTATCGGGACGTCAGCGCATGTTGGTCCAGCAGATGACCCGACTGGCGCTCCAGGTTCAGGATGGGAATGAATCTACAATTATTGCCTTGCAAGAGTCCGAGCAAACCTTTCGCCAGACTTTATCCGCCCTGCAAAATGGGGGAACTGCTCCGTACCTGACAGATCGTTTCGTAAACCTGCCAGCCGCACAAGATGCGCAGATTCTTGAGGCGTTGAGCGAAGTGGAATCTGTCTGGGATGAATACAATTCCATGCTGGAGGCGATGACCGCTTCAAGCGATCCTGCTACACTACAACTAAAACTTGAACACCAATCCGATGCGTTGGTTCAGAAAGCCGATGCAGTAGTGCGATTATATGAAGCAGCCTCGACTGACAAAGTGAAGCGCCTGCGTACCATTCAACTTACATTTCTAGCGTGCGCTCTGGCTTTGCTGGCAGTGGGCGCATGGATGACGCGTCGTTCACTGCTCAAACCGCTGCGGGATTTGGGCTTGGCGGCAAAAAGACTCGGGGAGAATCGGCTCGATGCACCGATACAAGTCGAGGGTCCGCTGGAGATGCGGGCGCTGTCACTGGCATTTGATGAGATGCGCTCCAGTCTCCATTCCGCCCGTGAGGAACTCATCCAATGGAATGTCACCCTCGAACAGCGCGTCGCCCAGCGCACGCATGAACTTGAAATGCTCAACCAGATCAGCAGTGAAATCTCTTCGCGGCTCGATATCCAGCAGGTATTGAACTCGGTCACGGAAAAGGCGCGCAGCCTGCTGGATGGCGACGTGGCTTCGCTCTGTCTGGTGGATACAGACCAGCATTGGTTGAAACTCCAGTCGGTCAGCGGTCCGAAGCACGCGGTCATTGGCGATGTGATGCTTGCCGACGAAGAATTTGCAGATACCGTTCTGAC
The DNA here is from genome assembly GCA_030834895.1 of Anaerolineales bacterium. Taxonomy (GTDB): domain Bacteria; phylum Chloroflexota; class Anaerolineae; order Anaerolineales; family Villigracilaceae; genus Villigracilis. The sequence continues at coordinate 7,623 of JAUQXA010000066.1, forward strand.
AGGCAGTCAAGCCCTCATCTGCGGGGTAGGAGCCTGCCAAAGCGGATGCCGCATGTTATCGGTGGAATATCGTGCCAGCCACCTGGCTGCGCCGCTGCGAATTGGCAATCGCGTCGTTGGCGCTTTGTGCGTTGGCAGTCCTACGGAAAATCGTTTTGCAACTGAATCGGCGGACATGCTGACCAAGCTGGCAAACGTCGCCGCCATTGCGCTAGAAAATGCCCGCCTTTTCGCGCAGGCGGAACGTGTGGCTACTCTGGAGGAGCGCCACCGTGTCGCTGCGGAAATGCACGATGGTTTGGGACAGACGCTCAGTTACCTCGGACTGATGACCGACCAGGTAGTGGGATTTCTCTCCGATGGACAGGATGGAGCAGCGCTCGAACGCCTGCACAAAACGCGGGAAACGATTGGCAAAGCCACAAGCGATGTCCGCCGCGCAATCAATAGCCTGATGGACGAAACTCCCCCAAATAAAGACTTGTGCGCCCGTCTTCGCGAAGCCCTCGATGAGGTGGCAGCGAAGTATGACTTGAAAACAGGCTGGCGGCTGGACGACGAATCTTTTCCTGTATGTTCACCGCAGGTCGAGGAGCAAGTATACAACATCACGCGGGAAGCGCTGGTCAACGCCGCACGGCACGCCAACGCAAAGCGGGTCAGTGTACAGGCAAGTCAAAACAATGGAGAATGTTTCGTAAAGGTCGAAGATGATGGGCAGGGATTCGATATATCCCGACCCGCACCGGGCGGACATTTTGGTTTACGAATTATGCAGGCGCGCGCAAAACATATTGGGGGAAGGCTCGAACTCCAATCGACGCCGGGGCGTGGGACTTGCGTCACATTGACATGGAATTTGGAGGTAGGAACCCAAGATGGAAAAAGCTCGTGTATTGCTGGTTGATGATCACGCCCTTTTTCGTGAAGGGCTGGCGGGAATTATCGGCTCCCAGCCTGACATGCAAGTGGTGGGCGAAGCCAATGACGGCTTGGAAGCCTTTGTCAAGGCGCAGGAATTAAAGCCTGATTTGATCCTCATGGACGTGCAAATGCCCGGCATGGATGGTTTGGAAGCGGCAAGGCAGATCAAACAAACCCTGCCAGAGGCAGTCATCATCATGTTGACTGTCCGTGATGACGATGAAAAACTCTTCGGAGCGCTCAAGAACGGCGCGCAGGGTTATTTGTTGAAGGAAATCCGCTCCCAATCCATGTTGGAAATGTTGCGCGGCGCGTTGCGCGGGGAAGCCGCATTATCTCCGACTTTGGCGGGACGCGTCCTCTCCGAATTTCGGCGGCTGAGCAAAGGCGGTGTTCAAGAGACGAAGACGATGGTGGACTGACCGAAAGGGAGCACCAGGTTTTGGTGGAGGCAGCCAGGGGCGCAACCGACAAGGAGATTGCCGCCACACTGAACATCAGCCTGAACACGGTCAAGACTCACGTCCGAAACATCCTCTCGAAGCTGCATGTGCGGACGCGGCGCGAGGCGACAAAGGCGGCTCAGGCAAAAGGGATTTTGTAAACTAAAAAGAACTAATTCTTTTCGAAAAAGAGTGATTTCCAAATCACTCTTTTTTCATTCCACAAGCAGGATGGGGGAGGATGGGATTACGGCGTCATTCCAAGTATTCTTGGAAACAGATTGTTGAATTTATCACATACGCTCATGTCAAAACCACGTATCCTGTTGATCAGTTCCCATCATCTCTTCGGCGAAAGCATGGAGATGGTTCTGCGCGGCGAAAAAGAGATGGAACTGTTGGGTCCGTGGAACTTGGGCGACCAGGATATCTGCCAGCGTTTGGCGGAGGCAAAACCTTCGGTGGTTGTGATTGCCGATGAAAACCTGCAAAGCGAATCTGCCACGGAGTTGACCAAATCCATCCTGGAGCAGTATCCAGAATTGTCCGTGATTCGCACTGGATTGAGCGAGAACGTCTTCCGTCTCTTTTCGACACACACCCTGCCCGCCCGCGGCGCCGACCTGCTGGAAACGATCCGCAGTTGCGTTGCCCAACACCCTTCATAATCAGGAGTATGCGACACCCATGATAAACAGAAGCGGTAAATTTTTCTTCGTTTTGATTTTTGCATTTCTGCTTGTCGGGTGCATGTCTGTGCCCGAGAGCAAGCCCGCCGAACCCGTCTCTGCCGAAGCGATTGCCGCTGGAGACGTGGAAAACGGGCGGGCTTTGTTTATGGGGAACCATCATTTCGAGAGCGGCGGACCTCCCTGCATGGGCTGTCACAACGTCGGCGAGAACGGGTTGCTCGGCGGCGGGGCGATGGGACCAGATCTGACCAACGTCTCCACCCGCCGCAGTCAGGCGGAAATTTTGGAAATCCTGTCCAACACGGGGCCAAGCCTCTCGCCTGTCATGTTGCCAATTTATACGGATTTCCCGCTGACAGCGGAGGAGCAAGCCGATTTGGTTGTCTTCCTGGAAGCCTCCGTTGGGCAGCCAGAATCCGACAAGGAATTGCTCGTCCTCGGCATTAGTCTTGCTGGATTCGTCGCGGCGGTTGGAGCGCTTGGTTTCATCTATCGTGGACGCTTGCGCAGTGTCCGCAGGGCGTTGGTCAATAAAGCACAGAAGGAGTTGCCATGAGTTGGATCGAAGAGATTGCAAACCCGCAAGCCCGCCAGTGGGAGGAGTTTTATCGGAATCGCTGGCAGCATGACCGCGTGGTGCGAAGTACGCACGGCGTCAACTGCACGGGCAGTTGTTCGTGGATGATCTACGTCAAAGACGGAATCGTCACCTGGGAGTTGCAGGCGTTGGATTATCCCACCCTGGAATCTGGTCTGCCGCCGTATGAACCGCGCGGCTGTCAGCGCGGCATTTCCTTCTCGTGGTATCAGTACAGCCCTGTGCGCGTCAAGTACCCGTACATGCGCGGCGTGCTGATGGACTTGTGGCGTGAAGCAAAGAAGAAACACAGCGACCCCGTCGAGGCATGGGCAAGCATTATGGATGACCCAGCCGCCCGCAAGTCCTTCCATCAAGCGCGTGGCAAGGGCGGATTCCGCCGCGCGAAATGGGACGAGGTTCTGGAGATTATCGCCGCCTCCACCATGTACACTGTCAAGAAATACGGACCCGACCGCATTATCGGGTTTTCTCCCATCCCTGCCATGTCCATGCTGAGTTATGCGGGCGGGAGCCGCTTCATGCAACTGCTGGGCGGTGTGAGCATGAGTTTCTATGACTGGTACAGCGACCTGCCGCCTGCCAGTCCCGAAGTATGGGGCGAGCAGACCGACGTGGCGGAAAGCGCTGATTGGTACAACGCCAAGTTCATCGCCTCGGTCGGATCGAACATGAGCATGACACGCACGCCCGATGTGCATTTCGCCGCCGAAGCCCGTCACAACGGAACCAAACTTGTGGTCTTCGCGCCCGACTTGAATCAGGTTGCCAAGTACGCGGATTGGTGGGTTCCCGTCAATGCGGGGCAGGACGGCGCGTTCTGGATGGCGGTCAATCACGTCATCATGAACGAGTTCCATTATCAAAACCCGACGCCGTTCTTTTTGGATTACCTGCGGCGCTACTCCGACGCGCCCTTCTTGGTTGAAATCAATGAGGTGGACGGGAAGCATGTGCCTGGGCGGATGATTCGCGCTACGCAAGTGGAGCGCACCCGCGATGTGGAAAACGGCGAGTGGAAATTTTTGGTCTGGGACGAAGTCAGCGACGCGCCGCGTATGCCGCAGGGCAGTCTCGGATTCCGCTGGCAAAAGCAGAAGGGACAGTGGAATCTGGAGCCGAAGGACGGTCTGGATGGAAGCGAGATTCGTCCGCGACTGACCTTCCTTGGGGCGGCGGAACAACTCTCCGTTTCGTTCGCGGAGTTCGGCGAAGGGAAATCCTTCCAGCGCAATATCCCCGTGCGAACTATCGAAACCGTAAGCGGCAAAGTGACGGTGGCGACCATCTACGATGTGTTGATGGCGCAGTTCGGCGTGGGGCGCGGACTTGAAGGCGATTATCCCGCCAACTACGATGACGAAAACCTTTCCTACACTCCCGCTTGGCAAGAACGCTATACGGGCATTGACCGCCAGACCGTGATTCAATTTGCCCGTGAGTGGGCGACGACCGCTGTCAAGACCGAAGGCAAGTGCATGGTCATCATCGGCGCGGGCGTCAATCACTGGTATCACAACAACCTCATTTATCGCGCCTGTATCGGCACGTTGATGTTGACGGGTTGTGTGGGGCGCAACGGCGGCGGGTTGAATCATTATGTCGGTCAGGAAAAGTTAGCCCCTGCCGCGCCGTGGGCTTCGATTGCCTTTGCGTTGGATTGGCAGAAGCCGCCGCGCCAGATGAACACGCCCTCGTTCCATTACGTCAACAGCGACCAATGGCGCTACGAACGCACCTTCACGGAACTGCAGCCTGTCCCCCGACCTGAGAGCGAACAACACCGCGGCATGACGCAGGAGCACACC
>JAUQXA010000007.1 GCA_030834895.1 Anaerolineales bacterium
CTCCTGCAAAACACCCGCATCCACCAATTTTTCCACATACCGTTTTGCCGCCATGTAGGGCATGTCAAGCCCGCTTTCCAGTTGTTTGATGGTCAGGATGGGACGGGAGAAAACGAAATCAACCACTGCCGCCATGCGCGCAGAATTACGATCTGCCTGCACCAGCGCTTCGTACTTCGTGCGTATGCCTTGAAGACTGGTCATGCGGAACACGCTATCCTGAGCCTGGAGGCTGATTCCGCGCAGGAAGAAGCGCAGCCATTCCTCCCATTTCCCGCGTTGCGAAACAGCCAGGAGGTGATCGTAATACTCCTGACGATGGCGCTCGAAGTAGGCGCTGAGATTCAGCAGGGGCTGGGACAGGATATTCCACTCATGGAACAACAGTATGATGATCAGCCGGCCGACACGACCATTGCCGTCCAGGAAAGGATGGATTGCCTCGAACTGATAGTGGATCATGCCGGCCCGCGCCAGGGTCGGCATCTCCGTATCGGCGTGGATGAATTTTTCCAACTCATTTAATGCGTTCTGCATCTCGTCCATAGGCGGTGGGACATAGGTAGCCGTCTCGATGGTACTGCCGGCGGGACCAATCCAGTTCTAGGTTTCGCTAAATTTGCCCGGGGTGAGATGACCGCCGCGCACCCCTTCCATCAACCTGGCATGAATTTCCCGGATCAAACGCAGGCTGACCGGCAAGGTCTCCAGGCGCTCCAGCCCGTAATCCAGTGCCAGGACATAGTTATGGACTTCGCGCACATCGTCCGTGGGTTCAAGAAAGGAGAGTTGAGCCGACTCGTAGTTATACAAGTCCACGAGTGAGGCGCGTGTTCCCTCAATGCGTGAAGACAGGACCGCTTCGCGTCGCATGAAAGGCTGGGTCAACAGATGTGGAAATGGAAAGTTGCCGGCCAGGGTGGTCAGTTTGCTTAGCTCGCGATCTGCATCGGATAGCGCCAGGATCAGTGGAGTCGTCCACTCGATTTCCGGTGGAAGAGGGGCAGGGATGAAAGCCCAATACCCGGTCTGTGTCCGAATTGCTTTTCCTGCCTTGGAATTACGAAATTGATTTGGTTTCATTGGGGTTCTCGCAGGTTTTGTGTGATGTTAATACAGTCTGCCATAACACCAGTTTGGGGCGAAAATGTTAATATGGATATTCAATAAAAACAGGGGTTAATTTGAACTAAAAAAACAGCCGACACACCTACCGACACGATCCGGATACCACATCCCTCATTTTCGTATCATGCGTCCCACGAACCAAAAATCTACTTTCAAAGGATATGCAATGGACGCTGTGAGAAAAACCAGCCATCGGATGGATCGAGGAAATCAAATGATAAAAATCGTGATCGTGTTATTCGCACTCCTGTTTTTGTTTGCCGGACTGAACTACCGCCAACTCTATTCAGCCTGGGCAATCTGGAGTGAAACAAGACGGCTTATCAACCTGGCAGAGAATGATTCGGAAGAGTACCAGAATCCAGCATCCGTCGAGGATCGCTTTGAGGACAAACTGTCGCCCGACTTTTGGGACTTTACAACCATCAACGGCGGCGGGGTGGTTTCGAATGAAACAGCCTGGCATTCAACTGCATTCACAACCGATCATGGACTGACGCTTCAACATTCTCCAGACCCGTTCTTCAATGACGAGAAACCGGACCGGCGTGAGCCCGCCTCGGAACGATACAACAACGTCACTCTCATTGGCGGGAGTGGTTTTAAACCCACACCATCTGCCGATGTTGTCTTGAAATTCAAAGCGAAAGCCAGTGACCCGTTCTACGGCACAGCCGGCGTGGTCGTTCAACCGGTCGGAACACTCCAGGAGGATGGTTTCTTTGCAAAACCATTCGACATGTTCGGTTTTGCCGTCATGGGAGATGAATCCTCGTTTTATGGAAAAAACGGTTCCCTTTGCTACCTGGCTCTCAATTGGGTTCCTGTACAAGTGGAATCCCTTCACGTGAATCCTCATGCCTGGCACGACTATGAAATCCGCCTGCGCTGGGTCAGCAAAACAGAATGGATGGGCACTGTATCGGCGGACGACTCCGTCTTGTGCCAGATGCCCATGCCCGCCCTTGGACCGCTGGAAGTCCATGTTTGGAGTGACAATTTCCTGGTGATCAACCAACCGCAGCGTTGGTGGGAACTTGCACCCGCTTTGGATTTGAGTTTCCAGGACGGTGGAGAGAAACAGTTTCTTCTGGACAGGATCGAGATATTCGAAGAATCACGATAAGCAGCCGATACGCCTGCCGACACGCCCGTCCCACCTACAGATATGTTTTCGTATCATATTCCCCATGAGTGAGACATATCAGTCCAAACGCGAACGCTGGCAGCGCATGTTGGAAGCGCTGCCAGTCGGCTTGCAAAAACATATCTCCCTGCGCAATGTGGAAGCTGTGGCGGGATTGCCCCTTGAGGCACAGGAGCGACTTGCGGAAGCCGTCCAAGCAGGACTCAAGCGCATCCCGCGCGCAGTGGAACAGTTAAGGGTCGATCCAAACACTTCTGTTGTAGATCTGCTTAATCCGCCATCGTTGCCCGTCACAGAGTCGCCATCAACAGACATCCAACAGCACATTCAAAATGAATTAGCCGGCTTGATCCAACAATGTTTCCCTGACATGCCGCGCGTGTCGGCGGAAGCCCTGGCGAATTCAGATGTGATGGAGGCGGCACGAGATACCGCGCAGGCGCATCTTTTGCTGTTCAAGTCAAATCATTTGCGAACGGACTTTGTGATGATGGTCGTGTACGGACTAATGCGCCAAACCCTGGAACATCTCGAAGAAATGATTGAAGATACGCCTGCCTTGCGGCAGGCATTCGACCAGGGCGGTCTGCCCTGGAAACCCAACGATTGGAGAAGATAAAACATGCTAAAACGAATTGCCTCAACCGGCGTGAACCTGGTGGTGCTGGGTGTGTCGGTTGGAATTTTTCTGGTTGCCTTCGTCGCCCTGAACGCAATGGGCGCGGCTCAAAAACCACCCACCATTTCAGTTTTATCTGCGACACGCGACTTGAATATTGGAGATGTGATTACTCCGAACGATCTGGCGGTCAAGACCGTCTTTCAGGATGATAATGCCAGCCTGTATATTCCCGGTGAAGAAGTGACTGGAGTGGTTGGCGGCGTGGTGGCACAACCGATCTTCAACGGGCAGCCCGTCTTTCGTTCGGCAATCGTGGCTCAGGCAGCGGAAGGCACACGGCTCTCCGCCGTGCTTGCGAAATACCCGGGACATAGTTTGTTTCCGTTACCGCTGGATGCAATGAACCTCATATCGCCTGACGCAGAAGCCTTTCTGCCCGGCGATCTGGTCGGCGTGACGCTTGTGATCAGCAGTCGTCCGCAGCAGATGACCACACCGACTGCCATGCCGGAGGTGATTATCGAATCTGATTATGAGGCGCAGCCCGCCGCGACTCCTGCGCCCCAAGAGGTTGCACAAACGGACGCACTGAGTCGTGCCTTGCCTCCCCTTGCGAAAGACTTGTTTCCAATGGGCGTGCGCGTGATTTCCGTGCAGGGTCTTCCGCCTGAGACTGATTCATCTGATACCAGCAACTCCGACTCCACCTTCACCACTCTCGACCAACCGCAAATGTTGATCCTGCTCGTCCCGAATACAAGCCGCGAAGTTCTTTCACTTGCACTTCAACAGGGAGATCGATTGGTTGTATCACTCATGGCACGCGGCGATGAAACTCCCACTGCCGGCTTCACCTATTGGGACTTCGAAGATCTTTTCAAATCGGATCGAGAAGAAGTGTTGGGAGGAGGGCAGTAATGCAAGTTTTATTACTTGGCGCAGGGACGGTTACGTCCCGCTTGAATATGCAACTGGCGGAACAGGGTCATTCCGTGATTGCACAAATCGCGGCGTTCACACCGCAACACATTGACCTGTTTGATTTTCGCGCCCTGATCGTTGTTTCACCTGAGTCTTCGGTATCTCCTGAAAGTCTGGTCAAGGCGGCGGAACGCGGCAAGTTGATCTTTGTGATCGCGGGTGCGGGTGACGGCATGTCCTCCTGGGCAAATGGTGTGGGCGTACCAGCTCTGGCATACCCGCCCTCGGATGTCGATATCAATAAATTGTATGAAGAAATGCGCCGCGCCGATGCCGGCAATCTATCGGCGGACGATCAATACCGCCGGGCGGTGCTGGGCAGTGACATGTCAGCCCGCATTCAATCCGGCATGGCGGTTCGTAAAATTGCAATCACCTCGCCAAAGGGCGGAACGGGCAAGACCACAGTGGCAGTTAATTTGGCTGTAGCGCTTGCCTTGTCAGGTATCACAACTTATTTGGTCGATGCAGACGGAAACGCCGGCGCCTTGCAATATCACATGCGCATGGAACGCGTCAATACGACCATGATTGGATTACTGCGGCGTGAGATCGCCAAAGCCAACAAGGGTGTGATGAGCGATGTCGCTTCGGGTGCGGCTTATCTGAACGCCTTTACTCCCTTGGAGAACCTGCCCACTTTACGTGTCTTGCCCGGTTTGATTACCGATGATCTGGGCGATGAAGTCCTGCAACAGGAGGGCAAGGTTGCCGAAGTCATTCAGGGTTTGTATGAAGCCGGCGTTGCGGCGGGCGGTGTGGTCATCATGGATGTCGGCATCAACCCAGCGCATGTCGTGCATCGCGCGGCATTGAAAGCCGCAGAGGGCATTGCGATTGTGATCAAGCCCGAAATCCCGGACCTGGCAGAAACACGGCGCTGGATCGCACGTATGATTAATTCATTGGCGAGTGTGGTCGGTAAAGGCAGCGCGCATGAATTCGTCGGCAGCCGCGTAAAGCTCTGCTACAACCAGGTGGTCGGTGATGGTTTCAAGGCGGCGCACAAGATGCTGCAACAAGCATTGAGCGAAGACAAGATCGAACTCGCGCTCATCCCGAACGGCATCATTCCGATTGTCGATCCACGTCTCGCGGCACAGGCGGTGAACTCGGATCGTCGCGATGACATCCTGATCTGGCGCTACAAGAAGGAGAAGTTGGAAGAACTCGGACCGTTTGCAGATTCATTGTTGGGATTTGCGTCCCACTTTGTGCCGGCTGTGCGTGAGGGCGCTTCACGCATCGGCTTGTTACCGAACACAACCAAAAAACGCGGCTGGTTTGGGAAGGGATAAGCGATGTTCGATATTACCGGAAAAACACTGAAACCCGTCACGGAAGCGCGTTCTTCGGATGAGATGGAACATTGGTGGAACATTCTCGCAGAGGAAGGCCGCGCAAAGAAGGCAACTGAATCCCTGCAGCGCAGCATGACCTCCACCGAGATCGAAGCCCTGGCGCGTCAGGCATACGATGAAGTAAGTGCCCGCGCTGTGGATGCAGGAGTTACCCTCCCGCCGGAATATATCCTGCGATTGATTGGCGACCTCTCGGGCATGGGTCCTTTATTGGAATTGATTGCCCGTTCAGATATTGAAGACATCGCCATCAACTTGGGACACATTTACGTGTACACCACTACCAACGGTTGGGAACATGTCGGCGCGGCTCCTGACGGAATCGGTGATGCCTTGCGCGTGATGATTGACCGCGCCGGGCAGCGCGCACCGACGCCTGATTATCCAATTGCCGATGCGATGCTGCAGGTCATGGTCCCGCTCTTGGATGGAACTGTGAGAAGAAAAGGTGTGCGTATTAACTACGTGATGCCGCCTGCCTCACCGTATGGAGATACGATCACCTTGCGTATTTCCAATTATCGAACTGCATCCGATCTTACGCATGGGAGTCTGGCTCTGTTATGTCAGAACCGTTTGCCCCCCATTCCTCGACCAAAATTCGATCCAAAGGACTTCCCGCGTGGGAATGGCATCCTGACCCCCGAAGCCGCCAATTACTTGTTGGGTGTGATGGTGCATGGCGGCACATTGGTCATCGCCGGCACAACCGGTTCTGGCAAGACCTTTGTGGGTCAACGCATCTTGCAGGAAATGTTGGATTATTACCCACGCGGCGCGATCCGTTTGTTTATCGTTGAAGACAGCAATGAGATCATCCTGAATGGCTGGAATGGCGATGGCAAAACGGATACAGGCAATATTATCTACACGGTAACACGTCCAGAAATTCGTGGCGGACCTCCCCCTGTGACCATGTATGACCTGATCCGTTCGGCTTTGCGTTCCCGTCCACATGGCGTGGTGATCGGTGAGGCGCGTGGTGCCGAAGCGTGGGAGTTAATCCGCGCAGCCGCGACTGGGCATGGACATTCCGCTTTTACCATTCATGCCACCAGCGCCGAACATGTCTGGCCGCGTTTTTTGCAGGTGGTGCAGGCTCATCCCGATGCGGCGCGCATGTCCGAAATTCAAATCGCACAATCGTTTGCAGAAGCAGTCACTGCCGCCGTATATATCGAGCGCAATCCTCAGCATGGACAGATCGTGCGCGAGATCGTGGAAGTCTCAACCATCGTGGAACGCACAGCCGCACGTCCTTCGTTTTCGCCTTTATTTAAATTTGAACAAAGCAAGGGCTTGATCCCCACGGGCAACCGTCCGATGCGACCGGGTTTTCGCGCAACGGACTTGAATATCCCTGAATCTATTTTCAAGGTGTCGTTGTAATGGCAGAACAGACCATTGGTTCCACACGAACGTTTGTTTTGGCGAAAGGCTTTACCCAGGTCGGCTCACATGCGGTGTTAATCGGCGAAGATGATACGCGCCGACTGTTCGCTGAACTCTATGCTGATCCTGACCGCCCCGAAGTACGACCGCAGGAAGGGTATCAGGCTGTACTTTCTTCCATGCAACCCGGTTGGACCCTACGGATCCTGCAATTGTTTTGGCCCGACCCTGAGCCAAGATTGGAGTTTCAACATCAGGTTCAAAACTGGAGCAAACCAGGGACTGAAGGATTGGATATATTACATCAGGGATTGACACTCGCCATTCAGGAATATCCATTACCATTTGTTCGTCGCACGGTATTGGAATTTGTATTGCCTGGTGATGAAGGCGTTGCCTGGTGGGAAGGCTTGAGTGGATTATGCGCCGGCTTTGGATTGCGTGTTCGTTATTTGGATCAGGCTGCCATTGAGGGATTGACACGTTGGGTGCTCAATCCAAATTTGGAGTACAGGAGGACCTGACCTTCCATTCCAGGCAGGATTAAATGGAATCCCCGGTTCAAAATATTCGTGAACAAACGGGACTCCCGCCGATTTGGAAAAATCCACCCCCAACCTTTTCGCTTATCATTGTGTATACCTGATATGAGCACTCAACAGAATAAGAGAGAAGTTCATGGATAACACACGAGCCATTCGTCGCCTCAAACGCGGGGATATTGGCGGGTTGGAGATTCTCATGGAGCAGTATCAGGTCAGGGCGGCGCGAGCAGCATTCTTGATCACGCACGATGAATCTGTCGCGCAGGATGTTGTTCAGGAGACGTTCATCCGCATTTACGAACGGATTCGTCAGTTTGATGAATCCCGCCCGTTTGAGCCATACCTTATTCGAAGTGTGATTCACGCCGCATTGAATGCGGTTCGGGGGAGCGAAAAATTCACCTCGCTGGAGGATGAATCCGGTGAAATTGAAAACCTTCTCGACCGTGCAGCATCTGTTGAATCACAAGTGGAATCCACCCAACTGCAATCTGAAATCCTGAATGCATTATCAAAACTTTCGCCACGGCAACGCGCAGTAATTGTCCAGCGTTATTACCTGGACATGAGCGAACAGGAAATGGCGCTCGCGCTGGATGCCGCACCGGGTACAGTTAAATGGTTGTTGAACGCAGCTCGTGAGCGATTGCGTCACCTGCTCGGGCAGAAAGGTGAGTCAAATGAATAAGAGTTATCACGACATTTTGGATTCTGCCGCCAGTTCGCATATCCCCGACAATCTCAATCTTTTCCCGCGTGTGGCAGCGCGGTTAAATCAAAGGAAAACTTTCATGCAAACCCTCCGCGCCCGACCTGCTCTTGCGATCCTGCTTGCCTTTCTCGCCCTGCTTTTGCTGACAGGCGTGGCTTATGCAATTGGACGATTGACTGGTTTTATTCCCGGCATTGGTTTCGTGCAGAAGGATTCGCTGCGTGTGCTGGCGGAACCTGTCAGCCAGACACGGGATGGGGTTACTGTGAGCATTGAGCAGGTCGTCGTTGATCCTGAACGCACGATCATTATCTATAAAACAGAAGGACTCACGATTGCCGCCGCAAACTCAAATGGCGAAGGCGGCGGACCATTTGGCTCGGCACATTTACTGCGCCTGCCCGACGGAACTACACTTGAAGAATCCACAGGATATAGCGGTACGCCTGAGCCATTGCTAAACAAAATACACACTGAAGGCGGATGGCCAAATTATGTGCAAAGGCTTGTTTATCCACCTGTGCCCTCAAAGGTGAATGAATTGACGTTGGTAATTCCTGTTCTACAAAATATTCCAATTGGGGCCGCGCCTGAAAATTGGGAAATCACATTCCAACTCAAACCTGCACCAGTGGATATGACTTATGCGCCTGTGATCGAATTTACTCCAGTGTCACAAGAAGTAACGCCTGTTGCAGGAGAGACCAGCACACCAGCGCTTTCCAGCATTGCAACGCTCAAGGGGTTTACATTACAGTTGGACAATGTAATTGAGTTGGAAGATGGTTTTGTCTTTACGGGAAATTTATCGTGGGGAGATTCGGTGTTTCCAACTGGCAAAGGAATGATCTCAGAAGCGGTGATTCCTGTTTTGACAGACGCGAACGGACAGGTAGTTCCAGTAGAAGAAGTACCGCTTGATTGGTCTAATCAGGAACACAAGGCGTTATGGTCGTATCGCACAAACAGCAAGGCTTTCGCAGGACCGTTGACACTGAGCGTTTCATCCATTAAGACAACCTTGATTGCGCCAACCATTGATTTTGCAGTTGACTTTGGTTCCAATCCGCAAATTGGACAGATTCGGGATGTCAACCAGGATTTCGTTGTTGAAGGTCACACCATTCGACTGCTGTCCATCGAATTGGTAACTCTTCCAGATACCTGTCAGGGAGTTGGAGTTAACTTTAATTTCTCAAGCGATTTTCCAGATATTTACGCCGATGTGACCGATGTTGTCGCACAACCGCCTGCGATTTGCAGTGGTGGTGGCGGAGGCGGTGGTGGAGCTTATGATCCAACAATCTTTTCCACTGGCGTCATGAACAAGGACATGCCTACTGGCTTGCATCATTATTCCATCAATATGTATATCCCTTATGTTGTCAATGGATTGTTGCAAGTGACCTGGAATCCGCCGTTGACTTCCGAGCCAACGCCCACACCTGCGGCTGGGGCGTGTCTCACGCTCGATAAGTGGAATCAACTGTCAGCGCGGATTGATCCGTTTCCGTCGGGCTTGGGAGGCAAAATCCTCACGACGGTCAATGAGGGTGGCCTATGGCCGGGAATATATATCAGCAACCTTGACGGCATAAATTCGCGAAAGATTGACGACGGCACGTGGCCGTCACTCTCCACAGATGGGACACGGGTGGCTTACAGCATCGGGGATGGCATCCATGTTTTCAACCTTTCAACCGGAGAAAATCCTGCGATTGGGACAGATGGTTACCGCATCATCTGGTCACCGGATAACACGCGCATAATGTACACAACAACTTTTACTCTCAACGTGGTCAATGCAGACGGTTCAGGATTGCAGAAAATTGATACTGGCTCAGCGCAGGTGATTTCCCCAGTGGGATGGTTGCCTGATAGCCAAACCATTATGTATGCTGTGATGGGCGGGGATGGCTTTACATTTAGAACCCATAACCTGCAAAGCGGAGAGACGAAAGAACTGTTCACGATACAAAACAAGGCAGGCTATGGCGCGATCTCCCCAGATGGACAATGGATCGTTTTCGCTGACAGGATATTTGGCGCGAATAATTGGGGCATCTTCATCTCGCGGCTGGATGGCTCGGAACGCAGAATGGTTGCAGAGCCAGAAGTTCCAGCAGCTTTTGCTTCCGTATGGGGACCGGATGGCCAATGGCTGATCATCAACACAATGAATCCAGATGGGCTTCAAGTGCCTGTGCTGGTCAATCCATTTACCTGCCAGTCTGTGCAGCTGAAAAATGTCAATGGAACCATCGAGGGCTGGAGTCCGTAGTGCCGTAGCGCGACTTCCAAGTCGCAACCCAAAGGCTGATGTCGAGCGTTTCATGCACCGCTGATTTTGCATTACACTTGACGCATGGGACAACAAACTCAATTTAGTGAGCGTGAAAGACAGGTTATCGAAATTCTGATTCAAGGCAAGAGCAACAAGCAAATTGCTCTTGCCTTGGGCGTTTCCGTGCGCACGGTGGAATTTCACCTGAGCAATGTCTACGCCAAACTGGGCGTCAATTCACGAACAGAGGCCGCACTCAAACTTTCTCAAGGAACCTTACGGGAATCCACAGGCGCGGATTTGCGGGAGTCCACAGTGGTTGAAATGGAAGAACTCGCCGACAATGGTGAAACACCCATCTCAACACGGAGGATTCCCATGAAGAATTTTGGCTACATCATTGGCGGCTTGTTCACAACTACGCTCGTTGTCATGCTCGTCTTTTTTAATTTTCCTGCGAAAGTTGCAGACGTGTCTTCGGCAAGTGCGACATCTACGTCAACCGCAACTGTCACAATACCAACCAAAACACCAATTGTTTCTGCAAAAGATCATATTCTTGAACAGATTCGTCAACTGGTTATTGAATACGATCAGGCTGTTCAGGCTGAGAAGAAGAACGGCAACGTCGAATTCAGTAAAGACCAAATCACAGACGAGGACATCTTATTATTCAAAGACGAATCGTATATCAGAATTATGGATTTGAACGAAAGACTCTGGGAAAATATAAATCAACTTCTTCCGCTTTATGTTCAAGTCTACAGGGATGAACTCAAACCAACACCATTCCCAACACAGAGTTCCGCCGAAGAAAGTAGCGCTTACTACGAAACATTAATCAGCCAGACAGAGGCGTATTGCGCGGATGCCTGGAATATTGAAGTAAATGAAGAAACCATCCTAATCTATAGACCAGATGAGGGCAAATACCTTCCGATTGGGATTGGAGATGGATATGCCCGTTGTGAAACCTACGGACAAATGATCGAAGAATGGCGCGCTGCCCCCATGCTGGCAAAAGTTAATAAAGATGCAGACATGGCGCTTATTCGTCAGATCATGGGCACGCCAGATTTGAAATTAACTTTTCAATCCATTACCGATATTGCCAATGGGGCAGGCAGAGGCGCCACGCTTTATGCCGACGAAACAGGCGCAAAATATTATATAGATATTGAAACTTCCCGGTTAGCTACGATTGATCCAAATTTCCCAAGCCATCCAGAAATTCCTTCCAGCGAAGTGATAAGCGTGGATGAACTGCGCGGGATTGCAAGGCAATTTGCGAATACAAATTCATTGCGTCTCGCCGAGTTGGAATCCTTGCTTCTCTACGAAGAAAACTGCAAAGTCAATATTTGCTTTTTCCGCTGGGATTACCGCAACAAGGATTGGAGCGGAACCGACTGGGCCATGATGCCGCCATTCCTGCAAGTGGGGGTGCTGACCAATGGACAGATTGCCACCTATATCAATACGCTTGATTTGTTCAAATAACAGCTGGGGAAAGATTTACAAGAAAAATTGTAGTGACCGAGGGACGATTACAAACCGTACTTTGTGACTATTCGATGTAGATGGGGACACTGAAATACAGTCAACATCTTTTTTACCGACACGGATGGAACACCCATCCGTGTCTTTTTGTATCATGCAGCCCATGCCTGAACCTCAAGATCATTTTGCCGCCTCGATTGCATCCGAAGCTGTTGAAGTGTTGGAAGATCATCTGCTTTTTCCAGGTGGATACCTACTGCCTCTCTCCGCACGCGGCAGTGGTGTGCCTGGTATGGCAGATCGCCCCTGGTCACGCCTCACGGCAGATGTCTTCTACCCTAACCTGCCCGTGATGTATTCCTTCGCTTTACGCCGTGAACCACCGGATGTCCTGCGTGGTTCCTTGCGGGCACGCCGCACACTCTTCGAAGGCTTCATGATGGCGTTGGCGGAAAAGACCGGTCGACGGCCTTCGATGGCAGAACGATCCGCGGATCACGCAATGGATGCCGCCGAGTCGGAATTGACCTTCGGCAAGCCGGCCTTTCAGATTGCACTAATGACCGCACTCTTTGTCGAACGCAATCGCTTCGAGGAAGCAGAAGCCGCGCGTCGGGTCATTGAATCGAATTTACGAGCACGAGGACTTACTGCACAAAGACTCTTCTATATTGCTGAACGTGCTCTGCATCATTTCCAACCAGGCGGTAAATTATTTCCTGGATTGGATGAGCCAACCTTATTTCTCGAAGAGACTCTTCCCCTGTTACCCGTGCCCTCCAGACGGGTATTGCCTGTGGATGATTCAGTCTGGATTGGGACACATGCACGCGATGGACGGGATGTACATTTCTCCTTCACCAAGGGACTCGATCCAGCCGTTCCGCCTCCACCTCATGCCACGACTCTCATTCTTGGTGAGCCGGGCGCAGGCAAGACCAGTTTGTTACGTTGGATTATGTTGCAACGTTTATTACAGGGACGTACGGTCATCTCCATTGATCCCGAAGGGGAGAACAACAAACTCTGTGAAGCGGTTGGCGGCAAGGTTGTGCCAGCCGGTATTCCAGAGGATAAAGAAACTTGTTTGATCCATCCGTTGCAGGGCGAGAACCCTGCTGAATTTTTGCTGGCTGTGCGCTTCCTGATCGCGGCGCTCGCCGGTGAGTCAGTTCTATCTCCTGGTGTTCAGGCCGCATTGCATGAAGCCGTGAAGCGCCGCTGGGAACGTAGACCCGGCGCGATGTCCATTGCGGAATTTGTAGAAACCCTTGGAACGGTCAATGCTCCGGAAGCCGCCATGCCCCTGGCATTGCTGCGTCCCTTTATGCGCGGCGGATTGTTTGAAGGTTTTTTTGATAGACCCAAGGCTTTGTTGTCGCCTCATTTCCCTGCCGGTCAATGGTGGAACTTCGATCTATCTTCTTTGCGTGAAGAAAACCGCGCCATTGTGCATTCGGTCCTGGCCTGGTTCCTATATCACGCAGTCACGATTGGCAAGCAGCCAATGGATATCTTCATTGATGAAGGTTGGCGCTTATTGCGTAGTGGTCCGTTCACAGATTTGCTGGATGAATTGGGCAGACGGGCACGCAAGCGAGGTGTGGGCGTAACTCTCATCACCCATCTGCCGGCTGACCTGATGAAGAATCCCACTTCGTTGAGTCTGGCGTCCACGTCATTCATCGGAAGGCTCGGACCCGATGAAGCCTTTGCCTTCTATCGTTCTCTCGGTGTTCCAGAAAGTGAAGCCCGCAGGAATGCGGAAACCACATCGCGATTGCCGCCACGTGTTTTCCTCGCGGCTCCATCGGCAGGTCGCGGCGCGTTATTCCCTGTGCTGGTCTCGATCCCGCCCGTCTGGATTCAGTTTTGGAAGCAGTTGGGCACCACAGGAGTCGTGCGATGATCTGCATCAAATGTGGCTATGAATTTGCTTCTGATCCAGACAATTGTCCGCTTTGCAATGAACAATGGCAGGGCTGGGAACTGCTCTTTGCGCCGCATGCCCTCGATGATCTGCGTGCGCAGGTCATGAGTTGGATCGGACAGTTGCCTTTCCCAGCCGTGGTGGAATGGGTCGCATCCCCAAAGGGATTGCGGGTGCGTTTGTATCTTCCGCCGCATGTGGCGGAAGGAGTCGTGCAGGCTTGGGCGGCTATGACAGGGCAACATTCACGCTGGCGAACATTGGGAATGGTGAATATCCAGGGAACTGGATATGTACTGCAATCCTCCAACCGCCTGCCATCTTTGATTGCCTCCGCAAAAGACAGTGACCCATTACTGGCCGTTGGGAGCCGCTTGATCAGCGCGGCGCGGGAGGGAAAAGAAGCCAGCTTGAAATTATGGTTGTTGGGAAACGAAGATCAGTTGCAGGAACGGCTGCGAAGTCTTTCCGCCTATTCCTATGGCACAGAAGGCGGCGTGGAAAATAACACCCCGAATTCGTGGGGACTGCATTTGGATTTCCTGCGCGCCGGGCTCTTCCTTGGCATCCTGACGGCTGGCATCAGCGGCGGCATCTTGTTTGCCGGCTGGTTCAACCCATTGCCTGTCAGCCTGATCGTGATCGCAGGCTGTGTGATCTGTCTTGCTTCCGCCTGGGGCATTCGCAACTGGCTGGAATGGCGCTCGATCCCGAAGGAAGTTCTTGAAAAACGGATTCAAGAACCGTTATTGAAGGTTGCATTTTCCATATCATCCCCGATCAATTTGCCACTTCTGGCAGGTGAACAATCCTGGAAGCCGCTTGTCAATAGTTGGCCTGAAATACGAAAACATGGCTTTCCACTACCGGCAGGTGAACTATCTGGACTCATCGCTCCCCTGCAAATGGGCGAAGGCAGCGGCTTATTGGATCGCGCCGTCTGGCAGGAAGTGCCGGCGCCGCCTCCGTCACAACCCTTATTGGAGGCCGGGTTCAAGATCGGTCAAAGTGTTGCCACAGGCGAACTGGTGGGCGTCGATCCGGATGGACATGGGCTGGCCACCGGCGGCAGTCGTTCAGGAAAATCATCCTTTGTTTATTCCATGTTGGAACAGTTGATTGCAAAAGGCGATGACGCGCCCGGCATCTTCCTGACCGATCCCCACGTGTCCCTGGCGGATGCCTTCCTTGACGCGATTGCCCAACTGCCGGAGGACCAACGTCAGAAGGCGATCAAACGCTTGCGGGTTATCACCCCGGACCAGCCGCAGGTCATTCCATTGAATTTGCTGGCTGTGCCTGAATTCACCTGGGCCGGCAATGCCATCGTGCAAATTGGCCGGCGCATCTGGGACGATTACTGGGGTCCGCGTATGCAGGCGGCTTTGCTGGGGTTGTTCCGTCTCGCGCATGTCTGGAACCAGCATCATCCGGAAGCAGGTCTTGGACTCCTGCACGTGGTCTTCATGGCATTCAATAAAACATGGAGACACAAGGCAATGGCTTTGTTGCCTCCCGGTGAACGCATGGGGGCATTGGCTTTGGACGCATTGCTGGGACAAACCGGTGAAGGCGACAAGTGGAGTCAAGGCTGGGTTACGGAGGTAATCAGTCCGGTGCTATCAAAGGTTATGGCATTGGAGCTCTCGCCCTGGTTGTTCTCCGCCATGCACCAGGAACGCTTTGTCGATATGAACAAATGGATCAATGAGCGTGCCTGGATCGTGTTGCGCCTGCCCTCCGGTGAAATGGGACGTGAAGGAGCACGCCTGACCGCCTCTGTTCTATACAATGTCTTCGATGCCGCCTATCGTCGTGCCACCCTGGAAAAGCCTGTTCCTTTTTATTTCATTGTCGATGAAGCGCAGGAGATTGGGTCAGGAATGAGACTCGAGTCCATGCTGGCAGAGGGCGCCAAGTTTGGCGCGCGCATGTTCGTGTTGGCGCAGTCCTTATCCATGATGCGCAAAGTCGAAGGCATGGAGCCGGTCGTGCAAGCCATGCTTGCCAACACTTCCACGCAGATGTTCTTCTCACCCGATCCAGAGGATGCCGACTTGATCCGCGCCACACTCAGTTCCACTGTGCGTTATGGCAACATGACTCTGGACTTGCCTTCCTTGCAGTGCTGGTTACGGGCGCGTATTGGCGGTCGATGGCAGCCGCCCACATTGACTCAAATCAAGCCCTTACCGCGCGCCGATGGGAATCGAGTGAAGGCATTGATTGAGGAAGTGATTGCGGAGCATCCTGCTGATTACCTGCCTGCAGATGGCTGGCAGGAGAAAGCCTCACGGGTATTGGAGGAAATGCTTCCCCCGGCCTTATCCAAACTCTTGGATGAATTCCTGGCAGTGAGGATGGAAGAACAACACAATACAAAGATTTCACAGCCTGCAGATCAGGATGATGAACGGAGGCTGGGTTTCTCATGATCGCGATCCTTCTGCGTTTCTTGTTGATATTTTGTGGCGGCTCACTTGTTTTTGTGCTCGCCGGTATTGGTGTCGTTTACACAGCCTGGATCATGTCCCGCAGGGACAATGGATGGAACCGATGAATGATATGCACATTCTGATTGAACAAATGACCTCGGATATTTCCGGCCAGGCAATACGGTTGGATGATCTTCGTCTGCGTATGTTTCTGAATTGGTTGAGTGCTCACGGCAGCAAGATTAAAACCATTACCAAATCTGATGGACAACCTGGTAAACGGATCGAGTTCCAAAGTGATGGAAGGATGGATGAATGTCTCAAGAATGGTTTGAGAACCTGGCTTGAGTCTCTGTCCATGCAGGGTTTGCTTTGGGAATATCACCTCATCCTCAATGAAATTGCCTGGTGGCGCGATCTCGATCCTTGCAGACTGGTCATGATCTTGAGGTCTGAAATAGGGAAGTGAGATGCTCAAACTTTTCATCGGTTTTTTGGCTGGTGTGTTTGTGGGCTATCTTCTGGGACTTGTGATCCCAGTCAAGTTCTTCTTGATCACCTGCTTGGCGCTCTTCGCACTGGCAGTTTTATTGTTCTTTTTGTTTCATCTTGGGTTGCGTGATTTTTAGGAATATTAATCATGCAGGAGTTTTGTATGCAACGATTGCGAATCGGTTTGATTTCCTTTTTTCTCCCTGTTCTCCTGCTGTGGATGACAGTTTCCACACATGCAGCTCCACTGGCCGCCATTGCAATGCAGGAAGGCCGCACGTATGACCAGGCACATGATACAGGTTATATCGATTGGAGCGGTTCGGCGCAATATGTGTACATCACCCACCGCGATGGGTCTTATCTGCCACCGCAGGAAGGCGGAGCCTATTGCGGTTCCAGTTGCACTGAGTGGGTAACCCGTCTTGGGAGTGGCGGCATAGCGAGTGGATCCTTTGACCGCGATGTCTCCTATTTTGAAGCGATGGTGGGGTTCAGTCCCAATTCGGGTGTGGGGACGGCCACCCTTCGGGCTTGCTCGGCTGTTGATTCATGGAATCTGAGCAGTGGAGGCAGTTTGCCCGGTTTTGTGAGTATGACCTTGACGGTGCCGGCGGGCTGTCGCACCTGGTCCCTGTCCGCTTCGGGCGGTTATGTGGATTTTCGGTCCATCGATGTCAATTACATCGGACCGCCCTCCACTCCCACCCCTACGCCAACACGGACTCCAACCTTTACTCCTTCGGCGACATTTACGGCAACTTCGACTCCTACGAACACCCATACGCCGACCGCCACCTTTACTCCTACCTACACACCAACCAACACGGCGACGTTTACCCCTACCTTTACGCCCACCTTCACGCCAACCAATACCCCTACATCCACTCCCACCCCTCTTCCTCCGGTAGTCATCGGTGTGGTGGTGTGTGATCGCTGGGGCGATGCCGGCTGGTGCAGAGGAAATGAGACTTTGGAATTAATTGCCAGTGACCCGCAGGGTTTTGATGTGACGATCAACGGAGACCTGGACGGGGATCCATTTACATGTGGAAGTTCATGCAGCCTGCCCTTGTCGGAGGGTATGGGTACTGCAAATTACACGGGAACCTCGACAAGCGGACGGACAGCAAATGGGTCGTCCACATGGCAAAGGGATAGTACCCCGCCGCTGTTGAATTGGGTTCTGCCTCCCGTGGATGGCAGAAATGGCTGGTATGTCTCGCAGGTGGAGGTATCTGCAACCGCTTCGGATGCGGTATCCGGGCTTTATTCCCTGAATGGGAGTCTGGATGGCGGCACGACCTGGAGAGCATTCCCCATCCAACTCTCCGATGGCGTTCATCCGATCCAGGCTCATGCCCGTGATGTGGCAGGAAATGAGGTGCTGCAATCCAGAAGTGTGCGGATTGATACAGTCCCGCCCGTTTCGCAATTCACTTCGCATTCGAATGGAGACATTGTTCAAGGGAATGTCTTGTTGACTGGAAGAATGGAGGATGCAACATCAGGTGCCGCAGGCGGCGAACTATCCATAAATGGATCGACCTGGCAGGCTGTCTCAATGGGTACAGGTGATACCTGGTCTTTTACCTCGCATACAAACGAAGTACCAAATGGACAATATGTACTGCAAATGCGCGGGATGGATCAGGCTGGGAATGTTGGTGATCCAGCTTCACTTACGCTGGTCGTTGATAACGGTCCGCCCAGTGTTTCCATCACAGAGCGCTGGTGGGTCTGGGAAGTTGGCGAACTTGAGGTTTCTCCAAACTACTTCCCGATTGCCAGTGTGCAGGTGACGATCCGTGATCCGCAAAATCGCTGGCCGGTAGTGGTGATGGACCTGAATCCTAACAAGGTGTCATTTCCTATTTCCTGGGATCGACACTTTGCGGACGGAACCTTAGCTCCCTCTGGGGAATATCCTGTTCTGGCAGTGGCTTGTGATGTGAATAGGTTGTGCGGACGGGATACTGGCAGGATCATAATCCCGGTGGTGGCGACCTCGACCGCTACACTGACTCCATCCCCAACCGCAACACCCCCCCAGACAGCTTCGGCAACGCTTATCCCCACACAAATACTGCCGTCAGCAACACCGGTTTTGGTAACGCCTATTCCTGAAAAAGCACTAGAGCCTTCTCGTTCCTCTTTTCCACTCTGGCAGGTCCTTGGATTGCTGGGCTTGTTCCTGGTGGTTGCATCCGCCAGTGTGGTCGATCCCCGTCCCAAGGCATTGGATCGTTTAGGTGAGACGTTTAGGGTAATGTCTGCTCAGGCAAAAGATGATTCGTTCGATAACAAACAAATTTAGGAAGACAGAAAAGGATATATAAAAAATGGAAATAATTCTTGCCATTGTAGTGGCATCCGCCGTGATCTTCTTTGGGGCGTTGATCAGCATGGGGAATGAAAGACAAAGAAGGGCAATTGATAATCTGCGTGAACAAACTGTGTTATGGGCAATGCAAGACTTACGCATCAAACGCGAAAGACTGGCACGTGATGTGAGAGTTGATGATCCGCTTAGCTGGCTCAATAGTCTTGTTACCAAATTGTGTGGGTACGATCTTAACCTGCAAGTGAAAGAGGCTTTTGATGAGCCGCGAGCCCTGGTTTGTGTAACAAGGGATGGTACTGGCAAATTTGTGTTCAGCCCGCTATCCCCAACAGAAATCCGTCAAATGAATCGTAACAGGCACAGCCGTCTTTCCCAGTATGGAGACCGACATCCATTGCTATCACTGCCACGACAATTTACTGCACATGAATTTTCTGTACTAAACAGTAATATCGTATTTGATCTCGAATTACCCCTCGCCTGGCAGGGCTTAACCCATCAAGAAACTCTGCAGATGGAGCAACTATGGATGTATAACCTGACCTAGGTTCACAACAGTGACCCCGGCAATCGTTATCCGGGGTCACTGTTGTTTTCCATACGTGGTGGATTATGATAGTCTACCAGGAAATTTCAACTTTACATTACGGCTCAATCAACACGATAACGGATTTTAGGTTGGAGAGTCGCTGCAGACTGATTCAATGATCGCCGTCATGCCCATGATCGCTTTCATGGCTATCGTGGTCGGTTCTATCATTCGCGTGATGCGTTCCATCGTTCAGATGTTCGGTTTCATTGTATTCCCGATTTGGATGGTCATTTTGGTAATCCACATCCGTCTCATGATCAGACCCACATAGCGCAGTTGTCCCAAGCTGGTTGCAGGGCTCAAGCGTCGAAGTGCTTTGCGGCGTTGGGAAAGCTTCCTGCTCATGGATGTTCGATCGGGTCTGTATCATCTTCCCCGTATGTCCAAACTGAATTTTCGTTTCTTCCTGTTGCCGAAGGATTTGTGTGCTCCAGGTCCGCAATGAATATAGCGCCTCGCCTGGCTGGCTCTGTTGGGCGGCAGCCATAGTGACGCCTGCCGCGCCAAATACGAACACAAGCGCTATCAAAATAGAGAGAAGGGTCTTGGTCATTTTTTTTCCTTTCTGGGGTGACATCTTTACAATTAAATAGTCGCTGGAGACAAGTAAAAGTTACGTTCTTCACAAACTCTTGGCAGGTGAGTTGTCTTGTCTTGGCATTAAATTGATGCTGGTCTAAAATCATATTTAGATATAACTAAATCTATCCGATTTGTCTACTTCATGAGGTGCTATGAAAAATCCACTTAGCAGGCGAGATTTCCTGAAACTAGGGGCGTTGGGGGTAATCGGTGCCGGCGGCTCAACAGCCATAATACAAACCGCTAATAAAGACCGCATCCGTCTCATTGTGCCAGCCATGCAGGGAATGGACCACGGAAACGGCTTCATTCCGGGTACAGGCGATGTAGACCACGAGAAAAATGGCTTTAACCCCGGAGACATCTTAACTGATTTCGATTATGGGAACGTATCCACCCTCCCGGATGGTCGAACATTGCGTGAGTATGAGGTCACGGTCATCAACAAGAACATTGAGGTCGTGCCAGGCATCGAATATCCCGCCTGGACCTATAACGGACGCATCCCGGGACCCACCATTCGTTGTACCGAGGGCGATCTGATTCGCATCAAACTTATCAACGGCAGCAATCACCCACACAGCATGCACTTTCATGGCTTTCATCCAGGTGTAATGGATGGTGTACCCGGATCGGGTCCAGGCGGGTATGTCGAGCCAGGCGACAGTTTCACCTACGAATTCGATGCGGAGCCGTTTGGTCTTCATCTTTATCATTGCCATGTCTTTCCACTCGCCAGACATATTGCCAAGGGATTGTATGGCACGTTCATTGTCGATCCCAAGGATGGTCGCCCGCCGGTGGATCGTGAAATGGTCATGGTCATGAGCGGCTTCGATGTGGACTTCGATGATGTCAACGATTTTTATGCTGTCAACGCCATTCCTTTCTACTATCAAAACCATCCCATTCAGATCAAGGTCGGTGAGAAGATCCGCATCTATCTTGTGAACATCCTGGAATTCGATCTGCTCAATTCCTTCCACCTGCACGCCAGTTTTTTTCATTACTATCCAACTGGTACAAGCCTGACCCTTTCCGAGTTCACTGACACGATCATTCAAGGTCAAGCCCAGCGTGGCATCTTGGAGTTCTCATACAAATATCCGGGCATGTACATGTTTCACGCCCACGTGACGGAATTTGCAGAACTCGGCTGGAACGGCATGTTTGAAGTGACAGAATAATTTTAGAGGTATGCCATGACTCAAACCCCATCTACCCGCTTCACCCTCCGGACCTTCGCCCTTTTGCTCGTCCCGATCATTCTGCTTGCCGGAGTGATCGTCCTCTTTCTTTCCACAGGCGGAGGCTTGAATCTCGACTCTGCCGCACCGGTCGAAGGTCTCGATATCGAGCGTTATATTCTGCAGCGCGGCGGAATCGAACTCCAGGTTCGCAACACGGGACCCGAAGAAATTACCATCGCCCAGATCATTATCAATGAAGCAGTTGCGCCTTTTGAGATTCAACCGGGGAAAAATATTCCTCGCCTGGGACGCGCTTGGATGACTATAGACTATCCCTGGTCTTACGGCGAAGCATACGGAATTACAATTTTCACCAGCAATTCAATTGCATTCAATGTGGATATTCCCGTGGCGTTCGAGACGCCTCAACCGGACAACGCCACATTCTGGGGCTTCACACTGATCGGGCTATATGTCGGCGTGATCCCGGTCTTTCTGGGAATCTTCTGGTTTCCAGCCCTGCGCCAGATGGGACGCCGCACCATGACCTTCCTGATGGCGGCGACGGCGGGACTGTTGGTTTTTCTTGGTCTGGACACGGTTGCGGAAGCGCTGGAGTTTGCCGGGAGGATCCCTTCTGCCTTCCAGGGGATCGGCTTGATCGGTATCGGCGGAGTGGCAACCTTTCTGCTATTGGAAGCAATCTCGAAACGACAGACCGAAATCACCGGCAATGAAGCGGATAAACGGCTGGCTATCGCCTTTGTGATCGCGGTTGGCATCGGCATTCACAACCTTGGAGAAGGACTGGCAATAGGCGCTGCTTATAATGTCGGAGAAATTGCACTTGGCACCTTCCTGGTGGTGGGTTTCATCATCCAGAATATTACCGAAGGACTGGGCATCATTGCACCGGTCCTGCGTGATAAACCCGGGATTGGCAGACTGGCGATCATGGGATTGGTCGGCGGCGCGCCTGCCATCCTGGGAGCTTGGATCGGAGGATACACTCCTTCACCCTTCCTAACGGTCCTGTTCCTTGCCATCGGCGCAGGCGCGATCTTCCAGGTGATCTACGAGATTGCCAAACTGATTCAAAAGGACACTCAACGCGAAGCCATGCCAATGGTGGTCTTTAGTGGCGTGCTGACGGGCATGATGATGTTGTGGGTCACCGGGTTGTTGATCAAATAGGAGCATTCCGATGGAATCGTCCCTGACAATATCCATTCAGAATTATCTGAAACATATTTACGAGTTGACTGAAGGCGGTGAGAACGCCGGCACGAATGCCCTTTCCGAACGGCTCAATGTCAAACCGGCGTCCGTGACGAATATGGTGCAAAAGCTTGCCTCCACACAGCCTGCCCTGGTGGCATACCAGAAACATCAGGGTGTCACGCTGACCAAAGAAGGCAGGAAAGCCGCTCTGGAGGTCATTCGGCATCATCGACTGCTGGAAGCCTGGCTGGTGCAGACGCTTGGCTATTCCTGGGATGAAGTGCATGAGGAGGCGGAGCGCCTTGAACATGTCATCTCGGAGGATTTCGAACGGAGGATCGCTGCAGCGATGGGTCATCCTTTGCGCGACCCGCATGGTGAGTTGATCCCCACTGCCGATCTGGTCATGCCGCTGGAGGACTCGACACCTCTCTCCGCCCTGCGCCCGAAACAAAAAGCCAGGATTCAACGTGTAAAGAATGCAGACGCGGAATTGCTCCGCCATCTTGACAGTCTTGGACTTCTCCCCGGTGAACAGATCGTGATTATTGATTATTCATCGTTCGATCACAATCTGACTGTCAAGGCTGGTGCGAATGTAAGCGTTCTTGGTTTAAATATTACCAGCAAGATATTTGTTGAATATCCAGAATAAGAGAGTAGCATGTTGAAGAAAAGAATTTATCAGTTTATTTGGGTGTTGGTTTTCCTGTCTGCCTGTCAATCTGGTGGACCCTCCACCAGGCTTAGCGTGGAGTTGAGCGATTTTTCGATCACCCCCACTCAATTGTCCGTACCAGCCGGTTTGGAAATTCAGATCAGAGTTGCCAATAAAGGCACAGTGGAGCACAACTTCTACATCATGCAATATGGCGTGGACGTCGGCGACATGTTTGATGAAGAGGATATTGCCAACGCTTACTGGGATGTGGATGTCCAGCCAGATGATATTGAGGACTTAACTTTCACTGCGCCCGACCAGCCAGGTCCCTACCAGATCGTCTGCGGCATGCCAGGGCATTTGCAGGCAGGCATGGTCGGAACCCTGGAAGTGGTCAAGTAGTTTGAACTACGGAGTGATTATCACCAGCGTTCCATATCCGGTATTGGAATGGCATATTCCAATGGATTCAAGACGAATTGCTTGCTCAGATTTAATGTAGTGACACGAATCAGGCAGGCGGGACCCACCGACATGTGTGTTTCTTTTATATAGGAGACCAGGCAGGTATCCAGTTCTGAAACACTGCCTATATTCTCTGTAGGGTTATAACACCCACACAAGGAAGCGCTTGGGATGGAATGCGCTGCCAGTCCAGTCAGCACAAAACTCAAAATTAACGCAAGAAAAATCGTTGTTGTAGTTTCGTCTTCTAAGTTTGCAGGGATACCGTCCAGCGATTATATCCGCAGACTGTTGACCCTGTGAATTAATGAATTTCCTATGATTCCAGAAAAGTGTGTGGCAGCCGCTTCAGCGGAAATGTTTGCGGCAAAGAGTCATAAAATTGACCTTCATAAAAAGTGACTCACAAAAGGTTGGTTGATCTGGAACAAGCAGGAAAATTGTTGTGACTCAACGCACGTGCTTGACCGACCTTATTCGCCAAAGTAAAATCGATTTCATAAAATCTTTGGATTGAGCGAATAAATGAAACATACACTTAAACAACTTGCATTGCTATTAATTGTTTTGGCTGGCTGTAATAGCGCGCCTGCTGTTCCCGCGCCCATAGCCACAAAGGAAGATATCATATTTAAGAATACTGTGGTGAGCTTGACCTTTGAACGATGGTGATGCGGATAATTATTCTGTGCGTTCCGCCCTTGCAGAAAATAATTTATATGCTACATTCTATGTCATAAGCGGCTTGACCAATTCAGAGGGTTATATGACCGAAGATCAATTGCGCAATCTGTATAACGATGGCAATGAGATTGGCGGGCACACACTCAACCATATCAACCTTACAGATGTGCGTGGCGCAGATCTCAGGCATGAGGTTTGTCAGGACCGTTCAAATCTAGTTGGCTATGGCTTCGAAGTAACTTCCTTGGCCTATCCTTTTGGACATTACGACGATGAAGCAAAACAAGCCGTAATGGATTGTGGGTATGACAATGCGCGCGGCGTATCGGACGGACCTGAGACAATTCCGCCGTCAGACACATATGGTTTGCGTGCCATGCCATACATAGTGAGGGATACACGCTTTCCGAAA
Source organism: Anaerolineales bacterium (assembly GCA_030834895.1). Classification (GTDB taxonomy): domain Bacteria; phylum Chloroflexota; class Anaerolineae; order Anaerolineales; family Villigracilaceae; genus Villigracilis. Next base: position 24,681 of record JAUQXA010000007.1, read on the forward strand.
ATGGTCCGCTATATTACAGAGGTGGAAAATAGCGGCGGCGGCTGGGTCATCTTTGTATTCCACCATGTCTGTGATGGCTGTGATCAATACTCAATTAAGCCGGAAGTGTTTTCTAGATTTGCTCAATGGCTTGGCACGCAACAATCCAATGGGCTTGTCGTAAAGAAGGTGGGGGAAATGGCGAGTGGAAAGTAAATGAGGTTTACGCTGTAAAGACATGTTTATTTGGATATGATATTACAAATGAAACTTGGCGAATAAAAAAGCTGACCCTTTATGTATTAATCAGCACCTGTGTTCCACTTCCGGTAGTATAAATTCGGTTGGGATCATGCATGGGACGCACCCAGCGGAACAACCATTTGGCCTCCTCGGTACGCATGTTTATGCATCCGTGGCTCATGGGTGTCCCAAAGTTATCGTGCCAATAGGTTCCGTGGAACGCATGCCCAACTTCGGTAAAGAAACTCGTCCAGGGAACGCCGGGCAATTCATAATCATCAATACCCGCAAACAACGCGCCATTGCCCATGTGTTTGGAAGGGTATTTCTCCAAAATACGAAATTCACCACTGGGTGTTTTAGTGGAGATAACATTCGGTTTTGGTCGTCCGGCAGGAATCCCTGAGGAAATGTTTGTCTGAAACACAATCTGATCATACTCGTAAGCTGTCAAAATCTGGGTGCCCAGATTAACTTCAATACGCTTGTCTTCAAGCGGTACATCTGGAGTAATGGGTAACCATTCCTCCGATGAAATCGGGCGCAAATGAATGGCGGTAACGTGATACGGAAAACCGACCAATTCATCGAATATCCGATACCAGGGCTGACCATCTGGGCCTTCTTCGACTCGATCAATCCAGTGTACGGATCCATAATAAAGCCGCAGGTTCGGTTGCCAACCGTACGTCTTGGTGTAACGCATGGCCTGGGTAAAGGGCACGGTCAATTCCGCCAATTGTCGTTTCCCTTCTGAGACGGTTATCAGAGGTTTGTTGAAAAGGACTTTAACCTTTTGCAGACGACTTCTATGAGCATAACCACCCCAGACCTGATACCAAACCGGATTATAGGCTGGTGTACCCGAGTTGACTTCCTGATAGACGTGAATCAATTCATCCCGGAATAATTGTCTGGTGATCACGCTTTGATCATCCGGCATGCTGTAAACGCTGACAGAATTGGTCGTCACCCGCACCAAATTCGAGTCATCAAAGGAATCTAAGTATGACCCAAATGGTAGAAACATCACTCCACCCAAAGTGGTTGCACTTACTCTTAGAAAATCACGACGGGATAATTTTTTCATGCTTCAAACTACTAATCAACGAAACGCTACAAACAACAATTCCAATCATTCTGTGCTGACACCCCATTCCTGAAGTTGGGTGACGCCTGGCTCGAAGTTTGGGTTGAGGCGCACTGCTTCCCGAAGATCTGCAATGGCACCTTCTGTATTGCCAAGCGCATACTCTGCCAGCCCGCGCCAATAGAGACTTTCTTCAAGTGTTGGATCAGCGATGGTCTCGTTAAGGGTGGTGTTTGCCAACTCAATTACATCCTGATATCGACCAGAGTAATAATAAGCCCAATAAGGTCCCGTTTGATACCACATGATTCGATAAGGGCGAGTTTTTTCGTTCTGATCAAGTTTGGCATAGACCCAGAATGCCTGGTCGTAGGCTTCTGCAGCATCAGAGTACTGTTGTAATGCAACAAGGCTGGCACCTTTGTTGAACCAGGCAAAGAAATTCTCAGTATCTGTCAGTGTCTGAACTTCGCTGTCTGCGATTTCAAGGGCATGTTGATTTGCCCAGGTTGAATCATTCCAGGGACCGAGCAGGTTCAAGACATCGGTTTCGCGCTCTGGTGGAAAGACGATCATGAACAGGTAATTGAATCCACGCCAGCCTTCGCGAAATGCATCATATTGAATCTTCCGGTCCTTGCCGCTTTCCCCTTTAGGCGGGTAAGTTTCCTGGTAGATGAATACACTTGCCTCAGCGTCATAACCGGTTGTAAAGGCATAATGACCCAGCCAGCCCACCTTGCCAGTGTAATCGCGCTCATAATACCCTTTTTCAATCACCACTGGAAAACCAGCGGCGAGCAGGCGCTTAATCAGGTCGATTTCCCCACCATACCGAATGATCGCATTGAACTCCGTTTGATCCTGAACATAATCAGCCAGTTCGTAAAGCATCACATTCTTATCCCATTTACCGCGCTGGATAAAATCAAGGCGCGGGTCCTGAACTCCGGGTTTGACGATCCTGGCTATATCATCACGATTTCCCCGCCATCCCCAAAAGTTGAGAGCCATTGCCAAGCTTGATGGGCCGCAATAATTCCAACGTTCATTCTGATCAATATAGGTAAAGCCAGTAAGTAAAGTTGACACTGGCAATGCATCGGTTGTGGGTATGGGAGTTGGATTGGGTAAATGGGGATAGGGCGTGGGGGTTGGCAGGGAAATGCTGGGGTTTTGTTGCTGCTCTGAAACTTCAGTTGGATTTTCAACCTGTTGCCCTGGCTGGAAAATGGCTTTGTCAGGCGGGTTGAATAAATACATGATCTTTACGCGTAAATCATCAATCCGCCAGGTCAGACGGTTATAGATAGAGGGTAAATTGATGGTCAATAACAAGAGTATCAGCACCCCGAATAAAACAACTCGATAACGCGATGCATTTGACATATGGAGTTTTCCAATTAGACAATTCGTACGCGCGTGCCTTCACCTGGCAAATGGACATAATCCACATCAGTCGGAACGTTGGGCTTGGTCCAGCGATAAATAAATTTCGCAATCTCTGAAGGAAGATTCACGCAACCATGACTGCGTGGGCGACCATAATCGTTGTGCCAGTAAGTGCCATGAAACGCGTCTCCATTCCCAGTAAAGAACGAAACCCACGGTACGCCAGGCAGGTTGTAGATGTTATTGACCGCGTCGCCTTGATTGGTCATGTGAATGGAAGGACCTTTATGATATGTAGTGAAATCGCCCAGCGGAGTCCTGCTTCCTTTGGCGCCGCTTGAGCAGCGAATCGACATTACCATTTTCTCTCCTTCAAAAACCGTGACCAGTTGCGTAGCGAGGTCCACGTGAATGAATTTATCAGTGTCAGGAATGTCCGGGGAAAGCAGAGTCAGTTCATCGTTTGGGATGAGGCGCATGTTATACGTCGGCACATAGAATGATTTTTTCAGGTAATTGTCATAGATCTCATACCAGATGCTTTTTTCTTCGCGTGTCACAACGACTTTCTTTACCCAGTGCGTACTGCCATAATACAGGCGATAGCCGTTTTTGGCTAATGTATAAGGTGTGAGGCGCGTTTCGCTAATAGGGACGACGATCTCGCCCAGTCGACCTGCGGCAGGAATTTCAAAAACTGTTTTTTGGAAGCGAGTTTCCACAGGCTGGAGCCAGCCCGAATAGGTATAGCCGTTATCCACCTGATACCAGGTTTTATTGTATGGATTTCCATAACCTTCATCGCCTTCCGCCTCGGCGGTTATGTCCACTATTTTATCCATACCAAAGAGGCGAATTTCTTTTGCGGTGAATGAAGGCGCATCGTATAGCGTTACACCACTCCACGTGACGCGTCCCTGTGAGGCAGGAGGCGCGGCAAAGGCGCGTTCAAGGCGCAATTCAGAAAGAGCGAGACCAAGCGCGCCAGATGCAGCAAGTTTGAGGAAATCGCGGCGGGAGAGTTGGTTAAAGGATTGCATCAATTTTTTATTTCTTTATTCGGAAATTTCACCAACAAGAAGTGAATAAACTACTTTGGGATTTCACCCGCCAGTTCTTTATCAATCAACTGCTTGAATGCTTCAAGAGGTTGCGCGCCGACCAATGCCAGACCGTTGATGAAAAAAGTGGGTGTGGATTGTACTCCCAGATTAAGGGCGAAATCCGAATCTTGTTGAATCAAATCCTTGTATTTTCCCGTGTTCAAACAGTCCTCAAAAGCGACATTGTCCAAGTTGAGGTCATTGGCGATTTGCGTGTAAAGTTCGCGTCCCAGCTTGTCCTGATTCTCGAAGATTTTGTCGTGATATTCCGAGAAGGCATTCTGTTCGTTGGCACACATAGACGCTTCTGCAGCGGGAAACGCTTCGGGATGAATGGAGGTCAGAGGCAGGTGACGATAGACAAAACGTATCTTGTCTGGATAAGCAGCCAGCAACTGCTGATAAGTCTCATCATAGAATCGTTTGCAGAATGGGCATTGGAAGTCGCTGAATTCAACGATTACGATGGGCGCATCCTCTGGACCAATGCCTGGGAAACCATCCGCAGGAATATCATAGCGGGTGAATTGGGGCGGCTGGGTTGCCATAGGAACCTGAGCAGCAGGCGCTTGTACGGCTGGCTGATCATTCACTACTGTTTGCGACTGGATGGATGAGCGTCCCCAAGCTACATATCCAGTAAGTATCCCAACTGCGAAAGCCAGCACCACCAATACCGAGTAAAAATGGGTGCGCTTGAAGGTAACTGTATCTTCTGAATCAGAGGTAGTGGTCATATTCTTCCTGTCTATTATTGAAATGATGGTTTATGACTTCTGCGCGGCGTGCCCACTCAAATAACCAAGGTACGCGGGCACGAGTGGAAGCACGCAGGGCGAGAGAAAAGATAACAAGCCCGCCACGATCGCAGTGAGATAGGTTGGCACGGCGGCGTAGGTGGAAACATCAAGATACAAACCGTTTTTGAATGCCCAAATCGCGATCAGGCTCATTGTGTTTGTCAGCAACAAGATGCCAATGGCGATGATGAACACACCACTGGCGATCTTAAAATATTGTTGGTACGGTCTCATGTACTTGAGCCAAGTCGAAGCGCGCTCCAAACCAAGCGCCATTGCGAGGAATGGGATTCCTAAACCAAGCGAGTACCCAGAAGATAACCACATGGCTTGACCAACCGTCTCCTGGCTAAACCCCATTGTTAAGATTGCGCCCAGCGTTGCGCCAATGCATGGACTCCAACCGGCGGCGAAGAAAATGCCCATAAGCGCCGACCCTCCATACGTTCCGCGTTGCCCCGAGTATTGGGCACGCGTATCGGCGTAAAACCACGGAATGCGGATCACTTCCAATGTCGCCAGTCCAAACATAATCACGACCACGCCGCCGAGTTGTGCGATGACTCGTTTATAAGCGCCAAACAATTGTCCGAGCGCCGTCATTGAGCCGCCCCAGCCGATTACAAAGACCAGCGAGAACCCAAGCACGAATAGAAGAGCATGGAGAAATACCTGCAAGCGTTCGTTGAGGGCTGGTTCAGGTGTTGCAGGTACGGATGTTGATATTTTTGTCATCACAATTCCATTCTGTTATTTCGTCGGCAATAGGTGAACGCAAGCCATCTCACACTTCCAGTTGGGTTACGGAGGCCACAGTTCCGTGGTCGGGCCACGTCATGCGTTGTTCGCTTTGTGCAAGGGAAATGTGTGGGGTGGTCCAGCGGAAAACCCATTTGGCATCTTCGGGCTTTAGATTGATACAGCCGTGTGAACGCCGCTCACCAAAGTCGTTATGCCAGAAGGCGCCATGAATGGCAATCCCTTCACCGCTAATCATCGTAACCCAAGGCACTGCCGGGGTGGAATATCCCGCTGCCGAACCGCCCCCACTCATGTTCAGCGAAAATATCTTCCAATGCGTATTCAGGTCACCAGTGGGGGTTTTCCAATTATCAACCGGTTCGCCGCCGGTATTGAACTCCGCTCCGCTTGAAATACGGCAAAAGTACACCTCGTTTAGACCTTCAAAACATCCAAGCGTTTGGTAGGTCAAGTCCACTCGGATGGTCTTCACATTGGGTTCAACCTCCGGGCTAATTGGAGCAACATCTTCATCTGTCAATATCTTTAAGCCCGCGCCATCCGCCCAGAAAATGTCCCCTGGACCATACCCATGTCCGGGTGATTCGTTCCAGCGGTAATACACCACCCCGTTTGTATCCGCGCGAACCTGATCGATCCATACAACCTGACCATAGTACAAACGCGGGGGAAAGTTGTAACTAATCAGGCTTTGGAGCCATGAGGAGACAACGGGACCCTCCAGGGCAAGGTCAATGTATGGGACGGTGACTTCCGCCCAAAACCCCGAAGCGCCGGCAGGCATGGCAGTGATTGATACGTTAGGCAGGTTTCTCGTAGGTTGTACGAGCGGCGCCCAAATATATCCCTGGGACGTTTCCAAGAATCTCTGGTTTGTTCGACCCACTGCATTCCCCACCACCTCGCGCCCCCACTCAACAAGGTTATCATCATACAATACTCCCACAGAGGAAGCTTGTAGTGGATCGTTCGATGAACGGCTCATAATGTCGGTCATACCTAGTATGCGACCGATGATCTCGCTGTTGGGAAATTGCGGCAAGGGCTTTGGCAAATATAAAGTCTCAAGATTAAACGGACGGAGCGCCATCGCGCCCAGCCCCATACCTGCAAATTTTAGAAAATCACGGCGTGATAAGTTCCGTTTCATTCTTCACCATATCGGGATTATCATTTGTTTACTCTCATTCCTTATCAATCGTCAATCCCGCCTCCAGCCAGGCAGTTGTGCCACCTTCCAACATCCAGATATTTGTGTAACCTTGACTCAATAACGTGGCAACGGCTTTTTTCGCCATGCCGGATGTCTGGCAGTAGACGGCAATCTTCGCATCCTTCTCCGCCGGAAGTTGGTTCAGGTTCTGCTCAATCTGATCATACGCCAGGCGCAAATCCGTTTGAGGGATGTCGCCCTCCCACGGCGTGTGAACGTTCACCATTGTAAAATCCTTGTTTTCGAGCATGGTTTGCAGTTCGGCTACAGAGACGACCCGATACGGGGCGCCGTTCATATCAGCCTGAATGCCAATTCTTTCCTCCGTCTGACAGGCGGCGAGCCAAAATGACATGACGATAAAAAATACCAGGAATCTTCGGTATCTTGCAAGCATCGTTACTCCTTGTAAGGCATTGGAAAGCCTCACGGTTGAACTGGATATCCAGATTCGCTCCAGGCGTTGAAACCGCCCAGGAGAGGGGTTACTTTTTGAAAATTATTCTCGATCAGAATGGACGCCGCACGGGCGCTGGATTCTTCGCTGGGTCAGGTACAGTAGGGAATGATCCATAGCTTGGGGTCGAGTTCATTCAAGCGAGTTTCAATTTCCGCAAGCGGGATGTTGAGCGCGCCGGGAATGTGACTCGCGGCATATGCCTGTGCGGCGCGCACATCTACAAAGACCGCAGTACCCGCATCGAGTGCGGCTTTGGCGTCATCCAGGAAGACACGTTCAATTTCTGGGTAGGTCTCTTCGTCATGCCCGCTAGAGACAACGGGAGATGGTGGAAATGTCGTGCTGACGGTTCCGTTTTGCGAATTTAATATCACAGCAGCAAGAATGAGCAGAATTCCTCCAGTAACAAGAAAAAGCACTGGAAATTTTTTTGTTTTTCCTTTTTTCATAAATTCTCCAAAATATGTGAAAAGATAATAGTCCCGCCTGTGCGGGATATTGCACAGCAGCGGGAAGACGCCGGTATCAATGCGGGCGCAACAATAAATTAATTTAGATTAGAGCTGGGGGGTGTGGAATCTGGTCGGCGTGTTTTTGTGGACTTTGGCTGGAGGGACAATCCACTTCAACCAACCCATCGTCCGGGACAATGGGTGAAATGGTGGCAGTCACCACGCCTGTTTGCAACTGGCAAACCAAGCATGTTTCCAGTCCCGACGTACGAGCTACACTCCCGGCAGGCTCAATGCATACGCAAAGAGAACTCGCGGGTATTGAGTGCGCTGTCAATGCAACCAGAAACAGACTCAAGGTTAATACCAGTAAAAACAGATGATTTGTTTTCATTCTTATGACGCAGGAAATTCATCCAGCAAAATGATTATATCAGTACGCAATATTTCCAGAGTTAATGTTGGATTAGGGTTTTCTTGAATGGTTGCAAAATTAATTCTGCCAAAAAATGGTTATTACCCAATGTGCAACCCTTTTCAAAAACCTTTGTTTTGGACGCTGAAAAACGCTGATTTCGCTGATGCAAAGAAAAAAATCTGCGTTTGTCTGCATTCATCGCGTCCAATGAAGGTGAAAAATGAAGTTGCACATTAGGTGTTCATTCTTTTATGTTTACCAAGATCATTACAACATATATGCCAATTAACCAAACGGTTATTTGTCCAAAGCCGCCTCGACAGCCGCTTTCACTACTTGAAAACTTCCGCCGTTTTCAATGTATTGCCCATTGACAAAAACCGAGGGCGTTCCACGCACGCCAGATTGCTGACCTTCCAAGGTCTCTTGCTTCACCTTTTCAGCATAGCGTCCAGAATCGAGGCATTGATCGAATCCCGTGGCGTCTAGCTCCAAATCGACGGCAAACTGCTTGAGGTTGTCTTTGCTGAAAACACCCACATTCTCCCCATTCTGTTCCACATACAATTTATCATAGTAATCCCAAAAACGTCCCTGCTCATTGGCGCACTCGCTGGCTTCCGCCGCCCACTGCGATTCGTCGCCCAGGAAGGCAAACTGTCGGAATACAAAACGCACCTTCCCTGTTTGTACGTACTCGGTTTTGAGCTGTTCCACTGTTGTTTGGAAAAATTGCTGGCAGGCAGGGCACTGGAAATCGCCATATTCCACAACGACAACCGGCGCATTTTCTTCCCCGGTGCTTTTATCCAGGCTGACCTCAACAGGCAGCAAAGTTGATGAAGTTGGCGCGTTCGGCGCGGTTGTTTGGCTCTTCGGCCAGAATGCAAAAGTTATCACCCCGATTACTGCCAGCCCAGCCGCATATCGGATGAGGCGGTTTATGATGTGCTGTCTCTTTTTTTGGATGGCAAACTCCTGACGTCTGGTGAGTTTCGATGTTGATGTTTTCTGTTTCGTAGACATATTCAATACTCCAAAATATTTTATAGTACCCAGAGCAACAATCCCGACCCCAGGATAGCCATGATCGCGCCGGTCACGCCGCGCACAGTTCGTGATGAGGCGCGTTCCCAGGCTTGCATCTTGCGTCCCATGACGGGATTGAGTGACAGCCCCAGGATGATAACCAAGGGCAAAACGAACATCAGGTTATACAATGCCAAATAAGCCAGCCCTTGCCAGAACTCGGTCTGGCTTCCCAGCAATCCCAGGATGGCGACGTAAGGTCCCCCAGAACAGGGAAAACTTTCCAACCCCATGAGTGTGCCCAAGACTAGGCTGGCTGGCAGGGTGGCGCGGTACATCCAGGTTTTCAAACCTTCTTTGCCGATTTCTGGCAGTTCCAGGCGGATGGGAAATTTCGGGAACAACGCATTGATCAGGTTGATCGATCCAAACAGGATGAGCAGACCCGCGCCCACCTGCCCAAGCCAATGCCCCTGCGCCAGCCCGGAAACTTTGAGAAGTCCCAGCCCAACCAGAAAGTAGACGACATAAACTGATGCAATGTAAACCAGTCCCATTTGGGCAATCGCCCAGCGATTCTTGCGGATGGAAAAGAGAAAGGTGATGAAAAACAAAAGGATCGCTATTGCACATGGGTTGATCCCGTCCACCAACCCGGTGAGCAGAACCGTCGAGAGCAATAAGGATTGTTGGCTCACTGCAGGTTTGGAAAAACTGGATTGATTGGCAGCGAACCACGTCAAATATTCGGAGATGGGTGTGTTGGGCGGGTAACTCTGCACCGGCCCGGCAAAAGCCCATGCCTGGTAACTACCGTCACCGCCTTCGTCGCTATAGATCAGAATTTGCTCGGGCAAGTCGGTCGCCTTGAGCAGCGCTTCCACCACTTGGCGTGGCGGCTCGCCTTGCAGGATGATGCGTCCGCCATCCACGAAGGTTGCCAAGTGGCTTTGGAGTTCGAGCGGTACACCTAGTTGGTCGTTCAGGTCGTTGAATTCGGCGCGATTTGCGCGCTCATTGATGTAATCCTTCTTGACGATGCTGATCGCGTTGGAAGCCAGCAGATTGTTCAATTCCCCTTCGATATAGGTCACGCACTCGTCGCAAGCCTGGTTGTAATAAATTACTGCCTGGCGTGACTGCGCATGTACGGTAACAACGGGCAAGGCGCTCAACAGGAGCGCCAGAAAAAGTAAGATGGTTTTGCGATGCATATCGAGAGACTCCACTTAACAGCAGTACAATTTTTGAGGGATTTCTCCCTCTTTCAGTTCGCCAAACGGATTGCCGCAGGCGCGGATGTTGGCGATCATTTGACGGTTCGCTTCGGTCTCCACCCCTTGCGTGGTCAGCGCAGAACGAATCTCCTCTCCGTTGGGGTCGTGCCCGACAGGGCAAACCACACGGCAGGAGCGGCACAACGTGCATTGATAAAATACGAGGGAGGCGATGTTTTGATCTGCCAGCAACGCCAGTCCGCGCGGACTGATTTGCTCCTGGCGCAGGATGGCGAACACCGGGCAAGCCTCGCGGCACAGCCCACAGGCGATACAAGCGGGATTATTTACGAGTTCAGTTAGCATAACTTGCCTCGATTGAGCACATTGCGCGGATCATAGATGGCTTTGAGTTGGCGAATTTCATCGCGGTACGCTGCGCTCACCCAGGCTTTCTTTTTCAAGCCGATCCCATGCTCACCGCTGATTTGACCACCCCAGGCTTCCAACTGCTGGTAAAGGCGGGCGATCCGTTCGTCGCCGGGACGGAAGCGGGGATGAATAATTCCCACACCCAGATGTCCGAACGCCGGGATTTGCTCCGCCTCCAGCCAGTCGAGCAGGCTGCTCAAGCCATCTCCCTGCACCCTGGGGTCTTCGCTGATGGAAAGTCCCTGGTGAGAAAGCAGTGGTCCCAGGCTGTCTCGCCTGCGCCAGACTTCGGCAATTTCGGCTGGCTTGCGTACCGCTCCGACTTCGCCTTCAAATTCGGCCAGCAGGTGTGCGCGGGCGGGCAAACCAACAACCTGCGCCGCATGACAGTTCAGGTACTCCAGGGCGGTCAGGCGGGAATCGTCCAACCACTTGGCGCGCTGAGTCAGCAGGCTGGCCGTGTCCTCGAAGGCGCGCAGGGTCAGGCTAAGCTGGCTGAGTTGGTCAGTCAACCTCAACTCTGCGTTGACCACGAAACCGGACGCGCCCTCGCGCCCCGCCACATCGTTCAGCGCTTCTCCGCTTAGGCGGTGAACGCGTCCGGTTCCATCCACCAGGGTCACAGCTTCCACCCAATCACGCATACTTCCATAGCGCACGGCGCGCAGGCCGGAAGCGTTTGTGGCGATCATGCCGCCGATTGTGGCTGCCAGATGACTGCTCGGAATGACCGGCAGGCATAAGCGATGGGGTTCCAGGGAGCGATTGAGAGCGTCCAACACCGCCCCGGCACCTACAGTAACGCGACGACGCTCAACATCAAGGGAGTCGATCATGGTCAGGCATGAAAAGTCCACCACGACGGAACTTTGCGGAGTAGCCCCGCCGCATAAGCCTGTCCCCGCGCCGCGCGGAACCAGATCAATATTCTCCCGAACAGCCCATTCCGCTAACGCGCAGACTTGTTCCAAGCGAACAGGCCAGACCACGGCCAGACAGTCCCCTGAATGGTTCGACGCGTCGCGCGAATATGCCAGGCGATTCTCGATCGTGTCGGATACTCGTTCGATGCCAAATATGGATTGCAAATCAGACATTTTCATTTGCGCGCCTCTTCCATTTCCAGCGCTTCGCTCAATTCCAGCACTTCCACACCGGCGGCATTCTCTTTGAAATGGGCGTAACACAATGGGCAGGCAGTACACAGCACACCGTTCCGCACCTGTTCCAGCCGCTGACGTGCAATGGTATTCGCCAGGTCGGGAAAATTTGATTTCACACCGCCGCCCGCACCGCAACAGAGACTGTGCTCGCGGTTATCCGACAGTTCCGTCACTTCCCAACCGGCATTTTCGAGTAGTTGCCGAGGCTGGTCATAAATGCCAGACCAACGCCCCAAGTGACAGGAGTCGTGGTATGTTATTGCCCTGGCTGGGGCATCCGCTTTGGCGTCCGGTCGAGGCGAAAGAATCTGGGTGACGTGATAGGCGTCGAAGCCATAGTCGTATTTGAGTGTGTGATAACAACCCGGACAGTTGGTGATGATTTTGCGCACGCTAAAACGATTGAATACCGCCAGATTCTTTTGTTTCAAATCCTCGAAGTCTGCCATATACCCGGCGCGTTTGACCGGACTCCCGCAGCACAGGGTTTCGCCGTTCAAGACAATAAAATCCACGCCTGCGCCGCGTAATAATGTTTCGTAGCGCTCAGCCACTTCAGGGAGCGCGTATTGTGTCACACAGCCGGGGTAATATAGGGTATTACTACCAGATAATTTTTCCAGAAGACGTTTGAACATCCTTGCTTTTACTCCGGCTTTTGGATGACGACGTGAAATTCCACCGACACTTCCGGGTTTTCAGGGTCATTGCTGCGCAGGTAGATCACGCGCGTTATATCTCCGTACAGGTTGTCCTCAGTAGGATCAAGCGTAACGGTTAGGACTGCCGATTGACCCGGCGCGATTTTGTCCCGGTCAATGCCGGCTTTGGTGCAGTCGCAGGATGTGCTGATTTTTTCGATTTCGAGATCGCTCCCGCCGTCGTTTCGCACGGTATAAACCAGTTCGATTTTTTGCTGTGGAATTTCGCCGAGCTCTTGAGAGGCGGGCTCAACAACGATGCGCGGCGCTTTCCTGGCGCAAGCGGTCAGCGCAAACAACACGGCACATACCAGGATGATCAAAAAAATCTGTTTCGAGAATCGCATAAGCTTGTTTTCCTTTTTGAAGTGAGCGAGCAAGAGCCGTTTTCCAGAGCGCTGAATCGGATACAGTTTCGATACGCATACGCGTCAAAACAGTATTGACCCAGGGGATATTAATCCCAGAAAAAACATCACGGGCTTTTGGGATTAAACTATTCAGTTATGAAAAAATAGGGGGACGTTCGAGATGAAGAATTCCAGGAACAGGATCGGCAGGGCTGTCGAATGGCAAATCTGTAAACAAAACTGCCGACTGGCCGGCAGGCAGATAAACAGGCAGCCAGCCATTGCAATGAGAGCATGTGTCGGCCAGCACATCAGTATCCTGATCAGTAGAGTCTGTGTTACAACAACACGTTGCTGTCTGGATTTGAAAGCAATCTGTGTCAAACAGGGTGTTGAGCGCGAGTCCGAACATCAGCAAGACAACCAACAAACCCAGGCAAAGGCGGGGTTGACTGGGCCAGTGGGAACGCGGCAGACGAAACCAAAACAAATCTATCATTATCCAGCAGAATAGCCTATGATGAACAAGAAGTCAATCTGACGAATGTAATTTTTTGCCTGACGTTGTGCTACTGCTCATTGGTATTTCCACCGGTGATCAAGGAATTGGGTTGAACGGCGCCGGGGTTGGCAGTTGTTGGAAGTAAGCCTCCAGCACGGTGGGATAGATCACGAAGTTGGCATCTTTGAGCAGTTTCTCCTGGAGTTGTACCAGTTGTTCGTCGTGCTTTTGCTGGGTGAGGATTTCCTCGATGTAGGGTTTAGCCTGCTCGAACGGCAGTTGTTCCGGACCAGTGCGCTCAATGACTTCAACGATATACAAGCTATCGCCGAACTGGAAAGGCTGGCTTATTTCATTTACTGGCAGGGAAAGCGCCACTTCGTGAAATGAGTGGAGTTCGACTTCAGCCAGGATGTCATCACTTTCGCCGATCCAATCAGGAGATTCTCCACCTTGGGCAGCCGTGTCTGGATCCTCGGAATATTCCTGTGCCACCTCGGCAAAGACTGCGCCCTGCTGGAAGAGTCCGGGAACAAGTTTTTTATAGGCTTCATCGGCGCGGATGCCAGCGGCTTTTTGTTCATCCTCTGTTTGCCCCATTCCAATGCGGATATAGCGGATGCGAGCCTTGGGAGGAAGGGACATCAGACCAATATTTTCGTCGTAATATTCCTGCATCTCTTCATCGGTTGCCTGGATCTTATCGTCAACCTCCTCCTGATGCATCATCTGCTTGAGCACTTGCAGACGCGACTCGTCGGCAAGCGGCTTGTTCTCCACGTCCAACAACTGATCGTAGGTATCCTCCACGAGCAAAAGGCGTTCAATCAGCGATTCAGCCAGTTGTTTCATTCCCTCTGTGCCAGCATACTGGGACTGGGTGGAAATCGGTAGCTCCTGATATTCCTGATAAAACTCTCCCAGCGTGTATTGCTTGCCCTTAAGCGAGACGAGCGTTTTGCTGGCATTGGTTTCAAACCATTCGTCCGTCTTTTGTTGTTGTACGGCGTCCAGCACCTCTTGACGCACATCGTCCATTGATTGAGTGTGCGCTGGTTGTAACTGGTTCAGTCGAACGATATAAAACGTATCTCCAACACGAAATACATCACTTAACTCGCCTTCGGTCAACGCAAAGACTGATGTATCCCATGCCGGGTCGCGCATCCCTTCAGATACCAACGTCCCGCTCTGGATGGACGCAGAGGGAATTATCTGCGCCACTTCTTCAATCGTTGCGCCTGAACGTATTTTGAGCAGTGCGTCGTCCGCATCCTGGCGAGTTGCTGCCTCATCGCCGCCGATGGGAAATTGCAATTCATCTATTACAACCTGGCGCGGCAGTTTGAAATTTTCGAGGTTGGCGTCATAATAGCGGCGCAAGTCATCTTCCGAAGGCGCGGGCACATTCAGAAGTTCAAAGTTGCGGGAGATCGAAGCGTTATCCTTGAGGCGTTGAATATAATCTTTGAGATAGCCTTGTTCGCTTTCGGCAACAAGCGTCTGACGGATTTGCTCTCGCGCCTGATCAAGAGTCTGATCGCCAAGCTGAGCTTTGTTAGCCTCATAGTAAGTCTGAATTTCGCTTTCCGTAACCTGAATTTCGCCTTCATGCAACTGGAGGTCGAGTGACTCTAAATTAAGACTCTCATTGATATGTTGCATCGTATGACTGAATGTTTCATCCTGATCGGGTTGACGTGCGGCTGCCCAACGCCGCACCATCTCATCGGAAACCATATCTTCGATTACAGCCACCAACGTCTCAGGTGAGCTTAAGGCTGCCAGGTATTCGTCAGGAACAAGCAATTGCATATGGGTTTCGACATCAGAAATGGTGATTTGTCCACCCTCGAAGGTGGCGATCACATCGGATGCAGGCGGCTTGGGCGACGTGAGACGCAGCCACCAGAAATATACATCCGGCGCCCAACGATAACCGCCCGCAAACCACAGTCCGCACATGAGAATAATACCCATCAACAGATACAATGCGCCCATGCGAAGCCGACGCAGCCAGGTCTGGCCCGTAGTCTGGATTAGAGCAGGCTCATCCAGTGTTGGCGATAGATCAATGTCTTCATCAATATCTTCGACAACGTCACCATCAGGCGTTTGTTCAGCCGCAGAATCAGCCTGCAGTGCGGAATCTGGCGTGATCACATCTTCCGGCGCAGCCTCTGTTGGGCGATTCGTCTCACCCCCGCGCAGAGCGCTGAGGATGTCTTCCCAGATTTGTTTCCAACCTTCAGCCATTTTTTGTCACCATCAGGGAGCGGGAGCAGGCGTCGGCGCGGGATTGCCGAACAACCGCAGATTGATCGTGCCGCCGTTGGCGGTATCCACCGTATAAATCTGCACTCGCGGCAGGATTTTTTCAAGCACTTCGAGATACAGGCGGTAGCGCGTCACATCCTCGCCATAAATTTTGGAATTGGTTTGATATTCAGCCAGCACGGACTCGAATGCCTGCGCCGCGCCGTTGGCTTGTCCGAGCACGTTCGAGCTGTAAGACTCGGCATCGGATAGTATCTTCTGCGCCTGGCCGCGCGCTTCGGGAATGAGGCTGTTAGCATAGCCATCAGCCTCATTGATGGCGCGGTTTTTATCTTCTTTCGCGCTGTTTACGTCAATGAAGGCAGCCGCCACTTCGTCGGGCGGGAAAGCCTTTTGCAGATTGATGCCCACGACAACGAGACCGCTTTTATATTCGTCAAGCCGTTTTTGCGTTTCGGCGCGGATGCCGTCTTGCAAGGCTTGCCGCTCGGTGGTGAGAATGGCGTCGACGGGTTGCTGGCTAATAAGCGCTGTGGCAGCCTGCCGCACCGTGTCGCGAACAAGGCGGTATGGGGCGTACTGCACATTGAGGAGATACGCCTCAGGGTCGCGCACCTGATACTGCACGACGATTTCCACATCAATCACGTTGGTATCGCCGGAAAGCGCCTGCAGTTTGGAGGGCGGTTCGGGATGTTCGTGGCCTTCTTCGGGTTCGAAGACGCCTACAACTTCGCGGCGCACATCGCTGACGTTAACCACATTCACGCGGTCAATCGGCCACGGCAGGCGATAGTGTAGACCAGGTCCGACGCGAGGCTCGACCACGGCCCCAAAGCGGCGCACTACTCCAAGCTCGCCTGGCGCGACTACATAAATGCCTGTGGCAAAATAGCCTGCGAGGGCAAGTCCTAAAATCCCCCACACGATTTTGCGCGGGTTGAGATGCCCGAATGCGGCGCGCAGGTCATCCAGCGGGGATTCGCCGTCGCCGATCAGGATGCGAAAGAAGCGGGCGAGCGCCTTCGTCACGCGCTCGAATGCGCCGCGCCAGTCGAATGATGGCGGTTGTGAATCAGGAGGCAGGGGGGTGTTGTTTGTCATCATAGCCTCCTACGGCGCGGGTACGGTTGGGTCGAGTGTGGGCGTGTTCACATTACCGGGGTTTAGGTATTGCAGCAGTTCAGAGTCCGAAGGCAGGATCAGGGTGGTGTTGCTGTCGATGAACGCCGCGTAGGATTGGAGGGTGCGGATGAAACGATAAAACTCCGGGTCTTTCCCGAACGCGGCGGCATAAATGGCGATGGCTTCTGCATCGGCTTGTCCACGGATTTCCGCCGCCTTTTGGTTGGCATCTGCCAGAATGCTGGCTTTTTCGGCATCCGCTCCGGCGCGGATTTTAGCAGCCTGCTCGGTACCCTCCGAGCGGAACTGGCGGGCAATCGCTTCACGCTCGGCTTTCATCCGTTGAAAAACACTGGTCAGGTTGGCTTGTGGAAAAGTAAGTTGTTTGAGACGAACATCGGTTACGATGAATCCGTAAGCCTCAGTACGGCTCGCTACTCCCTGCGTAATGGCTGAAAGAGTGTCCGGTAATTTCAACTGCGATGCGTTTACGGTGACGAGTTCGTTGAGTTGCACCTGCCCGAGGGCGGTACCGAGTTCAGAGGCCACAATATCGGCCAGGCGTGTCTCAGCGCCTATTGGATCGCGCACGGTCTTGAGGAACGTCAGGCTGTCAGTCACTTCCCAGGTGGCGTAGGCTTCGAGGACGATGTTCTTTTTATCTGCTGTGAGGAACTCAGTCTGCGGCAGGTTGTACACCCGTAACTGGTTATTGATGCGGACAACGCTCTGGATTGGGTCAGGAAGTTTGGCGTATAAGCCGGGGCTGGTAATGACGCGCACGGGATTGCCAAATTGGGTAACGATGGCATATTCGGTCGCGTCCACCTGGAAAAAGACCAGGTTGGCTGCCAGAAAGCCAAGAGCGATAATGCCAAGGATGATGATATTACGAAAGGATTTCATAGGGCGCTCCATGTATCGTGGATTTTTTGTTTAACGATTTATTGCAATTGCTGTTTGTGCAGTAAAGGGATGGCATGATTATTATGAACTCAACTCATGGTTGTGGAGGAAAAACCTGATTACTGCCCAGACCGGGAAACCAAAGGTCTGTCGTTTGGAGTTTCACCGCAGCATCGAGTACGAACTTGCGCGCACCCGGCAGGACTTTTTCGACGGCTTCAAGGTATAGGCGCAGGCGGGTAATGGCCGGAGCCTGGGCATAAGCGCCCTGCTGGCTTGAAAACTGCGCCGCATCACCTGTGGCAAGAGAAATTTTGTCCGAACGATAGGCATTGGCCGCCTGGATGATTTTTTCGGCATCGCCGCGCGCTACCGGCAATATCTCGTTTCGGTAAGCCAGCGCCTCATTAATGAAGGTGTTCATATCTTCGCGGGCACTTGCCACGTCACGGAAAGCATCGGCGACTTCAGGCGGCGGGCTGCTCTCCAACAGTTGCACGCCGATCACCTGAAGTCCGGAGCCGTAGCTGTCAAGCGTTGCCTGCGCCAAAGTGACGGCTTTCTGCTGGATGGCAGCTTTGTCCACTGTTAGCAGCCCGTCCACCGCTTCGTTCGCCACCACCTGCCGCATGGCAGACTCAGTGGCTTGCTGTACCAGGATTTCTGGATCAACTATATTCAGTAAAAACCTGGCGGGGTCGGTCACGGTGTAGTGGACACTCAGACGCACATTGATCAGGTTCTCGTCACCGGTCAGCATCAGGCTGGGAGGGGTCTCGGCGCGGCGGACAGAATTGAGCGCAACCACATCCACGCGGTCCACCGGCCAGGGCAGGCGATAGTGCAGGCCGGGGACGACATCCCCAGCGACGACACTTCCAAAGCGACGAACGACTGCGGCCTCGCCCGGTTGCACGATGTAGAAGCCTGATAACAAATAAAGAGCCAGCAGGACAATCGCAGAGACTGGGATAAATGCGGGCCACATTCCGGGCAAAGCGTGAACATGCGCTTGACCGCTCTCGCCTTCGATATCCAGCGTCTCATGATGTCGCAGGGCGCTGATGGCCGACGAGGCGATTTCATAGCCCGAAAAGAGGATGAAAACCACAATTACCGCTGCGGCGGCCCGATCCAGGTTGGGGAGGCCGAGAGCCGCGCCCCCAAGCCCGGCGACTACCACAATGGAAGCGTAGATATCCATTTGCGAATGGTAGCCCCCGGCAATCAGGGCCGGCGAATTGGTCTGCCGCCCCACATAGAGTTTATATCGAGCAATGAAGTAGGCGGCTGCGACAGTCACGAGCAAGGCCAGTGCGATGGGTCCCAGTTTTTTGAGCTCGGGAGATTGACGGCCCAGCACTTCTGTCACGATGTCAAAGCCGACGTAAAAGATGGCGGCGGCTACAGCCAGCGCCACCCAATTTTCAATTGCGCTGACCTGTCCTTTGCGGAGGTTCCTCGCATCATCCCAATGGCTGATGAATAAACCAACGAGGACGAAGCCGCCGATGGCGGCATCGGCGATGGAATGCAGGGCGCTGGCCCGCAAAGACAGGCTTCCCGACGCGCCCGCCAGCCAGAACTTGAAAGCGATGAGCAACAGGTTGATAATGATGGTGACGAGAACGGTGCGTTCTTTTCGGTTCATACGGCAGCAAACCTCCAGTGTAAAAATCGTTCTATTTCGATGGAATAACCCGTCCGCATCCCGGACAGAACCGCGCGCCAGCCGGTAAAGACGAAGAGCAGAACTGGCAGGTGCCAGGGACGGATTTTTTGAGCGGCGCACCACATGCCATGCAGAAGGTTTTATCGGTGGCATTCTGCGAGTTGCAATGCGAACAGGTAATGAACTGCTGGCGCGGCGTGTTCGATGACATACTCGCGCCGCACGCCGCACAGAAATCGCTGGCTGGGTCGTTTTCGACGCCACATGAGGGACACCTTACCGGCGGCCTGTCATTCGAGTTACTCGTCCGACCGTGATGACCTGAGCGTCCATGATGTCCGCCGTCCCGGCCTTTTTTCTTTCGCCCATCAAACAGGTTCTCCAACAAGTCTTCTAGAAAATCCATTTCATCCGCCTTCCTCGAACGGAAAATCGACTTCGATGTCACCTTTGTACCTTTCGGGCTCTTCATCGAAGATGATCGTGCAGTCAAAAGAACAAAAATAATAGGTCCGCCCCAGATATCGGTATTTATATTTGACAGTGTCTGGGTTTAACTTTGTTCCGCAGACCGGATCCACTACAGGGTTTTCCATATCAACACATTTCGAATGAAGATCAGGGAAGTTGCCCAGGCAACCCGGTTTGAAGAGTGTCGGGACGTTTTTCCAGGATAACGTTGACTTCGCGGGTCTTGCCATCCCGTAAGACGGTGAGCTTAACCGCTTGACTTGGACTGGTCTGCAGGGCGACGTAGATTAATAGATCGTCAAAGGAATTTACCGGCTGACCATTAATAGCTGTGACCACATCACCACCCACTGGTAGCGACAATCCGCTGCTCGTCACGATGTTATCTGCGCCGCGTAATCCAGCTTGTTCTGCGGGACCATTGGCTGTGACCTCAAGAATATAAGCGCCGCGTTCGAGCGGCAATTTCATGGCTTCAACCAGCGCAGGGACAAGGTTCCCGCCACGCACACCGAGCCAGGCCCACTCATACCTGCCTTTTTCGATCAATACCGGAACAACCCGCTCAACCACGTTCACCGGGATGGCAAAACCCACACCGCTGTTACTGCGGTTCGTGCCATCCGTCTCAATCTGGGCATTAACTCCGATGACATGCCCGTGCAGGTCAAGCAACGGCCCGCCCGAATTACCGGGGTTAATCGCGGCGTCAGTTTGGATGGCTTGTGGAATGGAAAATGGCGTGAGAGCGGGGATTGTGCGCCCAAGGGCGCTAATGATTCCGCGCGTTAATGTGCCATCCAACCCAAAAGGATTCCCGATGGCAATAACCGTCTGTCCAACGGCTAACTCGCTCAGATTGCCAAGTTGTAACGGAGCGATGCCTGCCGGGAGTTGATCCACTTTGACAACGGCCAGGTCGCTATTTGGATCCTGCCCGATCACTTTTGCATCACGAATCGTTCCATCGGAAAAAGTGACTTCGACCCGTTCCGCTCCCTCGACCACATGATCATTGGTAACGATACGTCCGCTCTCGTCATATACGAAACCCGACCCCTGACCGAGCGGCGCAATTTGACCGCCATTCTGTCCATAGATCGTAATGTTGACAACCGCCGGGTTTGCGCGCGCATACAAGTTGACTAGCAATGCTTGTTCGTCTGCCACATCGGCAGGTAAGGGCAATTGGGTGGGCGTAGCAATGGTTGTATTGCTTGCGGCTTGCTCAGTTACATTGCCCACAGGTATTCCACGGAATGGTGATGCGATGGAGCAGCCGAGAGTTATAACCAACGCCAGCAATAAGAGCCATTTTCGATTTCTGAAAACGGTTTTTGCAGGTTCTTTCATAGTTTGTCTCTTCTTTGTATCAAATTTTGGAATTGTGCTCTATGAAGCTAAATGCGATCACCGAGTGTGTTAATGGCGTGCATACAAACTTGTCAGGCAAGCGCTCCTTGCGTCCGTCCCCGTCGGCGTTCAAAAGGTAAATCTTATACCGAGGATGGCGGCTGAAGCATAGCTTACTGACAAACTTTGCATGCACACGATTTATGATAGCCCCCATACATAAATAAGTTCTGTATAAATTCTGAAAATCTGATAAGCGCCTACCCTGTGATTGCCGGGAAGGAAAGTGTAACGGTCGTGCCACAACCAGAGGGACTTTCGATGATTACATCTCCCCCATGTTCACGCACAATCCAGAGCACAATGGTCAGGCCAAGTCCCGCGCCAGGGAGACGTCCGCTTCCAGGTGCGCGAAAAAATGGATCAAAGATGCGCTTCAAAGCATCTTCGGGAATGCCGGTACCGTGGTCACGGATACGCACCATTACCTTACCTTCTTCGCGCCACAAAGCAAGGGTCACGACGGAGTCAGGGGGCGAATGTTTCAAAGCGTTATCAATTAAATTCATGAATACCTGTCGCAAACGATCAGCATCACCACGCACGAACGCTGGCTCACACTTTTCCACTTTCAGCGCAACCTGCTCTGTTATCAATTGCGCCGCCTCATAAGCTTCCATAAGAACATCATCAAGGGCAATCGAGGCAAGCGAGGACAGATGCCAGCCTGCCTCAGCCTGTGCGAGGAGGAGCAAGTCATCAAGGAGGCGGGCTACATGTTTTCCGGTACGTTGGATTGCGGCGATGGTCTCGCGCCTCCGGGCGGGGTTTTCTCCGAAGGTCGCCAGCAGATCCACGTTGCCCAGCATGGATGCGAGCGGTGTGCGCAGCTCATGCGCGGTCTCGGCCAGAAATCGCCTCTGACTTTCAAACAGGGTTTGCAAGCGCGTCAACATTTCATTGAACGTGGTCGCCAGCGCTCCAATTTCATCAGCAGGACCAACGTATGGCACGCGGCGGGATAGATCCTCGGCTCCAACAATGTCGCGCGCAGTTTGCATAACACGCACTACGGGTCGCAACCCCAGGCGGGAGAGCAGCCAGCCGCCTAATAATCCAAAGAACAAGACGGATGCCGCACCAACGGAGTAAATAACCCGCAGGCGCTTCAGGGTGGATTCCAGTACAGCCAACGACTCGCCTACTTGGATCGCGCCGACAATCCGACCATCCCGTTGAATGGGTTGGTAATATAACTGCACAGGCGAGCCTGAAATTTCCGCCACAGTGTAGAAGCTTTCGCCTTCCAACACACGATTGATATCAATTGTGAGCGCATGTATCTGTTGAACGCCCAAATTGAACGAACGCGCAACGAGCGCGCCTTCCGAGTCAAAAATCTGGACATAGATTCCGGGCGAACGGAACTCGTCAGTGGCATCCTGGGATATACCCTCGATAGGCCGATTCGGGATTATGGCAACTGCATCGGAAACATGTCTGGCGCGTTCCGCCAGTGTGTTGTTTATCTCAGCGTGCAACGAGTTGGACAAAAGCCGGTACGAGAACAGGATCAGACCGAGCAACCCAAGAGCTGTCAGGCTCAAATGCCAGATGGTAAGCCGCCAACGCAATGGGATCATGAGATCTCTTCTTTCAGGGTATAGCCAACGCCATACTGAGTGTGAATGAGAGGCGGATCACCAAGTTTTCTTCGCAACCGTGAGATGTACACATCCAGAATATTGTCAGCGATCCCGGTGTCTGTGCCCCACACTTCCGCAACAAGCTCCTGTCGGGTGAGTATCCGTTCAGGAGATTTCAATAAGAAGGCGAGTAAATCATATTCGGTTTTTGTCATGGAAACTGGGATACCCGCACGCCGTACTGTATAAAGACTTTTATTCAATTCGAGATCGGCGAAGGTGATGGTAAAGTTTACATCGGTAGTGCGCCGCAGAAGGGCATCCATACGAGCCAGCAGTTCCTCGAAGGCAAACGGCTTGACCAGGTAATCGTCTGCTCCCGCGTCCAACCCGTTCACCCGGTCTGGAATTGCATTACGTGCGGTGAGCATCAAGATCGGACCAATGTAGCCGATTTCGCGCATGTAGCGGCAGGCAACTATGCCGTCCATACCCGGCAGTGTTATATCGAGAATGATAAAGTCAGGCTGACTCTGGTTGAGTATATCCAATCCATCTTCCGCACTACTGGCAAGACGAACATGATAATCAACATATCCCAACCCTCGTTTAAGGTAGTCGGCGAATTCAACATCATCTTCGATGAGCAGTATATCTTTGTTCATATCGTTCGATTAAAGAGGATGGGGGCAGGTGTTTGCTGCCTGCGTTGTGGCATGAAGATTACTGGTCCTTTACTTGAATTTCCAGCGTGATGTCGCCTGATTTTTCAAAACTCAGGGTGAGCGTAAATGTGTCGCCGACCTTCAAATCCTGTTTCAGATCAACCAGCATGATGTGCAAGCCGCCTGGTTTGAAAGTGACATTTTCTCCTGGCATAATTTGTACAGAGTCCTGCATGGACATGGTCATCACGCCTTGATCGTTTTGCATGGACAGATGTACTTCCGCGGCTGAAGCAACATCTGTACTGGCTCCATTTAGCGCGTTGTGTGAGTCTGTGTGATTTTCAATCACAAAATATACCGCCCCATTTTGTCCTTTTAATGCGGGACGCGCCCAGGCATCCTGAACGGTCAACTCCGCAGAGGAGGAACCACACGCGCTGACAAGTAAAGTTGCCAGCAGAAGCAGGGAAATCAATTTTTTGTTTTTCATGAATATCTCCATTTGAAATTATTTCTTTTCCATTTGTTTCAAGAGTTGCGTCAAGTCATCCGCCATATCAATGGCGCTTGTGCCGTATGGCAGCATCATGAGAAGATTCCCATTCTGGTCAATAACGAACACACTTGCTGTGTGACTCACAAGATACCCTGCGGCGCTGCCCGAGTCTTGCTTTTCAACGAATACGCCCAATTCTTTCCAGACCGCATCAAGGTCTGTCAGACTTCCGCTCAACCCGATGAAATCGGGATTAAATTGCGCCGCATACGAAGCAACTTTGTCAGGCGTATCGCGGTCTGGATCGGCAGTCACCATTACAACGACAACCTTTTGTGCGTCATCCCCCAGACGGTCGAACACCTGCTTGAGCGTTGCAAGCGTAGTAGGGCAAACATCGGGGCAACTGGTGTAGCCAAAGAAAAGCAAAACGATCTTTTCCCGCGCATCGCTCAGGCGAAAGGTTTCTCCATTTGCTGTTTGAAGCGCAAAGTCCGTCACTGGGAGCGGCGGGTTGATGACCGTGCCGTGAAAGGAATAGGGTCTCCTGAAAACAAGCCCCGCCACCAGCGCCACTGCGAGAACAGCGGTGAGAATAATCAATGGGGTATAGGAAATTTTCTTATTCATCGTTCTCTCTTTTTAAAAAATTTTCGCAGACAGAACAACCCCAATCCGATGACCGGCACAGAGAGCAGCCAAAAAAGATTGTTGTGCCCCTGTCGCGCCAGGACGATGCCTGCGGTGAGGATAATCAGACTCACCATGAGCATTAGGACTGCCAGTCTCCTGTCAACGTGGGTTGAGCCAAAGCCAAATACGGCGATGGACGCAATGGTTACTCCTGCCAGAATAACCGTCACACTATCTAATGTGTGCGGCAGAAGTCTAGGGACAACCCCAAGTACGTACAACCCCAAGCCTGCCAGTAATGCAAACCAATGCCATTTCAATAGAATTTTGTCCAATCATACTCAAAAATTCAACACTTTTACTGGTTGTCATTATCGAAACAAAAGCCGACCCCACATGATGATGGCGACCCCGATCAACGCAAACGCCGCGCCGATTAAATCGAAGCGGTCGGGACGCCAGCCATCGAAGACCATACCCCAGAGGATCGAGAGAACCACAAAAATGCCTCCATACGCCGCATAAACGCGACCGAAGGCTGGCTCGGTTTGCAGGGTGGGGATCACCCCATAGAGGATCAACACCGCGCCTCCAACGACTCCAAGCCATATTGCTTTGCCCTCGCGCAGCCATTGCCAGACGAGATAACCGCCCCCGATTTCCGCCAACCCAGCAATTACAAACAGGATGAGCGATTTCAGGATGGGAATGAAATTTACATTCATTGATTGGACTCCTTTGATTTCATTTTCCAGCTTGGAAGGAACATCGGCACACTTTCCGCGTAGGCTTGCCACTCCGAGCCGAATGTTTCTTCAAGCGAAATTTCTTCGCGCCGCGCCCGACGATAGAACGATGGTACTGTCATTGCCAGCAATGCCAGCGGAGTCCACGTACGATACGTCAATAGGATGCCGAGTAACAAGAGCCAGTAGCCGAGATACATCGGATGGCGGATCAAGCCATACGGTCCGCGCTGAACGAGACGATGTCTCTCCTGTAAAGGCGCGGACGAGCCTGTGCTGACTCCGTACATCGCGCCCAACGCCCAGCGCGCCCAAAAGACGATGAACAAACCGAAGAGGAAGATACTCAGCCCGATGAAACCCAGGGTTGTTGTGACAGATTCAGGCAGGCGCAGAGGCAGGAGAATCCACAACACGGAACCAAGCCAAATAAACACGGCAATCGCAGCAAGCCCAAGGGCAACTTGCGCCCAGGCGGGCAGGGCAAACCAGCGGCTTGAAGTCGCCCGCTCCACTTTCTGCACGCGAACACTGACAAGCCAACTAATTGTCACAACAACCATGAGCGCTATTGAACCCGCACTTACCAGCCAATCTGTGACAGTTTCCATGTTATTTTTGTTGATATCCAAGCTGTTACATGTTGTCTTTATGCACTGGGCAAATTGGCACTAGTGCCAAAGTTTTGTTTCGCTCGTAACAACACGATCAGACAAACCATCACTCCGACTTCAGCAATTTTGGAACTCAGGTCTAACACGCCGATCTCTTCCACTTCGCCTATCATCGGACCATACGGAAGCCCACTCGTGCGGGAAATTAGCCACATGATGGTAATAGCGGCATTGCCAAGGATGCCCGCCCATAGCACTATGCGGGGAACAGGGCGAAACGCGAGTAGAACAAGCGACAACATCACCTGGCAAGCCGTTACCACCAAAAAGAACGCGCCATAGCCGACCCACATCTCGAAATGTTCAGGCATATAGTATGCGTGGATAATCCCAGCTACAGACGAAAGCAGTGAGGCAGTGAAGAGCCAGCGATTGTAGGTGGATTGCAGCTTAGATAGAAAGACGGATTGGGTATTCATAGTTTTTTCCTTTTATTGATAAATGATCGGATTTTCAACCAGTAATAGTATGTCTCATCTTTATGCAGTAATATGCGCCTCCTTATATCCCAACAGCCTCAACGCATTCGCTACCACGACCAGTGTACTGCCTTCGTGGAAGATGATGGCAATGCCGATGCTGACAATGCCCGTCAGTGATGTGATAATCAACAAGGCAATCACGCCGAGCGAGATGAAAAGATTTTGGATAATGATGGCGCGAGTAGCGCGACCCAGACCAACGGCAAAGGGCAACTTGCTCAAATCATCGCCCATCAAGGCAACATCAGCGGTTTCGAGAGCGACATCCGTGCCTGCGCCGCCCATTGCAATACCCACGGTTGCATTTGCCAAAGCGGGTGCGTCATTCACGCCATCGCCGATCATCGCAACCTGACCATATTCCTTTACCAAATCGCGAATAACGATCAATTTGTCTTCGGGCATGAGGTCAGCGCGGTAGTCGGTGAGACCCACTTGCGCGGCAATGGCAGAGGCGGAACGGACGTTATCGCCCGTCAGCATAATGGTATGTTCCACGCCAATTTTCTTCAAGGCTTTCATTGTGGATGCGGCTTCCTGGCGCAATGTGTCTGCAAGAGCAATCAAGCCAATTGCTTTTTTATTTTCTGCGACCCAAAACAATGTCTTGCCCGCTTGTTGTAGCGATTGCGCTTTTTGTATTGCATCAGCAGCAAGTGTCACGCCCGCTTCGTCCATCAACTTTTGATTGCCAACCCAAATCGTCATGCCATTCGTAACAGCACGCAAGCCGCGTCCCGTCAGCGACTCGACTTCGTCCATAACGGAAACAGGCATACCCTTAGTCTGAGCGGCGCGCACAACGGCTTGAGCAAGCGGATGTGCTGATCGTGATTCCGCTCCTGCCGCGAGGGATAGTAAATCCGTTTCTTTCCACCCCGACGATTGAAACGTCACGATGTCAGTTACCTCAGGTTTACCGTGTGTGACCGTGCCAGTTTTATCGAATGCAATGGCTTTGAGGCGACCGAGATTTTCGAGATGCATGCCGCCTTTTACCAAAACGCCATTACGCGCAGCTTGAGCGACGCCCGCAAGAATGGAAGCAGGCGTGCCAAGCGCGAGGGCGCAAGGCGATGCGGCGACAAGCAGAGTCATGGCGCGCAGAAAAGATTCGCGGAATGGAAAACCAAACAGGGGCGGCAGGATGGTGATCAACCCAGTGACAATCAACACAGCGGGGACAAAGATGCGCTCGAATTTTTCAACCGTTTGTTGCGTGGGAGATTTCTGCGCCTGTGCTTCTTCCACCATTTTCATCACGCGCGACAATGTTGAATCTTTGGCAAGGCGGGTAACTTTTACTTCGAGCGCGCCTTCGCCGTTGACCGTGCTGGCAAAGACCTGATCGCCAGGCGCTTTATCAACGGGCATGGATTCACCTGTGACGGATGCCTGATCTACGCCAGAGTTTCCATTTGAGATGACTCCGTCGACAGGGATGCGAACGCCAGGGCGGACAATGACGAGGTCGTCGAGTTGCAAAGATTCAACGGGCAATTCCTGTTCTTTGCCATCGCGTTTCACAAGGGCAGTCTTGGGCGCAAGGTCTGCCAGCGCGCGGACTGCCGCGCGAGCGCGATCGAGGGCGCGTTCTTCGAGCGCATGTCCGAGGCTGAACAGGAACAAAAGCAATGCGCCTTCGGCAAATTCACCGAGCGCCGCCGCGCCGAGCGCCGCCATCACCATCAACAGGTCAGTATCGAAGTGCTTCTCTTTAATCGCGTGCCAGGCGTGTTGCGAAATATCCCAGCCGCCGAAAATGTATGCGGTGATGTAGAGCACGGTCGCTACGATTACAGGCAAACCCAAAAAGGTTTGACCCAGCCAGCCAATCAACACAAGCAAACCCGCGATCAGACTAAACACAATTTCACGGTTTTCTTTATACCAACTTCGCAATCCTTCCACAGGGATTTCATATCCAAGCGAGCGGACACGTTTTTCAATGGAAGCACGGTTTACTTTTTGATTATCAAATTCCACCCACATTTTTTCAGCGGGATAGTTGACGTTGACAGACAGCACGCCATCCATCCGCCCGAGACTATGTTCTATGACCCTCGCGCAATCGGAACAATCCATGCCTTCGATGGGAACTGATTCATGATGAAAGCGGTTGATGATCTGCGCGCCCGCGCGTTCGGCGAGGCGTTTAACATCAGAGAGAGTTAACAAATTGGGATCGTAATGCAGGCACAGGTCAACGGGCGATTTTTCCCGTTCGAGGTGGGCGCGCAGAATCCCTTTTTGATTCTGGAATGAGGCTTCGAGGCGATTGAGGCATTCGTCCTGCTCATCCTTCACATCAGGCAAAAGCAGGGGTATTTCCAATTCAATTGTTTTTTCCATGAGACATGTCCTTATCAAATGTCAGGTACGGGAAATGGTTAATAGCCCTCGCCTTGAATAGGCAGGACAACAGACAGAAAGGTCGAAACTACATTGTTGGCGGGTGGGAAATATTTTCGCGCAAACACCAAGGGATCGTCTGATCTGGCGTCGGCAGAAGGGAAACATTGGGTTCGTTTTGTGAGGGTTTGGGTTGTTCTGGCAGAACGATCCCTGCATGAATGACACAGACAGACTCACTGAAAGCGTGAGCCGTGATTTTGGCTGTATTCACCCAATGCCCTGCCATCCCGATCAGGATCAGGAGGAGCAGGAGTGTTAGAAAAGCTCGTTGAACAGCGTTCGTCATATTAACCATGCAGGACGTGGTCGAGACCGCGTTTGAATAGTTCGATCACATGATCATCATCGAGGCAAACAAAGACGTTACGCCCCTGTTTACGGGTGCGGATGAGTCTCTTGTCACGCAGTCCGCGCAACTGGTGTGAGACGGCAGATTTGGTCAACCCCAGACGTTCCACCAGGTCGCCGACACCGACCTCCCCATCAAGCAAAACGCTGATGATGAGAATACGTGTCGGGTCACTCAATGCGGCGAACAGGTTGGCGAGATCGGATGCGATTTCGGGTGTAACCCTGGTCTTAGGCATATTTGTATCCGCTGGAATGATTAATAGATAAACGGCACATAGCGCTTCGTTCGTTTTTTATACTCGCGATATTCTGCTCCGTGGACATCCGACAAATAATCCTCTTCACAACGTACCTGAATTTCCAGGAAAAGGATAAACAGGATATTCAGCAGGAAGACTGTCCATGTGGGCCAGATCAACCAGACACCGATATTGAGCAGAAAAAGTCCGAGGTAAGTTGGATTTCTGACGAATTTATACAATCCGGTCGTGATGAGTTGCGTCTTTACCTTTTCGTCGATTCCCACCCTCCACGATGATCCCATTTTGATCTGCGCATACAGACAAATTGACAAACCAAATAAGCCAACAAAGAGACCCAGCACATCAACTTTTGCAGAAGACAATAATGGATAACGGCTGAACAGTGATCCCCATTGAAAATTGGTTGCATGGATCAGGATCACGATTGCTGCATACGCGGTCAGAAAATTCACAAAACTGCTCATGAATTGCTGAACGTTGGATGTAGATTCTCCCATTACCTCTGGATCTATGCCAGTTACTCTTTTCTGCTGTATTTTCTTGACTTTCCAAAGAAGCATATAAAGCAGGAACAGGGCTACAACAAAGATTGATTCCAACATGCTTTTATTTCCTTTGCCTCAAAACTAGTTGAACGATTGCTCAACTATTGAATGATACTACATCCTATTGCAGATGTCAAGCCAACTACTGTTCAATTCTGGGTGATGATTGTATGAAACACCATCTCTTGTTAACCTAATGAAACTGGCTGCCTCACGAAAGTGAAGCAGCCAGTTCAGTCGGAATAACTTTTAGTTCAACCTAGTGCCCCCAGCCACCGCCATCGTGGTTTTGACAACAATCATTGTGATGGTCATCATGCTGTTGATCATTTTGATGGTCATTGTTCCACTGGTTATTCCGTTGAATGTTTGGCATCTGTGTTGGGGAGCCCGGTGTGGAGGTCATGCTTGGCGAAATTGTAGGTTGAGGGGTGACAAAGCCTGTTGGCGTGGGTTGAGGAGTGAGAGAGCCTGTTGGCGTGGATAGTTGCCAGCCATGAGGATACTGATCCGATCCCATAGACTGACGGTAAGCCGATGGATCCGTCAAGCCCAGCGATACCAGTTGAAGCTTATTCAGCAAGGTCACCTGAACTTTTGCGACATCGTCACTGTATCGGCTGTCATTCGATAGTTGATTCAGTTTAGCAAAATCGATTGTGATCCTGACCTGGATTTGGACGAGCTGCTGGCGAAGTTGTCCATCATCCAGCCCAGCCGCCGTGTGCAATGCACTTTCGTAATGGCTGTCCATGCGTTCCCATACCGTTCCAGGAATGGACTTCCCTTGCGCCGCAAGTTGAAGCGCCTCCTGCATGCGCAAATCGGCGAAATCCATCATTAGACCTAGGCGGGTCTGGTTATTGGTGGCTAAGCCAGCGCGGACATCTTCACTGGCTAGCTTCACCATATACAAAGGCTGGTTAGGTAGGCTGTCCTGGGCAGTATACACTGTTGCGCCCGTGCCCCCAAACAAAAGTGTGAAAATCACGAGAAGAGTGGAAAAAATTAACATTCTGGGTTGTACCTTTCTTGAAAAGATTGTCTTCCACTCTATATGACGCCGTTCCGGCGCTCTGGATATGGTCGGTTGAATCAATCGAGCTTCTGCCAGGAATTTAGCTCTGCCATCGGCTATGGCGCGCGGGTTGCGCTCGGGAACGGGAAGCAACTTCTCGATCAGGGAAATGACCTCTAAATTTTGCTCTTCTGGAATGCTATTCATAACTCTTCTCCCGGACAGGAAGTAAGGTACGACGCAACGTATCCAAAGCCCGATGCTGCAAGGCTTTGATCGAACCAACCGGTTTCTCCAACCGGGCTGCCACTGCTTCGTTATCCCAGCCCTCCAGGAACTTCAGCACCACTACCTGACGCTGTTCTGGAGTCAAGAGTACGAGTGCCGCCCGGACTTTCTCTCGGTCTATGTTTTCCACAGCGACTTGCGCGGGATCATCCAATTCATTCACCATCTCATCATCTAAAGGAAGTGCGGGAGGAGGTTGCCTGCGATAAAAGTCGGTGATCCAATGATGAGCCATCTGATAAAGATAGGCTTTCAGGTAATCCTGTGGACCGCCTCCATTATGCAATACTTTGAGAAAGCGACTGAACGTTTCGGCAACACATTCCTCGGCGAGATCCGCATCACCCAGCAAACGGACAGCATAGCGAAAAACACCCGGACTATAGTTGTCGTAGATCTCCCCCAGGGCCGCCTGATCAAAACACCGCGCGCTTTCTAATAACCTGGATTCAGAATTCATCTATTTATTGAGACGCCGGATTGGCGTTCCAGATACGGCTTCATAAAGAAAAGATTCAATCACGCACACGGATCTCACCTGATTGGCAGGGTAAAACCAAAGGTTGCACCCTGTCCTGACTGACTTTCGACCCATACTTTACCACCATGCGCTTCCACCAATTGTTTGACGATGGCGAGTCCAATTCCTGAGCCACCGCTGACGCGCGCACGAGATTTATCGGCGCGGTAGAAACGGTCATATACATACGGCAAATCATCAGGCGAAATTCCCTTGCCTGTATCGGATATAGTAATAAGTAATCGTTGAGGGGTATCACGCTTGCAGGTTACTGTTACCTGGCCGCCTGTCGGCGTGTGTCGCAACGCATTACTCAACAAATTCCGTATAACCTGTGTAATGCGATCAACATCTAATTCAATAGGGGGGAGATTGGAGGCAAGATTAAACTTCAATTCGACCTGGCTGGACTGCGCTTGCAGGCGAAATGGCTCAACAGCGTGCGTAATCAGTTCAACGATATTAGTTTCGACACGTTCCAGTTTCAATTGACCCGACTCAGCCAGTGAGAGCAGGCGCAAGTCCGCGACGAGACGCGTCAACAATGCGGCTTCATCACGAAGAGTTGCGATCTCCTGTGGGCTGGTCGGCAGGACGCCATCGAGCATGGCTTCGAGATTGCCTTGAATGACTGTAAGTGGAGTTCGCAATTCATGGGCAACATCCGCGATCATGTTGCGGCGCAGCTCCTCGTGTTTTGCAAGCGAGTCTGCCATCTGGTTGAACGCAGTTGCCAGTGTGCCGATCTCGTCCTGTGACTGATTTGGAATCCGTTGTTGCAGGTCGCCAGCAGCGATTTTTTGCGCGGCGGAAGTCAACTTCTGAACAGGGGATACAATTTGGAAGAATAAGATCGAACCGAGCAACAATGCTACAAAGGCGGTTACGATACCCGCCAGCAAAGTGGATTGGTTTACGGATGAGACAAATTCCCCTGCCGCGCCAGATGTGTTTGTTCCTGCATACAACGGCAGGAGCGTTCCCACCTGTTGATTCCCAACCAGGATAGGCACACCTGCCGCAAGGTCGGTTGAAGAGACGATCTTCCCTGTATCCAGCGCGGCGCTATCGGCAATGATCGTTCCCTGCGTATCGGCAAGCAGAAGGCGTACTCCCATCATGCTCCATGGATTGGAGGCGGAGCCCATACCCATATCGCCGCCCATGCCCATACCATCTTCATCCTGCCACATGCCCCAATCTCCTTCGTCCATCATCCCCATGCCATCGCCCATCATGGAAGCACCCCAGGGATTATTGAGCAGACTTTCCACACCCTGCCAGTTTCCCTGTCGGCTGTAATACTGGGCAAGGGTTGGGGCAAGTTGTTGCGCGAACACTTTTCCGTTTTGATCAATGTATTGGCTGAATTGAGTCCGCGTTGAACGGCTGACCAGGTAGGTATCAATGCCGCCGCCAATCAATACGATCACCAGAAAAGCGCCCATCAACTTAAGCCACAGGCTACGCATCATGTCGGAACTCCGCAGAGAAACGATATCCCACGCCGAATACAGTTTGAACAAAACGCGGCGCACGGGCGTCATCACCCAGTTTGGCACGCAGATTTTTGATATGTTGATCGATCACCCTTTCATAGCCTTCATAAGCGCCACCTTGCGCGGCTTCCACCAGTTGCAGTCGGGTGAACGCCTGACCTGGATGGCGCATGAACGCGGCGAGAATTTCGAATTCAGTGGGAGTCAGGTCAAGGGGCTGATCGGCTTGGGTCGCGGTATGCGCTTCCAGGTCCAGAATGAGCGTATCCGCGCGCAGGATCGGAGGTGGCTGCACCTGTCCACGACTTCGGCGCAGCACCACCCTCACACGAGCTGTCACCTCACGCGGGCTGAACGGCTTGGTGACGTAATCATCCGCGCCCAGTTCCAGCCCGATCAATTTGTCGCTCTCCTCACTGCGGGCGGTGAGCATGATGATGGGCGTATCCCCCTCGCGGCGGATCTGGCGACAAATTTCCCAGCCATCTACGTGCGGCAGGTGTAAGTCAAGAATAACAAGGTCGGGTTTTTCATGTCGAAAGGCTGGCATCGCCTGTGCGCCATCGGCAATGATGGCAACCTGGTAGCCAGCCTGTTCGAGATATAAACGCAGGGTACGTGTGATGTGCGCTTCATCTTCTATGACCAAGATTTTGTCTGCCAAAATCAATCTCCTGTTATTCGCGCCTGACTGGGAAGATCATGCCTGTCTTTGAGTCATAGTGCGAACGATCCAGAATATACCACCACCGACCAGCGCGAGAACACCCAACGGAATGAGCCACATGAACATCATCCCGAAAATTCCGAAAGGCGACATCCCCCAGCCGCTCACACCTGCACTTGCGCCAGGTGCAAGTGTCATGGGCATGTAGCCACGATAACTGCCCATCATGTCATATCCGTTCCAACCATTTGCACAGCCATACCCAAAGGCGAAGTTGTTTCCTCCGAAAGGCAGGACTATGCCGCCGAATAAGCCAAGAACGAAGAGGGCGATTGCGCCAATTACGATCCAGAGAGTAATGTTTTTCATTTTATCATCTCCTTAATTTGCGCAGTTAGTTATTTGGAGCGCCCAAGGCGATCCAATCCAGAATGGGTTGGATTTCTGTTGAAGTAAGCGGGGCGCTGCGGAAGGGCATGTAACCGCTGTACACGTAGTAAGCGAGGCGGCTGTTATACACATTGCCAGGGATGATGACTGCGCCGTTTACACCACCTTTCATAACATTTTCATATATGTCGAGAGATAAGCCGTTTGTCCCGCCGTGACAGGCAATACAACGCGCGGCAAAGATGGACTGAACGTTATTCCTGAATGAGACAGAGGCGGAAGGGGTGGGATAGTTTGGCGAAGTGTTGGGGACGGTCTGTGTGGGATATGAGTTGGGGTTGGTCTGCCCGCCATAGCCATTATTCCAGCCGTCATGCCATCCGCCATCACAATTGTCATAATCCCCGCCGTACATGCCCCTGCCTTGCTGACCTTGAGGCGCATAGTTTGGCTGCATCATCCAGCCGTGTTCCCATTCTCCCTTGGTATTCATCATCCACTCGCCTCGTCCCCATTGTCCTTGCAGTGGAATGGCAAGTGGCGTTGTTTGCGGGACGGGTCTATCCTGGGGTTGTTGTGGCACCAATGTGGGTAGAAATTGCTGTTGAGGAGCTATTGTTGGTTGAATAGGCTGTTGGGGAATAATTGTGGGCTGAATCTGTTGTTGCGGAATAAACGTCGGCTGGGCAAATTGCTGAGAGGGGATGTTGGCAGTTCGTGTCTGCGTGATAAATGTCCCTGCCATAAAGCCGCCTGCTAGCAAAACACCAGCCGCGACCAGTCCGAGAATGATTTTTACGAATTTCATGGTTATCTCCTGTTTGTGAAATTACACACAGGATACCTGCCAGATATATAGAAGTTGTGTAGAAAAAGTATACAGTCCGTGTAATGAGGCGATCAGCCAACCTCCGAAGTTTGAGTGAGGCGAACATAGACATCGGCGGCGATTTCCTCATCCACTGCAAACTGGGAATAACCGCATTCAAACACGAAGGAAGGCGAGCGGCGTTGCAGGCTAATCTTTCCTCCAGGCAACACGCCCATAGCGATCAGCTTTTGCAGTCGTCCCGCGTCGCTCATCTGGATGTAGGCGACTTCTCCGCCCTGTCCTTCCTCAAGCTCACTCAACGGCGCGATCAACCTTCCTACTGATTCACGCATTTGCCGGCAGCAGTCGCCTGGCGGAATCGGTTTACCATGCGGGCAAAATTGAGGATGTCCCAGCAGTGTACAAATGCTTTCATCCAACCCATCAAACAGGACATGTTCCAGGCGGCAAGCCTGTTCATCGAGGGACACATCCTCTGCCTTCAGAACATCCGCCAAAAGGCGTTCGCCGAGCCGGTGGCGGCGAATTGCCTGCGCCGCTTCCGGGTGACCAGAATCTGTTAACTTCCAAAACAGTCCATTCTGGATTACCAGTCCAGACCGAGACAACTCGTCCATGCTTTCTGATATCGGGTCTGTCACAGCCAGCTGTTCACTCCCATCTTCTGCTGCCAGCCATAATCGTTCCAGCAATTCCTGTGCATCTTCACTGAATCTCATTTTTTATAGACTCCTTAGCATCTTTGATTTCGTGTACTTGCAATTGCGCTTTTAGACTTCGCAACCAGCCGATCAATTTGGCTTCTGGCGGCATCTCATAACTGCAACGAGGGCAGCGCACGAGATGGCAACCTTTGACCAGCGGGCAGCCTCCACAAGCGGATTCTGCTTCGGACGGATCGAAGTCGTAACCGCAGAACCCGCATTTCATAGCTGTACACCTAGCGTGATGAGCAGCCAATTGAGCAAGCCACCCACCAGGAAAGCGAACGGAAAAATGAATGCCTCCATCGCCAGCGCCGTCTTCCAACCTCGTTCCTTAAGCGTCACAGAGAACTGCGCGACGCACGGCACAAACAGGGTCATTGTCACCGTGGAGACCAGGATTTGAATCCCTGTCATGGAAGTTCGGAGATCATACAATCCAGCCGCCCCGTAGTCCCGCCTAAAGAAGCCGAACAGGAAGGCTACTGCCGCCTGATCCGGTAATCCCAGCCAACGGACAATTGGCTCCAATCCGTTTACGATCACGTCAAATAAGCCGGTCAGTCTTCCCAGCCAGATGACCAGGCTCGCTATGATGAACAGTGGAAATACCTCGCGGAAGTACCATTCCATGCGGGTGTAGGTCTTGACGAAGACATTCGTTAGTGTGGGGAGGCGCAGTGGCGGTAATTCCATGTAGAACGTGGGCTGTTCGCCAGGCATCAATTTTGCTGCCAGCAGACCGACCAGCATGAAGATGCCTGTCATGATCAGGGCCCAGATACCCAATAGGTCCGGCCGTCCGGCCAGCATCGCGATCATGACGCCTAACTGGGCCGAGCAGGGGATCGCTAGCGAAAGGAGCAAGGTGCTCAGAATACGCTCACGGCGCGTCTCCAGCGTTCGCGTGACAATGGTAGCCATCGTGTCGCAACCAAAGCCCAACACCATTGGAATGACCGCGCGCCCATTCAACCCAATCTTTTTGAAGATGCGATCAATTAATGAGGCCAGTCGTGGCAGGTAGCCGCTATCTTCGATGATCGAAAAAGCCAGGAAGAACGTCCCTACAATTGGTAGGATGATCGCGATTGCGTAGCGGATGCCCAAAGTAACAATTCCATACTGCCCCCCGATCAAGTCACGGACCGCTTGCCACGGAATATAAGTTGCCAGCAATTGGTCTATCCACGGGTTTATGTAGATTCCAAATACAGCGTTCTCCAAAAAATCCACCAGTGTTTGTGCGCCCAATACACCGACAAACTGATATAACAGGAACAGAGCCATAAGGAGCAATGGAATGCCAGTTAAGGGTGTGATCATGGCTTTGCTCAGCCGTTCTGCAAATCCATTCGGACGTTTATTGGGCAGGAAGAGAACATTATTGAGAATTTGCCGCGCGCTTTCCCGTTGTTGACGGGCGATCAGGTAGGTCAGGGGTTGGTTGAAACGCTCCTGCGTGGCTTCGACGATCATTTGAATATCTTCAGCCCGTCCACCCTCTTGTCTGGCTACCAGCTCACCCACGCCATTATCTTTTTGAAGCAGAAGGAGAGCAATTGCTCGTTTCGTCATCTGGTAGGAGCCGTACATGAGTGCTTCGATCTGTTGGATGGCGGTTTCAATCATGGTGGGATAGAGAACCAATTTCTTTGGGTTTGGTGTCGCGGATGAGCAGTTCGGACAATCATGAAGATAGGAGGCAAGGATCTTTTTCAATTGAGACGCACCGCGTCCTAGCGCTAAAGCGGTTGGAACCACTGGAATTCCCAAAGCCTGTTCCAGGGTTGATGTATCTATGGTCACGCCTAAGCGTTCGGCTTCATCCATCAGGTTTCCAACCAGGATCACAGGCAGTCCAGCCTCAATCAATTGCAACGTCATGGGAAGCATGCGTTCCAAGTTTTTTATGTCAACCACATGCAGGGTTGCTGCTGGACGCTCCTGCAACAGGATGTCGCGAGCGACTCGCTCTTCATCGGTCAGGGGAATCAAGCGATACATACCTGGCGTGTCTACCACGCCTACCTGCATATCGGCGAGCCGTCCTTTTCCGCGGCTGACTTCGACGGTTGTACCCGGGTAGTTGGATACGGTCACGTAGGCTCCGGTCAGGGTATTGAATAACACGCTTTTGCCGACATTTGGGGAACCGACAATTGCAATTAGTGGTAAGCCAGTCGTATCGGATTGCAGACCGCCATGACAACTTGCGCTACTTGTTTCCTGAGCTTTCGAGGGGTTCATCAGTGCATCTTGCATCATTGCTCCTTATGTTATGGGACAAATTCCCTGTTATGTGAAATATCTGGATCTTTGACCCAGATGCAATTCGCAACATTTTTCGCTAGATAGACGGAACAGCCATCTGCGCTCACCAGGATGGCTCCAGCATTCCCGATGCCAATGACTGTGACTGTAACTCCCGCCTTGAGTCCTTCCGTGGAAAGGAAGTTCTGGACGGCCGAATCGGCATCAATTTTCGTAATCTGGCTTTGCTGATTAATTTTCAACTGGCTTAAGAGGATGTCTGAACTCAGAGATTCATTCGCCGTCAATTTTGGAATAGGCTTTCTCTGGGGACTGATCATCGGGTTACCAAGAAAACCGGCCAGCCGTTCGGCAGCGTCGGAGGGCAGTATGTGTTCCAGTCGGCACGCCAGTTCATCTGCCTCATCTGGCAGGACCCTCAAGTTTTCCACGAGAAAAACTTCCCACAACCTTCGATGACGCAAGATGCGCAAAGCCCGGGATTGTCCTTCGGGTGTCAGGGCTATCCCTTTGTACGGGGTGTATACAACCAAACTTGTTTCTTCAAGCTTGCGAACCATCTGGTTTACAGAAACAGGTTGGATACCAAGCCTATTAGCCAACTCAGAAACTGGGGTTGGCAGTTCTGTACCTGCTTCCGCAAGCATGGCAAGGGTAACCAGGTACATCTCTTCGCTTTCACTCATAATTTTTTCCTATGGCAATACATAAATATTTGCATCCGTTTTCTATGGTCAGCCATAGGATACTCTGGAATGGTTTTTATCACCAATTCCAAAGATTACCTTTTCTTCGTGACAAGTATCACTAATAATAGGTGATCGCTATGCAGTGATTTTTCTTGACAATTTACTCAAAATGGATAAAATATCATTACATACTGATATGATAATGTGAGGAAACTATGATTACCATCTCCGCCCCTTCCAAAACCGGACTGCAAGCCAAACTCTTTCGCGGCTTCAGCGACCCTTCGCGTTTGGGAATTCTTGATGCGCTGCGCAATGGGCCATTGACCGTGACTGAGATCGTCGAAGTTACGGGTCTTTCCCAACCCAATGTCTCGAACCACTTAAGTTGTTTGCGCGATTGTGGCTTGGTGGTGGCTGAACAACAAGGACGGTATGTCACCTATCACTTGAGCGATGATCGTGTTGGTGAACTACTGGCGCTTACCGAGTCATTGCTCGCCGATGTCGCGCTCGGCGTCTATGAATGCACGCGCTATAACATCCCTCGAACAGAAAAATAGAAGAAGGCTTTGAATGAAACCGATTTATCGCGCGCTCGTCTCCCTGCTGATTGTCTTGTCGTTGGATTGGATGACCAAAACATGGGTTGAACAAGTTCTGATCCCCTTTCAGCCGGTGTCGCTCGCCGGACAATTCTTCCGCCTGACACTTGGGTATAACACAGGCGTTGCTTTTGGGCTGTTCGCCAACGGCGGAGTTGGACCGCTGGTTCTCACCGGGATCATTATTGTAGGCATGGTGATCTGGCTGGTGAGTACACTCCGCAGCGGTGAATTGCCGCCTACAGCGGCCGCGCCCATCGGACTGATCCTCGGCGGGGCAATTGCCAATTTTGTGGACCGACTGCCCGATGGCCGCGTTACTGATTTCTTCGATGCTGGCTTCGGTCCAACTCGTTTCCCAACATTCAATCTGGCAGATACCTTTATTGTTATAGGCGTGATTTTCATTCTGTTGTTCAGCCTTCCTATAAAGAAAGCCGTGGAGGATCAATAATGAATTCACTTCTTATCCTGGGTATTGTTCTTGCTGCAATAATCATTGCAAGTTTTTGGTGGCGCGATGCCAGCCGTCGTCGCTCGCTCCCCTGCCCTACATGGCTGGCAAGTATGCTGGATAGCCGCTGGTCAGATGCGTTGCTTGGCACGCAGGCGACTCTCGATCACATTGGACTGCAGCCTGGTCAGCGCGTGTTGGAAATTGGTCCGGGGCCTGGACGACTGTTGATACCCGCCGCCAAGCGCGTGCTCCCCGGCGGTGAAGTCGTTGGTCTGGACATCCAACCGGGGATGATCGAGCGGCTCAAAGCGCGTGCGGCGCAAGCAGGCGTGTCGAACCTGACGACGATCCTGGGCGATGCGACCCAACCTAATGTCTTGCCGGAGAGTGTTGACGTGATCTTCCTCTGCACAGTGCTTGGCGAAATCCCGGATCGGGAAGCAGCATTGCTTCAATGCTACACGGCGCTCAAGCCCGGCGGCATACTTTCGATCACCGAAATCTTCCCCGACCCACACTACCAATCCCGCGCAACGGTACAACGGCTGGCCGAGTCGGCAGGATTTCGCCTGCAAGCGATACACGGTCCCTGGTATTTTTTCACCGCAAATTTTGTGAAGGCGTAGATTCAAAATGCCAGACGAGATTCCATTCCGAATCGCCTTCCTGCTCTCCATTGTCGCTTTCCTTGCGATAAGAGTGTATTATCATTTGAAGACGGGAACACTCCGTGAAGCAGTGGCTTCTTCACAAGATAGCAAGAGGGTGAGAATGTTCCGCCCGGTCTTGGGGGTTCTCGTGTTTGGGCTGCTCATCGTGCTCATTGAGTCCAACTGGACAAGGTGGTCTGCTCTTGCTCTGCCAGGATGGGTGCGCTGGGGCGGAGCAGGGATCGTAAGCGCGGCTCTGGCTTTGTTGATATGGGTGTATCAGAGTTTGGGAGCCAATTTCAGCCCGACGCTCGAGATTCGAAAACAGCACAAGCTCATCACCACTGGTCCCTATCGATGGGTTCGGCATCCCATGTACTCGGCGATGTTTCTTTGGGCGGTTGGTCTCTGTCTGATTACCACAAACTGGATTACGCTTCTCGCCCCTATAGGGTTTGCGCTGTTTTTCATGCTTCGTGTGCCCGACGAAGAAAAGATGATGATTGAAACGTTTGGAGATGAATACCGGGACTATATCAGGCACACAGGGCGTTTCTGACCGCGTTAGGTTTTCACCCGCGAAGTCTGCCTGACGTGTGGCGCATCTTCACCACGAACTTTTTCGCGATGAAAACCCGAAAACGAATGAAAGGAGGAACCATGAATGAGAATATCTTTTGGGTATGGCGCGACGTTCGCAGAGCCAGAAAACAAGGACTGGATGCGATTAAGCAACGCCAGCACGAACGACTCGCTGACATTGTCTCTTTCACACGTGTCAACTCGCCCTACTACCGCGAACTTTATCAAGGCTTACCGGAAAGAGTCACAGACCCCACCTTGCTCCCAGTCACCAACAAGAAGAAACTGATGTCACGTTTCGATGACTGGTCCACCGACCGTGAAATCACACTTGAAAAGGTTCGCCCGTACATCGAAAACCCCAACCTGTTCGGTAAGGAGTTCCTGGGCAAATATCTAGTGATCACGACCTCCGGCACGACCGGCACTCATGGACTCTTTCTGGTTGACAGGCGCAGCCTCTCCGTGATCGGATCGCTTTTCCTAAGCATGACAAGCGATTGGCTCAATCCTCATGATGTCCGCAGTTTCATAAGAAGCGGCGGGCGTATCGGACTGGTGCTTGCCAGCGGCACGCCCACTGCCACCGGCGTCAGTATCACCCACTTCGCTTCGCGACTTGGAAAATCGTTGCGGGCGCTCTCGGTGCGCGCGCCCCTGCCCGAACTTGTAGCGGGACTCAACGAGTTTCAACCCGCCTTCGTGATCAGTTACGGAACCGTCATGAAATTACTCGCCAACGAACAGGAAGCGGGTCGCCTGCGCATCAAGCCAGTGATGGCATTGGTCACCGCTGAAGGCCTCGCGCTGGATGAGTATGACCACATTGCCGAGGTGTTCAACACGAAAGTGGGCAACCTCTATGCCTCCTCTGAGTGTCCCTTCATGAGTTATTGCTGCGAACAGAAGTGGCTGCACGTCAACGCGGATTGGGTCGTACTCGAACCAGTGGATGCCGATTATCAGCCAACTCCGCCGGGTGAGCAATCGCACACCGTCCTCATCAGCAATCTTGCCAATCGTGTCCAGCCGTTCCTGCGCTACGATCTTGGTGACAGCATCCTACAGCGTCCAGACCCCTGCCCATGCGGGAACCCGTTGCCCGCCATCCGCGTGCAGGGACGCGCTGCCGATATGCTCACCTTCCCAACGGATGATGGCGAGCAAACCACCCTTCCGCCGCTGCTGTTTGGCACCTCTGTTTATCATATTCCAGGGATCGAACAGTTTCAGATCATGCAGACCGCGCCGACAAATCTGCGTGTACGCCTGCGTCTGGAGGCTGGCGCTGATCCAGAGTGTGTGTGGCAATCAGTGCATAACAATGTGACTCGACTTCTCAGCGACCACAAGCTTACCCGCGTCAGACTTGAACGCGCTGAAGAACTGCCGGAGCAGTCCGCTGGTGGCAAGTACCGGGAAGTCATCCCTCTGAGATGAGTAACAGGCGAGTATTTAATATTTTGGATCGATACAGAGTAAGAGGTATGCATTGACGAACATTTTTGAGGCGTTCATCTCAGGCGTGGCTGCGTTTACCGCGACCAACCTGGACGATTTGTTCCTGTTGATACTGTATTTCTCACGGGCAAACAACGAACCTCGACGGGAACGGCATATCATCCTTGGACAGTATCTCGGTTTTTCGATACTTGTGGTTATCAGCATGCTGGGGTATCTGGGCAGTCTTCTGATCCCGCGCCAGTATGTGGGTTTGCTGGGCATCTTACCCGTCCTTCTCGGCATTCGGGAACTGTTATCAGTGCGCCGGGCGAAGGAGCAAAACGAGCAGAAAGGTGAGGCAGATGGTATTTCGCTTACCCCACCTGGTATCTTTCGTTCCAAATGGTTGAACTGGGTAAATGTGGAGGTCGCCAGCATCGCCACTGTCACCATAGCCAATGGCAGCGACAATCTTGCCGTCTATACCCCGCTATTTGCTGCGGGCAGAGCGACGCAGATGGTCATCATCATCGTGGTTCTTCTGCTTATGGTGCGAGTCTGGTGCTTCATCGCCGATTGGTTGGCGGAGAATCCCGTCACTGCCGGTCCTCTGCGCCGCTATGGACGACTGCTCATGCCCTTTGTCCTGATGGGAATCGGCGTGACGATCCTGATCGAAAGTGAAGCGCTGAGACTTTTCATTCGCTAAGGACAATTTGAAAAAGGTATCTACATGAACATTACAGTTTTTGGCGGATCCGGTGGAACCGGACTCCTCGTAATCCAAAAAGCATTGAACAAAGGATACTGTGTCACCGCGTTTGCTCGGACGCCATCCAAGATTCTAATTCACCACGAGCATCTCAGAATCGTAAAAGGTGAATTGGCTGAAATCGAAAAGATCGATTGACCAGAGAGGACTTGGCTGATTTTCTGCTCCAACAGATTGAGGACAAAAGATATCGGAAAAGCTCCTGCAATCAGTAATTGACAAATCTAACCTAACAACAGGAAAGAACCACTCTCGCTAACGGCACCTACCCACAAGCAACAATCCAAAAATTT
The DNA here is from genome assembly GCA_030834895.1 of Anaerolineales bacterium. Taxonomy (GTDB): domain Bacteria; phylum Chloroflexota; class Anaerolineae; order Anaerolineales; family Villigracilaceae; genus Villigracilis. The sequence continues at coordinate 68,393 of JAUQXA010000007.1, forward strand.
TGGATGAATTTATCAAATCACTCGAGAAACGAGTCGATATAAGGAGACAACAAAATGGACAAATTTGATTACACAGTAGAAACCACCAAAAGCGTGGACGAAGCAGTGGCTGCCATCGAGACCAAGGCGGCGGAGAAAGGCTTTCGAGTGCTGCACGTTCATGATGTGCAGGCAACCCTCGCCGCAAAAGGTTTTGAGACCGAACCCATGAAGATCGTTGAGGTGTGCAACGCCAAATTCGCCAGCCAGGTGCTGGCAAAGGACAAGAAAATATCGCTAATGCTGCCGTGCCCAATCAGTGTGTTTGTGGAGGCAGGTAAAACCTACATCAGCGCCCTCAAACCACGAGTCATTGCGGATTACTACCCCCACGCGAATATCGAGGAGATCGCGACAGAGGTGGAACATGTCATATTGGCTCTTGTGGATGAAGTCAACTAAAAACTTTTTAGGAGAAAGAACATATGAATACCAAACAACTCGAACTGCGCGTCGGCAATCTGGATTGCGAACATGACGCCAATGCCATTGAGCGTGGCTTACAAGGCTTTCCCGGCATCGCCGAATTGAAGGTCTATCCCAAATCTGCCAAAGTGGCGATCACTTATGATGCCGCCGCGACCAAACCTGAAACGCTGAAAGAGAAACTGGAAGCGCTCGGCTTTCCACCGCAAAAAGGCATGGAGATGGCTGAACAGCCCAAGCCTTGGCAAAACCCCAAGGTGCTGACCTCAGTGGCATCCGGCATATTGCTGCTGATCGGCTGGCTGATCGGTCTGGCTGGCGCACCGGTAATCCTATCGACCGTGATCTTTGTTGCCGCGATCCTGATCGGCGGATATTACTTTGGACGTGAAGCCATCGAAGAATTGATCTTCGAGCGCGAAGTAGGCATCGAACTCCTAATGACCATCGCCGCGGTCGTTGCCGCTGCAATGGGTGAGCCGTTGGAGGGAGCCATGTTGGTCTTTCTCTATTCCATCAGCGAAGCCGCCGAAGGATATACGGAAGAAAAGACCCGGGCGGCGATCAAAGCCTTGATGAACCTCGCGCCAAAAGTGGCGTTGGTGCGACGCGAGAACGTCGAGCGTGAAATTCCTGTTGAGGAACTCGAAGTCGGTGACATCTTCATCGTCAAGCCCGGTCAATCGATGGCAACCGACGGCGCGGTGGTGGTCGGATCGTCGAGTGTCAACCAGGCGCCCGTCACCGGCGAGAGCGTGCCGGTCGAGAAACAGCCGGGAGATGCAGTCTTTGCTGGAAGTATCAACGGCGAAGGCGCCCTGGAGGTTCGCGCGACCAAAACCTTTGCGGATAACACCATCGCCCGTATCATCACAATGGTCGAGGAAGCACAGGAAAAGAAAGGCAAGAGCCAGCGCTTCATCGAGCGCTTCGGCAAACGTTACAGTCCCATCGTTTTGCTCATTGGCATTCTGATTGCCATTGTGCCACCTCTGTTCTTCAGCGCGGGCTGGGTGATGTGGATCACCCGGGCGACAGTCTTCATCGTCGCCGCCGCACCATGCGCTCTGGTTATTTCCATCCCAATCACATTAGTAGCTTCGCTTGGCACTGGTGCGCGCAATGGTGTGCTGATCAAAGGCGGAGTCTATGTGGAAGAGCTCGCCAAAGTGAAGGTTGTGGCGATGGATAAGACTGGCACCCTAACACGCGGCGAGCCGGAAGTGACAGATGTGATCCTCTTCCATCAGGACCCGGACCGCTTAACAAATTCCAAGCAGGAGTTATTAGCCGCGGCATCTGGCATTGAGCGGCGCAGTGGTCATCCCCTGGCACAAGCTATTGTTCGATATGCAGAAGCGCAGGGTGTTCAACCGGTTGAGCTGGCAGACTTCCACTCTCTCACAGGCGCTGGCGCTTCCGCTCGTTTGGATGGACGCACAGTGTATGTTGGCAGTCCCGATTTATTCCACTCGAAACTGAGCGTCTCGCTGGAGCACGCCTGGGGCGATATCAACCAACTGCAGGGTGAAGGCAAGACAGTCGTTATTGTGGGCGATGAACAGGATCCCTGGGGGCTGATTGCCATCCGCGACAACATCCGCCTGAACGCCCAGAAAGCCATTGATGCAATGCACGCTGCGGGAGTCGAAAAAGTGGTCATGTTGACCGGTGACAATGAGCGCACCGCGCAAGCAATTGCCCGTGAACTTGGAATTGACGAAGTGTATGCTGACTTAAAGCCAGAAGATAAGGCTGTCAAAGTGCGCGAACTCACCTCCCGCTATGGACATGTGGCGATGGTCGGTGATGGAGTCAACGATGCTCCAGCGCTGGCGGAAGCCACCGTCGGCGTCGCGATGGGCGCGGCGGGCACGGACGTAGCTTTGGAAACTGCCGATGTCGCGCTCATGGCCGATGATCTGGAGAAGTTGGCGTACGCGCTCAAACTTGCGAAACGCAATCAAGCTGTCGTCAACCAGAACCTGGCTCTTTCAGCGGTTGTGATTGGCGTGTTGGTCATCGGCGCAGTGGGCGGTTGGTTCACCTTGCCGATTGCAGTATTGGCTCACGAGATCAGCGAGTTCATCGTCATTGGCAGCGGATTGCGGATGTTGCGATCGTGATACATCACGCTCATACGTCTTTTATAGCCGGTAAACAGTGATATTTGCGAAGGCAGATTGTTATGGTGTTTTCAAATTCACCTCCAACTCCTCGCCATCTTCAAATCTTGATCGTCTGCCCGTATAAACTGGCGCTCGATGGGTTAAAGGTTTTGGTGGAGCAGGAGGAAGACTTGCACGTTATCAGCATGGTATCCGGCGTACAGGAAGCGATTTCCGCGTCCTCCGATTTGAAGCCAGACGTTGTCCTGGTTGGCGATGGCTGGCCCGGCTTGAGTTGCACGGCGGTCATCGAACGACTGCGGGGAGGAGGAGTTACTGCGCCGATCCTTTTCCTCTCGTATGATGTTGAACCCGAACATGTTCAACTGGCACTGGCGGCGGGCGCAACCGGTTACCTGCCGCTGGACGCAGGTCAGGATGAGTTGCTGCGTATGATCACCAGCGTCAGCCAGGGCGAGGTCAGCTTGCACCCGGTAGTGTTAAGGGCGCTACTCATCCATCTGGAGAAAAAACCAGCCGAAGCCAGGGATCGGGCGATGGAGGAACTTACACCACGCGAACAGGATGTGCTTGCCTGCCTGGCACAGGGACTAAGTGATCGGGATATTGCGCAGTCCCTATTTATCAGTGTACGTACCGTGCAGACTCACCTCGCGCACATCTTCGATAAATTCCATACCCATTCCCGCACCGAAGTGGCATTGATCGCCGCGCGGAAAGGTTGGAGCGGACAGGAACCAAACCCCTGATCGAATACCACTACTCAGTAATTTTACGGATGCAGAATCGGTAGCCTACGGATTGGAAAAATCCGTAGGCTTACGTTTGCGTGAAGAAATACAGGCGGATTAAACTGAAGGGGTGAATGAGATTCGGATTGAAAAGAAAACCATCGAAAAAGATATCGCCCACAGCAAGGTGGCTGTGCTCGGGTTGCTTGCGGACTTACACCGGGAACCGACTCAGTATGACATCATATTGCTGCGTCGCCTGGTGAAGAATATCCAACCTGACCTGTTGTGCGCCGAAATCCACCCGGACGATTGGCAGTCCGGCGACCTGAGCGCTGTCTGGCCAGAGTATCGGGAAACGCTACTGCCGTTGGCGCGCCGGAGCGACATCATTATCGTTCCGGTCGGCGGTTCTACCAAAGGTGAAATCCAGCTACCTCGGGATGATTCGCTCGCGGGACTGCGCAGGCTTATTGTCCATTTCATCAACAGACTTCAACGCCTCATCATGCGGCTGGCCCGCCATCCAGATGATTTGAACGGAGGTGCCTTGGACACGCTCTGTGATGGGATGTGCGCCGTTGCCCTCTGGGTGAGCGGCCCTCAGGCGTGGCAGGCTTGGGACGAGGCGAACCGCGCCATCCTGAACAATATCGTGGCTGCGACTCACCGCGACCCGGAGAGGCGAGTCCTCGTAACGGTGGATTGCCGCAGAAGGCGCTGGCTGATCGACCACCTGCGCGGCATATCCGATATTGAGTTGTTTACCTATCATGCTTTATGAAAGTCAGATGACTCATCCCCGTATTTTTACGGATGCAGATTTTACGGAGAAGAAATCAGCAGGCTACCGATACGCAAATCAGTAAGGTTACGTTTGTGCCGGGGATAACAGAGCGATACACTGAGCATGTAAGTTGAAGTTGGATGTGGCCACAACCCAACGCGTAGTCCATCGAAAAAATTTCTAACCAATCATAAGGAAAAAGAAAGGAGTTCGTCACCATGAAATGGTACACCGTTATTCTCGCTGCTTTGCTCGTCATCGCTCCCTTTGTACTCGGATACAGCAATTTGTCTGGGGCAGTTTGGGGCAGCATCATCCTCGGAGCCGTCACGCTGATCGCAGGCTTCATGGAAAAGTTCCGCTGGGCGGCAATCGCCGGCGTGCTGGCTTTCATCTCCCCCTGGATACTGGGCTTCAGCGGCACGAGTGTCGCTTTGTGGACCACCCTGATTCTCGCTGCGCTGATTGCCATCCCCGACGCCGTCAAGGGGTTCGGTTCCACGAACCAGGCATCTCACGCATAACGCCATCCTTCTCCTTGCCAGACTCCTGAGCGAGTCGCCTTCACCGGGCGCTGCGCCACCCCATCGTGGATAAAACGAAAATCTGAGCTGGAGAACTGGATCATCATAATGAGCCCGGCTGCCACCAGGAAACTGACACAGGCAGCCGGGCATGTTCTTAACAAAACATCGGACCGGATGAGGTTGAAAATGAAAAAATGTTTGGCTTTTGTGCTTGGCGGCGGTGGAGCGCGTGGTGCGCTCCAGGTTGGCGCATTACGCGCCTTGATCGAGGCTGGCAGGCGGCCAGACTTGTTGGTGGGCACTTCGGTGGGCGCGATGAACGCCGCTTGTCTGGCTTTGAACGGAGTCAATCAGGCAGGTCTTGCCACATTGGAACAAGCCTGGCAATACGCTGCTCAAAATTGCTTGTTGAAACCAAACCAATCATGGCTTACCCTGCGAGCCATGATCAACCAACCCGATGGTCATACGATTACGAGTTTGCGCGCTTTCTTCCTGGCGTTCGGAGTGACTCCCAACCTGTGCTTCGGTGACATTCCAAACATTCGACTGGCCTTGGTGGCCGCCGACCTCAACACAGGTTGCCCGGTTATTTATGGCACAGACCTGGATCATAAGGTGCTGGATGGTCTGCTGGCTTCCACGGCCCTGCCGCCCTGGGTTATGCCATTGGAGAAAGATGAGAAGTACCTGATAGACGGCGGCGCGCTCAGCAACCTGCCGGTCGAGCCAGCGTTGAGGCTGGGCGCCACTGAGATCATTGCTCTGGACCTGGCTGATCGGGCCTGCGTTCCTGAGACCGGCCGTCCATTCAACCGCTTTTTCGACAAGCTCTCCTATGCCATTTGTCAGCGTCAGTCAGAACTCGAGATCGCACTCGCCAGGTCACAGGGCGTGCCAGTCCACTACATCATGTTGCGCAGCGCTAGAGCGATACCGATTTGGGATTTCAGTGGGTATCAGGAATTGATCGCCTGTGGTTACGAGATCGCTCTCCAAGAACTTCTCAAATCGAAGCGACCACATCATATCTGGCGACAAATGGTCGCTCAGCATGAATAAACAATTCGAAACAGTTACTTAAGGAGACAAAAATGTCGCAGATTTCTCTTACAGCCACGGATCTGGTGGTCGAACGCTCCAAAGCGTTATTGGAAAATATTTTCCCATCCCCGCGAAATTTCACGATACAGTTTTGGAATGAAGATGAGTTACCAGCCGATTCGTATTCTACTTTCACCCTGGTATTGAACCATCCCGGGGCGCTGCATCGCATGTTTACCACACCGGTTGAACTTTCCCTCGGTGAAGCTTACATCTACGGGGATTTTGATATCAAAGGCAATCTTTACGAAGTGCTCGAAGATATTTATGCATTGGTTAAAATGAACTTTGCGTCGGTGGATGTGTTAGCCTTGGTCAAAGAGATTCAAGGACTTCCGAAATCCGGGCCAGCACATACGATCATACGCAGACCGGCCCACTTGCTCGGGGAATTGCACTCCCGTGAGCGAGACCGGGAAGCGATCAGGTATCACTATGACGTGGGCAATGAATTCTATTCACTGTGGCTTGATCGCCAGATGCAGTATTCCTGCGGCTACTTTCCCACCGGTTTGGAAGATATTAATGAGGCACAGGCCAGAAAAATCGAGCATATCTGTCGCAAGCTGCGCCTGAAACCTCGCGAGCGACTATTGGACATTGGCTGCGGTTGGGGCGGGCTTGCCATTGCATCTGCCCAAGCTTATGGGGTAAGAGTACAGGGTGTTACTCTCAGCAAGCCCCAGTTCGAATATGGGGTTGAACAAGCCACTCGCCAAGGATTGAGTGATCGGGTACGGATCGAGATGCGTGATTATCGCGATCTTGAAAACGAGTCGTTCGATAAGATTGTCAGCGTTGGTATGTTCGAGCACGTTGGCAGGAGCCATCTGCCGGAATATTTCTCGCAAGCCTACCGTCTGCTCAGACCCGGTGGATTGTTTCTCAACCACGGTATTTCCCGGCGCGGCCAGCCGGACGATCTAGCCCTTCTCAAAGGATTCAATAATCAGGGAAAAATCTTATCTGCCGGACAGGGTTATCTCGAGAAAAAAGTATTGGGGCTGGGTTCCTTCTCCCAGAGTTATATTTTCCCAGACGGTGAACTGGTCCCTGTCAGTGAAGCGAATTTAATAGCTGAGGCAGCGGGGTTCGAAGTGCGCGATGTAGAGAATCTGCGCGAGCATTATGCCTTAACGCTACGCAACTGGGTTCGGCGACTGGAAGAGCGGCAAGTCGAGGCAACCCGCCTTGTAGGCGAGGCTGTCTACCGGACCTGGCGGCTATACATGAGCTTTTGCGCGCTCGGTTTCGAATCTGGTCGAACGAACGTCAACCAGTCCCTGCTGGCGAAGCCGGTCAGCGGCAAGGTTGATATGCCTTTGAATCGCGCCGACCTTTATACATCCAATTCGTAGACAATTCGTTAAACGGTTTTGGAAAATCATAAGGAACATTTTTATAAATCTGGCTGCTTGCAAAGCAGCCAGATTTATACATGCTCGCCAATCTCAGTTTGAATAATGGTTGCAATCAAGAATATTACGCGGACTCTGATCGTGCGGCGCACTTGTCATCGGCGCAATTGCAGGTACAATCCCCCGATAACTCACGCACAAGGATCTGACATGTCTAACTTACAAACTTTAGAGGTGCCCATCTCTGGCATGGACTGTGCCGAATGTACCCAGCACGTTCAACATGCCATCGAAAAACTGCCCGGTGTGCAATCGGTGAATGTCTTTCTCGGCACGGAAAAGGCAGTCGTAAAACTTGACCCCGCTCAGGTGGATATTCCGATCATACGCGCGGCAGTTCAAGGTGCCGGATATGACGTTCCCGCTTCAGACGCCCCCAAGCCTGCTCCTGTTTCGATGGGCGATTTCAACCGCCGATTAACGGTCATGCTGGTCGGCGTGTTCACGATCATTATCAGCGTGGTCATCTTTGGTGAAGTCCTCGGATTGTTCGACTTCCTGAATGAACGCGTTCCCTTCCTGTTTGGTTTTGCGTTAGTGATCGCGGGCGGTTATCCTGTCTTCATGAATGTCATCCGAGCCACTCTCAAACGCCAGATCATCTCTCACACCTTGATGACGCTCGGCGTCATCGCCGCGCTGGTTGTTGGTCAATGGGTCACGGCGGCATTGGTCGTTGTGTTCATGCGCATCGGCGATTACGTGGAGAACTTCACCACCGAAAGCGCTCGCCGCGCCGTGAAGGAATTGACTGCCCTGACTCCGCAAACCGCCCGCGTGGAACGCGACGGTATGGAAGTGGAAATCCCTGTTGGCGAAGTCAAAGTTGGTGAGACTATTGTCGTGCGCCCTGGTGAAAAGATCGCCGTGGACGGTGAAGTCGTCAGCGGGCAGGCAACCATTGACCAATCCGCCATCACAGGCGAGTCCATGCCTGTCGAAGCGGCGAACGGGACGCATGTCTACGCCGCGACGATTGCCAAACTGGGCAGTCTGCGGATCCGCGCTGAAAGAATCGGATCGGATACAACCTTTGGGCGCGTGGTCAAAATGGTGGAGGAAGCCGAAGCGCATCGCGCTGATGTACAACAACTCGCAGACAAATTCAGCGCCTGGTATCTGCCTGTAGTTGCCGTTATCGCGGCATTAACCTTCCTGTTCACGCGCAATCCACTTTCCACCGCCGCAGTACTATTAGTCGCCTGTTCGTGTTCCTTCGCACTGGCGACGCCCGTTGCCATGCTTGCGTCAGTGGGCGCAAGCGCCAAACGCGGACTGCTCATCAAGGGCGGCAAATATCTTGAATTGCTCGCGCGTGCGGATGTATTACTCGTAGATAAGACAGGCACACTCACCCTCGGTCAGCCGCAGGTGACAGATGTCATCCCTTTGAATGGTCTCTCACGTTCTGAGATATTATCGCTTGCTGCATCCGTCGAACGCTATTCTGAACACCCACTGGCGGAAGCAGTCCGCACCCTTGCCCACAACGAAAATATCGCTCTGGTCGAACCGCAGAATTTTGAATCCGTACCTGGACATGGAGTGCGCGCCACGATTGACTCGCGTCGTGTTGCTGTGGGGAATCGCCGCCTGATTCCTTCCGCAGAATCATTATCCCTTGCCAGCGAACTGGAAGCGCAGGGCAAAACGCTTCTCTTCATGGAAAGGGACAACGAACTTGTAGGAGTGTTTGCCGCCGCAGACACATTGCGCAGTGAAGTTCCAGCCGCATTGAAGGAAGCGCGTTCATTGGGCATCCGTCATATCGAATTACTTACTGGCGACAATGAACGGACTGCATCCACCCTTGCAGATAAACTGGGAGTTTCCTACCGTGCTAATCTATTGCCCGAAAACAAAATTGACATCGTGAAGGAATATCAGGCAAAGGGGCATGTGGTTGTGATGGTCGGCGATGGTGTGAACGATGCGCCCGCGCTGGCTCAGGCGGATATTGGCATGGCAATGGGCGCGGCAGGCACGGACGTCGCCATCGAAGCGGCACACATCGCACTCATGCGCGAAGATTGGAATCTGGTTCCAGATATCATGAAGATCGCGCAACGCACCATGCGGGTCGTAAAAACAAATCTCTTGTTTACGACTGCCTATAATGTCATTGGGCTGACACTTGCCGCCCTGGGTTTTCTTCCCCCTGTCCTTGCCGCCGCCGCGCAGTCCCTGCCCGATATCGGCATCATGGGAAATTCAGCGAGATTGCTGAAACAAAAATGAAGCCCAAAAAGCCTTCGGATAACTCCGAAGGCTTTTTGGGCTTCAAATGGCGACTTGCATCCCCAAAATAACCTTTACCATATCTTTATAGTCGCTTTACACCCTCTTCAAGGGAGAATCCTATAATAGCATCATAAAACAACGCACAATTGTGCGAATCGAAATTAATAGGAGATAATCCATGAACAAAACTTTAAGTACAACCCTGATCGTTATCGCAGTTCTTGCCCTTGCAGGCGGCGTTTTTTTCGCTGGTAGTATGTACGCCCGCGCAAACTCCTTCGGTCCAGAAATGATGTTCGGCTACAACAATAATACGACCTACGGTCCCGGCATGATGAATTCTGGACGTGGCGGCTACGGAAATAACACCACCTACGGTCTTGGCATGACACTTGCACCTGGCGCAAGTGCAGGTGTGAATGGCAATAGCGGTTACGGCATGGGACCAGGCATGATGGGCAGAAATGGCTGGAATAACGGAACCAATGCCAACGTCACTCCCTTGACTGTAGATCAAGCCAAGGCGGCAGCCGAGAAATATATTCAAACCCTCAACATCCAAGGGCTCGAAACGGGCGAAGTTATGATCTTCGACAACAATGCCTACGTGATCGTCAAAGAAAGTGAGTCAGGATTGGGCGCGTTCGAATTGCTTGTAGATCCTTCATCGCAGGTCGCTTACCCCGAATATGGACCCAACATGATGTGGAATCTTAAGTATGGTGGACTGAATCATGGCGGAATGATGGGTGGCAATGGGATGATGGGCGGGCAAGGCATGATGGGTGCGAATGGCATGATGAGCGGTTGGGATTATCAGGTTACACCTTCCGCGACTGTCTCTGCAGAAATGGCCGTTACTTCTGAACAGGCTGTTCAATATGCCCAGAAATATCTCGATGCCAATAATTCGGGTGCAACCGCTGCAACCGATCCCATGCAATTCTATGGCTATTACACTCTCGACTTCGAGAAGGATGGCAAGATCGCCGGCATGTTGAGCGTGAATGGTTATAACGGACAGATATTTCTGCACACCTGGCACGGAACTTTCATCGAAGAAGCAGAGTAATTTACAACCTCTCATATAGCAAACGCGCCGAGAATAAGCAATTCGGCGCGTTTTGTTTCCTGCAAGGACAGTTACAATAAAGCCAACGATTAAAACTGACTTACCAATCGAGAATCTCTTATGGCTAAAATTCTTGTTATAGATGATGAACCTTCCATCGTAAATCTTGTCACGGCGTATCTCAAGCCTGAAGGCTATGAAGTCCTCACGGCTATGGACGGTCCATCGGGACTTAAAGCTTCACACGCCTTCAAGCCGGATCTTATCATTTTGGACATCATGCTTCCTGGAATGGACGGTATTGAAGTGCTTTCCCGCTTACGCCGAGAATCAGAGGTCTACGTGATCCTACTCACAGCGAAAACCGAAGAGACCGATAAGATCGTCGGTCTTTCCATCGGGGCGGATGATTATGTGACGAAACCTTTTAGCCCGCGCGAGTTGACGGCACGAGTCAAAGCCGCGTTACGACGCATTCAAGCAGGATCTGGTACAGGTTCTGAAAAAAGCGTGTTGTCCTTTCGTCATCTGCACATGGATGTTGGCGCACGCACCGTCACGGTTGATGAAAATCCAATCGAGCTGACTGCCATCGAATTCGATCTTTTGAAAGCGCTGGCTGAAAATCGCGGGCGCGTTATAACGCGCGAACAATTGCTTGAAAAGGTCTGGGGTGGCGAATACTTCGGCGAAATGCGTGTCGTTGATGTGCATCTGGGTCACGTCCGCCAAAAATTGGGGCGTGAGGATTTAATTGCTACGGTACGTGGCGTGGGTTACCGCTTTGAAGATGAGCCGCTTTAAGCATTGTGAGGAATTATGATCGACTACTTCCGCCGTCATTTGGGCGCAAAACTTTTACTGTCATATCTCGCCATTGTCGTTGTGGGTGTGGCTGTGCTGATCATTGCCAGTCAGTTCATCCTGCCGACCTCTTTCAATCGTCACATGAGCGGGATGATGGGAAACGGAATGGGGATGGGCAACCAGGGTTTTGGCAACTCTGACTCAATGTCTCAGCTGTATGTCGATTTCCGTGCCAGCTTCAACGAAGCGCTGACCTACGCCGCGTTGGCGGCTATGATTGTGGCCATTGCGCTCAGCCTGTTCTTCAGTCGCAGTGTCATTGCGCCTGTGCGTGCCATGTCCCAGGCTACACAACGCATTGCCGATGGGCGCTATGATGAGCGTGTACGAGTGAATGGTTCAGATGAACTTGCGCAGCTCGCATTGTATTTCAACCAAATGGCTGAAAAACTAAATCAAATTGAATCCATGCGCCGCCGTCTCATCGGCGATGTTAGTCACGAACTCCGCACACCACTTACTGCAATCAAAGGTTCGATGGAAGGTCTGATGGATGGAGTTTTGCCCGCGACCCATGAGACCTATCAACAAATTCACGCCGAGGCGGATCGTCTCAATCGCCTCGTTGATGACTTGCAGGAACTCAGCCGAGTCGAAGCCCATGCTTATCAATTGGACATATATCCAGTAGATGTTTCTTCACTCGCGCGGACTGTAACCAAACGCCTTGCACCGCAAGCGGACGCCAAACATATCACTCTAAACCTCGAACTGCCTCCTGACCTTCCGTATGTACTAGCCGACGAAGATCGAGCCACACAAGTGTTAACAAATCTCGTAGGGAACGGATTGCAATATACTCCTGAAGGCGGCAGAATTACCATCGCCGCAAAACAAGTTGGCAATGAAGTCCAAATCGCTGTCCGCGATACAGGTATTGGAATTCCGACGGAACACCAACCGCACATCTTTGACCGCTTCTATCGCGTGGATAAATCGCGTTCACGACAAAGTGGAGGCGGGAGCGGCATTGGTTTGACGATTGCCCATGCGCTTATCGAAGCGCATGGCGGGCATATTTGGGTAGAATCAATAGGGAATGAAAAAGGCAGTGTATTTACCTTTACACTGCCGATTGCTATATAAGAGAAACTGGACGAATGCTTGTTATCCGATCATGCCGCTTACACTTGCCTTGGTTTCCGCCTAAATACAGGCGAAATAATAACCGCCATATAGACCAGATAGGGATGGGCTGTTGTTGTACCCAATCAATGCTTCGACACTGTGAGCCGCAAGCGAGTGGAACTGTCGGGACAAAACCTGCAAGATGTCCCTGCTCAACCATTTCTTTTTATTTACTTACCCGTATTTCTCACGCAGAATGTTTGCGCTTTTTACGATCTGACTGATCTTCGCGAAAGCCACTTCCTCCTCATTCACACAGCGGTTCGCGAAACAGCCAAAACCGCAATCAGGATTAAGAAAGATCTGTTCAGGGCGATACCAGGTCAATGCCTGTTCGGCCCTCGACACAATCCAATCTGTGCTTTCCACAGTTTCGGTGCGCGGGTTGACAACGCCCAGCCCGATCTCTTTATGCCCCAGCGCCTCGCCTATCACGCGGATATCCCCCGCGCGCGGAGTGGCATATTCCAGTACATACTGGTTCACATTCATATTCGAGAAGGCGGGGATCAATGGCGTGTAATCGCCGCTCAATAATACTTCTTCGTTGCGGCTCCAGTTGCCCCGGCAAACATGAATTCCAATGCGGATACCATCTATTCCATCAATCACCTGATTGATCAACTCAGCCGCATAAACCAACTCACTGCCCGCATCACGGCGGGTGGCTAAAGTCGCTCACATGAAGGTGCGGCGGCCTGACTCCTCCGACATGACAATTTCAGTCAGCACCGGTTCATCGAATTGAACGAACTCACAGCCTGCGTCACGCAGTTCGAGCAGTTCCTCGCGCAAAATGCGCGTTACATCTACTGCCATTTCGGTTTTATCACCATACCCTTTACCGGAGAAATCACCGACCCACATGGCGCGTGTCAACAGATACGGACCGGGCAGGGTCATTTTGACCGGCTTATCGGTCAACGAGCGTACGAAGCGCAGTTCATTCCCGGCCAGCGGTTCACGCCGCGACAATTTGCCGACACAGGTCGGGTTCTTGATCGCTGAAGCAGGCACATCCAGCGTGGTCAACATCTCCTCGAAACTTGATTTATCATCCACCGTATCCAGCATGTCAGCGAGAGACATCAATTTTGTGCCGTCCAGTTTCTCGGTCACGAAGGAATAAAAATTATCCCGCCGATGCTCGCCGTCAACCACAATATCCACGCCTGCTTTAATTTGAAGTTGCACGCAACGCCGCACTTCATCATCCGCAACGCTCTCAAATTGCGCGCGGGTAATTGTGCCTTTTTGGCGATCACGCAGGGCGCGCAACAATGCTTTTGAACGCGGCCAGCTTCCGACCTGAGTTACATTAAACATATCACACCACCGAAAAAGAGATTTTAATTTCAACTGCGCAGCGCAAAGTCGCCGCGATGGGCGAACGCGCCACTGCCTGCTCCCAAATTTTTCGCACCTGCTTTTCATCTTCAAATGTAGATGCGAAACATTTGATCTCAATATTTGAAAAGACCGGTTCACCGTTTTCGTCGCCAAGCAAAGCCAGCGCGTTTTCCAGCCTGCCTTTTGTGGTGATTTCAATATCGTCCACTTCCAAACCAGCCCGCGCCACTTCGGTGGCAAAGCCAGTTGATAGCGAAGCGGAGAGCGCACCAAGTAAAAATTCCACAGCCGATGGATATGGGTCTTTCTCCTCAAAGGATGCAGGCTGTCCCACGTCAAACGAGAAGTTGCGGCAATACACCGTGCTTTTCAAATGACCGGTGGAACGTGTCCGCAAGCGCCATTCATACGAGCGGGCGCGCTCCATATCCTTTTGCAATTCCTGTGAATCGTCCTTCCCACTGATATTGCGCCGCATAAAATAGCGGACATATTTCGGTGTTTGAAGCAATCCGAGATATTCATGACCGACCATGCGGCACCACGGCGGAAGGTCCACGCCGACAGTTGGTTCGCGGCTGCGCATTTCGAGTACGCCCCCTTCGTGGACCTTGAGCATGTTCTCGCGAATCAACAGGATCAACCCTGAGCCGCAATCCAGGTCGCCGCCATCAAAAATCTGGTCAGGTTGGAGATTTTCCAGATTGGAAGAATCTGTCATTGATAAATCCTTTCCAGTTCATCCCGCACGACTTGCCAAGCAAATCGAATTGCGGGATGAACTGGATGCATAATATATTTTAGTAACTGATGCAGGGAGTTCCATCTGCCAAGAATTCTACCAGCGCTGCGCCGCCAGCGGCAACCGCACCGGGGATCAATTTTTCCGGGTTGATCTTTCGAAAGCGAAGGCACGGGTTGCAGACCAAAATTTTTCCGCCCCCTGCGACAAATTTATCCATCAAATCCTTGAGCGGGGCGAAGGGTTCGCCCACGTTGAGTTTCTCGGCTTCGCCTGGCACAGCCGCCCAAACGCCATCTGTGCTGAGGAATACCATTGTGTCTTTTTCGCTGCCGAGCGCCGCATTGGCGACAACAAAACCGACCGTGACCTTATCGGGATCTTTTTGTGAATTTGTAATTGAAACGCAGAACTTACCAGCCATGAGAATTATCTCCTTTCGAGCAAATAATAGGGTGGGGCTTCATCAATGTATCCGTGCCCGGTGACTCGGCACCAGGCTGGGATATCGATCCAGGCAGCTGAATCGAGGGCAATGACACATACCCGCGTGCCGGGCTTGAGAGGGATGAAAAACTGGCGCAGTTCAAGGATCAACTCGCCGCAGGATTTTTCGCCTCCGTCAAATTCGTGGTCAAATGTCCATGCGGGACGTTGCGCGCGCATAACGACACCTGATCCACTTTGGATTGGGTTGACTTGGAATTAGGGGATGATTCAAATCTGCCTCCTTGGCATTGATTGGTTTGCGAAGCACTCGCGTCCAATCCAAACAAAAATCCGCCGCTTGCAATCGCAGGCAGCGGACCAGGAGGTCACGTCATGGGAGAATTAACGCAGCAAATCTTCTTCGCCGCGCTCCTGCGATAACAAGCCATATTGTTTGGGGTGAAAAACTTCACCCATCACATACAGCGTTCAGGTCTGGCGTTGAAAGATTCGCATATTTGTGCTCCTTCACAGATTATAACATCCGACAATGAGTTTATATTAAGCTTCGTCTAAAGTCTAAAGACACCGCAAATGAAATTGCCATTTACTTCATTCACACTGCCGATTGCCAAAGAAAAATAACACAGAATTTATGATCTGGTTATTGCACCTTCACAGGAATGGTTTTTTGTTTTTGTGTAAAGACAAGTGGAGTAATCGTCGCCAGATAGATCGCATAGGCGGCGACCTCGGTTAGGGAAGGATTGCCGTTGTAGCCGACTAATGCCTTCAGAAGCAAGCCTGCTTCACTTTTGTCGCTCAAAACCCCATTGATATCCCAAACATGCTCAATCACTGAGGGGATGACACCTGCTTCATTGAATTCATGAATTCCCAATCCAACCAACCCCGCCGCAAAAATAATCAACAGGATATTTGTGGCGCCGAAGAAACCACGCAGGCTAAGTTTCATGGTTGAAGTAAATAACACCCATCCCAAAATTGTCGCCATCAATAGTCCAAGTAACGCGCCTGATAAGGTTTGCAAAGGACTGGAGGTCAGCCTTGCGGCCAGCAGGAATAGTGCCAGTTCAATACCCTCGCGGAATACTGCTAGGAACGCCAGCGCAAACAGGGCTTTTTGTCCATTGCCCAGCGCTGCCTGATTGGTTTGTTCCTCGATTTCGCTCTTGAGGGTACCGCCATGATTCTGCATCCACAGGATCATCCAGGTCAGCACGCCAGCGGCGAGTAGCATGGCGACTCCTTCAAAAATCTCCTCACCTTTGCCCTCGAATTCCATTCCGAGTAAATTGAGCGCGATCGCAGCGAAGAAGCTCAATAACACCGCCAGACCCACCCCGCGCCAGACGACAATATTCAAGTCAGTGCGCTTTATTTTGAGCAAGACGCCCAATACGATTCCAATAATAAGGGCGGCTTCCAGCCCCTCCCGTAATGATAAAAGAAAACTTGCAAGCATTTTTATTCTCCTGTTAGGTTGGTTTGATAGTTCTTTCTTTCCCTGGCACACTCTACCTTCTTGACATCAACAAGCCATATGATAGAATGAACTTAGTATATAGGAACTGCTATAGTTAGTATATACTAAGTTCAGTAGTTAGTGTAATATAACAAATTATACAAAAGAAGGGTGATTTATGTCACATACACCATCATCAGTGCTTCGGACTCGCCCCACCCACACCGTGGAAGATTATTTGATGACCATGCAAGCGATGGAACGCGATCACGGCGAAATTATCGCGGCACGTTTGGCGGAAATGCTAAATGTTTCTCCAGCGACAGTTGCCATGACCCTCAAGCGGATGGAGCGCGATAATTGGATTACTGGAACAGGACGTAAAGCAGTTCAACTCACTGAAACAGGACGGGCAGCGGCTCATTCTGTAATTCGTCGTCACATGTTAACCGAGTGGCTGCTTGTGAGCGTGTTAAAAGTACCGCTTTCGGAAACCCATAACGAAGCCCACAATATTGAGCACGCCATTTCTCCACAAGTGGAAGAACGTATGCGCGAAATTCTTGGAAACCCCCAGACCTGCCCGCATGGGAATCCATTCCCAGGTTGCGAACAAGTGACCAGTCAATGGACTCCTTTGACGGAACTACCTATGGGCGCTGCCGTTACAATTCGACGCATCCATGAGTTTGCTGAAGACAATTCCGAGCTATTGAAATTCCTGGTGGAAAACGGAATTGTGCCTGGCGCGCAGATAACGCTAATGGATATTTTGCATTTTAACCAGACTCTGACAGTCATGGTGGCTAGTGAATCAGTCACGCTCGGCTTTTCATCAGCACGATTTATCTTCGCCGAAAAATCAGAAAAAAACCAGCTTTCCTAACCAAATTGAAAAAAACGAAAACAGCGGCATGTTTTATGTGTACGCCGCTGTTTTCGTTTTGGCATTTTTATTTACGGGATCCAATTGGATAACACATTCACAACCAGATCAGGATTTGCAGGGTCATTCGTTTTAAGGTGAACTCCAAAGTTATGCGGGCCGTCCATGCCTTCGTGCATCATGAACACGGCGGATTCAACGATCGTGCTTTCGCCAGGTTTGAGTACCATCGAACCGATGGTTAATTGAGGAGGTCAGCACCCCTCCAGTACTTCAATGTACGGTTCTTCCTTGAAGCGCAGTGTGCCATCACCTGTATTGGTCACTTTGATCGCAAAAGTTTTATTGACACCAAATTTCACATCGCCGTAATCAATCTTTTGCTGATCCACCGCGATGGAGGGCGTTCCGCCGCCATCTCCACCTTGATTGGTGAAGAAAAATGCGGCGACAATCAGCAGAATCCCGCCGAGCACAACAAGCGGCCACGGAAAGGATTTTCTTTGTTTTTGTTTCTTGCGTTTATTACTCATTGAGGTTCTCCTTATTGATAATTGAATTGAAAAGAGTATAGATAAGCAATCAAATCCCAGATTTGCTTCTCGGTAAATATCGAGCCCCACATGGGCATCCCCGTACCCATGCCGCCGCGCAGAATTTTTCCTTGCAACAGCGCGGGACTCGCGCCGAGCATACGCGCTGGGTCCGTGAAATCAACAGGAGTTTGCATCATCATAGTATCTGCACCTGTCATGGTTTGCATGGATGCTTCGCCTGACGCAGCCAGATCATCTGCAAAAACTCCATCACCTGTCCCATTCTCACCGTGACAAGCCGCGCAATTCTGGGCGTAGAGTTTCTGACCGTTGGCAAGTGATTCTTTGTTTGTGTTCGATTGCCATATATAGGCGACCATGTCCCAGCGTTGTGCCTCGGTGAGTGACGTATTATTCAGTTCATCAAACACTTGGTAAGGCGAACGCGCACGATAGGTATCCACAGAAAGGTCAATTGGTAAATTGATTGCCAATTGCTGTCCATTAATTGCCGATGGCTGGCTATTCGGTATAACAGGCGCATCGTGTGGCTCGTCAAGGTTGAGGTCCAGGGTAACGTACAGGGGCACTTCAACTTCGCTCAGTGCAGGCTCAGAACCAGCCTCAAGGGAGTCAGAAGTTCCCTCCACTTCGATCGTGCCGCGCATGCGCCAGTGGTTGAGCCCACACCAGCGCGTGCAGAAGAATGTATAAATCCCAGGTTTATCAAAATTCAAGGTTATGTCGGTGACCTTGCCAGGCAGGACATCCACACTTTGCATGTCCATTTGACCGACAGCGAATCCGTGAACCACATCATCCGATGTGAGCTTTAAATGAAGCGGTTCGTTGACGTTTGCCTTAATGACATCAGGATTCCAGCCGCCACTTTCCGATATTCGGGCGTGGATCAGTGGTGTGCCTGACCAAAAGAAAAGCGGAACGCCAACGGCAAGAAAAATCCCTGTGATGATCAAGATGCGTGAAAAGATTTCCGTGTGTTTCATAGGAGTAACCACAGCATGACCAGCGTAGTGATGAAGCAAAATACGATGACGGGAATTGATGATGTCCTTATTTCATTTGCGGCTTTTTGCGCTGTGCGTGCCGACCAGATCAAGCCGCCGACCAACGCCAGTGTTTGCGCTGGCGCGAGAAAGGATGTGAGCATCGGCTGCCAAACGGTATTTGCTGTACCGAACAAGTTCCAGCCCAGGCCAAGCGGGTCGGAGAGAGCGGCAATGATATAGGAAGCATTGGTCAAGACAAAGGACAGGCTGAATGCCACCCAGAACATCAAGCCGAGAGGAATGAGGGCCGTTGCTAGTGATGCAAATCGTTGTTTTAGTGGGGTAGTACTTTTAGTTTTCAAGATACCAAGTGTGAAAAGCCCAGGGAGAATAACAAAGATGATTGCAAGAAAAATGATGGCATAGATAAACCAGGCATTTGTGCCAACATTGTAAGCTGCATCCTTGAATACACCCCACGGGCCAAGCAATACACCTGCGTAGATCATGGCAGAACCGAGCATGATAAAGGACTTGAAGGCTTCATCCATTCTTGTAGACGGTTTGGCGAGGTCGGCAGAAAATGGGCGCAGGTTGATCGCAATGTTATCGTGCGGGCAGGTGCGGATACATTCCATGCACAAGCCGCAATAGGTGTTCTTTGTTAATCCGCCAGGGAAGACATCCCACGGACAGCCATAGCCTGCTTGTGAGCCGTTGTAACATGGCTTGCCATCGCAGTTTGCACAGACCTGCTTGTCTTTGATCCGCAATTCAATGGGCGCCGTTTGAGAATACAAGCCGATGAATCCGCCTACTGGACAAAGATAACGACAAAATGCGCGACGCTCAAAGACCGTGCTCAGTCCAATAGCAGCGAAGAGCATGGCGGCAAGGACAATCCCCGTGATATTCGGGGTAGTGAGCAGAACACTACTAAAGAGGGCCAGGAGGAGAAAAGAAATATTTTGCAGCCAAATGTTGCGGAGAAACTTTGGCCAACGCAGATTAAGCCATTTCGGTTTTTTATCTGGCGGACTTAATACCGCTCCGCGTTGAAGCCATTCACCAGGAAGAGGGATTGGACAGACCGCGCACCAACCACGTCCAAAGAATGGAACAGCAACGAGAATTAGGATTGCCCACCAAGCGATCCACACGAAGACAATGCTGAAGTTGTGGCTTCCGACAGGCGTACCGATCAGCCCCGCAAGAATGGCGAAGATATATCCCACCAGCATGACGATAAATACAACCAGTTGTGGGTAACGGCTTTTTAGCGCATTCTTTATAAAGGGTATACGGGTGAGTTCAATCTTTGACATCAGGATATTATGTTTTTTGTCTTTTAGAAACGAATACGCCAACGATAGCAAGCGCTGCCAATCCAATGGAACGGAAAAACCAGTTATTTGAGCCTACGTTCAACTTGCCGATCATGAAAGGGTGCATGGCTCCGCAGGTGACGTTACAGCGAAAGCGGAAAGAGCCTGGTTTGTCTGCAATAAATGCCAATGTTGCAGTCTGTCCTGGATCGGCTTCGACAGAGATGTCGTAACCATCCACATACAGTCCATGCACCACGTCCGTACTGACAAGTTGAATAGTCACTGTGTCGCCAGGGTTAACTTTAAGCTCGGAGGGAGAATAGGCAAATTGCCCCGCTTCAATTCGAAAGGTCCGCTCCTGAGGCGCGATGGACTGGACCGGCAGTGGCGCAAATGCCACAACCAGTCCAGCCATTACAAGGAGGAGGAGAAAAATGAAGCGGGAGTTCATAAAATTAAGGAATATTCGATGGACCGTATTTGGAATAGGTTGTATCTACGTATGCCCTGGCTTCTGCAGGCGTCTTTCCATCCCGCAGCATCCGCATGACATCCTGGGTAATGTCCACGCAGATGGAACAGCCAAGGGCGTGGTTGTCAAATGTGATCTTTCCGCTGGCGTCCACTTCCGAGACATAGCAATCGTAATTGGAGGTGTGACCGATGTCGCCGCATCCGCAATAGCAGGGAATGTCCTGCATGATGTCGGGATTCGCTGTGTTGAATTGATAGGCTTCCTGCACCGCCACTGGCGCGGACTGAACGTCCATCGGCATTTGATCGAGCGGGGTCATGACCAGATGGACTTCACTTGATGTTGAAGTGGAGCAGGCGGAAATTGCAGTGGTCAGCAAAACTGCAATGAGGGAGAGAAGAAAAAGTTTACGTGTTTTTGAAATCATATTGGATCCTCCGTTATCGAATGGCCCAATAGTAGTCTGACAATTCAAATATCTCCAGCGCAGGATGGCGTAACGACTCATACGCCAAATGGCTTATGACAAATATCATGGATATAAATTTGGGTGCGGCTTTGAGGATGATAAGGATTTACTGGTTATGGGGTAATCCTCACCAGTGTTCCATGACCGGAATTGGAGATAAGGTCAGGTTTGTGCGGTGGGCGAACCCAGCGAAATAGCCATTTGGCTTCCTCGATTCGCATATTAATACAACCACGACTCATTGGCGTGCCAAAGTTATCATGCCAATAGGTGCCATGAAATGCGACGCCCGATTCGGTAAAAAAACTTGTCCACGGAACACCAGGCAATTCATAATCGTCAATATCAGCAAACAAGGCTCCATTGCCCATGTGCTTGGAAGGATATTTCTCCAAAATGCGAAATTCGCCACTGGGAGTTTTTGTGGAGATGACATTTGGCTTTGGCCGTCCAGCAGGAATACCTGAGGATATGTTCGTCTGAAATACAATCTGGTCATACTCATAGGCAGTTAGAATCTGGGTGCTCAGATTGACTTCAATTCGTTTGTCCTCAAGCGGCACATCAGGAGTAATGGGCGCCCATTCCCCTGTTGGAATTGGACGCAGATGAATTGCCGTCACGTGATACGGGAACCCAACCAGTTCATCGAAGATCCGATACCAGGGCTGACCATCTGGACCTTCGTCAATCCCATCAATCCAATGCACAGATCCATAATAAAGACGCAAATTGGGTTGCCAGCCATAGGTTTTTGTGTAGCGCATGGCCTGCGTATAAGGCACTGTCAATTCAGACAACTGCCGCTTCCCTTCGGGGATGGTTGCCATCGATTTGTTATAGAGTACCTTGACCCTTTGCAGGCGTGCTCGATGTATATATCCACCCCAAACACGATACCAGATTGGATTGTAAGTCGGTGTGCCAGAATTGACCTCTTCGTAGATATTGACGAGCTCGTCTCTGAATCGTTGACTGACGATCCGACTCTGGTCGTTTGGAGCGCTATAAACGCTGACAGAACTGATCGCCACACGCACCTGTTCTGCATCATCGAACGTTTCCAGATCAGGCAGGAACGGAGAAAATGCCAGACCAGCAAAAGTCGAAGCACTCAGCTTAAGAAAATCGCGTCGAGTGAGATGGGACATTTATCGGATACTCAGATCAACTTTATTTTAGAGGAACGCGAGCCACGATCAGTTTGAAAATTCCACCGGCTCCCAAATCCTCAACCTGCTCAATCTCCAGCCCAGCCTTGTGGATATTTTCCACAGTTCGGCGATTAATATTTGCACCCATCATTCGCACAATCAGCGGATTCAGAAAATCCATCACGGCTCCCAATAACGGATTGGGGGAACGCACGTGTTCAAGAAGCAACACGCGTCCGCCAGGCTTGACAACGCGTTTAAGTTCACACAAACCTAGTATCGGGTCAGACACTGAACAGAAAACAAAGGTGGCAACTGCCGAATCAAACTTGCCATTCGGAAAATCTAATTGTTGAACATCGCCGAGATGCAGTTCAACCCTTGAACTTAATCGCAATTCGACGGCTCGTTTTTGGGCGCGTTGCAACATGCCGGGCGTAATATCAATTCCGTTAATCGAAATGCCAGCGGGATAAAACTGCATATTCTTGCCAGTGCCAATACCAATTTCCAGAATATGGGAACCTGATACCAACGACCATAATTTTGAGCGCCAAGGGTGATGGCGCCGCTCAGACATTCTTTCCATCACATCGTAAAATGGGGAGAGGCGTTGATAGCGGCGTCGAGTCGCCGCCGTGGCAGAGGGATCAGGTTTTGATGAAGATACGGAAGTCATTTGATAATATCCATTCCAGCGATAATAATTACTGCAAATAATCCAACGGGTTCAAGAAGGTGCCGTTTAAGAGGATGCGAAAGTCAATGTGGTTGCCAGTTGAATTGCCTGTATTTCCTGATTCGGCGATCTGTTGTCCTTTCACGACAGTCTGTCCCACACTGACCAGGTTTGCTTCGTTGTGACCATATGTGGTCTTGAAGCCATTGCCGTGGTCAATGATTACCATGTCTCCATACCCGGTATCATCCCAGCCAGAAAATACAACCGTGCCGCTGTCAGAAGCGAAAATCGGCTGGCGGAAAGCTGTGGCAAGATCAAGCCCGGGGTGACCGCCCCAATATTCCTGGGTAAGAACATATCCGTTGACCGGCCAAATAAAGTTGCCTGTTCCAAGATTTGAGACCTCACCGGAATACCGTCCACCAGATCCTGAGGCTGCGCCAGGCGCCTGCGCCTCCGACCAGGAGATGGGGGCAGTCCCGTGGGGAATAATGAGCAGCTGGCCTTTTGTTAGTTGAGCGGGCTGTGTCAGGTCAAAGCTGTTACCGAAGTATTCAAAGATTTCCTGTGCTGGCGTCCCGTGAAGGGTCTGAAGGGTTTCGAGCGTATCTCCATCCTGAACGGTATGCAGCACACCATCTACTGGCAGGATATTCAAAGTGTCGCCGGCTTTTAGGCTGCCAGCCGCGGCGTTCAACTGGTCGTTCCCCCATAGGATTGTTTCCGGTTTGAGTCCGAACTCCTCTGCAATGGACCAGGCCGAATCCCCCCTCCGCACAACATATTCAGTTACCTTGTTGCTGGCTCGTTTCGGGATAACGGTTTTCAATTGCAGGCGCCGGGTAATTCCGTTGCCCAACAGGGAGGGCGTGGAATTTGTATTAAGTGATGGCAGTGACGACGGCTCAGTTGACTCAATTGGAGCAATTGATGCAGTTGGCGCTGGGGATGTCCCTGCGGGCTTTACTGAAATTATAAAGGCTGCTGCAATGGATAAAAGACAGCCAACAACCAAAAGAATGTTCCATGTACGGGTCATTTTGTTCCGTTAATATTGATGTCAGCATAGAGTAGATATCCGACGCGCGAATGAAAATCAAGGACTGAAGATTTCATCACTGAATGATATTACCTCGAGAATTAAACCACCAGCGCCATTTGGCTAGTCAGATCAATAAGCAAAATGGCGCATGGGGCAGCGTATCATCTCGGATTGAAACCTATATATTTTTTGAAGGTTCCTGCGAAACCGCAAGAAGAAACTTCTGTGGATCGTTCAAAAATTCATCCCGGCAGCCGCGTGCGCAAAAGTAAAAAATATGTCCTTCCCATGTAGCGCTGATCGCCTTTTCGCGTTCGACCGACATGCCGCAGACTGGGTCAATTGCCATCGTGACTGTTTCTTTGAACTCACCATCTTCGAGCCACAATACGCGGTCGGCGATGTCTTTGATACGCTGGTCGTGAGAGACGATGACGACACTGCGGCCTTGCCCTTTGGCGATGTTTCGCAGCAGGCGCATGATCTCGTGACCGATCTTTGAGTCAAGGTTGGCGGTCGGTTCATCAGCCAGGATCAGGGCCGGGTCATTGACCAAGGCGCGGGCGATAGCGACGCGCTGTTTTTCGCCGCCCGATAATTTTTCGGGTGGGAAATTCAAACGTTCGCCAAGTCCCAGTTCGGTCAGGATTGAAGCGGCTTTTCGTCGTGCTGCACCGGACTTGGTTCCTGCGAGTTCCGCCACGATGGCAACGTTCTCCAATGCAGTCAATGCCGAGAGCAGATTGAAATCCTGAAAGATAAAACCGAACTGCTTGAGGCGAATATCCGGCAGGCGGTTTTCCGCCAGTGCGCTGATGATCGTACCGTTCAATTGGATCGCGCCTTCGGTGGGTTTGAGCAAAGCGCCGAGCATGGAAAGCAGGGTTGTCTTGCCAGAGCCCGAGGGACCCATGATAAGTACAATTTCACCAGGGTTAACGGTTAAGGATACATCGCGAACAGCGGTCACTTCGGTTGCGCCAGAACCATAACGTTTGGTGATGTGAGCGATTTGCAAAGTCTCGCCTTGAACTTGAGAAACATTTGTCATTTTTACCTGCCTCGAAATACCATAGCCGGGTCTAGCCCAGCAATTTGCCGGATGGGGAGCATCGCCGAAACCGCGGCAATTATTAGGGAAACACTGCCCACCTTGAGCAGTGAAGCGCGGCTGACATCCAGCGCCAAGTTTGACCCGAAAATTGGAATCATAACAGTCAGCAGTAACGTGAGAACCAAACCGAAGAGAAAGCCTAGGATTACGCTTATGATTGCCTGCGCCAGCACCGTCAGGTAGAGATCAGTGTTGCGCGCCCCAAGGGCTTTCAACATGCCATATTCCCGGCGGCGTGAGAGCGTGGAGGTGTATACGGTCAGAGCCATCACCGCCAGCCCGATGAGAAAGCCAATTAGATTCATGATGGTGATCACGTCCGTGCTCATATCCTTGACTACCTGACGCTCCTGCGCGGCAAAGCCGCTCCTCGTTTGAGCAGTGACATCCCTGACTTGAGCCTCGATGCGGGCAGCGACAACTTCTGGAGATTCTCCATCACTGACTTTCACCAACAGAAAACTGACGGTATCGTAATTGCCACGCATCTCCTCAAAATCGTCCATTGAAATAAAAGCCACCGAGCTGACAAGGCTTGCAGTTCCCTCAGAGAAACCCGTTACTTTGAATTCATCACCGAGGATTTCGACTTCATCTCCCAATGCAATACCAGAATTCGCTGCAATGTTGAGGTTCAAAATTACTTCCCCTTTACCGGGCAGACTACTCCCGGACGAGATACTCCAGGGGCCGCCGAATTCAGCATTTTCCGGCAAGCCGATAATGTACGCCAGACTTCTCTCATCACCCGTCACCACGTTGTTCGTCAAATACAGGATGGGCGTGACCGAGGCGACACCGGGAACATACTTAACTTTTCTTGCAACAGAATCTGGTAACGACGAAGACGCCATGTGCATGTTACGCACGTCAGCCTGTGAGACCCAGATATCCGCGCCGCTGTGTTCAATATAGGCAGTAACCTGCCGTTCGACACCGCTAAAGATGGCATCCAGCGAAAGGATGAGCAGCAATGCAAGGGCTACCCCGCCAACAGAGATGACGAGTCGGGCCTTATTCTGAAAAAGATTGCGGAAAGCCAGCCTGATCATTTGCGGAAAACCTCCGCCGGCGCAAGGCTGGCAATCACACGGGTTGGAAAGATGGACGCGATCAATGCCATACCCAGTCCGGCAAGCAATGCCTGCCCGCTATCGACAGGATCAAAGACGATCAGAAACTGAGGGCGGGCGGACATGATCCATTGGGCTGCGCCATTCGCCAGCAAGATGCCAAGCGCTGACCCGGCTATGGATGCAAACAACGCCTGTGTCACTACGATTTGATAAAGGAAGCGATTCTTCGCTCCTATGGCTTTGATGACGCCGTATTCACGTTGACGCTCAACCGTGGCAGTGTAGATGATCAACCCAACGATCATCGTCCCGACCAGGAAGGCGATGCCGACCATCAGTTTAAGTGGTGCGGAGAAGACTTTGGCAAACAACTTGAGATCATTAGCTGCCATTTCCCTCTTGGTGAGGGCATTGACCCCGGATAGATTATTTAATCGCCGAAGGATGTCATCCAAATTCGCGTTGTCCGAGGTTGTCAGCAGAAGGAAGCTGGTGGCATCGGGAGCAAGTAGCAGTTCCTCTGCATCTTTTTTTCGTATAAAGAAATAGCTGGTCATCCAGGAGGTTGTGCCATTTGACAAGCCAACTATGGTGAAATCTTTGTCCATCACTTCAACTTGATCGCCAAGTTTTAAATTATGGCGGTCAGCGAAAATACGATCAAAGACTATTTCCCGCTTCGAGCGTGGCTCGTGTCCCGCGATCAACTCCCAAGGTCCGCCGCCCTGCTTGGGATCATATCCGATCATGTACGCAGGCTGTTTTTTTTCATGCAGGTCGAGAATAACGAACTGCGAGAGGATCAGGATCGCTTCATCCACGCCTCGAATTGTTTCTGCTCTCTGAATAATTCCCTCTGGCAATAGGGAGGTTGCTCCAAGCAAGTTGACCACATCCTCCTGGGCTACAATGATTGAACCTGGTGAATGGTCAATGTAAGAAGTAATCTGGCGATTCATCCCGGTTAGAAAGCCTTTGAGCATCAGGATCAGCATGACAGCCAACGCCACTCCAACAATGCTCAGTGTCAGGCGAGTTTTATCTTGAAAGAGATTACGGCGCGCAAGAGACATGGTCAGTTTCCTATTAGTGTAACGAATGTATCCACGTTTCCAATATAGCACCGCCGCCCTCAGGGCATAAGCGCAAATCAGCGCAACTCATATAGGCAAAACCACCTACTCAAACATAAGCCCGACAATTTCTCGTCGGGCTTATGTTTGCAAATTTTTTCAATGTTCAATTTGACTGCAAATCGATTACATCCTTAAGTTCGCATTTCTGCGAGTACGCGCTTTCCACGCCAACCGACCAAAGCAAACAATAGTCCTCCAGCCAGGCTTAGCACAGAAATTGTCAGCGTTCCGTCGAACCAAAACTCCACCGGAAAGAGACGAATGAGCGTATCAGAATAGGAAAACAGCCACGAACCCGGTCTGAAGAAAAACAGGTGGAACATGTTAAACCAAAATTGCCAGCCGAAGATTGCCAGTAAGGCAATTGACAGGATGAGCCCGGAAGTTAACAGTCCGCCCGATTGAATTGCGGATGTGAGCGCCTTCCGCTCTCTTGTTTTCCAAAAGATGAGGGTCAGTAATATGAGCAGAATGACCGCAGCCTGCCAGACGCGCAAAACAGATTGAAAGACTGCCTGCACGTCCGCCATGTGCGACACCTCGCGCGGATTGTAAACAGGCAAACCGTTCAGGAATTGTTTTGAGAGCTCATCACCGGGAAGATGAGCACGCACATAATGAATGTTCGTTGAGGCAAGGATGAAACGCTGTTGTTGAGTGTAACCAAATGGGTCAGGCGGGAAACTTGCCTTGCCGTATTCAAAAGCCAGATACGGGTCAGTAGCCAGTAACTGTACTGCACCGCCGACAATGAAAATGGTGACGAGTAAAACCGTAAGCAATTTCAGAGTTTGAGTCAATTGGATTGGCATGGCGCCTCTCTTCAATGTAAGGATGAATCTCATTTACTGGCTGATCAACTCAATGGCCAAATTCGCGAAGGCGCAGTATATACCGATGAGAACATTGCGCCATAACAAACACCGTGACGCATCTCCTCGGGAGTAACCTGCTGAATTTCGATAATGGATTTGGAATCCTGGAAGCGTGACCAGCCAAGGCGCTTGAGTCCATTCAGGATTTCGCTATCAAGCAAAGGACCAAGCTCCTTTATCGGAGGCATGAGCCGGGGAACCAATACCAATAGATGGATCGTATTATCCCAATCCTCTGTGCTGCTTCTCCGTGAAGCATCGAACCTGTAAACAACTTTGACACACGGTAGCCACAGAACGATTTTTTGGGCGATCTCCCTTTCCAACGAACACTTAAAAGCCTCTAAAAAATCATGGCGGTGACCTAGTTTCTCCAGGTCACCTCGTTGAAGCAGAGGGTGTAATCGTTCCCTGGCATCCCTTAGCGCACTGTCACTTAATTCGTTTGACATCTGCCTAAACTCATATGAATTCTTGAGCAGGCCATCTATAACCTCTTGCTTGTAAAGACTGCTATTCCTATTCATTTTTGCTCTATCCTTCTAAAATCACTGTGTCTGCACTGTTTTACATTGCTGCTGTTAATCCTTATTAAAGTATTTATGATCAGTAGGTTCAAATATCATTGAAAATCTTGGCATACGGCCCGAGGTATGGGAGTTTCTTCACCTTCTGACCGGTTCCGAACTGACATTCCGTGCGGACTCCATACTCCTGACTTCGAAAAAACATTTGTGGCGATGTTCGGTAATTGCCGATCATTGATCCTGAGGCAGAGCCTGTATCCACATCTCTCTGGCAGAATTTGACTTCATACAACAAGCCTCTCAGGATCACAATCAATGAATTAAGTCGTATATGAATTGGAATGGTTGAAAAGCACACCGCTCTTTCCGCTCACGGACCTGCCCAATAAGGTTTAATTATTTTTTCTTACGTTTATCGTTTACGAATGAGGACGATGAGGCACCTGCGTTAATTTCTTCGCCTTCTCTCCGAGTTCGGGCCTGGCATATAGCTTCAGATTCTGTTCGAATTCCGTCTGACAACGTGGACAACATAGAAAGTAATTCACGCCTTCAACCTCGATAACAATGTGAGCCTTACCGCGTTGAAGACGCTTGCCGCATACGGGATCTTTGAATAACATGTGAGCAACTCCTTATAATAATTAACTGACAATGGTGCCAAGTGGTGCCTTTAGTGACAGCCGCCGGAATGTCCGGCATGTTCGTTCTTATCCTTATCCACTTCGGCTGGGTTTAACGCTGCGCCGGATTGTTGTCCGTTGCTGCCACCATGTCCGCCGTGTCCGCCGTGCGATCCGTGCATGAACAAATGGCTTCCAATCATCAGGGCGAAAAAGCCATAATAAGCAACGGTATTGAGTGCCACATTGAAAACGAAGATGGCAATCAGGGCGGCGATCAGACCCAGCCCAAGAAACCAAATGATGGGCGGAATGCGTATGGGACGATCTGTTACTGGGGGATGAGATTCCATTTTTTACTCCTTTGAAAGCAATCTGCTTTCAAAAAGAGTCTAAATGATTTGAGGTTATTGAGTGAGAGGCATTTGGCCTGTTCTGGATATACGCCGTTTTGCTCATGGCTTCCAGATCAGTATGAAGGCGCTGGCTGGTCCCCGTTTTATGAATAAGCATAATTGCCTATCGAACCGGACGCCTTTTGGCGCTTGTCACAGAACATGCGGAATTTCATAATGAATTGAAATGAAAAGACCCAAATTTTCCAGATTCATTCTGATCTTCCTTACCGTGTTTATCCTGGGACTCCCCGCAATCTACAGTCTGCCTGTGGTTCAGGAACGAGTCGGCTGGCGGGTTGCCGAGTTGGCGGCGCGTATCAAATATGCTGTATCGCCTCCAGAAGAGATGATTTTTATCCCCGAGGGAGATGCGGTTTCATCTACCAAGATTGTCGTTCAGTCAACTCCGCTACCCACGAATTCAACACCGGACGCGCCATCAAATCTTCCGCAACCCACTCCAACCCAAACATTAACACCGATTCCAAAAAGCATATCGCTCACAGGTGTTCAGCACGAATACCAGACCTGGAACAATTGTGGTCCCGCCACTCTGGCAATGGCGCTTTCCTTCTGGAAGTGGGATGGCGACCAGCGCATCATCGCGGACTTTACCAAGCCGAACCCTCGTGATAAGAATGTGACGCCATACGAACTGACTGCTTTTGTCGAAGAGAAGACCCAGTTGCAGACTATCCTCAGGGTAGGCGGAGAAATCGAATTACTCAAGCGCTTTTTGGCGGCAGGATTTCCCGTCATCATTGAAAAAGGTTTTGAGGGACGCGACTTCGACGGCTGGATGGGTCATTATGTATTGGTAACTGGATACAGCGATTCGGACCAGCAATTCACATTCCAGGATTCCTACTACGGTCCCGATCAAGTTATGGGATATGAAGATTTTGAGTCATTTTGGCGGGCATTTAATTTCACTTATATAGTGGTTTACCCATCTGAAAGCAAAGACCAAGTCATGCAAATATTAGGATTCCAAGCGGACGAAGACTTCAACTACCGCCATGCCGCACAAAAGGCATCCGATGAAATTTACACACTTAATGGACGAGATCAATTCTTCGCATGGTTTAATCGTGGCGCCAACCAGGTAAGCTTGCAGGATTTTGCAGGCGCTGCGTCGGCCTATGATGAGGCTTTTGCAATCTACCCTGACATCCCTGAAAAGGAAAGACCGTGGCGAATGATGTGGTATCAGACCGGACCATATTGGGCATATTACTATAGTGGCCGATATCAGGATGTAATCGAATTAGCCGGCACAACCTTGGACGCGATGAGTGAGCCGGTACTTGAGGAAAGTTTCTATTGGCGCGCCTTATCACGCGAGGCTCTTGGTGACACCCAGGGAGCCGTTAAAGATCTTCGTTCGGCCCTTAAGTTTCATCCGGGTTTTGAGCCGGCATTAACACGACTTAAGCAATTAGGTATTACGCCGTAAATACTTTAATAAAATCCATCCTGAATCCTGCGACATCGCATCATGAGCAGAAATGGATTGATCCCTTTGGAATAAAAAGAGCATTCACTTGGAATACAAAATCTCTTGATCTCGCACTGAAGTCAGGGAGTTTGGACTCTGTAAAAGTGAATGCCCTGTTGGCAAGTTACTATTGAGTCAAACGAAAAAAACTTTATCTATCGACAACCTAGAACACATCCCCGCGCCAGCGATACCAGACCCAGCCAACGCCGACTCCAAGAACACCGCCTGCTATGCCAATGCTCCAATGATAGGGATGGGGATAACCATCAAGAACAAATCTGGCAATGATGTAGCTAAGGAGAGCCAGTCCCAATGTCCAAAGATAAACCGCCGCCGGCCATTCCTTACTTTTCTTTGTTTCATTTGTCAAAGCAGTTTTCGAGACTTTGATTTTGCTCATGTTTTTATCCTGACAAGAATCGATGTAAAAAGTATTTTAGACAACCTCGACGAGAGTCCCCTCGCCTGGCTGATATAGATATGGCGTTTCAAGCGGGACCTCGGGACGGGTCCAGCGATAAATGAATTTTGCATCGCTCGGAGTTAAGTTCACACAACCGCGGCTGCTTGGCCGCCCGTAATTATTGTGCCAGTACGTACCATGAAAGGCGACCCCGGTTCCAGTGAAGAAGGTCACCCAAGGCACGCCGGGCAGATGATAGGTATTCTCCGTCCCATCACCCTGATTCGTCATATGAATGCTCGGACCCTTATGAAAGGTGCGGAACTCACCCATTGGAGTTCTTGTTCCTTTACTACCGCTGGAACAACGCGCCGTCAGCACAGGCTTGTCACCTTCGAAGGCTGTCACGAACTGGGTAGCTAAATCCACATAAATGCGTTTGTCCTCTTCTGGAACTCCGGGCGAAAACAGTGTAAGTTCGTTTGGTGAGATCAAGCGCATCTCGTATGCCGAGACATAAAACAACTGCTGTAACTGGCGGTCATAAATCCTGTACCAGATACTCTTCTCATTCTGATTCACAAATACGCCAGTGATCCAGTGAGTGGATGAATAATACACACGGTAGCCACGCTTGGCCAAAATACTCATGTCAAGCCGCGCATCGGAAAACGGAACTGTAATCTCTCCTAACACACCGGCCTCGGAAACATCAAAAACTGGCTTTTGATACAGAGTCTCGACCGGCTGGATCGCTCCTGAGTAGGCGTACCCCTCTCCGTTGATTTGATACCATGAAGAGTTGGATGGATTGCCGTAGCCTTGATCGCCCTCGACTTCCCCACTGATGTCCACGATCTCGTCCATGCCAAGGAGACGCACCCTTTTGGCATTGAAGGATGGCTCATTAAGAACCTCAACCCCACTCAGCGTGATGCGACCCTGTTTGGGAGATGCCTCAGCAAAAACTCGCTCAAGGCGCAAGTCTGCGAGAAACAATCCCAGCAGACCAGCACCTGACGCTTTCAGAAAGTCACGGCGGGAAAGGCTCAAGGTCATCTCAAGGTCACTGCTTTACAAATCGCGCCACAGGCTGCGAGACGCCTTGACGTGTGGCGTTATAGAATTGTCCACCGAAGAAAACCACATAGAGTCCGTAAGCAACGACCATAAGAAAGGTTGGAGTGGCTTCGTATCCAAAAAAGGCATGCAATAACCGTCCTACCAGGCCGTCGTTTGAAATGATTGCCTGTAAATTCCAGGCAATGGTTGTACCAATGGGCAGCCATCCAATATCTTGCAAAGCCATCACGCTATGTCCAATGAGTCCGGCTGCGATTAGGATCAGAAATATCCCTGTGACGACAAAGAAATTTCTCAGGTTGAGGCGGACGGCAGAACGGAAGAGCAGGTATGTAATGGCAGCGGCTATTACCAACCCGAGAATGGCGCCGGGAAACAACAGCATATCACGCGAGGTAACAAGCATTGCACTCAGGAACAACGCCGTCTCCACGCCTTCACGCAAAACCGAAACAAATGCCAGACTGCCCAGTGCAAACGCCTGCCCACTGGAGATTGCCTCATCGGCTTTTTGTTCGAGCTCACCCTTGACGCCACGGCTTTGACGCTGCATCCACAAAACCATCCATGTCAATACGCCGACGGCCAGCATGGCCACGATCACTTCAAAAATTTCAGCAGATGTTCCCTCAAATTGAAAAGCCATATACTGAAAAATAATCGCCAACAAAGCGCTAACGATCAACGCAGCAACTGCGCCAATCCAAATATG
Organism: Anaerolineales bacterium; assembly: GCA_030834895.1. GTDB lineage: Bacteria > Chloroflexota > Anaerolineae > Anaerolineales > Villigracilaceae > Villigracilis. Next base: position 101,899 of record JAUQXA010000007.1, read on the forward strand.
GGATTTGAACTGCGTCCGCTTGACCTTCGTCAGGTAGCCAAGCAGAATACCAACAATCAGGAAAGCTTCCAAGCCTTCCCGAATGGTAATGAGTGCGCCGGCGATCACTGCGACTTTCCCTGGAGTTGCTTCTTCACTCGTGAAATAACGATCGGCATCGAGACGATCAGGCTGAGCAATCCAATCCAGACCATCCCCCCGACACGCGTCATGATTGGATAGTCACCGCTAAATGCAGTTGCCAGAAGAAATAGCAATGCAGAGCCAATTGAAATCGGCAGATAAATCAGAGCGCTTTTCCGTGCGACTTCCTTTTCAACTTGTTCATGTTCCATGTTTGATTTCCTTTTTTAATATCTGATGGCGCAAAGAAGAATGTCCCGCAGGTCTATTCCAAAGATCAGCTTGCACCATGCAACCTGCGAGACGATGAATGCAGTAAATTAATCGTCTCCAACCGAAGCAGTGGCAGGGCTCAATTGTGTATTACCACTACCCTGTTTAGGCTTGTGTCCACGTCCGACCGATGGCTTGAAGCTTTTCAACAACAGTGTGTTGAGCGTCACGGAAATGGAACTAACAGCCATCATCAAGCCGGCCAGTTCGGGGCTGATGACAACCGAGGCAAAGGCATAGAATAAGCCTGCACCCAGTGGAATTCCCAGCGTGTTATAGAAGAATGCCCAGAACAGATTCTGCTTGACTTTGCGCATGGTAGCCTTGGCCACTTCCAGCGCTACCACCACATCTCGGATGTCATCCTTGATAAGGATAATGTCACCTGTTTCTTTGGCTACATCGGTGCCAGATCCAATTGCCATGCCAACTTCAGCCTGTGCCAGCGCTGGGGCGTCATTTACACCATCACCAACCATCGCGACCTTCTTGCCCTGCGCCTGAAGCTTCTTAACTTCTTCGGCTTTATCCTGCGGCAGGACTTCGGCAAGCACGCGATCAATTCCAACTTTTCTTGCAATGGCATCTGCTGTGCGTCGGTTGTCGCCGGTGATCATGACAACTTCGAGCCCCAGCTTGTGCAAATGTTTAATGGCTTCGGCTGAATATTCCTTGAGTGTATCGGCAACGGCAATCAGACCCATCGCCGTTCCATCCAGTGCCACAAACATCACAGTCTTGCCATCAACTTCCAATGCTTCTGCTTGCAGCATCATTGCCGAGAAATCCACACCGCGTTCCTTCATCAACTTACGATTGCCTAACAGGATTTCAGAACCATTCACTTTCGCTTCGATGCCATGTCCTGGAATTGAGTTGAACGAATCCGGTCCGACGACTTGCAAACCGTGACTTTCCGCGCCGCGCACAATCGCCTCGCCTAAAGGATGCTCGCTGTTCTTTTCGGCTATAGCTGCGATCATCAGCAACTGATCTCTGCTTTCCGGTAACTGACCGCTGAATACTACATCCGTTACCGAAGGCTCACCTTTGGTCAGCGTGCCGGTCTTATCAAACACGATGGTCTGCAATTTGCTGGTATTCTCGATGGCTTCTGCGCCTTTGAAGAGCACACCAAATTCAGCAGCCTTGCCGGTTCCAGCCATCATGGCAGATGGAGTTGCAAGCCCCACGGCGCATGGGCAGGAAATGACCAGCACCGTGACGCTCAGTAATAACGAGAACCCAAATACACCAATCTCACCTAACTTGTAAGGCGACATAATGAAACTTGAATTTGGGTCGAAGAACATCTGGTAGCCAAAGAAGAACCAGAAAATGAACACGACCACCGCCAGCAAATGCACTCCTAAAATAAAATGTCCTGCCACCCAGTCAGCCAATTTTTGAATCGGCGCCTTGCTGGCTTGCGCATCTTCAACTAACTTGATGATCTGTGCCAGCGAAGTATCCTTGCCAACGCGTGTCGCTTTGAACTTGAAGGCACCAGTCTTGTTGAGCGTTCCGCCAATGACGGGATCACCAGCCTTCTTTTCAACAGGCAGGCTTTCACCGGTCAACATCGACTCGTCTACGGCTGAATATCCTTCGAATACCTGACCATCCACTGCGATGGATTCACCCGGGCGGACTAGGATTACATCGCCAAGTTCGACTTCGTCTGCGGGTATTTCCTCCTCCCGATCATTGCGCATCACGCGCGCAACTTTGGGCTGGAGCTTCATCAATTTGCGAATCGCCTCTGACGTTCTTCCGCGCGTCAACGCCTCAAGCCAGCGGCCAAGGATGATGAAAGCAGTGAGGAGTGCCGCGCTCTCAAAGAAAGTCGCGCCCTCACCGCCGAATCCGGCTTTGGGAAATACTGTGTTGATTACCGCGATACCATACGCCGCACCGATTCCGGTTGCGTAGAGCAGGTTCATATCGGTGACGCCGTGCTTGAGTCCGCGCCACGAGTTCGAAAAGAATTGTCTTCCGGGGCCAAAGACAATCGGTGTGGTCAATAAGCCGATGACCCACTTATAAGAAAGCCAGACTGGGATGAAGGCTTTGAACGGGCCAGCCATATCATAGAATGTGCCGATCATGACGATCAGACCAATCGTTCCGGCAATGATCAGGTTGCGTCCCTGAATTTTTATTTCATCCTCGCGCGCTTGACGTTCTCGGTCGAGGGCATCCGTACCTTCACTGCGCTCCTGTGCTTCATAACCGACTTCACGCACGGCGCGTTTCATGGCGCTGATCGAAACCAACCCGGGGACAAAAGTCACTTTAGCAGTACCCAACCCAAGGTTCACGACAGAAGCGGTTACTCCGTCCAGTTCGCGTAAAGCGCCTTCCACATGCTCCACGCATGACGCGCAGGTCATGCCGCGCACGTCGAGGGTCAGTTCAGAGGTTGGAACGGCGTAGCCAACATCGTCAACAGCGCGCCGCATATCGTCCAGTTTGACTCGTTGGGGATCGAAGAAGAGGCTGGCTTTATTTGTCCCGAGATTGACAACAACATTGGATGTGCCTGGCAGCTCCTTGAGTGCATCTTCCACGTGCGACACGCAGGAAGCACAGGTCATGCCGCTGATGGGCAAAGTTATTTCAGAAATGTTTTTTGTCATGAGAAACCTCAATTTGATGGTTTGGATAGTGTAGGAAAATCGTATACAAGGATTGGAGATGTTGTAATTCGACAAGCCGTTGTTTGGGCGAGGAACTGTCAAGAATGATGTTCCGGATGGATTGAGCCTGACAAATAATCAGTTTTGATCCAGCCGCGCGGATGGCCGCGTTAACCGCGCCAAGTTGGTGAAGCACCTGCTCACAGGGCTGGCCTGCTTCCGCCATTTCGATGACCGCATTCAAATGTCCCGCTGCGCAATGTAAACGGCGGATGATTTCAGACTGTTGCGTGGGTTTCATGGGTTACCTCGATGGGTACTGGTACGTCAGTGCGGTGGGGCATAAGAATCCGTCGGATGGCCACTTCCAGGTGTTGATTGCTATGTCCATTGACCGGGATTGCTAATGAGAGCCAGGCTCTTCCTTCCTGTCCATGAATAACCAATGTGGCAGGATCGCCTTGATTACCATAAACAAGCACTACGATCATTTGGCAATTGCAATCATCGGTTCCATGCTGCGGGCAGAGGCAATTTGGGTGGGCCTGACGAGCGACGTGCAAGTCGAAAGTTTTCACGAGACGAAAATTGGCATCGGTTAACTTTCCATTGATCCATGCCAGAACCTGCTCGCAGGTTTGATCGAGAACTAACAAAGGCATTATCGTGCTCATTTTGTACTTCCTGTTGTTTCCAGTATAGACGGACGGGAGTCAAAGCCAAAGCGCCAAATCCCCTGTTCAGGGGTAGGCATTTTCGCTTACCCCATATTGAGCAGGTATGACTTCTTGTGGAAATAAAACAGGGCTGTTTTTTTAAGACAGCCCTGTTTGAAGAGAAGATTTAAAGGCGTTACTTACGGTTGCTGAATTCAAACATAATATTTTCAGGAATGCTACTCAAACTGTTGCCAGGATCAGGAGACCCATCACCACCACGCCACCACCCAGTGCCAGACGTACCCACTCCTTGTGATGCAAATTCCAATGCGCTAAACGATTGAGTGTCGGACGGGCGGATGCGGCGATAAGGATGACAACCAGCGGCAGGACGAAGATCAGGTTGTAAAGCACGAGGTAACTATATCCAAGAAATGCCGAGGGCTGGAGCGCAAGCAGGCTAAGCACGCCGAGATAAACTGCACCACTGCACGGCACGGTGCATAAACCGATTAGAAAGCCTCCCACAATCAGGGCAGGGACAGTGGCCTTCTTCGCCATCTCTTGAGCTGTTTTCCCAATTTGAGACGGGGCTTGCAATCGCCATCCCAAGTCAGGGAGGAAAAAGTCTTTGAGCATCCATAAGCCGAACAGGATCGCGGCGAGTGCACCGATGCGAGCGGGAAGATGTTGACGCGTAAAGAAATCCAACGTTTTGAGCAGCCCAACACCCAGGGCAAGATAGGTCAGGAAAACGGCAGCGATGTAAATGCCTCCCTGGCTGAGCAATCGCACTCGAATGGCATTGATACCCTGTCCGCCTGCCTGCATGGTTGCGAGCATAGTCGTGATGAAGAGCAGCAGAACGGTGAACGCGCAGGGATTGATGCCATCCACCGCTGCGGCTGCGATGACGGTTGGCAGCGTGATCTTGGGCAGGTACATTTGCATGGCTTCGGTCGGCGCGTTGGGATGCCACAAACCTGTCAATGCGATTGCGCCCATTGCCACGATAGCCAATGAAGAAAGAATGATGATACGGCGAAGGGGTGAAGTAATTGCCATATTATGCTTCTACAACGATCTGTCCATTCATGGTGGGATTGGCTTTCCCGCCGCAGCAAATATCACAGTAGAAGGTGAATGAACCTGCCTTATTGGGCGTGAAGGTAACGTAATTGGAACTTTCGGGCTGGGCGATGACATCCACTCCAAGCTCATCCACGGCCCATTGGTGTTTTCCACCGCCATCTGTATGATGTTCGTTATCCAGGCTGGTCAGGCGGATGGTCACAGGCCGGCCAGCCCTGACACGAATCTCGGTTTTATCAAATCCACTCATGGAGGCTTCCAGATCAATGACGTTACCAGCCATCGGCTCAAGCGCCGTGCGAATGAAAGCGGACTTCAAATAATAACCCGCCAACCCTAGTACGCCGACAACGATTACTGCAAAGATCAATGATCGTACACGCTTTTGTTGCGCACGAGCTTCTTTGTGAATTGCGCGGGGGGATTTTTTCATTGTGGCATATCCTTTCGAACTTTCGCTGAATTATTCCGCCGTTATGAGTTCTGCACGGTATTGGTGGCGGCCATCGTTCCCCGCGCTGGATACTGCGTTCAACAGCGCATCGGGTGAAAGCTTCTTGCTTTCATAACGAACTCAGCCAGCGCCATGTTCAAGAATACATCCACACCATGTACACCTTCCAGTTCGAGCAGGCTGTTGCGGACACGTGTAGCACAGTTCTCACAGCCCATGCCCGAAACAGCCAGGGTTGCAACTTCGGCATTTCTGAACTGATCCAATGAAGTTGTTTTGTAGATCGGTTCAACGTAGCAATTTTCGTCCATTGTTTTTCTCCTTAAATTGTCTGTTTACTTACCGCTTGTCCCGTTAATAAGTAAACTTTTTGAATGGTTTTGTAAGCAAAAATCTAAACTTCAAGTTTACATAATTATGCGGCACTTTGTAACTTGCGCGTCATCCATGTCAGCAAAGCAATGCCGATTGCAAATCCAAACATGGCAACGATCTGCGATTGTGTCAGGCCGAAGGCGATGATGCGATACGAACTCGTGAAAGCAAGGAAGAAACGTTCGAGGCTGTAGAGAGTCAAATACACCAGAAACAGCCTTCCATCAGCCCAGTTGCGTTTGCGCAATTGCCAGAGCACGGTGAAAATCACCAGGTTCGCAATAATTTCATAGACAGGCATTGGAGTGTAATAAACTCCAAGTTGTGGCACCACCGCATTCGAACTGGTATAGGCAAATCCGAATGGACCGCTTGTCTGTTTGCCTACTGCGTCCCCAGTGATGATGCAGGCAATGCGGCCAATGGCCTGCGCCAAAACCAAACCTGGTGCGCCTGCATCCAAAAGTGCAGGTAAACGCCAGCCTCGTTTCCAGGATATGAGAGCTGTTGTGATCAAGCCTCCTGTCACCGCGCCCCAGATGGCGAGACCGCCTTCCCAAATATAAAACACGCTAACGGGATTCGCCGCGTATGCGGCGGACCATTGATCGAGAACATGAAACAACCGCGCACCGATGATTCCCCCAACGATGATCCAGACAGCGGCATCGTAGATATCATCCTTTTTGAAGCCTTTGTGTTCGGCTTCGCGCGCGGTCAACCAAATGCCTATTCCCATAGCGATCATAAGAATTACGCCATACCAGCGTACGGCAAAATGGCCGATATTGAAAATGATTGGGTCAATGGAAATTGTGAACATAATTATCTGAAACCTCACGACTTAAGTATTTTTATGTCATATCATCGAAGTGACCTGCGAACCTTCTTAATATGAACCATTCCTGAAATTCAAACTCTCAGTATTGTATGACTTTGATTGGAAATACCCAAGCGCCGTTTATCGCGTCCCAATGTAGGCTTTTTTGCTTATATAAGACATCAGGCTCTGGGTTTCCAGAGCCTGACAAAAAAGGAGAGCACAGAACTTCCAACCAACACATCAGCTGTCATCTTCTTCAATGGGATGTTCGACTTCACCTGCCATGAACAAATCAGGATCCTGTTCAAAGACTCTCAAACAGGCACGAGTACAGAAATAGACTCGCTCGCCCCGATAGATTGCGCTGGGATAATTCGACGGATCCTTGAGGGAGCCTCCACAGGCGGTTTTATATTCAGGCAATGTGGTCGGGGTATTTTGTGTCAAATCCTGGTAATCCTTTTTTGAATTCTCACAATGCGGCAAATGATATGACGCAGGATATAATCCTGCGTCATATCATAAAAAAGTGAAATAAAGTGAGCTTACATGCGCATTGCCATTGGAAGCGTGAACAGTACAACATTCATTATGGTGAGGGCAACCATTAATACTGCGTAAGGGACAAATGTTCCCCAGACCTTGCCATCCGGGTGATTGGATTTGGAAATTTTGTAGGCAACGAGAAGCGACCCGATGAAACCAAGCGCGAGCAAACTAAATTGCAGGAATTGAATGGTGCCCATATCCACAATGGCGGGTGAAGCGCCGTGGACTTCCGTGCCGAATAATCCCAGCGCCGTGTAATAAATGGATTTGCCTTCCGCCAACAAGTGGAACAGGTTGTGGGCGATATGCCCGGCCATATCCAGTGCGATGATGGCATACCCGAAGCGGGTGAAGTTTTCCACAAGAGAGACTTTGTTGAATTTGCCTGCAATCCATGAAGTCACGCCAAGTAAAGCTACTGGGATAATGATGGCGGTCGCAAAGGTAATGCTGAATGTGACCGCGTAATTGGTCGTGCCTGTGGCCTGTTCCAGCCACTTCAACATTGAGCCCCAGACTTCAAGCATGGTCACATTTTGTACAAACACAATACCCATGATGACTGCTGAGAGGAAAGCCTCTTCAATTTTGGGCTTGCGGATGAACCATAATTCTTTCGTGGGCGGACGCACGGTCAATTGAATGGAGTCGTTGGGGCAGCCTTTGATACATTCCGCGCAAAGCATACAGTTGGCGCTGGAGGTCATGGTCTTCGGAAATTCAAACAAGGGACAGGGCATGGAATGATCTGTCCCTTTATAGCAGGAGGCGACAGTACAGGTCGCGCAAATCTCAGGAGTTCCACGCAGGCTTAACATGCCGTTGCGGGCATAATTTCCAGCTAACCCGCCGAGAAAACAAACGTAGCGGCAGAAGGTGCGGCGCTCGTAAAAAGCGCCAGAGACGACCACGCCCGTTGTGAGGGTCAGCATCAGGATGCCAGAGCCAAGCGGGTTTTCAACGACGCCCCAGACATGGTCGCTCCATGTTATGAAGATGAAGAGCGCGTCGATGATCCAGATTCCATATTTTTTCAGGAATTTTGGCACAGGGCGATTATTACCAACGAATTTTTGAACGAGATCATTGAGGGTTGCAAACGGGCAGATGGCGCACCAGAAGCGTCCCAAAAACAGGAAGATGATCGGGATCAGCGGCCACCACAGCACCCAGGTCAAAGCAGTGCCGAAGTTGTCGTGAGCGGATTCGGGTCCCAGAATCAGCTCGAACATGATGACCATGAAAACGAGCAGGGTAGGCCATTGGATGATGCCAGGATACCAGCGGCTGCGCAGGAAGCGGTCGATCCATTTGTTATTGAGCAGGTTCCCGCCTTTCAGCCAAGATGTGTTTTGAGTTTTGATCGGAGTTGTCATGAGATATTCCTAAAGGTTAAAGTTACTTGCGAATAACAACAGACTTGCGTTTGAGAGTAGCCGCTATAATGATCGCAGTGGCGTTGATGCCGAAGAAGCCAGTCAGAATTGCATAATTGGTACCGAGCGTTCGGGCAATCTCAACGGGAAAGTCAACTTCTGTGGTCTCGCCGTTGACCGTGAAATGAACATTGAACATCCACTCGCCTGACGCATCAAAGTGCAGTTCACCTGCGTACTCGCCAGATTCCAATGTGGGTTCGAGCATTACTGTGAGAACTTCTTCACCATGTTCCTCTGCGGCAGGTTCGTTGGGTTGCATTACCCCTGTAGATGGATCTTCTGCCGCCATTTCCATTCCGTCCATGTTGTCGTTACTGGTCATAACACCTGTGGAAGAAACTTCGGCTGCCATTTCTTCATTTTCATCATGCTCCGACATTCCCTCAGCAGGCATGGCAGAGACTTTCACTTCTGCATTCGTAACGGGCATGCCCATCGAGTCCGTGATTTGAATATGGAATTGATTCTCACCAACCTTGATTGGTTCGACAAAGATCAATTTGACATGATAGCCGTTGACTTCCTTCTCAACCCCGCCTTCGCCGCCGTCAGCGAATACTGTTTTTGGAAAAGACATTAGCAAAGTTGAAATGATCACAAATAGTACAATAAGCCTGTTTATATTTTTGTTCATGGAAAGCACATCTCCTTGTCCTGCAAAGTTGTTGTATCTTACATGGGGAGGTCCATCCACAGAAGCGCAGAATGGCGTGACATCAGACAGGCTAAACGACTTATGTCAAACGTCACGTGACATTTATGACAGTCATCCATTCTGGAATTAAGATATTTTATGTGAACAAGTTCAATCAAACTATTAAACACAACGTCCCAATTGAAATTGGGACGTTGTGTTTAATGACAAAATAATAATCCGGGTTCCCATGTGCCAACCTGAGCAAGGAGCTAACGATCAAGTCAAATCCAACCTGCGGTTTCCCCGGCAAAGACGAGCAGAGTGGACAGTCTGCATTTGAATATTTAAATGTAGCCTTTTTCGTCGCAGGCTGTTTCGAATTCCAATTTGGGAGAAAGAGTCATTTACTCTTATCTACGATTATTTCTTCTTGTTATTACGATGTTGAATTTCATTTCGGATTCGAAACACCGTCACTATGACTGCAACGCCTGCCATCCCGGCAAAAACCACCGTGCTGGAGGCTGAACCAAACCACGCTTTCCAAATCGAAGCGAACAAAATGACGCCGATGACAAAAGCTGCGATGTAGGAAAGGTTCGGTATATGAATACTTTCATGTTTCATTTTTATACACTCCATGTAGTACTTATTCCACGATCAACTTGCCGCACAACATGACCGTCTGGCATCGGAAGCCGAGCTTTCCTGTCGAGTAAATATTAAACATACTGGGCGGACTTTCTGTACCACGGTCGCGTCGGGAATGTAGCCGCCTTTCACGTTAATCGCCACTTCCTGCGCGCCAGACTCGGAGACGGCAACGCGTGTCTGCGCTCTGAGTGCGAACCAGAAATACTAGGCAATCATAATCGTTAGGACGATCTCCGAAAGAATCACAAAGATTTGTAGGTTGGACATGTTAATCTCCTTTGACAGCCCGCCACAAAGACAGGGGACCGAATATCGTGACGAAGTGCCGCGCTTCTTTGACTTCGCCGAAACCTGCTTCCGTTACGAAGAGCGGAATCTGCCCGTCGAAATTGTCGGCGGCTTCTTCGAGTCGGCGCATGTAAGTGATCATAAAGCGAGTAATGGATGAATGCGGCGCGCCGAAATCCAGAACATGCAATTCGCCATGCGGTTTGAGCACGCGGTGAATCTCCTTGAACGCGCGTCGTTTGTCGTCAGTGACGAGGTGGTGAATGACAAGGCTGGTGACCACTCTGTCGAAAACGGAATCAGGATACGGGAGGGAAGAAGCGAGGCCTTCATCCCATTGAATACTTGTGCCGTGAGTTTTATCGCGGGCAATACCCAGCACTTGCGGGTCGCCATCCAAGCCTGTGACTTCGGATTCAGGATGTGCGTGCTTGAGCATGAGAGTCAACGTGCCAGTGCCGCAACCGAGATCGAGAACTTTCATCTTTGGCTGGACGTTTGCCTGCTGAACTAATTTGCGTTTGAAGGTTTCTTCACGCATGACCCATTTGAGAAGCGGATCGTATAGTGGCGTCAACCATTTGAAACTGAGGGCGGGAATATAATGATCGAATTTGTCAGACATAGCCTCTCACTTTCCAGTTTTCTTTTTATCAGCGAGGATGCGCACGAGCACCTGCACCACTTGAGGATCGAACTGTTGACCCGCTTCTTCTCGAATCATTTCAAGCGCAGTCTCTGATGGAAAAGCGGCACGATAGGGCCGATGGCTGGTCAGCGCATCGTAGACATCGACAACCGACAGAATCCGAGCTGGCAGCGAGATTGAATCGCCGCTTAATTCGTTGGGATAACCTTTCCCATTGTATTTTTCATGATGGTGTAAAACGGTATCCAGGGCAGGATTGAGGAATGGAATGTTTTTCAAAATGTCGTAACCTATTTGAGGGTGTTTGTGTATGAGAGCCATTTCTTGCTCGTCAAGCGGTCCTGGTTTATGCAAAACGGCGTCTGAAATGCCAATTTTTCCAATATCATGCAGGAGTGCTGCCAGGTGCAATGAACGCAGGTCTGCCTCTTTCAAACCCATTTCGCGTCCAATTTCCACAGCCAGGATAGCCGTACGTTCAGAGTGTCCTTCTGTGTCCTGGTCGCGGGCATCCAATGCGCGTGTAAGGGCAATTAATGTCGTTTCAGATGTCTTTTCCAATTCATCAGCCAGGTGAGCGCGGGCAACAAGCGCTATCTCACGATGTTTTACCAGTGTTCCAATAATCAAAGCTGAAACGGAAAATAGCCCAGCCAATATAAAAGCATCCGTGACCGCTCCTGTTTGGTAATAGGTAAAAAAGCCATACTCGATTGCACTTAATACAGCCGCTAATAATCCAGGGCGGGTACCCCATTGGGAACTGATGGCAATGACAATCAAAGCGAACACCCATTCACCATGTCCTGTAACGGGAGAAATTAAGTAATAAGCTGGAGCACCAACGACGCTGGCAATGGCCGCAATTAAATAACTCCTGTAATTATCCTTACGCGTTAAGCGAGCAACGATAATCAGACATGTGATCAAAACAATAAGCATTACCAATCGGGTGCTATGCGATTTAAAAGCAGGCATGAAAGCCATTGCCCCAAAGACCCAAACTGCAAGTGCAAGCATGGATATCTGGATAGTACGCCAGATTGGAAACCGCTGATTCTTAATCGTCATCTTTTTCTTCTTCCTTGCGGTCGCGCTTTGCTTTTACCTGATAGTGTTGCCTGTCAGCAGATATAATCAATGTACACCCGTCGGATGGGTAGATTGTCAAACCAAAACTGGTTGCGCAAGGCGCAGTTATCAATGTCACCTTTCCCGATTTAGTTTTTGACATACGATTCGGGGTTTTGAGCAAACTTTTGCGCGCAAGCAAAAGAACAAAAGTGATACAGCCGATCTCGAAACGGCAACTGCGCTGGGGTAGTTTCAGAATCGAGCGCCATACGGCAGACAGGATCAATTTCGTGATGTGTTGCGTGGCGTTGCGCGTCTTCGATCTCAAAAAGCGCAACGGGCTGTTCCACGTTTTTAAAACTTGTGATCCCGGCTGAATGGATTACGACAGCATCCAAACCGCGAATCGACTCGGCAACGGATTCAGTGCAGAGAATTTGATCAGAACGAGCATATGCTGTAACCCGCGCGGCAAGATTCACCGTTGCGCCGAAGTAATCGCCCGACCGTTCCACTGCTGGACCGCTATGCAATCCGGCACGCACCGCTGGAAACCCCGTTTCGGCGCGTACAGCTGCGAAAAGCCGAAGAGCGGTTGAGACCGCCGAGGACGGTTGATTGGCAACAATCATCACTGCATCCCCTATCGTTTTAATTAGACGCGCTTCACCAACAAGCGAGGTGCGCACCAGATCATAAAAGCGGGCGACTACATCTGCCGCATCGTCATCACCATGTGTTTCGGTCAGGGCGGTGAATCCGGCAAGGTCAGCAAAGAGAAAAGTTAGCAGAGCCTTTTCCATTATCATTCCACGATCAACTTGCCGCGCAACATGCCCATCTGGCATTGGAAGCCATACTCACCCGCTTTATCGGGTGTGAATTCCAATGTCACCTGCTCACCTTCTGGAAGTAATGCATTTTGATTGAAATCGGGGAACAGGACTTTTTCGGAACACGCCGAACTTTCCTGCCGTGTGAATGTCAATCGCACAGGACGTCCTTTTTGGACAACGATCACATCAGGGGTGTAACCGCCTTTTACGGTGATCGCCACTTCCTGCGCTCCTGATTCAGCCACGGTGGCGCGCGTCTGCGCTTTGGGCGCAAACCAGAAATACCAGGCGATAAGGACAGTGAGCACGATTCCCGCAAGAATTGTAAAGATTTGTAAATTTGACATATTATGTTCCTTTGATAAAAGAGAGTTTTTCTCTTAGCATAACTATTGTTGGATAGCCCTTAATTCCGTCTGGAGTTGGATAGACGCGGCAACTCAACGAATACGTGTCACGTTCTTCATACCAAAGATCCTGTCCGTTGACTCGAAAGGACGGGGAACCCAAAAATCTCAAACGATTGGCTTCTTCCTCATCATCAACTTTAATCCTCTCCACCGGGGAGGTGATACCTTCCTCTTTCAAAGCATCTTCGAGATTGTTCAACCCATCTTTCCAGGAGGGGCAGCCATCGAAATAGAGCAATTCAATTTTCAAATTCAACTCACATCGACACTAACGAAAAGTCTCATGCCGTCTTTTGATTATTTTTTACAAGAAGCCGGCGCGGAAGAAAGGCAGGCGTTTTCGCTTCATAAGCGGCATATTCTTCACCAAACTCTGTCAGTGACTCCTGTTCCTCGCGCCGCGCCAGCTTGAGGTACATCGTGACCAGGATCGGGAACATGATCAGTGTGATAAGTGTCGGCCATTGGATCAGGAATCCCAGCATGATGATAATGAAACCAGCATATTGAGGATGGCGAAGATAAGCATAAGGACCGCTGGCGGCAACTTGATGGGTGCGCTGGGCTTGATAAAGGACAGTCCAGGCGGATCCAATCAGAATGAACCCACCTGCGACAAGTCCATCACTCAACCAATGCAACGGGCTTAAGTGTGGATCGCCTTTCCAGCCCAGGAGAGTTTGCAATAGGTGCCCATTGTTATGCGTGAGCAGATCAATACCAGGGTAGTTGCTGGTTAGCCAGCCTGAGAGCAAATAGATCGTCAGCGGAAAACCATACATCTCGGTGAATAGCGCCACTAGAAAAGCTGAGAATGCGCCGAACGAACGCCAGTCACGCGCAGTGCGGGGTTTGTAAAAGCTGAAGGCAAAGATGATGAAGATTGCCGCGTTGATAATTACCAGCGGCCATAATCCATAGGCGGGTGTGTCTTCGTTCATTTATTTCTTCTCTCCATCGGTTACATGATCGGCGTGACTCGCATGATCGCCATGCCCACTGTGCATGAACAGATGCAGGAGCGGGCAAATGAGCAACAACACGTAAGGAAGAACGCCAAACAGGTGCGCGGTATGTTCGGTTATCAAGAAGAAGGCGGCAATGGACAGAAAGGCAATCAATGCCAACCCTGTTCTCGACCGTATCCATTGGCTTAATGTGAATTTTTGTGGGATGTTCATAATTCTATCTTTCCTTTTCAAGAAGGATCGCCATCGAGATAAATTAATTCAACTTTCATCTTGATTTACCTTACGCTGAACTTTGGCTTAAAACCGCGTAGACGATTGGCGTTTCCAACGACAGTTACTGACGAGAACGCCATCGCTGCACCAGCAATCAGTGGGCTGAGCAACAAGCCGAAGAAGGGGAAGAGCACGCCCATTGCAACAGGCACACCCAAAACATTGTAGAAAAATGCACCGACCAGGTTTTGGTAAATGTTTGTCATTGTTGCGCGGCTGACTTCAATCGCCGTGACCACACCTTTGAGACTGCCTTTGATGAGCGTAATGTCCGAGGCTTCAATGGCAACATCTGTGCCCGTGCCGATGGCAAGACCCACGTCCGCCTGTGCGAGCGCGGGTGCATCGTTGATGCCGTCGCCAACCATCGCAACTTTTTTGCCTTCGGCTTGCAACAAATGAATATTATTGGCCTTGTCTTCTGGCAGGACTTCAGCCAATACACGCGTGATGCCAACCTTGCGCGCAATCGCTTCTGCGGTGCGACGGTTATCGCCCGTAATCATTACGACCTCAATGCCCATGTTTTGCAGGACTTTGATCGCTTCGGCGGAATCTTCCTTGACCGTATCTGCCACAGCAATAATCCCTGCGGCTTTACCATCGAGGGCAATAAACATCGGGGTTTTGCCATCGTCAGCGAGGGATTTTGATTGTTCTTCAAGTGAACCAAGCGCGATCTTCTCGCGGTTCATCAACTTGAGGTTGCCGATCAAAATACTGCGTCCCTCAAGCTTAGCGGAAACGCCGTGTCCTGGGATGGCTTCAAAATCTTTTACTTCTACGAATTCCAATTTTCGCGCCTGCGCTCCCTCAACAATTGCCTGCGCCAACGGATGTTCACTGACCTTCTCCACGGAGGCAGATAATCTCAACAACTCATCATCTTTTACGATTGGCTGATCACTAATCACTATATCGGTCAACTCAGGCTTGCCCTTCGTGATTGTGCCTGTCTTATCCAACACCACAGTTTGAATGGCACGCGCAGTTTGAAGCGCTTCACCCGAGCGAATCAGAATTCCATTCTCTGCTCCTTTACCAATGCCAACCATCAGGCTCATCGGTGTGGCAAGTCCCAATGCGCATGGGCAGGCAATAATCAGCACAGTCACGCTTGTGACCAGTGCATAGACGAGTTGGGGTTGAGGTCCGATCACGAACCAGATAACGAAAGTCCACACGGCAAGAATCATCACAATGGGAACAAAATAACCAGAGACTGTATCGGCAAGTCGGGCAATCGGCGCCTTGGAATTCTGCGCATCCTGCACCATCTTGACGATCTGCGCGAGCGCGGTATCCTTGCCAACTTTGGTCGTACGGAACTTGAATGCGCCTGTTTTATTCAACGTCGCACCAATGACTTCATCGCCTTGCTTCTTGGATACGGGTAGCGACTCGCCAGTCAACATGGACTCGTCTACGGCGGAACTGCCCTCCACAATGATGCCGTCTACAGGCACTTTCTCGCCTGGGCGCACTTGAATCACGTCGCCGACAAGGACTTCTTCAATGGGTAGGTCCATTTCCTTGCCATCACGAATGACGCGTGCGGTCTTGGCTTGCAATCCCAGCAGTTTCTTGATTGCGGAACTCGATTGTCCCTTGGCACGTAGTTCAAGCGCTTGCCCCAAAACGACCAAAGCAATTACCACTGCAACGACATCATAAAAAGGTTCCGAAGTTCCTTCTGGAAAAACGGATGGAAACAAAATCGCAAATGTCGAATATAACCACGCCGCGCCAGTGCCAAGCGCGATCAATGTGTTCATGTTTGCTGAGCGATGTTTGAATGCCGCCCACGCGCCTGTGAAGAAGTCGCTGCCTGACCACAACATGACTGGCAATGTCAAAAGTGCGGTGATGCCCCACAGCAGGCGTAACGAATCCATGCTCATATCGCGCAGAATAGGTACGACCTGGTAATACGCCGTCGCCATCACAGGCAAAGCAACTGCAGCTGCAAACCAAAACTTATTCATCAATTTACGATATTCTTGGGCATGGGCTTCTTCCTGCTTGTCCACAGGCGCGTCGCTTGTCGCGGGTCGTGGCTTGTAGCCCCAGGTCTCAATGGCTTTGTTCAATTCTGCCAGTGTTGTGTTCTGTGGAAGATAATCCACCGTTGCTTCCTGCGTGGCGATATTGACGGTCGCATTCAAAACGCCCTGCGTGGATTTCAATTCATCTTCGATAAACTTGACGCACGACGCGCAGCGCAGATTTTCAATGCCTATTCGGGTTTGGGCGCCATCCAATGTGTACCCGACGGTCTGGACGGCATTCGCCATCCTGGCAAGATTGATTTTTAGCGGATCATAATCGAGCCGCAACAAGCCCGCCCCGGCATTGATTGTTACCTGGTCCACGCCGTCCAAAGCGCGCAAAGCAGCTTCGAGTTCTGTTGCGGGCCTGACGATGGGCATATCTGCAATGGGAAGTTCAATGCGAGCGAGAGTCCGTTCAGCATTGAAGCCGGTGGTTGCGGACGTCATCACATAACTGTGGGGGTCTTTGTCGAATTGATCCACACAGGATTGAGAGCAAAAATAAAATGTCTGTCCCATGTGTTCGCGTTTGGCGAAAGCACTTTGGGGGTCAATGTCCATTCCACAAACTGGGTCGCGTTGAGTCATAGGTACCTGCCTTGTAAAGAGATACCAATAGTGTATATCCATTTGACGAAGTTTACGAGCGGTTTTCTGCCTGATTCCATATAAGCAAAATAGCCTATTGTGTAATAGGCTATTTTGCAAGAGTGAAAATACGATGTTTATTTCAATGCCGTGCCGCAATGGGGGCAATTCTGCCAGTCGGCTTGTACGCTCTTCGCGCAATTGGGACAGGGACTCTGGACGGATGGCGGCGTCGGATTTCCAGCATTTCGCACCAGCGCAACTATGCCAAATACGATGAGCGTAATCACACCAATGGGGATCAGCCACATGAAAGCCATACCAAGCCAGCCAAGTGGAGAGTACCCCCAGCCGCCCATCATGCCGCCAGGTCCGCCCATCATGCCCCAACTGCGACCGCCCCAGCCACCCATCATCATTCCTCCTCCAAAGAGGAACAGAAGAGCAATGACACTAATGACAGTTACAACGAGCCAATTGATTTTTTTCATTTCGTATTTCCTTTTATAAAGTCCGTCCGCAATGCGGGCAGTTTTTCCAGTCACTTTGCACCGCTTGATCGCAATGCGGGCAAGAACGGCTGACGACAGGTTTCAAAGCATTGATAATATTATTGCCAGAGACAACATAGATCACCAATCCGATCAGCAGTAGGG
Source organism: Anaerolineales bacterium (assembly GCA_030834895.1). Classification (GTDB taxonomy): domain Bacteria; phylum Chloroflexota; class Anaerolineae; order Anaerolineales; family Villigracilaceae; genus Villigracilis. The sequence continues at coordinate 119,412 of JAUQXA010000007.1, forward strand.
GGACGATCCACATAAGAAACATAATTTACTCCTTTTGTATGATCCAAGAATATCAAACGTGATTAAAGAATTTGTAAAGGCAGAACAAAGAGTTGGTGAAGGTTTACTTTCAGGATACACCCTGATACGAATAAACTGAATGGCCTATCTTCCAAATAGGCCATTCGTAGGGGAGAACTAATTTTCGCGATGGTGCTGTTGAATTTTACGGCACGCTGTTATCAACGTGGACGTGTATCTTTCCACTGGGTGTCGCTGGTTTCATGCAGATGTATCCATCACCATTTTTGTCAGCATCAGTGCCTACATGACGGTGGTGATGGCCGTCATGGTCCATCGCCATTTCCAGCGTAAAGCCAGGCGCACAACCGCCTGCGGGTTCATCCGCTGCAAACGCAGTTGAAACCGTGAGTTGAGAAAGAAACATAACCAGTAAAAACGCAAACGAGAGTTTCTTGAACATTGCGATCTCCTTTAAAGTTTAGTGATATTGATGTTGTTCCCCGAATGGGGAACAACATTTGTACTCCGGCAAATTAAGTATTACAGATTATTTAGGTTGGAAGACGAGGAACGAAGCGCCGTTCTCGAAAGCATGACGCACTTGCGCATTCTCGAAGACTGCAACGGCGAAATAGTACGAAGCTGCCATATCTGAGAACTGAACATCGGTCTCGGAACCTGTATTGAGCTTGCGTCCGAATTCCAAAGTCCACATGCCATCAGCCCATTTCCAGCCAGCGGAGATATTGCCACGGTCCCCAACGATCTCACTCTTGACGATACCGGGGATATAAGAACCAATAGGCATGGCATCCAAAGCAGCTTGGTCAAGAGCAACTTTTTCGCTGTCGAGGATGAAGCCTGGAGCGCCAGTGGTTGTATCGAAGCCAGCGCTGGTGAAACCAGGTTTGGATTTATCAGGAACGGTCTTGGTTGCATCATTGGGGTCAGGCATGGTTGCAAAGTTATCTGCATAGCCGCCGGAGTCTTTGGCATCGCTATGGCGGCCAGCTTCGATGGTCTTGGTCTGCAGTTCGGGAGTTGAGGTGTCGAGTTTGGTCGAGTCCAACCATTGATCGTCCACTTGGTTCATGTTGCGAACGGATTTCCAATGCCAGATGTCGGCGGTTTCGCCTTCGGCGAGATACTTGTTGCCATAAGGTTTAATGTCGGCATTCTCGCCCGAATGACAGGCTACGAAACAACCTGTGGTCTCAAAATTTTTGACAGCAGTGATGGGCCAAATAAAAGCCATCTTATCTTCGTAAACGGTGTTGTTATCGCCGCCCTTGTCGGCTGGGTCGGTGATTTTCTTCCAAGAGCCATCTTCCTGTTTTTGCCACGGAGAGCGATACCAGGATTCGGTCGGGTCGGCATAGGTGACGAGGAAATAAACTTCATCGGCTGTATAAACGGCTTTGATGCTAACATCTGTGCCGCCTTTGCCATCGAAGTTCATGCCGCCAGAAACAGGGATCACGATCTCGGTCGCGGAAGCCCAAGCGGCATCGTCGCCTATACCGTCAAGCGCAGGAGCGGCATCTACAGGAGCGGCTACGAGAGCGCCCTCGGGAGCAGTCCAGGCGGGCATTGGGGGTTCAGTAGCAACGGAGGCTTCAGTTGCAACAATAGGAGCTTCTGTCACAACAGGGGCAGGCGTAGCTGCCACACCGCACGCGCTCAATACCAGCGAAGCCAGCACGAGCAAGGAAACAAGCACAAACATCTTTTTCATCTAATTCTCCTTTTTATAAATAGGAAAACTGTCCGCAGTGTCGGAAGTTTTCCAGCCAATTCAAACCGTTTCGCCAACTACTTGAATATTCAGATTAAAAAGTAGTAGACAAAGGGCTGAGCGTTTTTCTGCCGGCACACTGGCTAGATATATGCGGGGCATCCACTCGTACTACTACGAACGCGCCCCAGCCAACATCCTTTGACCGGGGAGTATTTGTCTCCGTCATTTTGTTTCCCAAAATGACGGAGAGTTGACCAATTTAATCGGGGGAATTGAACTAATGTTGGTGTGCGTGTTCGTCGGCTTTACCAAGATACTTCTCAGGGTTCTCGTCGAAAGCCTTCTTACAGCCAAGTGAGCAGAAGTAATACGTCTGCCCGTTGTGTTCGGATGTGCCAGCGGCGGTTGTGGGATCAATATCCATGCCGCAGACGGGGTCATGCACTGTAGTTGTCATAGGTTATCTCCTTTGTCGTATATGATTATCACATTAATAGCCACCGTTATTAAGAGCCATATTACTTATAAACAAATAGGCAATATGGCCTGTTTGCTGCTCCCATAACAATATGAAATGTAAATAAAATACGATACTCTGTTTTGCCTCACAACTCTGGGCGGATGTCAGCACAAGAAAAATGGAAAAGATCTAAATTGGTAAATGCCAGCCTGTGAAAGAACCGCAGGCTGGCCAGGATGGATTGCAGATATAAGTTTGTGTGCCTGAAATTTAGGTATTGTCGCGTGAGTAATTCTGCGTCGAAGGATTTCGATAAGTCAATTAGATAAGACTCATTTAACCTTAATTAAGGCTGACTCCAGATCGTCCAGCAAATCATCAATATGTTCAATGCCCACAGAAAGGCGCACCAGTCCAGGGTCAACGGCCAGAGGTGAATTGGCGACCGAGGCATGGGTCATGACAGCGGGGAGTTCGATCAGAGACTCCACGCCGCCCAACGACTCTGCCAGCGCAAAAATGCGAGTGCTTTTCACCACCTTGCGGGCGGCTGTCTCCCCACCGCGTAGAATAAATGAGATCATGCCGCCGCCCGAACGCATCTGACGGTGGGCAAGCTCAACTTGCGGATGGCTGGGGTGAAAAGGATATATAACCTGTGCCACTTTGGGATGAGCCGCCAAAAGATTGGCAATCATGGCTGCATTTTCAGCTTGGCGATCCAAGCGAACAGCCAGGGTCTTGATGCCGCGCAAGATCAGGAAACAATCCAAAGGACCCGGCACAGCGCCGACTGCATTTTGTAGGAATGCCAATCTTTCGCGCAATTGGATGTCAGCGCCAATCACTGCCCCACCGATCACATCCGAATGTCCGCCCAAATATTTGGTTGTGGAATGGACGACCAAGTCGGCACCCAGAGTCAACGGGCGCTGTAAATATGGGGTGGCGAAGGTGTTATCCACTGCTAAAAGTGGCGGGTTGCTACGCTGGCGGGCAATCTTGGCAATGGCAGAAATATCGCTCACGCGCAGGAGTGGATTAGTGGGTGTCTCCAACCAAATCAAACGCGTGTTCGGGCGCAGATTGGTTGTCACCTGTTCGAGGTCGGTGGTATCGGCATAGGAAAAATCCAGCCCATAGGAACGGAAGACGCACTCGAACAATCTGAAAGTGCCACCGTAGACATCATTGCCCGCAAGAATATGATCGCCCGGCGCAAACAAGCGCAAAACATTATCGGTGGCAGCCAGACCTGAAGCATAAGCCAGCCCAAATTGACCGGCTTCCAGTTCAGCCAGGCAGGTCTCCAGAGCGGTACGGGTCGGATTGCCGGTGCGCGAGTATTCGTATCCGCCACGCAACCCGCCGACACCATCCTGCTTATACGTGGATGTTTGGTAAATGGGCGTCATCACCGCCCCGGTGATTGGATCCGGTTCCTGCCCGGCATGGATGGAAAGTGTCTCAAATTTCATTCGTAGGTTTTCCTATATCCCTTGGGCGATGTAGTCCAGCACGTCAATTTTGGTCAGGATACCAACCGGATGATCCTGCTCGGTCACCAATACAACCTGACCGTCCATGATGACCGGGAGAACTGCTTCAACTGGCGTATCTACCGGGAAAACGGTCTTGGTTGGCGTGACAACTTCACCAATAGTTTCTTCCGGTGAATGCGTGTGGTCGCTCTCCAGCATGTGCTTGAGCAAACCAACTTCCGTTACCACTCCACCCAGTTTGCCATCAGGATAGAGCACGGGCATCTGCGAAATATCGTGCAGTTTCATCTGGGCAATCACATCGGTCATACGGTCGTTGATGCGGGTGGTAATCAGCCCCTGAGTTGGTTTAGCCGCCAGGATGTCGCCAAGCGAAGACTCGCCCCACTCTGAGGATAGGAAGCCGTTTTCGCGCATCCACTGATCGTCATAAAATTTTGAGAGATAACGGGAACCCGAATCGGGCAGGATGACCACCACCAGTCGGTCAGATGGCAGTGTCTGGGCATAGCGGATGGCAGCCGCAAGGGCGGACCCAGAGGAGCCTCCGCTAAAAATGCCTTCTTCCTTCACAAGGCGGCGCGCCCATAAGAAGGATTCTTTATCCCCAACACGGACGATATGATCAATCAACGATAAATCGAGAGTCGTCGGCAGGAAATCCTCGCCGATGCCTTCCACCTTATACGTCTTTGGATGTGCATCTTCTGGGATACGTCCCTGTTGCCAGGTTTCCAACAGCAATGAACCGACTGGGTCTGCGCCTACAATCCGAATGTTTGGATTCTGTTCTTTGAGATAACGCCCCACTCCACTGATGGTGCCGCCCGTACCCATCCCCATCACTACGTCGGTGACAAGCCCACCAGTCTGCTCCCATATTTCCGGTCCCGTACTCTGATAATGACTGCGCGGATTTTCGGGGTTGTGATATTGATTGGCAAGGATGGCATTGGGAGTTTCAGCCACCAGTCTTTTGGCGACACTGTAATAGGAGCGTGGATCTTCAGGTTCGACGGCAGTGGGGGTGACAAACACCTTTGCACCGAAGGCGCGTAAAAGTTGGATTTTTTCTTGACTCATTTTGTCAGGCAGGACAAAAATGGTTTTGTAGCCTTTCTTGGCGCTGACGATTGCCAGCCCCAAGCCGGTGTTGCCTGACGTGGACTCAACGATAGTTCCGCCTGGCTTCAGCCGCCCACTGCGTTCGGCTTCTTCGATGATGTTCAGGGCAATGCGGTCTTTGATTGAACCGCCTGGGTTGAAAAACTCAACTTTTGCATAGATCGGGCAGGGCAGTCCGCGCCCGAGACGGTTTAGACGAACAAGAGGGGTCTTCCCGATGGTTTCCAAAATATCGTTATAGACCCTCAGCGTGTCAGATGTTGGGATGATTGGGAATGTCATTTTTTTCTCCAAGGTATGTATGGTTATTAATAACAAAAGGGCCACTACTAACAACGACAGCCGACAAGAAGGTTGCAAAATGCAAGACGTCTGTCTGCCATCCGGTATAGATGCATGATTGATAGGAAATGCGGAACACCCGCTGTTATACGAGTGCCCGCGAAATACACAAGCAGTGCAACCAATCTTGAAGGTGGACTGAACCAGGTCTCGTAAAAGGGTATGTATGCATCACTATAAGCATCCTTGCAAACTGAATTTCAAATCGAATAATCATCCATAAACAGCACAAAGAAACGCTCTTCCTCTTTTTCAACTTGGCTATGGCGCTGCAAATAGCTGCCTGTACTTAAGTCTGCGTAAATAAATTTCCACCCATGTCGGGCAGACTCGGCGTTTTATTCGAATTGTGGCTTTTGAAAGAAAGGGGGAAAAGAAAAAGCCCGCCGAGAAATACTTATCGGCGGGCTTGGTATAAGCGCATTACTCGCCGAAAATCATGTGGGCGTGGAACAACAATAGCAACAACAATACTCCGCCTGTTCTAAGACGACAGAGAAAATGTTACGGTGATTGCAGAAAGAATTTTGTTCAGTATAGGTAGTGAGCATGGTTAAAGGTGTTTATATGAGCTAATCAATAGGATAATAAATAACATAATCAGGTTGTTACGTCAAGAGGATTACCAAGCAGTGCGGTTTGCGCACCGTCCTGTGAACCCATGCAGAAGAGCATGAAATTGGGGAAAGCAAAGCAGGAAAGCTGTTGGGAATTAAAATTGTTTCACCATGAATCTCATTTTACTTATCATAGCCTTTCCGTTTCCAAACGTCTTGCGCCAAATTGCTTCAAGGCTTATAGGCAATTCTGCCTATACAGTTCAGCCTGCTGCTTTTTGAGTCCCACAGAGTCAGCGGTTAGGACTTGCTGCATAAATAAATGGTAACGATCCAGTGGTTTGGATAAGGGATTCCATTCCGGGTCAATCTGGTTCCCCTACTACGGGAGCAACGGGTCAATCAAAGCTTTGATCTCATCCACATTTAGGAATGGACCTATTTTGACATAATTGATGACGCCGTTGGTATCAATGATATATGTCTCTGGTACACCCTTGATTCGAAATATTTGAGAGATAACCGTGCCTATATCCGGCCCGTTGGGATAGGTGTTATTGAATTTTTTCAGGAAGGCGCGCGCTGGAATTTCAGTATCCACATAATCTATCCCCAGGAAGACCACCTTGCCACTCGGTTGATAATATTCCCAGGCTTGCTCCAATGACGCGGCCTCCTGCTCACACGGCTTACACCATGAAGCCCAAAAATTAATAAAAACCACCTTGCCCCGTAAATCTGAAATCTTCACCGCAGATTGGCTGTTGTATTCATAACCGCTGTAGAACGTGAGGCTGAAATCAGGAACCTGATCTCCAGCTTGGACGGTTCCCTGTCGGGCACGTACCAGTCCAAATCCCAAAAGAGAGAGCAGCCCAAGGAGCAAGACCCAAATAAGGATTTGTGTCCATAACGGCACGCCGCGGCTTGGATTTGATTTAAATTCTTCCATAACATCCTCAACAAATTACTTTACCTGATATCGCTTCCTCAAACAGGATATATCAACCAGTATAGGTAAAGGGACTCTGAACGCATAGAGCCAAAGCCCTCGTCGGTGAATAGGCATTTTTGCTTATCCCCAAAAAGCAAAAAGCCCATCAACTTTGGCGTGATGGGCTTTTGAACATTCGTGTTCTCCATTTGGTTTTGGAATTAATTGGCGCAACTACCGCCTTGGCTTGGCGCCTGCGGCAAGAGTCCACTCGTTTGTAAACTTTGATGGATGGCAGCAAATCCCGACCCCGAAGAGATTTCCGCGCCTGTGACCAGCCGAGCGTTGGCGTCCGTGAAATCCATATTTTGATTTGCTTTGAGATACATGGCGGTTTCAAGGCTCTGCTGCGGAAACCAGTAGGCGTTGACGTATTTGGCGGCTTCGAACATCTCATCTACACTTGCGTTCTGTGAAGCCATCAACTCCAATAATCCCAGCATAGCCATGCCGTGATTGCAGTCAGGAAAAAGAGTGTGGTTATTGCAGCATGGACGATACACAGCCGCAGCCACTTCCTCCACACGCGCCTGTTGTTCTGGCGTAAGCGGGATCAAATCCATGCTGGCGTAGAGGTCAGTGACGGGCATGGTTGCAAGCATCCATCCCCCGGTGGATGCAAAGCGATCAATTTGCCCCTCGCTATTTTGAACCATTGGTCCATCGGTAAGTATTGAATTTTTGTTGGCCAATCCAACTGCCCAGAAATAGTTGAGCAGGAAATGGGCGTTCTCTGCAGTAATGACGATTTGTTCATTACTGCCCTTCTGTAGAATATCTATCTGACGACTGCTGAGTGCATCGCCACTCGCCGCCATCACACTGTTGAAAGCATCGTAATCAATCACGCCCGCAGCCATCAATTGAGGACCCAAGTCCTCATAGGAAACGGGAAGAGTGTAACCATCAGCAGGATTGACCTGTTCATATAGGTCGCTCATTTCTTTTTGCTGTTTTAATTCGGCTGTCTCATCCTGTCCCCATTTAAGGTAACCGCCTCCAAAGCCGAGAAAGAAAGTAACAACCACAAGCACGATAATCGACGCAATTTGTCTAATGCGCCTGTTTGTTGAAGTGTATTTGTCAGTAGAGTCTTCAGTTATTTCAACAACCTGTTCTGTCATGTTTTGTCTCCGTCATATAAGAGTAATGGATTGCCTTGTTTGGATTTCGTTACTCCGCTCTTCGCATATTTCCCTGTCTCATGCTCAAATATTGTCTTGCACACCCGGGGGACAGAAATAAACCATCTATCCTTTGTAGAGAATGTTGGCCGTGGCATGTTGCAGATTTACCGTCATGTCGCACACGGGATTTTTGATCATCTTCGACGCTCCTTATTGTTGTTCCAATTCGTACCCAGCCTGTTCCCATGCCACCATGCCGCCAGCAAGGTCCCAAATATTGGTATACCCTTGACTGACCAAAGCTTCTGCGGCAATGGCACTCATGCGTCCACTGCGGCAGTACAAAACAATCCTTGCGTTTTTGTCGACAGGCAATTGCGCGATATTGACAGGTTCGGTAATTTGGTCGTAGGCAATGGACAGGTCTGTTCCAGTTATATTTCCTGCGAAGGGAATGTGAACGTTGATAAACACGAAATCCTTGTTCTTCAACATCACATTAAATTCATCTGCATTCACGCTGGTATAAGCACCGCCATCTGCAGCAATCTTTTCGCCAGTGATTTCCGCAGGCTTGCTCTGGCAGGCCGCAAGTAAAACCATAAGAAATGTCGATAATGTCAATATTCGATTCACTGTAAGCTCCTTCTTTGTAAACTACTTCGGGATTTCTCCAGCCAGTTCTTTATCAATTACCTGGGTGAAGGCAGAAAGTGGCTGCGCGCCGACTAGCGCCAGACCATTGATGAAAAAAGTCGGCGTGGATTGCACTCCCAGATCAAGGGCGAAATCCGAATCTTGTTGAATCAAATCCTTGTATTTTCCCGTATTCAAACAGTTCTCAAATGAGACGGTGTCCAAGTTGAGGTCATCGGCGATTTGTGTGTAAAGTTCTCCACCCAGTCTGTCCTGGTTTTCGAAAATCTTGTCGTGATATTCCCAGAAGGCATTTTGTTCGTTGGCACACATCGAGGCTTCCGCCGAAGGGAATGCTTCGGGGTGAATGGAGGTCAATGGGAGATGGCGATAAACAAAACGGATCTTGTCGGGATAGGCCGCCAGCAATTGCTGATAAGTCTCGTCATAGAATCGTTTGCAGAATGGGCATTGGAAATCGCTGAACTCAACAATCACGATGGGCGCATCCTCCGGTCCAATGCCTGGAAAACCATCCGAAGGAACATCATAACGGATGGATTGGGGCGGCTGGGTCGCCACAGGCACCCCGGCAATAGGCGCTTGGGCGGCTGGTTGATTATCTATAACTGTTTGCGCCTGAACGGGTGAACGCCCCCAAACGACATATCCAGTAAGGATCCCAACCGCGAAAGCCAGGACTACCAATACCGAATAAAAGTGGGAGAGTTTGAAGGTAATCATATCTTCTGAATTTGATGTAGATTCCATGATTTTCCTGGTTCCCGTAATTTACGACCTCTGCATGGTATGTCCGCTCAAATAGCCCAGATAAGCTGGCACAAGAGGCAACACACACGGCGAAAGAAAGGATAACAATCCCGCGAGTATGGCAGTTAAATAAGTTGGCGCGGCGGCATAGGCGGCGAAGGACTCAATGTAATATCCGTTCCTGAATGCCCAAATGGCGATCAGGCTCATGGTGTTCGTCAACAACAAAACACCTATCGTAATGATGAATACACCGCTAACGATCTTGAAATATTTTTGATAGGGTCTCATGCGCTTAAGCCAGCCTGATGCGCGTTCCAGCCCAAGCGTCAACACAAGAAATGGAATTCCCAATCCGAGCGAGTAACCTGAGGATAACCACATCGCCTGCCCAACCGTTTGCTGGCTGAGTCCCATTGTCAGGATCGCTCCCAGGGTTGCGCCAATACATGGACTCCAGCCTGCGGCAAAGAAAATGCCCATCAGGGCTGACCCGCCATAGGTTCCACGTTGACCCGTGTATTGGGCGCGTGTGTCCGCATAAAACCACGGAATGCGAATCACTTCCAGCGTCGCCAACCCAAATAGGATCACGATTACGCCGCCGATTTGCGCAATCGTCCGTTTATACGTGCCAAACACCTGACCCAGCACTGTCGCCGAACCGCCCCAGCCGACAATAAATACCAACGAGAAGCCAAGCACAAAAAGGAGTGCATGCACAAATATTTTTAATCTTTCGGTTTGGGATGGAACGAGTGAACCTGCGGTTTCAGATGTCATCAGCCTGCCTGCCTAAAATGGGATAGGTATATCATAAGCAAAACCCCGCTTCTGCATCAGCGCAGGATGGCGGGGTTTTGGATAAGCAAAATGGCTTATGACGTTTATCGCTTCATACTTTGACTTTTCGACTTCCTTCGTATCAGGAGGGCAGCTCGCTTAGGACAACCTTCAGGCTGGTTCCCTTTCCCAAAGCGGATTCCATCTTGAGCCGCGCACCGATCAGGTCGGCGCGTTCATGTATACCCAATAAACCGAAGTATCCGCTGGGGGCAAGTTCGGTGGGACTTTTAGGTACCACGAAGCCGTTGCCGTTATCATTCACTTCCATTTTGATTTCTGAAGTTTCAAATGCAATTTTTAATTCGACATGTGTGGCTTTGGAATGTTTGACCACATTGTTGAGGGCCTCCTGTGCAATACGATATAACGATAATTCCACTTCGCGCGAGAGGCGGTGTTCCTGTCCATTATTTTGAAAATCCACAGCCAGATGATTATTTTGACTGGTTTCACTCGCCAGCATATCGAGCGCAGTGACGAGGCCCAGGTCTTCGAGGTAGATGGGGCGCAGGGCCCGTATCAGGCGGCGGAGGTTCTCAATGGTTTGTTCGGCAAGGGTTCCCAATTCTGTCAGCGACTGTCGGCCATGCTGGTCTTTGATTGCTTTCTGTGCAAGTTGCACTCGTTGTTTCAATGCGATGACTGCCTGGATCGTATCGTCATGTAATTCACGCGCCAGCCGCATGCGCTCATCTTCCTGCGCAGAGGTAATCGCTCCAATGTAGTCGTGCAATCCATCCTGGGCGGCTTGCACCTTGCGCGACATTTCGGTCAGTTCCATTTGCAGGTGCTGCACTTCCGAAATCCCGCCAACAGACTCCTTGATCGCCTCAAAGTCACCCCACGCCAACGCGGCGGCTTTTGATTCAAGTCTCTGCAAAGGTTGGACGATCTGCTTTGCGCCAAACCAGATTGCGATTAACGCCAGAATAAATGCCGGGACCACGACAAGAGGAGCCATCTGGGTTAGTTGTAACGAAGGACTGATCACCATTTCCCATTCCTCCTCGGTGATCAACGCCCAGCCTGTCAATTCTATGGGACTATAAGCGACGACGTGTTCGGTATTGTCCTTCTTGACATAAAGAACACCACTCCCGCCTTGCAATGCCTCCGTCACTCCCGGGTGGTCGGGTTCCAGAGTTTCTTGTGCGAGTTCGCCGCTCACGAAAATCAATCGACGTGATTTGTCCAGCAGGTAGATGGTCACCTGACTACCTGTGGGATAGGTGGCAGAAAGGGTTACAGCGGCAAGCGTCTCGGGAGAAAATGCGCCCGCCACAATCACATCGCGGGAGGCGGAATAAGCTGAAATGATGACGAAAAGTTGCCCTGAGTTGGGATCAAGGATTGGGCTGGAGAAGACAGGTTCACGGTCTGAAGAAGTAGCGAGGGAGAGACTCTGTGCGTTTTTGGAAATCCATTCCCAAAACCTGTCATTGCCGGTACTGGCGAGCAAGTGTCCATCGGAATTAAGAAAGGCTATTCCACCATTAAAATCTTTTGTAAGGTCATTCGTAGTCGCGAAGATTTCTTCAAAGGTTAGATCTTCAGAAGACAATACAGCCATGCTGGTAATCGTTGCCACGCGATGGTGTAATTCAGATTCAAGTGCGGCGGCGGAAGATTGAACCGCGCGCTCATCACGCTCTCCGACGAGCGCGCGCATATCCTGCTGGTGCATATTGACGCCGCCGAATGCGATTACCAGCAACAATAGGGTAAGCGGCAAGATGGTAACTGCGAAAAGTTGTGTGAGACCGCGCCAGCCAGGCAGGAAACGTTTCATTCTTCTTTGACGTTATTTCCCGAACTTTGCGAAATCAATCCAAGTGAAACAGCGCGCATGACAGCCTCGGTGCGGCTATTGGACTGCAGTTTGGCGAAGATGTGCGCAAGATGCCCCTGCACGGTGCGGTCGCTGATGGAGAGTTGCATGCCAATTGCTTTGTTCGTAAATCCTCTTGCAGCAAGACGCAACACATCCAATTCGCGGTCTGTCAGTGGTTCGACGATTTTCTGTTCCGTCCCTTTGAACAGATTGGACATCAATTTGCGCGTGATGGCTGGGTCGAGTGCAGACTTTCCTTCATTTACATCGCGCACAGCTTGAATGAGGTCATCGGTCTGCGCTGTCTTGAGCACATATCCATTTGCGCCCGCCTGCAATACTGCCATCACATAAGGATCGTCATCGTACGCGGTGAGAATCAAAACACCAACTTCCGGCATCTGAGCGCGCACCCAGCGGGTAACCTCAATGCCGCTGGCTTTGGGCATTTGGATATCGAGGACGGCAACATCGGGTTTGTGTTTCTGAATGAGCGCCTGGGCCTCTTCGCCATCGCCCGCCTCGGCAATAACGTGGAGATCGTCCGCGCTTTCGAGCAGTTGACGAATCCCCGCGCGGACGATGTGATGATCGTCAGCCAGAAGAATGCGAATTTTGGTTTTTGATTTGTTCGAGGACTTTGCCATAACTTATTTTATCCAATTCCTGGTTGAGGGCCTGTGTCTGAAAAATGTATGGGAAGGCGAGCCAGACGATTCCAAATCCAGCCAAAAGTCCAGAAAGAAAGCGCACGATGGAGTTGAACGAACCGAGCGCATCGCCTGTGTAGAATATCGCAGAAAATGAGTGATTCGTCAATACGGCGAGCCATTGATTCGTATCCCGAAACCCCTGCCCAATGCCGGCAAAATCACTAATGGTATGAGTACCGCCATCCATTATAAGAGGGAGCAGGAGCAAAACAAATGTCCACCATGACAATGGTTTGACTTTGCGGCGAAGCGGGAACCATAAAGCTGCAAATACCCAGACACTGGTGTAAAACGAAATCATACGGTCTGACCAGGCGATCTTCCATCCCATTGTTTCATTGCCGATGAACTTACGGAGGATGAGCGGATTGATCGTATCCTGCCAAGCGGCTTGAATTTCATTCAACGAATACATGGTCTTTTCGCCAAATAGAAAGAAGGAACGTTCCGGCAATTGGTGGCAGAAAAATGAGTATATGAAATAGATCGCCTTTCCCACACCCGTCCAGCCAAGATACATGAAGAAGGGGGCGAGAAAAGGCGTGAATACCCACAATCCATAGATGGCGAGAAATAATTCAAACCAGTGGCGGGACAACCACTCCCCAACAGATTGCAAGTTTTGTGCGTTCAATGGCAATTTGACGGTAGACATTCAATCCTTATGGTGCATCGGGTTCGGGCGCACGGTTGAGGTTGGCGCGATAAAAGGCTTTGGTTTGTTCTGAGTCAAACGTTTCAAAACGTTGCAATCGTCCCCAGGATGTCATGACAAGAGGAACGTCGAGGGATGGCCAAGGATAGGCAATCAGCTTTGTGCCGCCCAGATCATCCATTGTGGTTTTAATTTGCTCCTTCAAGTTCGTACAACCAGATTCGTCAAGAAGGTCGCAGTTGTACCAGAAGATGACATAGCCGTGTTCCAGGTTATGGACGAGATAACCAGCAGGAAACTGGTAATTGTTATTATCAAAAAATCCCGCCTGGGCTTCCTCCGCGTAATGCGGACCCGAGGTCGGCGGGTCGGAGTTGTACTGGCCTGGGTCGCTGTCGACCGGGATATGCGGATCGCTGACCATGACTTGGACAGGTTCACCTGCAGCGGGACGCACGCCTTGCCAGATGATGAAACTGATGATCGCGAGTGCGACCACCCCAAGCCCACCCCAGATAAGATTCGTTCGCAACTTCTGCTTGCGCTGACGTTCTTGTATTTTCTGCCGATTGGATTTTGAATTCATAGGATTTCCGAATTTATTGGTAAACGGGCATCAAGATGTTTCTTGATGCCCGTCAATATTTGGACTACTGAATTGGAAGTTCGATTTCTTCTTTATAATCCAGTTCACCTTTACGCACATAAACGGTCAACTTCCAGTCACCCGAATCACTAAAATTGGCCTTGATGGAATATTTTCCTCCGCCTTGTTCGGTGGCTAGGCCGCTCATGCCCATTCCCGCCATCGCAGGATGATCCGCAGCCACATCCACTTTGGCGCCTTCGATGGGATTACCATTCGCGTCGGTGATGGTCAACATCAATTCCATATCTCCCTTCATCGCCGGGGTGGGATTGGTTTCCACTTTAATGTTCACTTGTTTTGATGAAGTCGTTTCAGCAGGTGTTGTCGCCGCGCTTCCACAAGCCGCCAGTAAAACAGATAATGCAACGAGCAGACTGACAAAGATAAATTTACGCATTGTTCTTTCTCCTTTAATAAAATGATTATTCAATGACATTGATCATCAACATCAAGCCGCCCGGCTCGACGTTGTCATTGGTGGTGTGGTGCAGGATGTGGCAGTGCAGCATCCATTGCCCCGTTTCTGTGGCGACGAATTCAATATCGTATCGTTCGCCTGGTGCAACACTGACTGTATCCTTGGTTAGCTGTGCATCTTCCGGTACGGGATGTCCATCGGTGGCAACGATTTTGAAGGGCATTCCATGCAGGTGCATTGGATGGATGAACTGGCCGATTGCAATTAGCCGCAGCCGAACCAGATCGCCTTTCTTAACTGTGATCGTCTCCGTCGCAGGGAATGACTTGCCATTGATCGTAAAGTAATTAGGCTCCATTCCGCCCATCGGCATGGCGGCGTAAGTCTGTCCATCCGTCATCCGCGATTCAGAAATCATCAGCACTTTATCCACCACAGGCGGGTTGGCTTCGGGTTCCTTTGGCTCAATGATGAACGGAGCATACAAACCTGCGCTTACTTGTACATCGCCTTCAAAATGCGAGTGATACATGAACGTGCCTGTGGGCTTGGCGATGAATTCATAGGTGAAAGTTTCGCCAGGTTGAATGGGATCCTGGGTGACTCCAGGCACGCCGTCCATCGCGTTGGGAACTTCGACTCCATGCCAGTGAATGGTGGTTGGATCAGGCAGTTCATTCTTTACAATAATCTTGACCTGATCACCCTCTGTGACACGGATCATCGGGCCAGGCACGGTCCCGTTGTATGTATATGCCGTTACTGTGACGCCATCCAGAATCGGCCACTGCACCGCTTTTGTCGTCAGTTCAAATACCTTGATGCCATCTTCTTCGCGATAGGCAAGCGGCTGTCCACCCTCAGTTTCAGTGGCAGGCTGAACGTTCGGGGCGGTGATCGGCTCCATCATATGCGCGGCTCCGGGATTATCTGCCATCATGCTGCCTGGGGTTGGAATCTCGTCCACACTTGTACCTGGCGCAAGTGTCATATTGGAGTTGTTGTTATTCATTGGCATCGTGTTACTAGGCGATGCAGCAGGTGCGCAGGCTGACAAAATCAAAGCCAGAACCATTAACGAAAAAATCATTGCTTTCTTTATTCTCATATTTCCTCTTATTGAAAGTTAGGATAGCCCCCAAGTATAAGGAAATCTCACCCTCCCTAACAGCGCAATATGACGCATCAAAATATAGGCAATTTTGCCTATTCAGCCTGTGTCATGGAAACAGGGGGTTTGATTTCAAGTGCCTGCCGTATTGAATTAATCAATTTTGCATCCGCCCGCTGTCGCGGATTGTCTGCAATGGAAAGCCAGGTTTGCCCATCATTGCCATGCAGGATCAATGTGACTGGTTCTGCGGCTTTTCCATAAACCAGCAGGACCACCATCTGGCAGGCACACTCATCCGTCCCATGATTCGGGCAGGGACAATCGTGCATCGCAAGTCGTGCCGTATGCAAATCAAACGTTTGTTTTGGACGCAAATCTGCCTGCAATAGCTGTTTCTTTGTCCATTGCAATGCTTCATTACAGGGATGGTTGACAGATAAGAACGGAGAAGTATTCATAAGCACCTCGAATAATCCAATTGTATGGAATCTTTCTAGGCGCGTGAAGAGCCGCGTGGCGTATTCGCAGATAGGCAGAATCGCCTATAAGAATCTTCCCTCGTTTATTGAAAAACGAGGGAAGAAAATTCAATTAATTTAATCGGAATATTCTCAGGGTGTCATTCCCGGCATATCCATCTGTCCGCCTTCCGGAATTTCAAGTTGTATTTCAGATGAAGGGGCCGGGACAGCGGGCAGCGTTGAGAAACTAATTCCGTTTGGAGCAGAGCCGCTTGGAATGGTTGCAATGACAGACTGCTGTTCAATGTCTATTACTGACACCGTATTCTCAAAGATATTTGTGATGTAAGCGTAACGACCTGAAGGATCAATCACCACACCGTGCGCGCCCTTGCCAGTCTCAATCGTGGCAACAACGGTAAATGTGGCAACATCCACAATGGAAACCGATGTGCTGGGGCTGTCTTGTGTCCCCTGGTTGGCGACCAGAACATATTTATTGTCAGGGGTGACGAAGACCTGGATCGGACCACCTCCCACGGACACCTTGCCAACCAGTGAACCTTTGGCTACATCCACCTTGCCAAGCGCATTTTCTGCATTTAGCGAAAAATATACAACCTGCCCATCAGGAGAAAACCCTACTTGCACGGGACTCTCTCCGACCTCGATGTCTGCGACCAGTGTGTCGCTCTGGGTGTCAATCACGCTCAATGTGGTGGATTTGGCATTCGCCACAAATACCCATCGACCATCGGGACTGGGCCTCAAACCATGCGGATATTCTCCAACTGGAATGGTCGCAGTGGACATCCTGGTTTCCACGTCAATGACCGTCACTGTATTATCTGCCCCGTTGGTTACATAGGCTTTCTTGCCATCGGGGGATAAGACAATATGAGCAGGCATGGAACCTGTTGGAACAATGCCATAAACCTCGTAGGTCACAGCATTAATCAGGACAGCGAGCGAATCATGCCCGCTGACCGCCCATACTGTTTTACCATCGGGGGCAGCCTGCAGGTTATGTGCTCCTTCGATTCCTGTCAGCGTCGTGAGCACCTGATTCGTGGACGCATCGATCACTGTGATACTGTTGCCTTCTTCATCGGCCACCCAAACTGTTCCCTCGACATTTGCCTTTGGCTGGCTTGCTGTTGGTTGAATTGTTTTGGGCTGGCTTGCTGTCGGCTGCTGGCTTGTATTGCCACCGCATGCACTCAAAACAACTGTGACCGCCAACAACAGGATGATCCTCCAAATTACAGGTTGTTTCATTATTCTTACAACTCCTATGAGATTTGATTTGCCGAACTACGCCTAAACTTATACAGCATTCAATGGGAGTTGAATATAAGCAGTATTGCCTAATACAATGCTATTTATCCAAATTCGCTTGATGATGGGCGTAATCTCATCAAATCATTCGAGTATGTGTCCACTATAAGTCCAGAGAAGAAGCGGAAATTCCGTCATACTTAAATGGCTATGTCTCGTTCGCTTTGATATATTGCTCCGGCACACGCTCAAACAAATGTTTGCATGCTTTGGAACAAAAATAATAAGTCTTGCCCTTATACAGAAACTTGAACGGCGGATTCTGCGGATCAACTTTCATTTCACATACAGGGTCAATCTCAAATGTCTGACCCGCCGCAGTAAATCTTTGCATATTGAAACTATTCATTATTTTTTCCTTTTTTTCTTTTCAAATTTAAGAAAGCAAGTTGTATTTATTTACCTGCCAATCTTGGTGATTATGTGTCTTGTATGATGTTCTTCTTTTTCCTGATACATTAGTTTGTCCGCCAGTTCCATGATTTCTACCATGTTTTTTCCATCCGACGGATAGGTGGCGGCTCCAATACTTAATTCAATTCCCATTGGGAGGACGGAAGTTCTGAGGCGATTAACCATGCTTATTGCGCCCTCTTTGCATAAGCCGGGGCAGATGATCACAAATTCATCCCCTCCATACCGCGCCACCATATCCTGCGTTCGGATAAATCTGGTCAAATAATTGGCAACCGAGCGCAATGCTTCATCTCCAGCGGTGTGCCCATACTGATCGTTGAGGAATTTGAATTCATCAACATCTATCATTGCAATCGTCAGAGGCTGGTTTTCGAGTTTTGCATATTCCAAACTGGACTTGAACTGGCGGTCGAAGGCACGCCGATTTAGTACGCCTGTTAATTCGTCGGTATAAGATTCAATTTGTGAGCGCTTGACCTGACCCTTCATAGCCAAAATTTCTCTTTGCTTTCTGAACGCGCGGCGCAGGGAAAATGCCGTTATGAAGACGGCGACCAGCCAGAGTCCGATGCTCATGGGATGATAGGGGAACATGTTTTTAAGCGACATCTGAAAAGAAAATTGAATGCTCATACCATGCAGGGAATGTTCGTAATCCAAAACCAACATGTGCAGGGTAAAGAGTGGCAGTCCTACGAAAATTGCCCACGCCAGGGCGATCAAAAAGTCGCTGACCGTTTCGTTTTTCAGGATACGCGTCAAAAGATTAAGAGGAGATTTCATAAAATGTCTTCCTGCCCAAAACGGCACAGCTTTCATGTCCTATTATTTTTGGGAATTGGGCGCGCCACATGATGGGCAATACCGCGCGTTGCCTTCCATTTGATTGCCACAATACGAGCAGGCATGAGGCTTCAACCCCGTTCCGCATTGGGGGCACCAAGCGAACGCTGATGAAACTTTTGATTTGCAATTTGGGCAGGTCGCCTGCAAAGTCAAAACAGCCGTGGGACGTGTCGGCTCATTTGCCAACATTCCTGATGCAACAAGTGGGAACAACAGATTACCAATTCCTCTACCACACATGATTTTCTCCTTTTTATTTACGCACCACATCCTAACAGGTAAATGTAAAGAACTGATAAAGAAAGAGGCTGGATTGCATAGGCAGAATTGCCTATCGGCTTTATAGCAATCTGGCGCAAGACGTTCGCAGACATAAAAGCTATCATGTGTAAAAGGAGATTCATGGTGAAACGTTTTCTAATTCCCCTCACAGCTTTCGTGCTTGGCTCCGCCTTCATCGCTTCATTCTATATCGGTATTCTCACCTGGGCACAAGGCTGGGGTTACGCTTCCTCGCAACTCGTGCGCGACCGCTGGTATGTCATTCCGATTATCATCGGCTTTGGCGTTCAAGCTGCGCTCTACGCCATTTTACGCTTTCGCCTCTTTATTCCAATTACATCTACAGGTCATGCTGGTTCCATGATGGGCGCAAGTGGAGGCACATCCGCCACCGCAATGGTTGCCTGTTGTATACATCACGTTACTGATGTTCTCCCCATCCTTGGATTGAGCGCGGCGGCAAGCTTTCTCACCCGTTACCAGCGTCCATTCATGCTGGTCGGTCTCGCCATGAACTTGATTGGAATTGGAGTCATGCTCTTTGTGCTTTATCGTGAACGACAAAAACTAAAACTGCAACCTGTTCTGGAGACAATATGAAACGAATTCTTCTACCCGTGCTTTTGACTTTATCACTTGTGCTTGCCGCATGTTCTGCAAGTTCCACTCCTCCTCCTTCGAGTGCCGCTCAGGACAATCCTCAGCCCGCTTCCGTTTCTGATATTACCCCCACCCCAACAGATGATCCTGCCATCCTTGCGACATTATTTCCCAACATGGGTGGCAATTCGGAAATGACTCGCTCCGACCAACAGGGCGCAATCATCATGGAAATTACCCCGATCAACCTTGGTGTTCCCGCCGACACCCTTGAATTCGAAGTAGTGCTGACCACCCATTCGATTGACTTGAGTATGGATCTGGCAACCCTGTCCACTCTCACCACCGACACAGGTGTCAGCGTGGAATCAACACTCTGGGACGCGCCGCGCGGCGGTCATCACGTGGAAGGCAAGTTGATCTTTCCCGCGACCAAAGACGACAAGTCAGTTCTCGAAGGCGCGACAAAGCTAACCCTCACCATCATTAACGTGGATACGCCCACTCGTATCTTTGAATGGGAGCTGAAGTAAGACCTTTGCAAAGGAGGCAGATGTGACTAAACAAAATATCAGCCGTCGTGACTTCATCAAGGCAACCACTACTTTTATTGGTGGCTTGATCGGCGTTGGTATTGGACTTCCCACGATTGCGTATCTGCTCTCGCCCTCGCTCCGCAAAACGGAAGATGAATCCATCGTGGATCTCGGTCCACTCGATAAATATCCACTCAGGATTCCCACGTTGTTTGAATTTACGCGTACCAAAGTAAACGGCTGGGAACGGACGGGGCTGAGTTACGGCGTGTTTGTTCTACGTCAGACCGAGAAGGATGTGCGCGTATTCTCGGATATTTGCACCCATCTCGCCTGTCGAGTCAGTTGGCATCCTGACCAAAAGCATTACATCAGTCCCTGCCATGATGGTCACTTTGATATCTCAGGCAATAACATCAGCGGTCCGCCACCACGCCCGTTGGATGAATTTGTTACCAAAATCGAAGCTGGTAATTTATATATTCAGTTGCCGGCATTCAAACGAACTACATAACTGGAGATAATAATGAACAAGAAACATATGCTGATTATGATCATTTGCTGCCTGCTTCCAATAGCAGGATTTGCCGCCGTGTCACTTTTCAAAATTCCGATGAACACGGCAGTGCTGGTGGGGCTGGCATTGCTCTGCCCATTATCTCACCTGCTCATGATGGGACAGATGAAGCATGACCACGGAGACGAACCACACGCCGCGCACGTCCATCTTGAATCGGATAATGAGAAAAAGTGATAACCCATTCTCGCGCCGCGATTTTTTGAAGCTTACCGCTTTGAGCGCCGGGGTATTGGCATTTCGTCCATTTGCCCAACTTACCCTGCCTGAATTCCCGCAGGGACAGGCGGATAAGTTGGGCCGCATCACCGTTGGCAAGATGGACGTTTTCGCGCGACCCGATGCAGGCAGCCAGATCGTCGGTGCGTTGTATGAGGATAATGTTTTTCCGTGGATACGTGAAGTTGTTGGTTCAATGCCAGGTCGCATCAATCAGCGCTTTGTGGAAACACCTTATGGCTACATCTGGGGAGGATACATTCAGCCAGTACTGAATCAGCCCAATGTCCCAGTGACGAGTCTGCCGCAAACCAGCCTCGGGTCAGGCATGTGGGTCGAGGTCACCGTTCCGTATGTGGATTTGGTTCTGGATAATCCGCCTGCACGTGCGCCGTGGTTGCAGTATCGCGCGTCCATTGGCTTGCCTGCGCGATTCTTCTATAGTCAAATCATCTGGATAGATCAAATCAAAACCGATGAGAACGGACAAGTATGGTATCGGCTCAACGAAAAATATGGCTCTGGTGATTTCTTCTGGGGACAAGCCGAAGCTTTTCGTCCGCTAACCGCAGAAGAAATGTCCCCCATCAGTCCGGATGTAGACCCCGCGCAGAAACGTATCGTTGTAAAAATCTGGGAGCAAACAATTTCCTGTTTTGAAGGAAATACCGAAGTCCATTTTGCGCGCATTTCAAGCGGTGCATTATATGATGCCTTGGGTAACCGTGTGACTGCGTGGGCAACGCCAGTTGGCGAATCCCCGATCTGGCGTAAAGCAGTCTCCCTACCGTTGAGCGGAGGCAGTGCCTCGGCAGGCTGGAGTCTTCCAGCAGTTGGGTGGGTGAGTCTGTTTGTTGGAACAGGCGTTGCCATCCACTCCACATTTTGGCACAACAACTACGGAGAACCATCTTCGCGCGGGTGTGTCAATGTAAGCCCTGAAGATGCAAAATGGGTTTTTCGCTGGAGCATGCCTCAGGTCCCATATGACCCGGGCGACGTAACTGTTGAGTGGCCGGGAGGAACGAAGGTCGGTGTTGAGGATAAAGAGATTTGAGCATCCAAAACATCACAACCCGGTAAAAATCAAAATGTTTTACAAAGAGAGATGGTCAGGAACAATCTAAGCGAAAGTAAAGTTCAGCTTTATAAGAGTTGCCCAGTGCAGCGTATATCTGGTATACGTTTATAAGTTTCGTTTACGAACGTAGGCAGCAGGATGTACTGCCTTTTGGGCAGTTTCCCATAAGAACTGATTGCTCGACCAGGACAAATCAAAAGCGGCGGAGGTCAATCTCCGCCGCTTTTGATTTGTCTACCTCACCAGCACCTCATCCGGCGGGCAAACTTCCTGCGCTGCTGTGACCATCCCTGGGGCAGACAAAGCTTGCGGATACCAGCGCTTCTGGAGCCAGAACGCCACGTTCACCAACCCGATCATCACCGGCACTTCCACCAACGGACCAATTACGGCTGCAAATGCCGCACCGCTATTGATGCCGAAGACCGCCACAGCCACTGCGATTGCCAGTTCGAAGTTGTTGCTGGCAGCCGTAAAGGAAAGCGTCGTCGTCTTGGAATAGTCCGCGCCCATGCGGTGTCCCATCCAGAACGAGACCAGGAACATGACCACGAAATAAATCAGGAGCGGGATGGCAATTCGCACCACATCCATTGGGATTTGTACGATCAGGTTGCCCTTGAGAGAGAACATCACTACGATGGTGAACAATAGAGCAATCAACGTCAGCGGGCTGACACGCGGCACGAAGTTTTTGTAATACCACTCCTTGCCTTTTGCCCGCACCAAAACCAGGCGGGTGAAGAAACCAGCCAGGAATGGAATGCCAAGGTAAATGAAAACGCTCTCGGCGATCTGCCCCATCGTGATATCCACCACCACACCTGTCAGACCAAACCAGGTTGGAAGCACCGTCAGGAAAATATAGGCATACACGCTATAGAACAGCACCTGAAACACGCTGTTGAACGCCACCAGCCCGGCGGCATATTCGGTGTCACCGTGCGCCAGTTCGTTCCAGACAATGACCATCGCAATACATCGCGCCAGACCGATCATGATCAATCCCGCGATATATTCAGGATAGCCCTGCAGGAAAATGATGGCGAGTACGAACATCAAAATGGGACCAATGATCCAGTTCTGAATCAGCGAGAGCGACAATACTTTTTTGTTGCGGAAGACATCGCCCAATTCCTCATACTTCACTTTGGTAAAGGGCGGGTACATCATCAAGATCAACCCGATGGCAATCGGGATGTTGGTCGTCCCCACCGAGACCGCATCATTGAAACGCACGACTCCTTCCGGGAACAAAAAGCCAATCCCCACACCGATCGCCATCGCCAGGAAAATCCATAGCGTCAGGTAACGGTCGAGGAAGGACAGTTGTTTGCTCAGGCTTTGCGCCGGGGCTTGTGTTGCTGCTACTTCAGACATGAAAAACCTCCAATTTTAAAAATGTTATCCAACCTGCTTGAGCAGTTTGGTAATTTCAAGTTCGATAGAATCGCGCACTTTGCGAAAATCGTCCATGTTATCGGTGATGGCGGGGTCGGGGAAACTGTGATGGGTGCGCTTCCCCTTTCCAAGCCAGATGGGACATTCCTCGGCGGCTGAATCACAGACTGTGACCACCAGATCAAAATCCACGCCTTTGAATTCATCCGCCAGTTTCGACCGCCCCTCGTGCTGGATTCCGATTTCTGACAGCGCTTCCAACGCCTTGGGGTGGACGTAGCCCGCAGGCTTTGTCCCCGCGCTGACGGCTTCCCACTCGCCGCCCAATCGCGCATTAACAATCGCCTCCGCCATTTGCGAGCGGCAGGAATTGCCCGTGCATAAAAATAAGACTTTTCGTTTCATGCGGTTTGCTTCTCCATGATGGATTCGATTCTGCGTCGAATGGCAGGCACCGATATTTTTCCGCCACTGCTCAAAACTTCACCATTAATCAAAACCAGCGGCAACTGTGCTTCGTTCGGCATCGGCGGACAATCGGCGTCAAACAGGTCAAAATAATGGACTTCCACGGCTTCGCCGAAGCGCATCTTCAAATGATCCGCCGCCCATTTGGAAATATCGCGCCAGGAATCTTTCACGCCTTCCTTGCAGGCAATCGGCGCGCCGATGATTTGTACCAGGATGGGCTGACTCATGCAGTGACCCTTTCGCCATACAGTTGTTCGCCCAACTCTGCCAGCATCCCCAGTCCTTTGACCTCGCGTGGCAGGAGCGGAATCTGCACCAGCGGCACGCGGAAGCGCTCAATAATTTCTTTCAGGTATTTTTCCTGCATGGCGCGGCGGGACTGTACAAAGGGTGTCGTTTGTTCGGGCGGAATGACAAAGTTTGCCACCACCATGCCCGCGCGAACGCCGACCGTTTCGAGTTCCTTTGCGGCGCGCCAGGCTTCGATGATGGGCGTTGCTTCAGGATTCATGACAAATGCAAACGTGCTTCGCGCCGGGTCACGCATCATCTCGATCACCTTGCCAAAACGCTGTTTGGCGACATCGTCGGCGGCGCTGCCATCCACAGAAGCAAAAACCTTCACGTCAATTTGCTGGCTCCAATCCATAGGCAACTCAAGCAAACGCATGGTGTGACCCGTCGGGGCGGTATCAAAGACCACCGCTTCCCATTCAGCCTGCGAAGCGTAATCAATAAACTGATCAAATGCCGCCATCTCTTCGGTGCAGGGCGAATCGAGTTCTTCTTCCATCACCTTGATGGCGCTTTCGGGGCGTCCACGCTGGCGGGCGTCGTTGAGAATGCGCGCCTTGTAGGTTTCAGCAGCCGCTTTCGGGTCAATCTTGACCGCCCACAAATTTGGCTGCCCACTCACAGCGGCAACCTCATCTCCAACGGGAGTATCCAGCACATCGCCAAGGTGCGCGGCAGGATCGGTGGTCAACAGCAGCGTCTTATATCCCTGCCGCGCCAGCCAGACTGCGGTGATACACGAGGCGACTGTTTTTCCGACGCCGCCTTTGCCCGCAAAAAAAACCGTCCGCCGATGACTGTTGGGTTCGATACGTGCCCGCACATCGTCGAGGGAGGAAGCGAAGGTTAGGCTGTGAGATTGGACGCTCTGCGCTTCAAACGTCCCTGTTGCCTGTTCGCCGTCAAAGAAGATTTTCCCCACCTGACGAAGTATCTCCACGCCCTTGATTTCACCCGCCTGCAGAGTCATGCGCTGGGTTGGGTAAGACAATTCGGCGTTGATTTGATTCAAGTAGCGCGCCTGCATTTCGGTACGCGCGGCAAAGAGCGGATTCTGCGCGCCTTCGGGCGGGATGATTCCATTGACGATCAGCCGATAATTTTGGACATCCAGTTTTCTCAATTCATCGATTGCGCGGCGGGTCTCCTTGATGGAAATCGCCTCGGGGTGCAAAACGAATACAAAGCTGGTCTGCTCAGATTGCCGCATGGCAGTCAGAGCGCGCTCATACTTGTGCTTTGCATCCTGAATTGCCGCCGCAGGACCAATACAAGTTTGCCCGCTGCCCGTGCTGGCTGCGTCGATGGACTGGCTCCACTCGGACGGAAGTTCCAGCAAACGGATGGTGTGACCAGTGGGGGCAGTATCAAATATCACGATGTCGAAAACCAAGCCATTATCGGATGGCACATCCAGGAAATCAGTGAAACGGTCAAAGGCAGCCACCTCCGCTGTGCATGGTCCGCTCATCTGCTCTTCCATCACCTGCACCATCTGGGCCGGGAAAGCAGCGCGCAGGGGCTGCATGGCGCGGTCTATATATTCCTGTGTGGCGATATCAGGGTCAATCTCAATCGCCGACAAATTCGGCACACCCGCAATCGGCGTGACCTGATGCCCGATTTTCTGTTCAAACACATCTGCCAGGTTGGAAGCGGGATCGGTGGTGACGATGAGGGTGCGCCTGCCTTCGTCCGCATAACGGACGGCATGGGCGCAAGCCATGCTGGTCTTGCCGACACCGCCTTTGCCAGAGAAAAAGATAAATTGGGTCATTATTTTGCTCCATTAAGGGCGGCGCGTACTTCGTCCAATGATGGATATCCGCCGCTCTTGATAACCTTGCCGTGTACAACGATGATGGGCAGGGCGTCCATTTGTTTTTCACGTACCAGTTTCATCACTTCCGCGTTGCCCAAAAAGGCGTTGGGGTTGCTGCTCATTTGATAACGTTCCACACGCAGATTTTCGCGCTGGAGCGACATAATCATCTCGTTTACATCCAACAAGGTCTGGTCGAGGGTTGGACCGCATAATCCCGTCGGGCAGCACATCGGCGGGTCAAAAAATTCCACATCCGCCGGGGCAATTGAGGTCGGCAGGGTGTTCAACAGAGGGATGATATTGCTCATGATTATTTTTTCTCCAATAAAGATTTTGAGGGGTGTGAAGTTGGATTATCGGGGTGATGAACCACCGCGCTGGGACCACAGGTCAGGTGGCGGGGTTGGATGCGCGCCGGGTCAAAGAACGCGCCGAAAGCAGCGTTGAGTTCATCCAGCGCGGTACGGTTGACCGAGTAATAGATCCAGCGCGAGTCCAGCGGGTCGCGCTCCGCATTTACCAATCCCACCTTGCGTAATTTACTTAAATGGTGCGAAATCAGGTTGGGCGCCATTTGCAGGACTTCGCCCAATTCGCAATTGCACTGCCTGCCCTGGATGATTATTTCCAAAATAAGCAGGCGTTTTGGTTCGGCTAATACCTTGAGGCGCTCAGCCAACATTTCCAAGTTTACAGGGGAGGGCCGGATTTCGTCCGAAATATAGTTCAACATATGTTGAATTATATTTCCCGATAAGGTTCTGTCAAGAACAATATGTACTATGTCCCAAGTGACTTTTATTACAGTGGTAATCATCAAAAGTGAGTTTTATTCCCTCTGACAAACCAATCGCTATGCCTGCTGTAGGGTTTTTCCCCACAAATCCCAAATAAGTATCAGACTTTTCCCGATATGTGATTCTTATCATTGGGTGGAAAATAAAGGTGGCATTATCGGAGTGAATCCGAACCATAATTCTAAGAAGGAGAAGCACAATGACAAACGAAGCAAACCTGCTTGAAAAATATGCTTCCGAGGTCTTTGCCGGACTGGTCGCTCCCGCGTTGGATGGTGTAAATATATCCGCCGCCCTTGCTGACGACGCCCTGGCAAAGGAGGATGTTCTGGTGCGCATGAACCACGAGTTGGCGCGCGCGCTGGAAAAACC
The DNA here is from genome assembly GCA_030834895.1 of Anaerolineales bacterium. Classification (GTDB taxonomy): domain Bacteria; phylum Chloroflexota; class Anaerolineae; order Anaerolineales; family Villigracilaceae; genus Villigracilis. The sequence continues at coordinate 146,410 of JAUQXA010000007.1, forward strand.
CGCTTCGGAACGACGCTGGGTGATGGTGATTGACCTGCGCCGCTGTATCGGCTGTCACGCCTGCACAGTGGCTTGTGTGGCGGAAAATAAACTTCCGCCAGGGGTAGTCTACCGTCCCGTGATGACCGAAGAAGTTGGTACATATCCCAACGTAACCATGAACTTCCTGCCGCGCCCGTGTATGCAGTGCGAAAATTCGCCCTGCACCGAAGTTTGCCCGGTGAACGCCACATATCATAATGAAGAAGAGATCGTGGTTGTGGATTACGAACAGTGCATCGGCTGCCGCGCCTGCATGGCGGCTTGTCCCTACGGCGCGCGCACTTTCGATTTTGGCTATACCTATACCGAGCAGCTCCCTGTCTTTGACGGAGCAGTGATCGGCGGAAAAACTGCTGCGGGGTACGAGCACGCTTCACAGGAATATGGTCAGGATTGGGAACGTAACGGCAAGCACGATTCGCCTGTGGGTAACGTCCGCAAGTGTCACTTCTGCCAGCATCGTATCAAGGATGGAATCCTGCCTGCTTGCACCACCACTTGTATTGGACGCGCCACCTATTTTGGCGACGCCAACGACTCAACCTCGTTGGTGACCGAACTCATCAACAAGCCCAACGTGATTCGGCTCAAGGAAGAACTTGGCACCGAGCCGCGCGTGTATTACATCGTGTAGGAGGATGAGATGACAAAGAAAATCGCTTACGTTGTCGGCGCGCTTGCCCTGCTGTTCGGTTTGTGGGGCGTGTACATCCGCCTGTTTGATGGCGAACAAAGCGCCAATTACGGCTCCTACATTGGGTGGGGATTGTGGGTAGCCATGTACCTGTTTCTGGCAGGTCTGGCGGCGGGAGCCTATATGCTTGCCGCACTTGATTATCTGTTCGATGTGCCGCAATTCAAAGGCACAGGCAAAACCATGCTTTGGGCGGCGCTCGTCACCCTGCCTGCGGGTCTCGCTTCCATCGGCATGGACTTGGGTCACATGGAGCGCATTTGGAAGGTCTATCTCCAGCCCAGTTTCACGTCCTTCCTGGCGTGGATGGTTTGGGGTTACACCATCTTCCTGGTTTTGATTGCAGTTTCGCTTTACCTGGCATTCACGCAGCCCGAAAAGAAAACCTTGAAAACCGTGATGTGGATTGGTTTCGTGGTCGCCATTCTGGTGGCAGGCGGCGTGGGATTTTTGTTGGGAGGCAATGCGGCGCGCCTATTCTGGCACGTTGGCTTGCTCCCGGTGCAATTCCCGGTCTTTGCGCTGGCTTCAGGCGTCGGGTTGATGCTGGTGATTGTGGGCTGGTTCATGCCCGAATTGAAAGAAGAGCAACGCTCCAAACTGCTGTGGACACTCGCCATCGCCTCCATCGTGACCAGTGTCATCAAATTGTATTTCCTGGTTGCAGACTTGACCCAATCCGTCTATGGCGGCGCAACCGATAACCTGATTGCCGTTCAATACATGTTGAGTGGTCCGCACGCATTCATGTTTTGGGGCGTGCAAATTGTTCTCGGGCTGGCTATCCCTGTCATCGTGCTGGCACAGCCCAAACTGGCGAAAAACGGATTCGTCGCCGGGCTGATGGGCTTGCTTCTGCTGATTGGCTATGCTGCCGCCCGCATCCTGATCGTGGTACCGGGACAGGTTGCCCCAATGCTGACCGGTCTGGCGGAAGCCTTCCACGGTCCCAAGTTGAGCATGGAATACACCCCCAGTCTGATGGAATGGTCGGTCACTTCCGCCGTGATGGGCTTTGCCATTCTGGGCATCCTGATTGGCATGGACTATCTGCTGGGTTACCTGGCGCGCTTTACGGAGGCAAAGAAATGAAGACAAAAAACAATAAACTCTCCCGTCGCGATTTTATAAAATTAACCGGCGTTACTGGCGCGGCGGCGGCTTTCCTGGGCAGCGTCCCTGCCGCAAAAGAGGCAATCGCCAAAACCATGAGCGCTGGCGAAGGCAACTTCTTCGAGAGTAAATCCGAAAACCAACTCTATACCGTCTGCCTGCAATGCAACACCGGCTGCGGCATCAAGGTCAAATTGCTGGATGGACTCGCTGCCAAGATCGACGGCAACCCCTACAGCCCCTGGACGCTCTGGCCCCATCCAGCCTACGAAACTCCGCTCAAAGATATGACGACCATCGAAGGCGCAATCTGCCCGAAGGGGCAGGCGGGTATCCAGACCGCGTATGATCCGTATCGCATCGTCAGCGTGTTGAAACGCAAGCCCGGCACCAAGCGTGGCGAGAATCAGTGGGTCACCATCCCGTTCGAGCAAGCCATCGAAGAAGTTGTCGAAGGCGGCGACCTGTTCGGCGAAGGCAATGTCGAAGGTCTGCGCGCCGTCCGCGCCCTGACCGATGGCGAACTCGCAGCAGAGATGAAAGCCAAGGTGGACGCCATTTGGAACGAAAAAGACGCGGAAAAGAAAAAGGAACTGGTCAAAGAATTCCAAACCGAATTCAAAGACCACCTCGACACGCTGATCGACCCCGAACACCCCGACCTGGGACCCAAGAACAACCAGTTCATGTTTGTCTGGGGACGTATGAAGGGCGGGCGCGAAGATGTGATTCACCGCTTCATGCAGGAAGCCTATGGCTCCATTAACATGAATGGACACACCACTGTCTGCCAGGGTTCGCTTTACTTCACCGGCAAGGCAATGAGCGCCAAGTGGAACGCAGCCAAAGGTTCCTTCGACAGCGGCGATAAATTCTACTGGCAGGTGGACACCGCCAACAGCGAATTCGTCATCTACGCTGGAACGAACCTGTTCGACGCCAACTACGGTCCCCCGCAGCGCACACCCAAAGCGACGGATGCCATCATCAACGGGCACAAATTCGCCGTCGTCGATCCACGCCTGAGCAAGCTCGCCGCCAAAGCCTGGAAGTGGGTTCCCGTCAAACCCGGCGGAGACGCCGCGCTCGCGCTCGGCATGATTCGCTGGATTTTGGAAAATGAGAAACACAACGCAGCATATTTGGCAATTGCCAATGTTGCCGCGCAAACCGCCGCAGGTGAGCCGAACTACACCAACTCCTGCTGGTTGAACAAAATCAAAGACGGCGTCCCCGGCAAACATCTCCGCGCCAGTGAGTTGGGCTTGCTCACCAAGCAGACCGTTCAAAAAGATGGCAAGGATGTGGATGTGTATGTCAGCGCCGATGGCGTGGAATATCCCGGCGATACGCCCGTGGCGCTCGTCGGCGGCGTGCCGACCCCGATTGACGTTCTCAACCCCGAAGCCGCTCCCATCGTGGGCGACCTCTATATCAATCAAAAAGTCGGTGACTTCGATGTCAAGGATGGAATGCAGATTCTGCTCGAATCGGCACAGGAACATACCGTTGCTGAATGGGCTGAGATTGCGGGCGTGAGCGAAGCCGACATCCTCGAACTGGCGGCGGAGTTTACTTCGCACGGGCGCAAAGCCGCCGTGGACATTCACCGCGGACCGTCACAGCACACCAACGGCTTCTACAACAACAATGCCTGGTACGTTCTCAACCTGCTCATCGGCAATTTCGACTACGCCGGTGGCAGCATCAAGGCCAGCACCTATGACCGCAAAGGCTCCAAGAAGGGACAACCTTTCCCGGTAACGACTATGTTCGGCGAGCATCATTTCACGTCCTTTGGGTTGGATATGCTGCGCACCAAGACCACCTACGAAAAGTCCACCATGTTCGATGGGTCGTACCCAACCAAACGTCCCTGGTTCCCGATTGCCACCGACATCTATCAGGAAGACATCCCCTCCATCGGCGACGCCTACCCCTACCCGGTCAAGATTTTGATGACCTACATGTCGGGCTTGCCCTACACTCTGCCCGGCGGTCAAAAAGTCGTCGAGATTCTGGCAGACACCAGGAAGATTCCGCTTTACATCGCCAGCGACATCATGATCGGCGAAACCAGCATGTATGCCGATTACATCTTCCCCGACCAATCGTACCTGGAACGCTGGGAGTTCCACGGCTCTCACCCCTCTGTGCCGTGGAAGGTGGAAAACGTCCGCAACCCCGTCATCAGCATCCCCGGTTGGCAGACCACCAAAGTCTTTGGCGAAGAAATTGCGTACTCTTGGGAAGCCCTGTTGATTGCGATTGCCGAGAAGTTGGAACTGCCTGGGTTTGGTCCAAACGGCTTGGGCGAAGGCGTCCCCTACATTCGCCCCGAAGACTTCTACCTGAAACAGGTGGCTGACATCGCCTTCGGCGACAAGGAAGACGGCTCTGACTCCGTCCCTGAAGCGGATGACGAAGAAGTCCGCATCTTCCTCGAAGCCCGCAGGCACCTGCCCGCGAGCGTCTTTGACGCCGAAAAATGGCAGGCGTCAATTGGCGATGAAAGCCTGTGGCGCAAAGTCGTCTATGTGATGAATCGCGGTGGGCGTTACCAGGCTTTCGAGAAAGCCTACAAGGGCGCGCAGGTGGCAAACAAGTACGGGCGGCTGATCAACCTGTATCAGGAAAAGACAGCCACCAGCATCAATACCATGACCGGCAAGCCGTTTGTGGGCTACACCAAGTACATCCCAGCGGGACTTTCCTCCATCGGTGAAGAAATTCCGCACGAAGGCTACGACCTGCACATGATTACCTTCAAGCCCATGCCCGTTGCCAAATCGCGCGGCATCAGCAACTACTGGGCGCTGGCGGTCATGCCCGAAGGCTACCTGCTCATCAACACGCAGGACGCGGCGAAACTCGGCATTAAGGATGGCGACATGGTGCGCGTCTCATCCTCCAGCAACCCCAAGGGCGAGTACGACCTGCAAAACGGAATCAAGCACCCGATGGTCGGCAAAGCCAAAGTGAGCGAAGGCATCCGCCCCGGCGTAGTGGCTTTCCCCTTCAGCTTTGGTCACTGGTCGAGCGGTGCGCAGGATGTGGAGATTGACGGCACAATGGTCAAGGGAGACTCCCGCCGCGCCGTGCCGCTGATGGCGAATGGCGCCATGCAGCTCGACCCCGTGCTCGGCAACACCGGTCTCAGCGACCTCGCTGGCGGTTCGTCGGTGTTCTATGACAGCAAGGTGAAGATCGAAAAAGTTTAGTATTAATTGGTGATTAGTAATTGGGGGGTGGAGCGTTTCTGCTTCATCCCCCAATCGTTGGAGTAACCCCATGTTCCATCTTGGACAAACTGAATTGATTGTTATCCTCGTCATTGTTATTTTGCTCTTCGGCGTTGGAAGAATTGGTAAAATAGCAGGCGAACTTGGCTCTGGAATTAGGTCTTTCAAAACAGGACTGAACGGCGAAGAAAAGAAATCCGAATAATAAAAAGAATATTTACTCCGAAGCCTGTACTGCCTAAACAAGACGCATGGCAGCAGGACAGACTATCCACGATAGTCCAGGTGGAAGCGGAAACGCTTTCGCCCCCCGTATTTGGAAAGGAGCCTCAGACCCACGTTTTTCTGTGAGGCTGTCTCTTTCCATACGAGACAGCCTTTTTTATATGTCATTGCGAGACGGTGTTCTTCCGTCGAAGCAATCTCGCAGTGACATGCAATGGAGAACAACCATGAACCTTCAACCCCTGCTCGAAAAATCCGCCCGCGACCACTCCCACCTCTGCCCGCGACAAATCCTCGGCGCTCGGCTGGGATTGGCAGGCATGACCGCGCTTGGGTTTGATTCTCCGCCCGACAAGAAGCGCCTGCTCGTCATCACCGAAACCGACGGCTGTTTTGCTGATGGACTCTCCGCCGCCACGAACTGCACCGTCGGTCATCGCACCCTGCGCGTGGAGGATTATGGCAAGACCGCCGCAACCTTTGTGGATGTGAAAACAAACCGCGCCTTCCGCGTTGCGCCCGCGCTGGATATCCGCCAGAAGGCGTATCAATACGCTCTTGATGAGCCGCGTCATTACTTCGCGCAAATGCAGGCGTATCAAACCATGCCTGACGACGAGATGTTCACCGTCAGGGAAGTGCGGCTGGTTGCGTCCGTCGAAGCCATCGTCTCACGACCTGGCGTCCGCGTGGACTGTGATGTATGTGGCGAAGAGATTATGAACGAGCGGGAAGTCAAACACGATGGATTAACTCTCTGTCGCGCATGCGCCCACGGCGGTTATTATCAAATGACGCAGCAAAATTTGCCAGCGCCTTACATCTTTTCTGTGCAAAGCCTTTCCGCTTAGCCGAGTGGAGTGACTGCCATGCAAAAGCAAATGACGGGTAATTCTTTCGTATTTTCCCTCGCTGAGTTTTCAGGCGCATTGGCAGACATGGGAGTCATGCTGCCGCTGGTACTCGCGCTCATTTCGCTCAACGGCATGGACGCCACCGCAGCCTTCTTTGGAATCGGGCTGGCATATATCGTTACCGCGTTGATTTATCGCCTGCCAATTCCCGTGCAGCCGCTTAAATCAGTCTCCGCGCTGGCTCTGGCTTTGGGATTATCTCCCGTCATTATCATCACGGGCGCGGTGTGGAATGCAATCGCATTTTTAGGACTCGGCTTTCTGGGAATTGATCAATGGGTTCATCGCTTTTTTCCAAAACCCGTTGTGCGTGGAATTCAATTGGGGCTGGCATACCTGCTCTTCAAATCTGCCTGGGGATTGGTGAGCAAAACTCCACAAGGGTGGGAGAGCGCCGTCCCCCTTGCTCAAATCAGCGTTTCCTGGAATTTAATTCTCAGCCTCGGCGCGGCGCTCGCCCTCATCTTTCTAATCAAGTGGAAAAAAGACTACGCCTCGCTTGGCGTTTTTGGTTTTGGCGTTTTTGCATCCACCTTGCATTTTGGCTTGCCTGACCTGACCCTCAATGTTGCCCTACCGCGTATGCTCCCACTCATCCCAACAGCGGATCAACTTTGGCAGGGACTCATCCTTCTGGCGCTGCCGCAAATTCCACTCAGTCTGGGGAATTCTGTCTATGCCACCGCAGACGCTGCGCGTCAATATTTCAACGAAAAAGCGAATCACGTGACCGAGCGCCGCCTCATGCTGACAATGGGATTTAACGATCTAGTCGCCTCATTGATTGGCGGGATTCCCGTCTGTCACGGCTGCGGCGGATTGACCGCGCATTATCGCCTCGGCGCGCGCAGCGGCGGCGCTCCGCTCATGCTGGGCGGTATCTTCCTTGCCTTGGCAATATTTGGTGGTCAGACCGTGATGAGCGTCTTTCGTTTAATTCCCTTCCCCGTTTTGGGAATTCTGCTGGCTTATGTGGGCTGGCAGCACTTCCTTTTGATACGTGATTTGGAACACACCGCTCAAAACTGGACAACCGCCCTGCTTGTTCTGGCGCTTGCCATTTGGACAGGCAACCTTGCCATTGGCTTCATCAGCGCGGCGGTTCTTTATCATGTTTGGGGATGGGTCATTTCAAGACAATCCTTGATGAGATGAATCGTACAAAACTCGATTTACGCATTTTAGTTCGCGGCGCAAACGATGTCGGGTCAGCAGTTGCTCATCGCCTGTTTAATAAAGGGTATTCTGTTGTGATTCACGAAATACCGCAGCCGACCACCGCGCGCCGCAGGATGTCCTTCACGGATGCGGTTTTTGATGGGAGCGCCATGCTCGACGGTTTTGAAGCGCAGTTGTTGCAACGCTTGTATCTTTTGCGGGGGATACTTGCCTCACACGCCGTCATACCTGTTTGGATAAAAGATTTTTATGAATTGAAGGATACGTTGCATCCTCAAATTTTGGTGGACGCGCGTATGAGAAAACACGCGCAACCCGAAGTTCAACGCAGTCTCGCTCCGCTGACGATTGGCTTGGGTCCGAATTTTATTGCGGGTGAAACAGTGCATCTTGCCATCGAGACGGGCTGGAACTCGCTGGGGAAAATTGTCGCGCACGGCGAAACGAAACCACTGGAGGGCGAGCCGCGCGAAATCGAAGGTCACGCAAGAGATCGTTATGTGTATGCGCCGCGAGCGGGAAACTTCCATACCGCGCTTCAAATTGGCGACATCGTTCAAAAGGATGAAGAAGTGGCGAGAATTGATTCGACCCCATTACATGCGCCTATCACTGGAACGCTGCGCGGCTTGACGCGCGATAATATTTTCGTTCCGCAAAAAACAAAAGTCATCGAAGTTGACCCGCGCTCAGAGGGGGCGCAAATCTCTGGCATTGGAGAACGCCCCGCGAAAATTGCCGAAGGCGTGCTGACTGCCATTCAAAATTGGGAGGAGCCAAATGTTCATTGACCCCTTCGGACGCGCGGTTAACTATCTGCGCATCTCATTGACCGACCGCTGCAATTTGCGCTGTGTTTACTGTATGCCAGGGGAAGGCGTGCAATGGCAGCCGCGCGCCGATCAACTGTCAGCAGCGGAAATTGTGCGGGTGGTGGAAGCAGCCGCAGAGGGCGGAGTAAGTCGCGTTCGGCTCACGGGCGGCGAACCGCTTGTGCATCCGCATATCATCGAGATTGTGCGCGGCATTGCTTCCATCAAAGGGATTGAAGAAGTGAGCCTGACGACCAATGCCATGCTGCTGGAAAGTCTTGCACAGCCGCTCGCGGATGCTGGACTGAAGCGCGTGAACATCAGTCTTGATTCTTTGGACGCTGCCAAATTCAAGCGGATCACGCGCGGCGGAGATTTGACCCGCGTCTGGAAGGGAATCGCCGCCGCAGAACACGCACATCTCTCGCCCCTCAAGTTGAACACCGTTATCGTGAGCGGACTCAACGCTGACGAATTGCCCGCATTCGCGCGTCTGACGATGGAGAACAACTGGCACGTGCGATTCATCGAAGTCATGCCCATCGGTAATGCTCAAGACTGGGGTGAAGGTTTTCCTTCGCTAGGCGAACGTTATGTTTCGGTTCAGGAAATGCGCTCCGCCCTTGCGACCTTTGACCTTCGACCTGCGACCTCTCCACAAGGTAACGGTCCCGCGCGGACTTACCGAATCCCAAACGCGCTCGGCACGATTGGATTTATCTCCCCGCTGGGCGAACATTTCTGCCAGCATTGCAATCGCCTGCGGCTAACCTCGGATGGGAAACTGCGTTCCTGTCTGGTTATTCCTGCCGAGGTTTCCCTGCGTGACGCGGTGCGAAGCGGAAAGTCTATTGAAGAATTTTTCCAGCAAGCCGTCGCTCAAAAACCAGAACATCATGATATGCTGATTGCCGTCCCAACAGGTTCGCAACGCGGCATGAGTCAGATTGGTGGGTGACACATCGCCCATCAATAAAGCCATCTTATCTGCGGAGAAATACCCATGAAAATAGAATTGCTATACTTTGACGGTTGCCCATCCTGGCAGACCGCATTCGAAAATCTGAAACGCGCCTTGCAAGTGGAAAGGATCTCCGATCCGATTCAGGTTATCGAAATTGTGAATGCTGAACAGGCAAGCCAGGAAAAGTTTCTCGGCTCACCCTCCGTCCGAATTGACGGGCGTGATCTGTGGTATGAACAAAGGGAAAATTATTCTTTGAGTTGCAGGGTGTACACAACGCCCGAAGGAGTCAAAGGCTCTCCGACGGTTGAAATGCTCCGTTTCAAAATACAGTCTGCGGTTTCTGCATGAATACCATTACTGCCCTGTTCTTTGCAACCCTGCGCGACCGCGCGGGCGTCAAGTCCATCCAACTGCAAATCCCGCGCGAACTCAGTGTGGCGGATTTCAAAACGTTACTGAGCGAAAAATATCCCGCGCTGGCAGGACTGATGGATCACACCTTAATATCCATCAATCACGAATACGTCTTCGATGACGCAACCATTCCAGAAGACGCAGAGATCGCTTTATTTCCTCCCGTTTCAGGCGGTTAACCATGACAAACTACCCAACCATTTTTTCGATTACCGAAGATGAAATTGACTTGAATTTGTTACTTGAACAAATCACGCTGGTTTCGACGGGCGCGGCAGCCATTTTTATGGGAATGGTGCGCGGCGTCACGCTTCGACATGGCTCAGCGCAAGCTTCGCGCGACAACCCACATGAAACCATCTATCTTGAATACGAAGCATACAAACCAATGGCGGAAGCAAAAATGAAACAGGTCGCCGATGAGATTCGCGAACGCTGGAATACCATCGAAGGGATCGCCATTGTTCAACGCATTGGCAAACTCTATCCGTGCACGCCGACCACTTTGATCGCATGTACCTCCGCTCATCGTGATACAGGAGTGTTTGAAGCGGCGCGTTATGGAATTGATCGTTTGAAGGAAATTGTGCCTGTTTGGAAGAAGGAATTTGGTACAAATGGCGAGGAATGGGTGGAGGGGAGCTACATCCCTCAACCAGGCGAATAGCGATTCGGTGATATTCATCACTGGACAGATTTTGTCCGATTTGCTACAGTCAAGCCAGTAGGTGAATCAAATGAAAAAACTTTTATTTTTACTTGTTCTGGTTTTTACTGCCTGTTCAACCATTCCGCAAACTGAAGTAGTGGGGCAGGTGGATTTGAACAACCTCCAGCCCCTGCCAACACCTGTGGGACATGAAGCCGTTCCATTGCGCGTGGCAGTGGCGGCGGTCATCTCGCCGAAAGGTACCGTCGAATCCTATTCCCCATTTCTGGATTATCTCGAAACGAAACTCAACCGACCAATCGAACTCATCCAGCGGCGCACCTATCTCGAAGTCAACGACCTGATCGAACACGGCGAAGTTGACCTTGCCTTCGTCTGCACCAGCGCATATATTCAGGGACACGATACGTTTGGCATGGAATTGCTTGTTGCGCCGCAAGTCGGCGGGGAGACAACCTATAACTCCTATCTTATCGTGCCAACATTGAGTAATGTACAAAGCATGAAAGATTTGCGCGGCAAAGTCTTTGCCTTCACCGATCCTATTTCATTAAGTGGGCGCGTCTATCCCACCTACCTTGTCCAGGAACTTGGCTCCACGCCCGAGGAATTCTTTGGGCGTACGTTCTACACCTACAGTCACGATGAAGCCATTCGGGCGGTGGCAAGCGGAGTGGCGGATGGAGCCGCAGTTGATTCGCTTGTGTATGATTATGCAGTGGCACGCGATCCGTCGCTTGCGGAGAAAGTCAAAGTGATCCATCGCTCGCCTGATTTTGGAATTCCCCCTGTCGTTGTGAGTCCATTCACGCGCCCACAGGTCAAGGCAGATTTACAATCCCTCCTTCTCGAAATGGCGGATGACCCAACTTCCAGCGAAGCCCTGGTATCCATCGGTGTGGAACGTTTCGTTATAATTGATGATGACGTTTACGATGGCGTGCGCGCACTGGTGAGTGTTCTCCCCACTTCAGTAGTTCAACCATGATTCCAAAAAAAATCTTTCAGCGCATTTGGGCAATTGCGGGTGCGGTCAGCGTTCGTTCCAAAATTCTTGGCATTGTGCTGGGATTTATTATTCTGCTGGGTGTCGGCGTAACAATTCAATCCCGCTATGCGTTGACCGCCACCATGACCACTCAACTGGAGGAGCAGAGCGTTTCGGTTTCGCGTGACCTTGCCGCGCGTTCCACTGACTTGATTCTGCTCAACGACCTGCTGGGTCTTCATGACTTGCTGGATGAGACGCTTGCCAATAACCCAAGTGTCCGTTACGCCTTTATGATGGATGCGCAAGGGCAGGTGATTGCGCATACCTTCCAGGGTGGCTTTCCGCTTGACCTGCTATCCATCAACGCTGTTCGAGCAGATGAACATCATCATACTGTTTTGATTAAAACGGATGAGGGACACGTGTGGGATACCGCTGTGCCAATCCTGGACGGGAAAGTGGGCACGGTTCGTATCGGACTTTCAGATGAGACTATGCAAGCGGCATTGTCCACGCTGACGGCGCAGCTGCTTCTTACCATTGTGCTGGTTTCTGCGGCGGGTATTCTTGTCGCCGTTTTTCTAACATGGATTCTCACACGCCCAATTCTCTCACTCGTTCATGCGACTCAACTGGTTGCCAAAGGTGATTTCTCACCGCGCGTCTTGCGTTGGGCTGACGACGAAATCGGCGACCTCGCCGACGCATTCAATGCAATGACAGAGGAACTGGCGCGCACCGATGAATTGCGCCGCGAGCGAGAATCCCTGCGCCGCCAACTGCTTGAAAAAGTGATCACTACCCAGGAGGATGAACGCCGCCGCATTGCGCGGGAACTTCACGACTCCACATCCCAGAATCTAACCTCGCTCATTGTCGGCTTGCGGATCATGGAAACAAACTGCGCCCAATGCGCGGCGCAATCAAAAGCTACTGACCTGCGCCAGGTTGCGTCAAAAACGCTGGATGAAGTTCACGACCTTTCCATGCGCTTGCGCCCTCGCGCCCTCGATGACCTGGGTCTTGCTGCCGCGCTGGAACGCCTTGTGTCCGAGTGGCAGACAAGATATAAAATTCCTGTGGATGTAATTATCCACCTCAGCGAGCGATTGCCTGGCGATGTGGAGACCGCGCTCTATCGCATTGTACAGGAGACATTGACCAACATTGGACGCCATGCAAAATCAAAATCCGCCAGCATCCTAATTGAAAAACATGGCGATACCGTCCGCGCGATCGTGGAGGATGATGGCATTGGCTTTGATGTCAACACCAATTATGGCGAACGCCATCTCGGTCTGCTTGGTATGCGCGAGCGCGCAGAATTGCTGAACGGAACGCTTACAATTGAATCAACTCCTGAACGTGGAACCAGCATATTTATTGAAATCCCTCTCACTTTGCATTCTGTTGTTGGTGAAAACTAAATGGATCATTTACCTCGTGTTCTGCTTGCCGACGATCACGCTGTCCTACGTTCCGGGCTGCGTCTTCTTTTAACCAGTCAAAACGAATTCGAAGTCGTTGGCGAAGCATCCAGCGGAACTGAAACTCTAACCCTTGCTGAACAACTTCAACCTGATTTGATCCTGCTTGATTTAAGTATGCCTACTCTTGGTGGTTTGGATGTCTTGCCTACTCTGCGGAAACTTGTCCCTTCGACGCGCATTCTTATCCTCACCATGCACGATGATCCACAATATTTGCGTCAGGCATTGAAACATGGCGCGAGCGGGTATGTGCTAAAGAAAGCCGCTGATGCAGAATTGCTTTCCGCCATGCGTGGGGTTTTACGCGGCGAAGTGTATGTTCATCCATCCATGACACGTATCTTGTTGGAAGATATGCTCCCGGAATCGCAATCCGTCAGCGAGAAAGGCGCGTGGGGCAGCCTAAGTGAACGCGAACAGGAAGTGCTTAAAATGGTGGCGCTTGGGCACACCAGTGCAGAGATTGCCAGTCAGCTCAACCTGAGCGCGAAAACTGTTGAAACGTATCGCGCGCGTGGAATGGAAAAACTCGGTTTGCGGACACGGGCGGCGTTGGTGCGGTTCGCATTGCTGGAAGGCATCATTAATAATGATTGAATAGGCAAGCAGGAATTGGGGGGTGAATTAATATCTTGTTCGAGCGTTTTCCTTGGGTGGGACCTTCAGAATCGCCTTGTTACTCCATACAGTGCATGCGGATAGATAAGTAAAAACAATCAGTTTCAGTAATCAGAAAAACTCTTGGCATTATCGGGAGTTTTTTGTTCCTTATAATCTATGATCGAAACAATTACGCTCCCTGATAGCAGGAAGCGTAATTGTTTGTATAACTTTGCCCTTGGAGACCCCCATATATGGGCACAACCAACCTTGCAGACACCAAATATTGTGTTCCCTTGGGATTACATCGCCAAGGCGATGTTAGGATTTGCTTGAGCGGTTGCAATGTGTGTGGACATAAAGGCAGTTTACCATAAAGGCAAAACACTTAAGTTCTGCAATTTCATGCTCAGGCACAATCTTTCCAGATCTTATTCCATAGTGTCTCGCGGTCCCAGTTCATAAAGATCAACAGGTCGCCCAGGGTCAACCGCTTGCGCATCAGTGACGCATGCATGAAAGCAAAGCGCGCCCCTTTTTCATCCACGGGCGGATTGAGTTGTGACCAGTGAGTCGGCGCTTCGACTGCCTGCAAGATGTCGCGGATGGTTTCGGGCGGGCAGGTCTCCACTTGAAGTTGAGCGCGGACCGAATCCCATTCTTTGAGAACAGATTCAAAGTCCTTGCGGTGCGCGTGCCATTTTTCCAGCTTCTGGCTGTAATCCGCCCAACACTCCATCCCCGCTTTCCCGCTGGGGTCGATCTCGGCAAAGCCGCTTTCGACGCGTTTCTTCATCAAATCCATTGAGGGATAGCATTCATCCACTCTCAGTGAACGCGGATCAAAGTCTGCAAGGAAGCAGCGGTACATTTCCGCACCCGCAAGCGTCGCCAACGCCACCTGTGACCCATGCACAGCGAGCGGTGTATGTTCGATCTCCGCTTGCAAATCCAACACGTGAGACATCACATGCTCAAAGCCCGACATTGGAGTGGTGGCATGGGACAACGACATTGCCAGTCCACCCAAAGCGATGATCTTTGCCAGCATCGCCACACTTTCCATTTTGCCTGTGCGGATTCCCTCTGCATGTTCGAGCAACAATTCGCCCAGCGGACCAACGAGATTCTTCGCCAATTCTGAATAAGTAGAATCCATGCCGAGGCGGTGGGCCAGATACCAATCCGGGAAGCTGACGAACACCGCCAGCATATCGCCGACGCCGCCCACAGTCATTTCATATGGGGCATCACGCAGGGTTTCCAAGTCGCAGATCAACGCGTCAGGATAACGGGAATCAAGCGTGCGTTTGACTCCGTCCACAAAAGTCGGGGACATGTTCGAGGTGTAGGCGCTGACGCTGTTGGCGGTTTGAACCACCACGAAGGGGACCTTCTCTCCCGTTTCCTGTTGATAAAGAAAACAGCCGTGCTTGGCTATATCCGTCACCACACCCGACCCAATGGATAGGACGGCGCAGCTTGTGCTTAGGCTTTTCTGTACCATCTGGATGTGAGGCATGTCGGTGTGGACCTGCCCGCTCTCGTCTGACGGCATGATACAAAGCCGAACCTGCCAGCCATCTTTTCGCAGTGTATCAAGTGCCTGGGCTTGGAGATCCCTCCCGTCACGACGTTTTGAAGTCTCGTCCATAACAACGATCAGTGGTTTATTCTGATGAACACCCACCGATTTGAGGATGTCCGACGTTTTGAACAACGCACCAGATTCAAAGATCATGTGCTTGATAGGCATAGTTTCATGCGCGGGGAATCCGGGCAGTTTTCGTATCTCTTCCCAAAACTCGACTCCATCCGCAGGGTCGTAGGGTAATTGATGCATGTTATCCTCCCGAAATATGTTCCTTCAACCAGTCAGCAATCTTGCCCAGATTTTCAAATGTGTAGGTCGGCTGAAACTGGGAGTTGGCCAAATCCTCGGGATGCGTTTCGCCGCTCAAGACCAGACAGGTGATGATACCCGATGTTTGTCCGAGAGCAATGTCAGTGTAAAGCCGGTCACCGACCATTGCCATCTCTTCAATGGCAAAACCAAATTTTTGTGCTACAGCATCCACAATCATACGGTTGGGTTTGCCGACCACCAAGTCAGGTTCACGCCCGGTCGAAGCGCGGACAAAGGCGATCATCGCGCCAATATCAGGCATGTACCCGGTCTCGGTGGGGCAATTGAAATCGGGGTGCGTGGCAATATAGGGCAGACCGGCGCGGGCAAAGTCGCATAATTTCCAGAGTTTTTGATAAGTCAAAGTAGTGTCAAAACCAAGCACAACAAGCTGCGGATCATTCTCTTCAAGTTGGAATCCGTGATGGCGGAATTCCTCCTCCAATGCAGGCGTGCCGACTACATAGACCTTTGCAGAAGCATGTTCGCGCTGCAAATATAAAGCGGTGGCTTCACCGGCAGTAAAGACCTTTTCATCGGGAATCGGCAACCCAAGGCGGGTGATCTTCTGCGCATACAAGCCGCGATGCTTGGACGAGTTGTTGGTCAGGAACAGAAAGTCCTTACCGAGTTCGCGCAGGGTTTCGATGAAATAGAGGGAGCCGTCGATCAACCCGTCACCCAGGTTGAAGGTTCCGTCCATATCGAGCAGAAAGCATTTTACGTTTAGAAGAGGTTGGTTTTCCATTTGACAATTTTAGCCGCTATTGGTGTATGATTCAAACAGGAGACAAACCAATATGAAACCGGAATTCATCTTGATGCTCACCTACAACGACAGCACCGTCAAGGATGCCCTGAAAATCTTTCGCGAGTGCAAGGACACCCCTGTCACCCATTGGGGCTTCAAGGATGTGGGACTTCCGCCAGAGGAAATGAAAGCGCTTGTGCGGGAAATGAGAGACGCAGGAAAGACAACCTATCTTGAAGTAGTCAGCCTCTCGGAGGAGGAAGGTTTGCGCGGGGCGAAAATCGCGGTGGAGGCTGGTTTCGACATTTTGATGGGAACCGTATTCTTCGATTCGATCCTGAATTATCTAAAGGGCAAACCTATAAAATATTATCCATTCCCCGGCCACATCTTCGGTCATCCCAGTATCATGGACGGGACCATCGAAGAGGTCGTGACTCATGCCAGGTTTTTGGAAAGCAAAGGCGTTCCCGGCATGGACCTACTAAGCTATCGATATGTTGGGGATGCCCGTCAACTGTTGAAGGAAGTGGTGAAGGCCACCAAAGTGCCCATTGTCTCTGCCGGTTCCATCGATTCCTACCGACGCATGGCGGAAGTCTGGGAGGCCGGTGCATGGGGATTCACCATCGGCAGCGCGTTATTCGACAAGAAGTTCGCGCCAAACAGTTCATTCAAGGAAAACACAATCGCGGTGTGCGATTGGCTTGAGAAGACCACCGAAGGGGATTTGAGAAAATATTTGGGATAAAAATTAAGCCGCGATGCAAAATTTGCATCGCGGCTTTTTGGGATTTATCACTTTGCCGAGTCGATCATTGGCAAAAAGACAGTGCGGTAGAGCGCGTCATGCTCGTCGGGGTGACTGAACATGATGATAACCAGCGTGCTGCTACCCAAGTCCGTGATGGCAGCATCCACTGGGCGGTTATTGGAGGAACTGGTATACAGCATCCATGTGCGTCCATTGGCAGTACGGGTACCAGCTTCAATAGGAGCGGAATCCAAGCCACGATAGCCGTAGGCGCTCAACGAGAAGAAATCCTTCAATTCGCTGACACTGGAAAAAAACGTACGAAATGCGCCGACCTGGGTAATATCAAAAGGCGAGTTGCCGCGTATGAAAAATCCATCGTCGAAAAACCAATCGTCGGGGACATCCGCCGTGACGCCGAACAGTTTTTCACTGGACATGGAAAGGGGAGGTTCCCCTGTGTATGGTGTCAAAAAGTCCACCACCTTCAAGTCATCCATGCATTCCCTGCTCGGTTCTTCAGCGGGGTTTCGTAAAAAATCCTGGACTATGTTCATCGCGCAGTTGGTGGACGCCGACGGGACATGTCCCTGATTGTCGAATTCAAAATAATAACTATTCGACAAATGATCCGCGAGTTGCTTCGCATACTTCGGCGGCGTGGTCGGGTCAAAGCGCCCTGTGATCACGAGAGACGGAATATCGGAGATTACCGCATCGTTCTCGCCGAGCAACGGTCCCACCGAACCCCATGACCGGCAGGACTTGTACAGGTCATTCGCGTCGCCGTAGAACGGCAGCCACGCATAACTGCTGATGCCAGGCAGAGTGGATACAGATTCGAGTTCCTGCGGAGTCGTCGCCATGATATGTTCGTGGCACATCATGGAAATATATAGGCCCGGGTTAATTCCCTCGAACGCCCAGGGCAGTGAGTATTGAGCGGCAATCAAAGTTGACAGATCGCCGTTCTTCACGCGGTAAATGGTCTGCGGGGCTGTATCGATAAAATACGAACTTTTTATGGAGCCCAAAACAATGGACATGAAAACCGTTCCGTCAACCGTTTCGGTCACAGTGCCGATGGGATAAACAGAAGTTGTCAATGTAACAGGTCGCTCATTCAGGGAGTTATACACATTCCAAAACACGGTTTCCAGGTTGGGGTAAGCCATATTGCATTTCACGTCCATCATACAGGCTTCGAACAACGTGCGAAGTCCGCCCTGAATGGCTTCCGGATAGCTTTTAAAGAAATTGGATTCCACCGGGACCACCGAGTCGAGCACAGCCGTCTCGACGATCTCTGGATATTCGCGCATGACCACCTGTGCCAGGCGCGTCCCGTATGATGCGCCATACAAATGAACCTTGTTGTAACCGAGCATTTGCAGAATATCCTTCAAATCCGCGGCGCTCTCCATAGTGGTATAGGCTCTCAGGTTGACCCCCTCCGCCAGCAGCAAACCATTACACGACAGGAACGAATTACCATACACCAGCCTGCGTGTTTCGGCGGGGATTTTCCCGTAAATATCCTGTCTATAGGTCTTTTCCAGTTCTTCGCATTTCAACGCCGGTTCGGACAATCCCGTCCCGCGCTGGTCGAAGACTATAAAATCGCGTTCATCGAGAAATGGCGCAACCAATATGCTGTAAGCGTCCATGCTCAGTTGCACCGCTTCAGCGCCGGGTCCTCCCTGCAGGAACATCACAGGTGTCTGTGAAGATCTCTTTCCCTTGAAGACTGCCACTGCCAGTCGAATCGTATCGGATGGATCCCCGCTTCGTTCTTCGGGGACGATTGCATATCCACAGCGGACATCCACACCGTCATAGACCTCGAACCAGCAGGAGACTTCCTCGAATTCCGGTGTGTACGCCACAGTAGGCAGCGGACTTGGCAGGGCTGTTGGCGAAGGAACCGCGAAGGTTCCTGTGGGAATTATGGGTGGAAGAGTCTGCGTGGCGGGCATGGCGATTGATGGACCGACAGGTGCGGCCAGCAAGCCATTGCGGAGTATCAAGAAGGCTCCACCCAGTGTACATATCCCGATGAAAAAGGATGCAATGACCGAATATAGGATTATCCGGGAGTTGTCTTTCTTTTTTCGGACGGATGACTTTTTCTTTTCAATCGGAGTGGATTTTTCAGCCATGCTGGAGGTTGATACAGATTCCCTGAGTTTCTCTTCCGCTATGGATGCAGGCTCAGATTTCGGCTCTTCGATAAAACGCTTTTGGGGCTGAGAAACTGGTTCGGAACGCAGACTTTGCGAGGGAAACGACGCAGGAGGTGGGGCAGGTTGGGGCGTCAACTGTCGGCGGGCATGCTGGTTATTTGGGTTGATCGCCAGTACCCGCTTGAGGCAGTATTCGCGCTGTTCCGGCGAAGAAACACTCATCCCCAGCATGTACCAACCCTGCTCGGATGTCGGATTCTGTTTGACAACCTGGGCAAACAAGGCGGACGCCTTCGCCCGATCACCGGACTGGAATGCCGCAATTCCCGCTTTTATGATATCTGCTTCAGACACTAGAGTCTCCCTGAAAAGTAAGGACGAACGATTGTCTTTCATTATACTGTGGGCAATTTTACACGAACATTACACGTACCAAACATTTGTGGTTTTTTCGTTTGCGTTATACTTTATCTCAACACTTTCCTGGGAAAGATTGTAACAATGTCCGCCAAGACCTTACGCACCTCAGACCTTGCCCGCGCCGTGGGGATTCACCCCAATACTGTCCGCTTGTATGTGGACTGGGGCTTGATTCCGCCCGTCGAGCGGAATGAATCAGGCTATCGGCTTTTCACGCAAAAGCACCTTGATTGCCTGCGTCTGGCGCGGACCATCTATGCGTCGCCATATCCCGGCAGGGACTTGCGTGCATCGAGCAATGAAATCATCCAATGCGCCGTCGTAGATGATTGGCAGGGAGCGCTGGAAAAAGCGCGAGAGCATCTGGCTGCGGTTAAGGCGGAATTGAAACATGCAGATACCGCTGCAAATATGTTGGAGCATTGGGCACAAAACATGGAGAATGATTCAGAGGAGGAGCCGCTAGTGATTTGCGAAGTCTCCAAACTACTGGGCGTCAGCCACGACGTGATCCGCAATTGGGAACGCAATGGTCTCATCCGCATGCGGCGCAACTCATACAACAATTACCGCCTCTTCAGCAAAAGGGACATCGAACGTCTGCAAATCATCCGCATGTTGGGCAGGGCGGGATATAGTCACATGGCGATATTGCGCATGTTCATTGAGTTGGATGGCGGAAACACACGCGATTTGAAAAAAGTTCTCGATACGCCGCGCCCCGACGAGGATATCTTCATGG
The DNA here is from genome assembly GCA_030834895.1 of Anaerolineales bacterium. Classification (GTDB taxonomy): domain Bacteria; phylum Chloroflexota; class Anaerolineae; order Anaerolineales; family Villigracilaceae; genus Villigracilis. The sequence goes on from JAUQXA010000007.1 coordinate 166,519, forward strand.
CCGCCGACCATTGGCTGACCACACTCAAAGGTCAGGAAAAACTGGCTAAGAATGTCATCAAGATGATTTCAGGCATCATCAAAAGCAGAAATCGATCAACCATTGAAAAGAGATAACATCATGAACTTCAACGAATACCAGACCAAATCCCGCGTCACCGCCAAATATCCCGCCATCGGACATGCCATTGTTTATCCCACTTTGGGACTTGTCAACGAGGCGGGCGAAGTGGCAGGCAAAATCAAAAAGGTCTTCCGCGATAAGGGCGGCGAGATCAGCCCCGAGACCCGCGAAGCGCTCAAAGCCGAATTGGGCGACGTGCTTTGGTATCTGGCACAGACCTGCACCGAGTTGGGCGTCTCGCTCGACGAGGTGGCAAAATCCAACTTAACTAAACTTTTGGACAGGCAGGCTCGCGGTAAGATTCAAGGAGATGGAGACAACAGGTAGTAAATCAAGTCAAAATAGCCGATTTAGGCTGGAACTTGTTGTCTACACAAAAAATTCTAACCTTTTTCCAACGTGTGCAGACCCGCCTTTTTGGTACAATGCCTTGATTATAGGAGATTAAATTATGGCTGGCATGGAAAGATTTACACAGCGAGCAAGGCGTGTTCTCAGCCTCGCCCATCAGGAGGCGGAACGCGCTCGCCAGAGCAGCATTGGAACCGAACATCTTATTCTTGGTTTAATGGATGAAGAAGGCGGCGTTGCAGGACGTGTCCTGCGCGACCTCGGCATGACCCCTGATCGCGTTCGCGAGATGGTGCAACGCGTTTCAGGCACATCAACAAGTTTCGACCCCAACCGCATCGAACTCGCCGCGGAAACTCAACAGGTACTTGAATTCGCCATCGAAGAAGCCCGCAGGCTTGGACATCACTATATCGGCACCGAGCATATTTTGCTGGGACTGGTTCGCATTGAATCAACTGGAATGGAAGTCCTGCGCCGACTGGGCATCACAGCGGATCAAATCCGCAGGCAGACGCGGCGCGTGCTGAACGAATCCTCACCCTCCTCGCCGACGCCTGCTGGCGCTCCCCAGCCTGGGAAAGCCGCTCAGGGTGGAGCAAATCCCAAGACTCCCCTTGTTGACCAACTTGCTTCCGATTTGACCTCGAAGGCGGAAGACAAAAAACTCGACCCCGTGATTGGTCGCCAAAAAGAAATCGAACGCGTCATCCAGATTTTGGCGCGCCGCACGAAGAACAATCCCGCCCTGATCGGCGAGCCTGGCGTTGGCAAGACCGCCATCGTCGAGGGGCTGGCTCAGCGCATCATCGACGGCGACGTCCCCGCCCCGCTGATGAACAAGCGTGTGCTGCAACTTGATGTGGGTTCGCTCGTTGCGGGAACCATGTACCGAGGTCAATTCGAGGAACGACTCAAGCGCATCATTGACGAGTTGAAGGCTTCGGGTTCGATCCTGTTCATTGACGAAGTCCACATGCTGGTCGGTGCGGGAGCGGCTGGCTCCTCCGTCGATGCGGCGAACATCCTCAAGCCTGCGTTGTCCCGTGGCGAGTTGCAAGTCATCGGCGCGACCACGCTGGATGAATACCGCAAGCATATCGAATCGGATGCTGCGCTCGAACGCCGCTTCCAACCTGTTCAGGTGGACGAACCCTCCGAAGAGGAAACCATCGCCATCCTCAAGGGGATTCGCAGCGCGTACGAAGACCACCATCATCTGGTGATTTCAGATGAAGCCCTCGAAGCGGCAACCCACCTCTCGTCACGTTACGTCACCGAACGATTTTTACCCGACAAGGCAATTGACCTGATCGACGAATCATCCTCCCGCGTCCGCATGTACAAGAGTCCCGCCGCGAAACATGCCAAGGACCTGTTTGGTCAATTGCGCGCTGCGCGTCAGAACCGCACCCTCGCACAGGAAGAAGGCAACTCCGAAGACATCAAGGAATGGGAAGAGCGCGAGATGGATCTCAACCAGCAGATCGAACGTCTGCGCACAGGCTGGGACCGCGCCACCAGCCCCGTTGTATCGGCTGAGGATATTGCCGAAGTTGTCTCGATGTGGACGGGCGTCCCGCTCATGCAACTGGCTGAGGAAGAATCCCAGCGCCTGCTCAAGATGGAAGAAGAGCTTCGCAAGGCGATCATCGGGCAGGAGGATGCGATTATCGCCATCTCCCGCGCCGTGCGCCGCGCCCGCGCTGGACTCAAAGATCCCAAGCGCCCCATCGGCTCGTTCATGTTCCTCGGACCGACAGGTGTCGGCAAGACCCAGTTGACCAAGGCGCTCGCCAAGTTCATGTTTGGCAGTGAAGAAGCCGCCATTCAATTGGACATGTCCGAATTTATGGAACGTCACACCGCCGCTCGTTTGGTTGGCGCTCCTCCTGGATACGTCGGCTACGAAGATGCGGGTCAACTGACCGAAGCCCTGCGCCGCCGACCATATTCCATCATCGTCTTCGATGAAATCGAAAAAGCTCACCCCGAAGTCCACAACATGCTTTTGCAAATCATGGAAGAAGGTCACCTGAGCGACGCCAAGGGACGCAAGGTGGATTTCCGCAACGCCATCATCGTCATGACCTCCAACATCGGTGCGGACATGATCAAGAATCAAAGCTCGCTCGGCTTTGCGCTCAAACGCGATGAAGCCACCGAGGAACGCCTGTCCTACGAAGACATGCGCAAGAAACTGGGCGAGTCACTCAAACGCGCCTTCCGCCCTGAGTTCATCAACCGCATGGATTCGGTGGTTATTTTCCGCTCGCTCAACAAGGAAGACATCCAGAATATCGTCTCGCTCGAACTGGACAAGGTGGCGGAACGTTTGAAGGATCACGAGTTGACCCTGACCGCATCCGAAGAAGCCCTGTCCCTGCTGGCGGCGCAAGGCTACGACGCCGAGTTTGGCGCGCGTCCGCTGCGCCGCGTCATCCAGCAAAAGGTGGAAGACCCGCTTTCTGACAGAGTACTGTCTGGCGAATTCGTCAACGGCGACTCGGTGAAGGTGGATGTCAACGAAGACGGCGAGTTGGTTCTGAAGAAATCCGAAGAACCGCTTCCCGAACCGAGTTTGTAGAAAAACAAAAAACCCTAAAGGTCTTCGAGACCTTTAGGGTTTTTACACCTCATGGCCAAGCAGGAACTTCTCAAGCAAGCCGATTACACCTTCCAGCGCGGAAACCGCGAACTGGCGAGAAAATATCTTCAGGATTTTCTAGTCCAATATCCGCAGGAGGAAGCCGCCTGGATGCTGATGGCAAAGATGGTGGACGAGCCACAGCAGAAGATCGAATGTTACCAGCGGGTTCTCAAAATCGACCCCAACAACACCGAAGCCAAAATCTGGATCGCCCGCATTGAGTCCCCCACCAAGCCCCTGCCCAGAAACAATCCCCAAAGCCAGTTCCAGACTCCGCGTCCGTACAAAAAGGCGTTGCGCTGGGGTGGCGTTTTTATGGCGCTGGCAATTCTTTTCGTTTCGACCTCCTACGTTGTGGCGCGACGGAATCCAGAATCAGCGATGGCGAGATTAATGGTCATCTCCACCCCGACCATGTTCACGGAAATCTCCAGCGCAGGCGATGTCGCTTCGCGGACCCGGGCCGAGATGAGCGCGAAATATCCGCAATATGCGGCGCTGTTGGATGCGTTGATCGGCTTTGCAGTGAACAACGCAAACAGCGGACTGGAAGGCGCGCCCGAACGCCCTGGCGCGGAAATCATCCCGTCCGACGAAACGGCACAGGAAGTCAAAATCACGCTTGAAAAATCCATGCCCCAACCCGGTTCGCTTTCCTCCATCTCGCTGACAGAGCGGGAACTGACCTCATGGCTGGCAATGGAAATGAAGGAAAATCCCGACCTGCCGTTGAGCGATGTGCAGGTTTACATGCGGGATGGGAAAATCCAAATCTGGGGAATGGTCACTGGCAGCGCGGATTCCACTTCCGTCCTGCTCGTGGGCAACCTGGTGATTGGTTCAAACAAGAAGCCAAACGTCGAGATCGAGTCCATGCAAATTGGGACACAGGTCATTCCAGGTCCCCTGGTCTCACAGATGGAATCCTGGATCAATCAGATGCTTTTGGAAAATATCGAGCAACAGGCGCCAGGGTTGGAAATCATGAACATCAACGTCAGCAGCGGGATGGTGACAATTTCGGGGATGAGATAGAAAGTCAACGCGGTATAATTTCATCATTCCACAAACAGGAGAAAATCTGTGGCTGACCCACGTGTAACTAAATTTGCAAAGGTACTGATCGAACATTCCGCCCGCGTCGTTCCAGGCGACCGCTTCCTGCTCGAAGGTACAACCGCCGCCGAGCCGTTGTTACATGAACTGTACATCCAAATGCTGGGTAAGGGCGCGCATCCGCATCTGATGATGACTCTGCCAGGGCTGATGCCCTTCAGTCAGGAGGAAATGTACCTGACCTATGCCAATGATGCCCAACTAGACTTCGTGCCGACGTTCTACAAGCTGGCGTACGAGCAGTTCGAGGGGCGCATCCGCATCCACTCGGCTACGAACACGCACGGCACCACAAATATCGACCCTGCAAAAGTCCAGCGCTATCACAAGGGACTGGCGACCATCACCGAGACCCAATTCCGTCGCGGCGGCGAAGGAACCTTCAAATGGGTCACCACCCTCTTCCCCACCGACGGCTACGCACAGGATGCGAGCATGAGCCTCAAGGAATACGAGGACTTCGTCTTCGGCGCGGTTCATGCCAATGAGGATGACCCTGTCGCGTTCTGGAAAACCGTCGAGAGCAAACAGCAATCCGCCATTGATTACATGAAGGGCAAGAGCCAGGTGGTCCTGCGCGGACCGAATGTGGATTTGACTCTCTCGGTCAAGGGACGCAAATTCATGAATTCATTCGGCACGTTCAACATGCCCGACGGCGAGATTTACACTGGTCCCGTGGAAGACTCTGCCAATGGCTGGGTGAAGTTCACCTATCCCGCCAACTACAACGGAGTAAGCGTCGAAGGCGCGGAGTTGACCATTTCCAACGGGCGGGTGGTCACAGCCAAAGCGGAGAAAAACGAGGAGTTCCTGGTCAAGACTCTGGACATCGATGCAGGCTCACGCTACATTGGTGAATTTGCCATCGGCACTAATTTCGACATCCAACGCTTTACAGGCAACATCCTCTTCGACGAAAAGATCGGCGGATCGTTCCATATGGCGTTTGGAGCAGGCTACCCCGAAACTGGCTCCACCAACAAGAGCGCCATCCACTGGGATATGATCTGCGACCTGCGGACTGATTCCGAAATTTTGGTGGACGGTGAGTTGTTCTACAAGAACGGGCAGTTTGTGTTTGAGAAATAGTTGGCGGGTTCAAAAGTTTGAAGGTTGAGGTATCGAACCTCAACCTTCTTTTTATTTTATCCTTTCAAGGAATGCGCCGAAGGACATGGGCGACCATCCCTTGACTTTACTGCAAGAGCATGTGATCAGTCCTGGGGCGAATCATTCATCCCCAAATGAAATACCCAGCCCTCGCGCGGTCGCGACAGCGTCATCATCCAGCTTTACGCGCTTGGGAGTGGCGGTCGCTTCTGCAAGAGAGACATCCGTAATCCTGCCACAATGCAGGGCAACCATGCGGTCAAACCCGCCGCGCGCCGCAAGGTGAACTGCTGCTGCACCGTACCGGGAGGAAAGGGAACGGTCAAATGCGGTTGGCGTGCCGCCGCGTTGCAGGTGTCCCAAAACGGTTACGCGCGACTCAAAGCCATGGCCATTGATATATTCCCCCACTGTTTGACCGATGCCGCCCAAACGTGGAACGTAAATTTCATCTCCACTGCGTGAAAAAGCTTGTGTTCCGTCGATAGGTCTTGCACCTTCAGACACCGCGAGAATACTAAACTTGCTCCCTCTTTCGGCCCGTCTGCGGATCTTTGACAAGACGCTTTCAAACTTGAATGGTATTTCCGGAATCAGAATCACGTCCGCCCCACCGGAGACACCCGCCTGCAAGGCTATGAAACCTGCATCGCGTCCCATGAGTTCAAGCACCATTGCCCGATGATGCGATTCGGCGGTGCTGTGCAAACGGTCCAACGCTTCTGTCGCAATGTTAAGCGCAGTGTCAAACCCAAAGGTGATCTCCGTACCCCCGATATCGTTGTCAATGGTTTTGGGGACGCCGATGACAGGCACGCCTTTTCCCGCCAACTCGTGGGCAATGCGCAGTGTTCCGTCACCGCCCAAAACGAGCAGGGCGTCCAATTTCAATTTCTGGATTCCTTTAACGATGTCATCTGAAACATCGATGATGACTTCCTTTCCATCCTGGATCACCTTGCGTGCGTAGGGGTTGCCGCGATTTGCCGTGCCGAGGATTGTCCCGCCACGCGGTAGAATTCCACGCACCTCCCCCATCGCAAGTGGGATGATCCCATTTTCTGCCAGGAAACCATCATATCCGTCTTTAATCCCAAAGACTTCACAGTCATACACATTAATCGCGGTCTTTACTGCGGCACGGATGACAGCATTCAAGCCCGGTGCGTCACCGCCGCCTGTAAGAATTCCTATTTTTTGCATTGACGATTCTCCTTTCCGAACACCTCATCATATTACACACAGTATACATCTTTCTTGCAATCCACTCCCGTACCTCATATAATGACCCAGATGAAAAACCAACCCTTTGGATATAAATTGCAAACGATCCTGCGCTGGTTCGTGCCAGTTGCGGCTATCCTTGCCTTTGCGGCGTGGATGTACCTCTCCCCCGAAGGCGCGCTTGGAAAGCTGGATGCAGTCGGCTATGCCGTCTGCCATCGAATCGATGCGCGCTCCTTCCACATTCACGACCGACAACTCCCGTTGTGCGCGCGCTGCACAGGGGAATTCTACGCGGCGGGCGCGGGACTCATCTTCCAGTTTTTCGTCAGCCGCAGACGGAGCAAGCTTCCCTCGCGCGGGATCATCGCTGTGTTTGTCCTTTTTTTCCTCGCCTTTGGCATCGACGGCAGCAATTCCTATCTTTACCTGCTCAAACAGACAACGCATGGTGCGTTGGATAAAATCCCCAACCTGTATACGCCGAACAATATCCTGAGGCTTTTCACGGGCAGCGGTATGGGGATTGTGCTCGCGGCGGTTTTGTATCCCGTAGTCAACCAAACCCTGTGGCGCGAACTTGATTCCCGACCCGCCATCGAATGGAAATCACTTGGCATTCTGACTGTGCTGATTGCAGTCATCAATCTGCTCATCCTGACCGACAGCCTGATCGTGCTTTATCCGATTGCCTACCTCAGCGCACTTGGAACGTTGTCCCTGCTGGTGATTGTATTTTCAATTCTATGGATTATGATCATGCGGCAGGACAACACCTTCGAGAGTCCACGTCAACTCTGGCTCCCGCTTTTGGCTGGGTTCACACTGGCAATCCTGTTGGTCCTCGGCATCGACCTGTTCCGCCTGCAATTGACAGGAACCTGGAATGGATTCCCTGGTCTGTTGGGATAAAACTTTGATATGATTTAAACGTAAGTTATTATGAAACTTGGAGGTTTTGCAAAAACAGAGTTTTTGCGCTCCGATAAGAAAAGGAGAGAAAAGATGGAAATGTTACTTGGCATATTTTCGGCCTTCGGGCTTTCGGCCAGCGCGGGATTGAATGCCTATATTCCCCTGCTGGTGATTGGTGTGATCGCACATTACTTCCCCGAAACACTCAAACTTGCCCAGCCCTGGGACCTGATCGCGAACCCCTGGATTTTGATCCTGCTTGGGGTTTTGGTCATCATCGAAATGGTTGCGGATAAAGTCCCCGCTGTCAACCACATCAACGACGTGATCCAGACCGTCGTCCGCCCTGCGGCGGGAGCAATTGCATTCGCTGCCAGTGCGAAAGTCATCACCGATGTTAACCCTGTGCTGGCTCTGGCTTGTGGTCTGCTCATGGCAGGCGGCGTGCATGTGGTCAAGGCGGCGGCATTACGTCCCGCAGTCACAGCCACCACGGGCGGTGCGGGAAACGTCCCTGTCTCCATTGCAGAAGATATCCTCGCATTCTTTGCATCCGTGTTCGCGATCCTACTGCCCATCGTCATGGGGACTCTGCTGATCGTCCTGCTGGCGCTAGTACTTTGGTGGCTCTGGCGACGTACAGACAAGGCGCGTACTGCCTGATATAATCCGCCCGTCTGTCATTCATCAAACAAAGTTCTTTGTCCAACCTATCATAAAGGAGTAGAAATTATGAATGAAATGAACGAAATGCCTGTTAGTCCCGAAGCCCCCAAGAAAAGCAACACTGGTCTTATCATTGGTATCGTTGTCGCGGTATTACTGTGTTGCTGTTGTGCATTTGTCGCTGGCGGCTGGTTTTTCGGCGACCAGATTGTGCAATCGCTGGGCATGTAACTGATCCCACATCAAAAAATCCCCCGAGTTAACTCGGGGGATTTTTTGATTTAATAGCTTCCTGCAACTCTCTCAAGCTGTCGTTCACTTTTTGTTTCAACTCATCACCCAAATTCAATGCCACCAATTCGTCTTCGTCCAAAACAGTTTGTCTACCATCCGCCGAGACCCACAAATCGAGAGCAAGGTCAACGTAGGAGACAAAGTCATCGGTGATAATGGCAGGCTTGCCAATGTTGCAATACCAACCCTTGAACTTCCCATCGTCGCGGTCATAAATCTCGAAGATGTTGTACCAGCGGTCGGAATAGAACGTCTCCACAAAGCGGTCGTTGCGTTTGAGGACGATGTCCATGAACGATAGGTCGTCGCGATTGAAGAATGCCTCCAATGTGATCTGATTTTCTCCACGATGCAAGACTTCGCCCTCGTATTGCCAGGTGATTTCCTCAGCGAGATTCTTTTTCAACACTTTTATTTGAGACATTCCACCTCAATCTTCACTTTGATGACTTGACCCACAGCGGGACCTTCCTTCAACTGAAAGACTAAACCCTCTCCCCTGACCTCAAATTGGTCCCGTTTAAAAAGCACGTCTTCCACTTTGAGTTTTATCTCAACCTCACCCCTAGCCCCTCTCCTAGTAGGAGAGGGGAACTGCTTGACCAGCAACAAGACTTTTTCTCCCGCCAAATGATGATGTTCACATTGCACGAAGAAATCACCAAACGCGGTTTCAACTTTCATTCTTCCGCCTTCATCATTCATCCTTTTTATCACGCCATCAAGGATATTGCCCGCATCCAAAAACCGCGCCGCCCATGCCGAGCCTGGGTTTGACCAGACTTCGGCGGACGTTCCCGCGCGGACGATTTCGCCTTCATGTAAAAGCAGGATACGGTCGGCAATGGTGAATGCTTCGTCCTGGTCATGAGTGACGTAGATGGCGGGAATCTTCGTCTCATGCAAAATGGAGCGCAGTTCCTGCAAGAGACTTTCCTTCAAGGTTCTATCCAATGCGCCGAGAGGTTCATCGAACATCAACAGGCGCGGCTGGGGAGCAAGAGCACGGGCTAAAGCCACACGCTGTTGCTCGCCGCCTGAGAGATCGGTTACTTTACGGGTTTCAAATCCCTGCAAATTGATTTGCCTCAGAAGAGCGGCTACGCGCAAAGAAATTTCGGAGGGCGGCAGACTTCGCATCTTCAATCCGAACGCGATGTTATCAAAAATGTTCAGGTGTGGAAAAAGCCCGTAGTCTTGAAAGACCAACCCAAAGTCGCGGAGGTGAGTCGGAGTCTGGGCGAGGTCAAACCCGTTGAACAGGATCAATCCACTTTCAGGATTCTCCAGTCCGGCAATCATCCGCAACAGCGTGGACTTTCCGCTGCCCGACGCGCCAAGCAGGCAGACCGTCTCCCCTTCCGCAACGGAAAATGAAATGCCGCGCAGAAGCGGCTTGCCTTCGTAGGTCTTGAAAATGTCGCGCAGTTCAAGCATCAAAATTCTCCAGAGGTGGAAAGACGGGTACGTTCGATGAGCAAAATCGAAAGCGTGGTGAGAAACATGAGAAGGGTTGCCATCGCCATTGCCTGCCCGAAGTTGAGTCCACCGGGCTGGGAGAGGAAGCGTTGAATGGCAATCGGGATGGTCGGGTATTCGGGGCGGGTCAGCAGGAGGGTCGCGCCAAATTCGCCGAGCGAGACGGTAAAGGCAAAGGTGGCTGCGCTGAGCGTGGCGCGAGACAGGATGGGAAAGTCAACTGTCTGCCAGACGCGAAACGGCGACGCGCCCAAAGTGGATGCAGCTTGTCGCAGCCTCTCGGGGATGGATGCCAGAGCGGGCTGGAGCGTGCGAATCACGAAGGGCAACGCGATGAGCGTGTGGGCAATGGGGACGAACCACGGCGAGGCAAGCGCGCGCCCAAACGAAAGGATAAATCCCAGCCCAAGCATCACCGCCGATGCGCCAAGCGGAAGCATAATGAGCGGGTCGAGAAATTTTTCAAGGCGGGCTGGCTTGGCAAGCGCGTACGCAGCGGGATAACCAAGCGCGAGCGAAAGCAGGACTGTCAGCCCGGCATAACCCAGTGAATTCCGCGCGGCTTGAATGGGTGGAACGTAGAACAACGAGCCGCGTCGGTTGATGAAGAGTTCTTTGTAGTAATCGGCGGTAACTCCGTATTGGACTTCGCCGCGTTGTCCACGGTCCGCTTCGAGACGTGCCAGAGAGCGGAGAGGAAGAGAGGCGAGAGGAAGGAGAAAGAAAGTAACGAGTAACGAGGAAAGAGCAAAGACAAAGATTCTTTCTTTGATAGTTTTGGGTGATCGGGAAATGGAAAAGCGAGGGGCGGTTTGGGTTGTGACCTGGTTGACGGAACGGGTGTAGAGGATGGAAAAAATCAGAGTGAAGAGCAGTTGCACCACCGAGAGCATGGAGGCAAGCGGCAGGTTGGGAAGTTTAAGCGCGCGCAGATAAATTTCCACTTCGAGTGTGGAGAAGTTGGAGCCGCCCAACAACAGGATGACACCGAAGCTGGTAAAGTCGAACATGAAGACGAGCAAGGCGGCGGCAAGCAGGGACGGGCGCAGCAACGGAAGGGTGACGTTTTTCCACACACGGAAAGTGTCCGCACCAAGGGAACGGGCGACTTGCTCCAATTTGGGATCGAGGCGGGAGAGGGCGTTGCCGACGATGCGGATGACGATGGTGGTGTTGTAGAAGACGTGGGCGGTAAGGATAAGAATAAAGGGAGAAACGAGAAATGAGGAACGAGTAGTAAGAAAGGAGAAGATGCCGTGGTTGCCGAGTAACGAGTTGAAGGCGGCCGCAACTACGACGGTCGGCAGCATGAAGGGGACGGCGGTCAGTGCGCGGAGCAGGGATTTGCCGCGAAAGTCGAAACGGGAGAAGAGAATGGCGGAAGGAAGTCCAAGGAGGAAGGTAAGGAGGGTGGAGAGGATTGCCTGATAGAAAGTGAAGAATAACGAGTTAAGAGTAATAAGGAGATTGTCGGGATTTGTGAAAGTGGAAGGGGTAAAAGTAAGGTTGAGAATCCTTGTAAGCGGGTAGAAGAAGAAGTAGAGGAGGAAGAGCAGAGTGGGAAGCCAAAGGAAAATACGGGGAAGTATATAGGTAAACAAGTAGACACGTATACTCGTAAAAAAATAAGCGTTTCGAGTTTCCATACTGCCTGTTTACCTTATGTACCTGTCTACCCTATGCCCACCCCTACTTCATCGCCTTTGTCCATGCCTCGATCCACGCGTCGCGGTAGTAGGCAATCTCGTCGGGGGACATTGTGGCGGGACTTTGAGCGACATCGGCATATTTGACAAAGACGTCAGGCAATTTGGCATTCTTGTTCACAGGATAGACAAACATATTGAGCGGCATGTCTTCCTGGAATTTCTGGCTCAGCATGAAGTCCACAAACTTTTGAGCAAGCGGTTTGTTCTTCCCATTTTTGAGGATGCCGACAAATTCGATCTGGCGGAAACACATGTCCGCGGCGATGATGGAGGCGGTGCGTCCTTCTTCTGCGGCGGGACTGGAGGCGTAGGAGACAACCATTGTCTGGTCTCCTCTGCCAGAAGAGGCGGAGAAGTTAGTGAAGTAGGCGGTTTCCCAGCCGTCCACAACGACGACGCCATTTTCTTTCAGACTCTTCCAGTAATCGAGATAACGGTCACCGAAATGAGCGCGAGTGGCAAGCAGGAAGGCAAGTCCGGGCGAGGAGGTGGCAGGATTTTCCACGACCAGCAGGTTCTTGTATTCGGGTTTTGCCAAATCCTCAAACGATCGCGGAATGGATAGATTCTTTTCGGCGAAATAATTTTTGTCGTAGTTGATGCAAACATCGCCATAATCCACAGGCAGGGCGCGGCTGGACAAGTCTAGTTCGAATTCATCGGGAATGTCACTCAAAACCGGCGATTGATAAGACTCGAAAATATCGGCATCCAATGCGCGGGAGAGGAAGGTATTGTCCACGCCGAAGAGGACATCCGCCAGCGGGGCGTCTTTGGTGAGGATGACTTGATTCAACACCGCGCCAGCATCGCCGCCCTTGAGGAAGGCAATCTTTGCGTTGTTTTCCGCCTCAAAAGCTTTGACTGTCTCCTCGCCGATGGCAAAGGAATCATGGGTGATGACGGTGATCGTTTGAGGTTCGGCTGGGGTGACAGGGGCACATGAGGCAAGGAGGAAAGCGAGAAGTAAAAGGTAAAAAGCGATTCGTTTCATTTGGTTCTCCAGTGATTGGTAATTGGTGATTAGAGACTGGTTCGGCGATGAACAACAAGCAACGAACCAGATCGAATCTGGACAGCCGCCGTCTCGCCGAGCATTTCGTTACTGATGCCGCGTGTTTTATTTGGATATAAAGTCTCATCTCTCAGCGGCCATTTGAGGTCGGTTGTGACGACGCCTATCACCTCTCCCTGCCAGGGGATGAGTGAGACAATGTCGCCAGGCTTGCCATTGATTTCGCATTTGTCATGGCAGAAAAAGACTTCTTCGATGCCGTCGTCAAGTCGACAGTCAAAGGTCGAAAGTCGAAGGTCGCTGATGAGGGCGATGTTGCCGAGGGTTTGGTCAAGACGTCCGCCAAGGGCGGCGAGGATAATGACCTGTTCGGGATTCAGGGTCAATGCGTGCTGGATGGCTAATTCGAGGTCGGTTTCGTTTTTGTCGTGGGAAAATTGGATGATTTGCGTCCCCTTGTCGGTCAATAGTCGAAGGTCAAAGGTCACGGAATCCAGGTCGCCGATGATGAAGTTTGGGATTCTGCCCAGCGCAATGACATGGCGCGTACCGCCGTCCGCGGCGATGATGAAGTCATCGTCACGCAGAAGGGAGCGGGCCTTTTCCAAATCGGACAGGTCGCCGTTGGCAAAAATGATGATACGTTTTGGAAACAAAAAATCCTCCGAAAGCGGAGGATTGCGTGAGTGAATTTAAAATCCCTCCGCTGGTATTAACCAGATCAGGTGATGCGGGTCGAGCGAGTACGCTCCTCTCAGCCTGTCGCGGCAGGCTCCCCGTTCAATTGTTTTGCGAGTATATGACCCTGACGGGCGGATGTCAAGTCAAAAAATAGCTATTGACCCTCATCCGCGGCAAGATCAGTTCTCAACCACTGCCTTCTTTACAAGCGCGGCGATCTTTGCTTCTTCTGCGGCGGTCAACTCCTTCAGCGAGAAGGCACTCGGCCACATATTGCCTTCGTCGAGGTTCGCGTTGTCGTGGTTGAAACCGAGAGTCGCGTACTTCGAATTGAATTTCGCAGCGCTCTGGAAGAAGCAGACGATCTTGCCATCCGAATTGGCATAGGCAGGCATGCCGTACCAGGTCTTCGGCGAAAGGTTCGGCGCATTGGCTTTGACAATCTCGTGGATCCGTTTGGCTATGTCATGATCCAATCCCTTCAACTCAGCAATCTTTTCAAGCACAGCCTTCTCCGCTTCCTCCTTGTTCGCATTCGCCTTCCTCTCTTTGAGGGTCTCCTTCATAGCAGCTATTTCTTCCTTCGATAATCCCGTGTACACATTGTTGCTGGCGGTACGCTTTGTAGATTTTTTTGTTTCTTTCTTTGGACTCATATTAATCTCCTTATCTGACGGGGTTGTTTTGACACCTTGCGCCAAAACCAATTTAGTTATATAATAAAGATACTTTATAATAAAGATAATGTCAAGGGTAAATTTCTATGACAAACTCAACAAAAACAGAATTGAAGAAACGAGCCTTGATGGCAGTAAGGGATTATGGCGTTAATTTGACGCAGTTCCGAAATGCCATGAGCGAATCGGCGGGGCTCAACGCAACCGACATGGAGTGTTTGAGGCTGCTATTCCAAAAGGGCATTGCCACACCCTCCGAAATTGCCAGATATACAGGTCTCACCTCGGGTGCAACGACCGCCATGCTTGACCGGCTCGAAAAGGCTGGCTTAATCGAACGCCGACCCAACCCCAATGATCGCCGCGGGACTCTCATTACTCCCGCGCAATCGAGCGCCGAAAAAATGGCTGCATGGTTTGAATCGGCAAGAAAAGCACAAGACGAATTGATCTCAAGTTACTCTGAAAGTGACCTGGAGATCATTGCCGATGTGTTTGAACGATTTGCCAAACTATGGGACGATGAACGCAAGAAAGTTCAAAAAGATTAGCAAGGTACCAAGAAGACTCCAAGGCACAGAGATTCTAAGTTTTTCTATTCATCGTGTCTTAGAGTCTCGGCGCCTTTGTGTTTAAGAAATCAAACCTTTCAGACACCTTCATTTGGACGGAACTACATCACTCTTCGCCAGTTGTGATTGAGCCCGCACGCTCGTAATTCACTACAATGACGCCACTCCGGGCAACTACGCTTTCCGTCATTTTGAATGCCGCCGCAATCGTACCATCGGCGAACAAGCGCTTTCCACTGCCCAATGTTATCGGATATATCATCAGCCAGAACACGTCGACCAAATCATGCTTGATAAGCGTCTGAATGAGATTACCACTTCCCCAAACGTGCAAATCCGGTCCTTGCTGTTGCTTGATTTTGGCGACTTTTTCTGCAATATCTCCGTTTAAAAATACAGACGGCTGCCATTCGCTAGATGTCATGGTATTCGAGGCAACATACTTGGTCGCCGCGTTGACACCCGGCCATATATCCGCATGTAGCGGCCAGTATGGCGTCCAAATTTCAAAAGTTTTGCGCCCTAACAACAAGTCGAACGGCATATTCATCTGCTTTCTCAGGGCTGTTCCAAGGATCGCATCGGAATAAGGCGCTATCCATCCCCCATGAGCGAAGCCGCCGCTGGTATCTTCTTCCGGTCCGCCTGGGGCTTGTATGACACCATCAAGAGAGATATGTTCAAGCACGATAACTTTTCTCATGGCTGGATCCATTATTAGACTTTATCGGTAATAAGCCGAAAACCTAGTTCGGGCGCTGATTAACGCAGGAAACGCGGATTTTTTCTCTTTGAATCAACGTAAATCAGCGTTCATCTGTGTCCAGATTTTATTTCCAATAGAGTCTATTTTATCTTTGAATATTGGCAAGCCCCCTTATTCGTTGTTATACGCCTTTTGCAAATCTTCCACAATGATCTTTTTCATCTTGAGCATGGCATTCATTACTCGTTTGGACTTAATCGGGTCTGGGTCACCCATCAATTCGCCCAACTGTTTTGGGATAATCTGCCAGGATAAGCCAAACTTGTCCTTCACCCAGCCGCATTGCTCCGCTTCGGGAACGGCAGATAACTTATTCCAAAAGTAATCCACTTCTTTCTGGTCTTCGCATTCCACATAGAACGAAATTGCTTCAGTGAAGTTAAAGACCGGTCCCCCATCGAGCGCCATATAGCGTTGACCCACCAGCTCGAAAATACCGGTAATGACCTTGCCTTCCATCTGCTCTGCGCCGGGCGCTTCCATTCCTTTTTCATAGCGCGTGATCTCAACGATTCTAGATTCCTGTTTTTTATGAGGCGCACCATTGAACGTATCGACGTAGTAATTCATCGCCTCCTCGCATTGCGTATCGAACCATAGACACGGGACTATCTTATTCATTTCAATCTCCTTTGGCTTTCTTTTTATTTGCTTCTAAATGCAATTTGACGACTCTTTCAATTAACTTGATCGGAAGCGGTTCATCGAGCAGGAATTTCAACGTCCCCTTGCCGTCCACATATTTTGCGATCTGTCGCTCGAACACCTCACTCCCCGTCGGAACCGGGTACAGCGACACATGCTTTTTCCATCCCGCAAAATGGATCAAGTTCATGTCATTCAACTCGAAGCACGCGATCTGATAACTGATTTTCTCGTTTGCATCCGGCACCAACGCATGGATCAATTTGTGAATCTCGCGCAAATACTTTTGTGACTCGACTGGACATGCCGCAATGTATTGGTCAATGGATTGGAAATTTGTCTTAGCCATTTTGTCCTTCCATGAGCGCTAACAGCTTCGTAGTCGTGTTCCAATTGCGGATGGTCATATTTTGATATGCCGGTGTGCCAATGATTTTAGAGAGGTGACTTTGAGAAGCGCGGCTGATAAGATGTGAAAAATACAACGCCTGTTTGCCCGCATGAGCAGTATCCACGCCTTCACGGACACTTACAGTTTTCATCGCATCTTTTGACGTTAGCGGCTCCTTCAAAAAGATGACGTTATACCTGAATTTCTTTTCGTCTGTACCAAATCCATCTGGCACATTGCGGATAATGGCAGCGAGTTCTTTTCGAGAGACAACCACAATCTTCGCTTCAAAATTGAATCTTATGGAAAGTCCCTTTTCGATTTTTGTTATCAGCAACGTTTTATCTTTTTCTTCCGACAGGAACAGGACATTTCCGCTTTGAATGTATGTAACCACATTCGAAAAGCCCATTTCCTCAAAACTGGCTTTCAAGTCCGCCATTTTGATGATGTTCTTTCCGCCGACATTGATTCCGCGCAGCAAGGCAAGGTATTGGTTCATGATGATTCCTACAAGCCAGCCTTTTCGTCCACTTCAAAGATGCCGAAGGTATTGCCTTCGGTGTCGATGAAGTATCCCTGCCAGCACCTGCCGGGGATGGGGAATTTTTCAAGAGCCACCTGTCCACCATTTTTCATTATCCTGCTGGCGATTTCGTCGAAATTCTCAACTTCCATCGAACAGACGTAGGCGTTTGTCCCGTGTTCGGGTGGGGGAGTTTTGGCAGGCCGTTTCAACAAGCCACCCCTTGAACCACCTGTTTCAATGTCAAGATACTCGATTGGCGCGCCGGGGTTTGGGCTGAACTTCCAACCGAAGACGGTCTGATAGAACTTCGCGGCGCGTTGCACATCGTCCGCCTGGATCTCAAAGAAGATATATCCGTGATTCATAACTCTCTCCTGTTTTTTTCTTTATCAGGCAGGTTGATACCGTTGAAACACTACGCCTGATGGGAGCTTTGTCGATTCGACCAACTTCAAATTCACGCGCTTCCCTTCCGGGAACAAGCGCTTGCCGCTCCCAAGCACAAGCGGATAAACGTGCAAAACGTATTCATCCACCAGGCTGTTCTCGATCAGGGTGTGGATCAGCACACTGCTGCCATCCAGAAGAATATTCTTGCCGGGTTGCTTCTTCAACTTGCGGACCTCCTCGACCACATTGCCACTGATGAGGATTGAGTTCCGCCACCCCGCCGCTGAAGTCAATGTGGTGGAAACGACATACTTCTTTACATTGCCAAACGGATCATTCTCCACAGGCATCGGCTCGAACGCGTTACCGTGAATCTGCCAGGTCTTTCGCCCCAACAACAATGTGTCAGCGTCAGTCATCGCCTGGGCAAAGTGCATTCCAATGTCATCATGCCAGTAGGGATGTGTCCACCCGCCGTGGACAAAACCGCCATCGGTATCCTCGTCTACGCCACCCGGCGCCTGAATGACGCCATCCAAAGTAATGAATTCAGCAACGATAAGTTTTCTCATGATATTTCCTTTTGCCACGGACGAAGTGACCTGACTCCTAAATCTGAAAATGCGACAATTTTTATCTTATTTTAGAACTTATGTTCGATTCTGTCAATAAAAAAATCCGCCCGTTGGAGGCAGGCGGATTTCAGCGGCGGGTTATCCTTTGAAGCGCGGATACGATCCCAGCACTCGTAACATCAGGGCATATTCACCAAGGTGATCGAGCGCCCGTTTGACAGTTTCGTCTTGTGCCGAGCCGATGAAGTCAATGTAAAACAGATATTCCCATGGCTTCCCCTGCAGCGGGCGGGACTCGATCTTCGTCAGGTCGAGGTCGCGCAAGGCAAAAACAGACATTGCCTTGAACAGGGATCCGGGGACATTTTTCAGCGTAAACACAATGGAGGTCTTGGCTTCGCCTTCGGGGATGACGGTCTCTTTCTGAATTGCGAGGAAACGCGTATAGTTTTCCGGATTGTCCTCGATGCCTTCTTCCAAGATTTGCATGCCGTAGAGTTCCGCCGCCCGTCTGGACGCAATCGCCGCCACATCCAAGGCACCTAACTCCTTGAGCATCTTCACGCTTCCCGCCGTATCATAGACCTGCTCCGCTTTGATGCCGTGCGAGCGCAAATAACCAGCGCACTGACCTAACGCCTGCGGATGGCTAATGGCTTTTTTGACATCTTCTTTTACCACGCCAGGGTTGACGATCAAACAATGCCGCACGCGCAAAAGGTACTCCCCCGCGATATGCAAGTCATGCCGTAGGAGCAAGTCGTAATTCTGGTGGATGCTCCCTGCCAGCGAATTCTCAATGGGGGCCAGTGCCACGTTGCATTTCCCTGATGCCACAGAATCGAACATCACATCGAAAGATTCACATGGAAGGGTTTCCACGTCCCCGAAATAGTCAAAAACCGCCTGCTCGGAATATGCGCCAGGCTCGCCCTGAAATGCGACTTTCATGATCTCTCCTCATAATCATACGGGCGACCCATCACGTTCGGTGAGCCGCGCAAACTAATAAGGCGGGTAGCTCCTATTGTCTCTCCGCCCACTTCACGATCTTCCTGAATCCCGCTTCCACGTCCTCATCGGATGCGGCAATCGTCATGCGGATAAAGCCTTCACCCTGTTCGCCAAACGCCGAGCCGGGAACGAGTCCCACACCTTCTTCTTCCAGAATCCGCTCACACATTTCCACCGAGGTCATGTTCAATGCCCTCAAGTCGAGGAAGAAGTAGAAGGCTCCTTGCGGCGGGATGACTTTGACTTTCTCGCTTTCGAGTTGATGGGAAAGCCGAATGACCAACTCGCGGCGACGGTTGTATGCGGCGCGCATCTCGGCAGTGACTTGCTGTATGGCCGGATTAGTCAACGCAAAAGCGGCGGCTTTTTGGATGAACGGGGCGACGCAGGTAATAGAGTTTTGCCCGGCTTTCAACGCATTTTGAATCACACGCACAGGCGCGGCGAGAAATCCCACACGCCAGCCGGTCATCGCATATGATTTGGACAGGCTGTTCACCAACAGCGTCCGCTCTTTTGCGCCTTCGATTGCGGCTGCGGAAGTTGGTTTGCCTTCAAAGTACAAACTTCCATATACCTCGTCACTTACGATCCACAAGTTGTGTTCTTTTGCGAACTCATGCAATTTTTGCAGGTATTCCCGTGAGGGAAACGCGCCCGTCGGATTGGATGGATAGTTTAAAACGATGATGCGGGTTTTGGGAGTTAAAGCCCTCAGCCAGGATTCGAAATGGGGGATGAATCCGTTTTCAGCAGGAGCCGGGACGCGAATCACATTCCCCCGCAGAAGGATCGCCATGTTGGAGTGAGTCGCCCAGGACGGATCGGGAACCAGCACGTCGTCACCCGGATTCAAGATGGATTGCATCGCGGTGTAGTAGGCGTGGATGCCGCCGTGCGTGACGAGGGTTTCCGAAGCGGGATCGTACTCCACCCCTTCATCGCGCTGGAGTTTGGTCGCAATTGCCCGGCGGAGTTCCAGCGTCCCGACAGAGGGTCCGTAATGGGTCTCCCCATCGCGCATGGCTTGAAGCGCGGATTCGACGATGGCGGGATGCGTGTCGAAATCGGGGTCGCCCACCTGTAAGCCGACGATGCCCTGTCCGCTGGCTTTGAGCGCGAGGATGCGGTCCGCCATGGCGACGGTGGCGGATTGTCGAATAAGGTCAAATTGCTGGTTGAGGTTTAACATGGGCGCGAGTGTATCAAACAAACAAAAATCCCGTCAACCGATTTTTGGATGAAATCGAAAACCTGAATGGGCGTGGAATATTTTTTCGGAAAGAGGAGTAAGGTGGGAAAAAAGGAGGAGGTATGGCCAGAGATTGCCTCTGGCATCCGTGCACAAAACGAAAAACAATCGTTTCCATTCCACCTGCGGTTATTTCGGGCGACGAGGCGCTCCTGCTCATCCTCAAGAAAAAACTCGCCTCAGAAATGATGCCAATTGATACGCCACCGAAACCTCGAACGCCAAAGCCCAATCCCTGGCGAAACTTCAAGCACGGCAAAGTTCTTTATGAACGCAATAACACCCCATTGTTAAGGCTTCGATAAGGTTACATTTGTCTTAATTTGGCCATTCATGAGCGCCAAAAGCAGTGTATCCATCTCCCGGGTCAGGTTTTCCGGAAATGTCTGATCAAACGGGATGTATTTGATTTGACCCGATTGATGCACAGCGACTTTTCCATCCTTTATCAGGCGCAGGATTTTCTGGACCTCGAAACTGGCATCTCCCAAAATGGAAGTAACCACGCTCGGGCCTGATCCTGCCAATGCCGCCTTCTGGTCGCGTTCTGTTCCGATTGATTTGACTCCCGCTTCAGCCGCTGCCCGTAAGGCTCCCTCCCCCGTCACGCCACCCGCCGCGAAAATCACATCCGCCCCACGGCGGATTAACCCGTGAGCTGTATCATGTCCCCAGGTTTCATCGAGAAAAAGTTTCTCACGATCCCCATCGTCACGATAGGACACCAGCGCACTTACGTTTTTCTCTTCCAATTCATTGACAAATGCCACACCCGCTCGAAAGCCTTCACAATATCTCCACATCGAGTCAATGCCGGAGGTCTCGCACACTGCGCCGACAATCTGGGTCTCTGAAAGCCGCACTGCCAATGCCCCGGCGAGGAATCCCATCTGGTCTTCGGGAAAAGTGACAGGGATGAGATTCGCGCGGGATTCGCTTTGGTATTGATCCACACCGACGAAAACAGGTGCTGTCCCCTGCGGGGAATCAGGATGGAGGTCAGCAGCGCGAAGCGTCTCGTCGTCCATGCCAGCGCCGACAGTCACGATCACATCAAATCCCTGTTCGCCAAAGTAGGCAATATTCTTCTCGTAATCGCGTGAATCAACCGATTCGATATATTCAACACGGTCAACGATGTCAGCGGCTTTGGATTGCTCCAGCCCTGCCCAGATATCCTGATTCATGCCGTGGTCTTCGATGCCCTGTGTATCTGTTACCAATGCCGCACAGAAGACATCCTCCTGAAAACAATCTGACGACGGCTCGCAGGCGGAAAGCACAAACGCAACCGTCAAAATAACAACCACGGCCCCGACAGACTTGAACATACCTTATTGATTGACCGCCTCACCGCGCCTGACGCCGAGCATCAGCCACAGGGCAATCAGCATGGACACCGGCGCAAGAAGCATGACAATATTGAAGTTGTTCCCCGCCAGTTGAATTGCCCAGCCGTTGAGATTGGGTCCGACAATGGCAGAGAGGGTGGAGAACAAATAATACAAGCCTGTAAACGTGCCGATCCGCGCCGCGTTGGTCAAATCCACGACCATGGGCAGGGAGTTGATGTTGACAAACGCCCATGCAATACCGGCAATAATAAGGATCACGCCCGCAAGCGTCAACATGCGCGGTCCACCCTCCACAAGCGGAATGCCGACCAACGGCAGGGGCGCTATGCCTGTTAACAGGGCTTCGGCAGGTGTGACGTAGAGCAGAATCAACATCAACGAAATCATAATCAAACCAATCGAGATGGTGGTGCGGCGTCCGATCTTGCCAGCAAGCAGGCCTGAGGGAATGGAGAACAGCACAAAGAACAAGGGAAGCACAGAGAGCAGAGTCGCTCCATCGCCTTCGTTCAAACCGAGATGATTCTTGGCATAGAGCGTGAAGAAGGTATCCACTGCCGAGTAGCCAATGAACCAGAAGAAGATGGCAAAGAGGATGCGGAGTCCGCTTTTATCGGGGTCGGCGAAGACTTCGCGCAGGCTTGCCCACATGCCAGGTGTTGCCTCGGTCTGCTCATACTCCTTCGGCTCTTCGATGAATAGATAAACGATGAGCGCGGCAAGCAGGACAAGTCCCGAACCAAGCCAGAAGGGGAAGTTGGGACTCATCTTGTAGAGGACGCCACCCGTCTGCAAGGCAATGATCGCGCCGATGCCACCCATGAAATTGATCACACCGTTTGCCTGTGAACGAAACTGTGAGGGGGTGATATCGGGCATGAGGGCAATAACGGGTGTGCGCCAGAGCGCGGCGCTCAATAACAGGGTGCTGGTACAAGCCACGAACAGTGGAAGGATGGCGGCAACAGGAATCAATCCAAACGCGAAGGCGCTGATTGGCGCGCCAATGAGGATGAACGGGATGCGTCGCCCAAGCGGGGTGCGGACTCTATCGGACCAAGCGCTGGCGAACGGCTGGATGAATAACGCCGCGATGTTGTCCAACGTCATGAAGAAGCCGACCATGGCAGGCGCGAGACCAAATTTTTCGGAAAGGAAGATAGGAACAAAGGCGTTATACACTCCCCAGATGATGCTGACACCAAAAAAACCAAAACCGAGCAGGAAGGTCTTGCCGTAGTTGAGTCTGGACATGATGTACTCCGTGGGTGGGATGTGAGGACAAGTTACGAGTTGCAAGTTACGAGATAAGAGATACAAGTTTCGAGTCGAAAGTCAAAGATCGAAAGCCACTTGACTTTTTACTTATCACTTTTTTCTTCGGACTCCAGGCTTTTCAGGAATTTTAAATCAGCCTTCGTCAACTCCGCCTTTGCGAGCATGTCGGGGCGTTTCATCAAAGTCCGCAGTAACGCCTGTTCACGCCGCCACTTGTCGATTTTGGCATGAGCGCCTGTCAGCAAAACGTCGGGGACTTTCCAGCCGCGAAATTCGGGCGGACGGGTATAGTGCGGATATTCGAGCAAACCCATCGCGTGCGAGTCATCCTCCGCCCCTGTGGGGTCGCCCAGAACTTCGGGAAGCAGACGCGAGATGGCATCGATCAGAATCAAGGCGGGGAGTTCGCCGCCAGTCAACACGTAGTCACCGATAGAGATTTCATCAGTCACCAGATGCTCGCGGATGCGCTCGTCGATTCCCTCGTAACGTCCGCAAAGCAGGGCGATCCGCTTGTGTTGTGAAAGTTCCTGGGCAATGTTTTGGTTGAAGACTCGTCCCTGCGGGGTGAGCAGGATGATTGGGATGGGTGAGACCACTTCGCCCTGAGCGGCGTCGAAGGGCTGTCCTTCGGCTACGCTCAGGACGGTTTCAATCGCCTCGAAGACGGGTTCGGGTTTCATCACCATCCCGCCGCCGCCGCCGTAGGGGGTGTCGTCTGTGGTGTGATGTTTGTCGTGGGTGTAGTCGCGGATGTTATGAACGCGCACAGAAATCAGTCCCCGCTCGCGGGCGCGTTTGATAATGCTGGTATCAAGATAGGAGGGAAATATTTCGGGAAGGAGTGTGAAGACCTCGAATTGCATGAAACGATTCTAGCATAGAAAGGCCCATACAGTGCGTCGCACCCTCCGCATCCGCAATAATTGATTAGAAAAGCCAACCAATGATCGAAAAGACGGTATCCGTTTCAACCGGTTCAACTGTTGGTTCTTCGGCAGGTTCCTCAGTAGGGACTTCGGTTGGTTCTTCCGTCGACTCCCCGGTCAACTCCCCGCTTGGGATGGGAGTATAAGTGGGCGTTGGAGTAGCAGTTGGAGTATCAACACAAGTTGACGCGGATGTCGCGGTGGCAGTTGGGGTGTATGTGGGAGTCTGTGTAGCTGTAGGCGTCGGAGTCGCGCTAGCGGTTGGCGTGCTTGTGACGTCCTCATCGACAACAATCTCGATGTATGCGGTCTCGCCAAAAGTATCCCCATCTGCATCTGCCAACTGCCAGTGTCCGTAATAGGTTCCCTCTTCATCTGGCGCGACCATAAAAACAGAAGCGTCCCCTCTTTTACCAACGACCACCGCCGTATCGAGATAGGTGGCGTCGCCGTCCATCGCGTTACCATCGACAAAGACAATCAGATAATCCTCCTGCCAGGTACACGTGCCGGTATTCTTGAATTTCCACGTCTTGATAAAAGTCTCTCCCGGCGAGAAGACCGTTCCATCGGGAATGGTCACATCTGTAACGAACTCGGAGGAGTTACAGGTATGGGGCGTTGAATAACTCGAGGATGAGGAAGAATACGATATGGGAGTCGGCGTAACTGTTGTCAGAGTCGAATACGGTGTCGGAGTCGCGCTAATGGTCGGTATTGAAATTGCGCCAGCAGTCGGCGTGGGCGATGGAGTCGCCTGTGTAGTGAGGGTCTCTGCAACAAAGGCCTGGATTTGATCGACTACAAGCTCACTGGACGGAGTCTGCGTAGCCGTTTCACATGCCCCAAGCAGAAAAATCAACAACAAACCAATCACAATCAGAATGCTGTGTGCTGGGAGTAAAGAGCGATGTTTGAGCACAAAATCTTTTTTATTCATGTCGCTAGCCGTGACTTTCAATCCCAGCATATCAGCCGAGTATGTAAATCCTGTCAGGAAGTTGTGAGGGTTTTGTGGAGAATCCAAACCCCACGCAGGACGACCGTCATGGGTATAATCGCAAAAGCTTCCCATCAAACCCACCCACAGGAGTTTCAAGTGAATAACTATATCGCCCTTGTCCTTACCTTCGCCCTCTCTCTAGCATTTTTACGTATGATGGATTTTATCGCCCACCGCGGCTGGATGGACAGTAAGATGAGCCGCAAGGTCATCCACATCGGGACGGGACCGCTGTTCGTGCTGTGCTGGCTTCTCTACCGCGACACACCTGACGCACGCTGGCTGGCGGCGCTGGTTCCATTTTCGATCACTGTGCAATTTGCGTTAATCGGACTGGGCGTGATCAAGGATGAGGCGTCGGTCAAGGCGATGTCCCGCACGGGCGACCCGAAGGAAATTTTGCGTGGTCCGCTTTTCTATGGGATCATGTTCGTGGTGCTGACTCTGATCTTCTGGAAGGATTCGCCCGTTGGCATCGTGGCGTTGATGATGTTGTGCGGCGGCGACGGCATCGCGGACATGGTGGGGCGAAATGTGAAATCTCCCAAACTCTCGTGGAGCGAGAAAAAGTCCATTGCAGGCTCGATTGGTGTCTTCGGCGGCGGCTGGATTCTCTCCGCGCTGGTGCTTTTTATTTATGTCCAGGCTGGGGTTTTCCCCGCGCCGTTCTCCTCCTACCTCCTGCCGCTGACGTGGATTGCGCTTGGCGCAACCATCGTCGAATCCCTGCCGTTCAAGGATGTGGACAATATCACTGCAACCGTGGTCGCTGCTGTGATGGGATGGTTTTTGCTTTGACTCCCCTTGCGCACGCAAATGTGATTCCCTGAGCGCAGCGAAGGGTCTTTACTTCTGAAGTCAGAGATTCTTCGCCCCTATGGGCTCAGAATGGCATTGTATAAAGTGAGGCTTTGATATAATCTCGAAAAGTTTGGCGGCTTGTGACAAGTCGCTGCTTTATCGATTTTACGATTCTAACAATGAAAGCTTTAGACTGGAGACAACATGATTATTTGGGATGAAGAAACCATGGGCACCGGCGTTGCCGAGCTCGACGCTCAGCACAAGAAACTTTTTGAAAAGTTCAACGAATTTTCCGAGGCAATCGCCAGCAAAAAATCCATGGAAGCGGCGGGCGAGATTTTGGATTTTCTCCAGTTCTACGCGAAGTGGCATTTCGGGCAGGAGGAGGATTGCATGAACAAATACAAATGCCCGATTGCCGACCAAAACAAGAAAGCCCACGCCGAGTTTATCAAAAAATTCGACCGCTTCTACACGGAATGGCAGATCGGCAACATGACCTCAAAACTGGCGGAGAAGACCTACAACGAGTTGGAGCAATGGCTTTTACATCACGTGGCGCGGACAGATACCCAACTCCGCCCGTGTGTGAAGAAGTGACCTGCTCCACTGATGGACAATTTGGAAGGAGTAATATGCGGAACAAATTCCTCGGAACAGGTCAGCAGGGTTTCAGCATTATCCAAAAATTACGCATCGTCTTTTCGGGACTCCGCTATGCAATCCTCAATGAGTCTTCCGTTGCAATCGAGATCGCGCTATCCGTTTTGGTGCTGGCGGGATGTTTTTATTACCGCCAGTGGCTCGACTTCAGCATCGTCCTCGTTGCCAGCGGACTGATGCTGGTGGCGGAAATGGTCAATACCGCCATCGAGGGGCTTTGCGACTTCGTGGAACCCGGTCACAACGAGAAAATCGGCATCATCAAGGACGTCGCCTCCGCCGCCGTGGGAATCAGCATCCTGGTTTGGAGCGTCACCTTGTTGATGGAAGTCCTCCGCTTGTGGCAGGGGGCGAGATAAATCTTCACGTGGCGCGGACAGACATCCAACTACGCCCGTGCGTGAAGAAGTGATGTGTTCACGTACGGATCCTGAAATCATTGAGCACTTCAAAAAGGAAAGGGAAAGAATGAAGATTGTTAGCAAGACAACAATTCTAGCGCTTTTGACTGGGACGCTGTTAATTTCGTGCAACAGTCTCATATCTGCGCCCAGAACGCAACCGACAGTGGCTTTTGAGACAGCCGTGTCTTTTGTCGAGACAACAGTCGCCGAGACAAAAGCAGCTCTTCCCGCCGTCACTCCCACCACAACACCAGTACCAACAATTGTTCCATTTCCCACAAAACCTGCTCAACAGATATACACCGATCCTGAAGGACGGTATATCATCACCTTCCCAGCGGACTGGAAACCCACAGACAAACCAAATTCATTTTCTGGAGAAGGCGGTTTTTTTGAGACTGGATACCTGCCCGATATGGGATATGTATCAAGCGCCATGACCGTCTATGCCTGGCTGGCAAACGTCGAACACAGGCCAGAGGAAAGCAGTATTTACCAGCTGGAAACTGGCGTTGTATCAACCAAGTCCAGCAGCGGAGAAAGCATCAACTATGTAATACATGAAACTCCCCTCGCGGACCCTGCGCACCGTTTTATCTATGTAAAGACCGGAAGATATCCCGCCGCTTACGTTTATAGCAATGGTGGCGTCAGTTTTTCTTGGCTGAGGTTTGCTTATGAAGAGAAATCCTATGCCAACGCTGTACCACCACTAAGCCCCGAGGAAACCAAGTTTTGGGAAAATGCAATTCCCATCCCATCCAATATCTCGGTCACTGAATATCCTTTGCCGTCAGGGACGAATCCAAATGAGTCTGACGGTCTATTTCAGTCCATTCCCAAACAGGCTTGGCCAATATATATCTCTACGCCTACTCCCCACAAAACCACGCTCAGAGAACTTGGGTATGAACTAAGAGAACCTCCGACCGCAAAGGGATTGCCCCAGTTATATAGAGACGGAAGGATTCTATTCGATCATGTCACCCATGTTTCGGATATTTACAGGTATAAAACCGACTCTGGATCAATTACCGCCTTTATCGTTGAGATTGAGTTAGGCAATAAGAACTATGTAATTCAAAACGACGCAATTAACGCGCTGGGAGAATATGCCATAAATACGTCTGCCCCAGTTTTAAGCCAAGGAGAGTTATTGTGGGCTAGGACGTATTCAGACCGTGTAGAAGTAAAAAAGAGTAACGGGGATGTTAGCTTCGCGTTTACGATTCCCTGGGTATCATATCCAAGGTTTAGAGCCTGGGATGGGCACTGGATTTTGGAAGTGCGAAACTTTGTGATACAGGATGGAGAAATCCTCAACAAAAAATTGGGCTATCAGGAAATTTTCAATTGGGGATTGGTCAAAGACAAACCCACCTATTTTTTCAGGAAAGACTCAAAAGTCGGCATTTCCCATGATGGACAGATTCTTCCGCTCCAATATCAAGATGTAGCGCATGGGTTATGCTGTGGTCCTGCGCAAAATAACCCAAGTATGCTTAATGATGCCATACACTTTTTCGGAAAACGGGACGGTAATTGGTATTACGTAGTTGTGAAATTCAAATAGCGTTGAAATCTCACACGTTACCTGTTTCGTGCTTGGGAAGCTTTTCCAGCTCTCAGCAAGGAAATTCCAACATAAGAAAGGGAATTTCAGTTTCCACAGTGGGATTTGGAAGAGTCGGGGAGGAAAATCAACTTGCAGGGAAGTGATTCAAAATCCGCTCTTCGCGCTTCACCCAGGTCAACTCCCCCACGTCCTTCCGTGCCAGAGCGCCCAATGCCAGCCTGCGGGGTTCGTCCGTAAGCAAAGCCTCAATCTCCAGTCTCCACTTACCAATCTCTCCCGGCTCGCACAAGACCGCATTCCCCTCATTCAACACCTCGCGGATCGAAGGCAGGTCTGCCGAAACAATTGCCCGCCCTGAAGCCATGTACTCGAACATCTTCATCGGGTTGATGACCTCGGCGATGTCCTGTCCGCTGCTGGCGGAGATGGAACGGCTGTACGGCATGAGCAGCACGTCCGCCGCCGCCTGATAGAGTGGGATGACTTCGTGCTTCACGAAACCCGTCATCGTCACGTTGGACATGCGGGCTTCGGTCAACTTGCCACGCCAAAAATCCACCAACTCAGGCGTGCCACCCACCCACAGAAAGTTCACCTGCGGCATCTGTCTTGCGAGTTCAAAGAGCAAGTCCGCGCCGCGCCCGGGGTAGATGTGACCCGTGAAGCCGACAGTCGGTCCCTCTTTCAAATTTAATTGATGACGCGCCTCGGCGGGACTCGGCAGACCTGCGTACTTTTCCATCTCAACGCCATTGGGTGCCACGAGCAGCGACTGATTGTCAAACTGCAAGCTGGTCGAACGTTCCAGAGCCTTTCTCAACGCTGACGTCGTGACCGTCATCACCCTCCGACCTCTTGCCTCCCAAAACTGACGCAGCCACCACGCGCCCATACGTCCCGCCACGTCCGCGTGCATTTCGAGGACGACGGGATAGCCTGCCCAAAGTCCAAGCACAGCGGATTGCGGCAGCCAGGTGTAAATCAAATCGGCGTTGAATCTTTTCGCGGCGTGTTGGGCATGGAAGATAAAGTCAAAGCGTTTGAATAACCTGATGGATGGAAGCTGGTCAAGGGGCGGGGCGAAGCGTAGTCCGTAGTGAGCCAGCAGCGACTCGCGAGTCGCAGGTTCAGTTTCCGCCGGTGCAAACATCCGCACGTCATGTCCCAACTGCATCAAAGCCTGCGCCACCTTCATCGCTTGAATCGAATTGGCGGTTAGCGAGGGAATTCGTGAATTGGTAATGAGTGCAATACGCATATGAGAGTTTTACCACGAAGTCTCCAAGGCACAAAGCCACAAAGTTTTTATCTTTGAGTCTTCGCGTCTTCGTGCCTTTGTGGTTCCACGCCTTCCGGGGAATAAATTTCCTTCACGCCGCGTAAGACCATGATGCCCACCGAGGCGATGTAGTAAAACGAAAGCAGCGCGCCCGCCGCCACGATGCCGTATGTTGGAATCAGCCAGAACGCCAGCGCCAGCTTCACCAGTCCCACCGAGAGCGTGACCCAAATCGGGAAGTCGGGCAAGCCCAGCGAAAGCAAAAGCGGACGGTTCCAAAAGAGGATGTAATTGAAGACCAGCCCGATGGTGAGCGCGACGAGGGCGGGATAGGCGTCCACGAACTCCGCGCCTGAGTAGATCAAAATCATCCAGCGTCCGAAGAGAATGAAGCCAAGTCCCAACACGAGGTTGTAAGCGAAGGAAAGTGTCGTGACCTTGCGCAGAAAGTCTCTAAGTTTGGACCAGGCTTTTTGGACGACCATTCGGTTGATTTCGGGGAAGGTGGTGGAGATCAGCGGGTCGGCGGGAATGGCGATGAAGCTGACAAGGGTGTATGCCACGCTGTAAAGCCCGACAATTTCGGTGGGTAGAAAGAACGCCACCCAAAGCAATTCGCTCTCGCGGAAGATTTTGATGATGGTCGCACTAATATTGGAACTCACTGCAAAGCGAATCAAGTCACCTGCGGTGGTCAACCTGGAAAGCGGAATCCGCCACCATCCCGCGCCAAGAATTTTGTAGAGTTGAAGTTGCGCGGCAATGAACATTGCCAGTCCAAGGATGACTTTGCCCAGCAGGTACGCGCCCAACACGATGGGCAGAGTCCCGTTCCATAAAAACGCAGCGCCGATGATCAACGTTGCAATGACGTTTTGCGTAAGATTGAACACGCCCTGCAATTCAATTTTGTGTGTCACCTGTAAAATCCCCGTGGAGGTTTCCACGTTGAAGTTGGCAAGCAGTCCCACAGCGTAGATGACGAACATCCAGGCAATACCTGTGGATTCCGTGAGGTACTTTTCAGCCAGACCAGCCGTCCCCAGAACGATGAGAAAAGCCAGCAGGGAAACAACAGCCTCTGCCAGTCCCGCCGCTTTCATCACCGCCGCCGCCTTGTCCTTTTCGTCATGACCGAGGTATTCCCCACCGTAACGGACAACGAGTTCGCTCATCCGAAAGGAAAGAATGCTGTTGACCGTGGAAGCGTACGCCATCACCACGCGGATCAAGCCCAGTCCTTCTGGCAACAGCAAGCGCGCCACCATCACACCCTGCAGGACGCTCAACCCCAGGCTGATCGTGTTTGCGCTGAGTAATTTTCCGCTGGAACGAATGACCCGCGCAAACAGCAGGTCATCTTTGAATTTCGAGAGAAGGGACATGCACAGAATTATAAACGCTCCAGCAGATATGCTAGAGCGTCGATTTGTTCAGCACAGATGGAAATTTTCATCTGCTTTCATCTGCGGTGAATTAGCACTTACGGGGTCAGTATATCCTTTGCCCACCCGCGCTCGGCGTTGTACCACTCGACCAGTTTCTCGACCCCGGAGCGCATATCGAACTGCGGCTCCCAGTCGAGCACTTCGCCTGCCCTAGTCACATCCGCGTGGTTGGTGAACATATCCGCCGGGTTGGGCGGACCGTACTGCACGATTGCCTTTTTGCCGGCAACCTCTTCGATCAATTTGATCAGGTTGTTGATGGTGATGATCTCATGCCCACCCAGATTGAACACGTCGAAACCGACCGGTTTCAAGGCAAGGATCGTGCCGCGCGCAATGTCGTCGATGTAGGTGAAACCGCGCGATTGCTCGCCGTCTCCGTTGACACGCACGGGTTTCCCCTCACTGATCCATTGCACGAAACGCAGGTGCGCCAGATCAGGTCGCCCGGCGGGACCGTACACCGTAAAATAACGCAGGATGCTGATGTCAATCCCATATAGATGATGATACGCGTGACACATCGCCTCCGCCCCCTTTTTGCTTGCCGCGTACGGCTGGAGCGGTTCACTGCTGGAGGCGGTCTCCGGCGTCGGGTAGGGCGGATTCTCCCCATAAATGCTGGATGTCGAGGCAATGATGAATTTGCCGGTCCCGGTCTGTTTGCACAGTTCGAGCATATTCAGCGTCCCGATCATGTTGGTCTGCACGAAGACCCATGGGTCCTCGACGCTGTACCGCACCCCCGCGCGTGCCGCAAGATTGATGACCGCGTCGAACTTTTCACCTTTGAACTGCTCGATGATGGACCGTTCCGACACATCCAGTTTATGGAAGGTGAAACCCTTCATGCCCAGCAACCGCTTGAGGCGGTATTCTTTGATGTGCGGATCATAGGCGTTGTTCATATTGTCGACGCCGATGACGGTATGTCCATCCTGAAGCAGCAGTTCAGATGTACGCGCGCCGATGAAACCGGATGCGCCGGTAACGAGGTAATGAGACATCTTACAACCTCACCACTTTGCCGCCGTCTTTTACGTATTCCCGTGTTGCATTCCGGCTGTCAAAGACAAATTTGGCAGAGTCAATGATGGCTTTGTAATCGTAGACCTTGTGGTTGGTGATGATTACCACCGCATCCGCTTCGCGCACGGACTTCATGTAATCCGCGATGCTGTCCATCTGCCAGCCGTCGTATTCGTGATGGATGTGTGGAATGTACGGGTCATGATATTCCACCCTGGCGCCCTTCTTTTGCAGGAGACCGATAACATCGAGCGCCGGGGACTCGCGCACGTCATCGATATCGGGCTTATACGCCGCGCCGAGTACCAGCACCTTTGATCCTTTCAAGGCTTTGCCACGGTCGTTCAAGGCCTCCATCACGCGGCTGACCACGTAGCGCGGCATGTTGGTGTTGATCTCGGAAGCCAGTTCAATGAAGCGAGCGTTGTAATTGAACGACTTCATCTTCCATGAAAGATACAACGGATCTATCGGGATGCAGTGGCCACCCAAGCCCGGTCCCGGCGTAAATTTCATAAAGCCAAAGGGCTTGGTGGCGGCGGCGTCGATCACCTCCCATACATCCACGCCAAGGTGCTCGCACATGATTGCCAGTTCGTTGACAAGTCCAATGTTGATCATGCGGAAGGTGTTCTCGAGCAGTTTTGTCATTTCGGCAGCTTCGGCGGAACTGACCCGGTGCACGATGTCGATGGCGCCCGCATACCACACGGTTGCCACTTCGGTGCAGGCTTCGGTGATGCCACCCACCACTTTGGGCGTGTTCCTGGTTGTGAAATCCTGCCGCCCCGGGTCCACGCGTTCGGGAGAGAAGGCAAGGAACCAATCCTCGCCCACCTTCAAGCCGCGTTCCGCGCCCAGTTTCGGCAGGAGCAGTTCGCGCGTCGTACCGGGGTATGTGGTGGACTGCAAAACCACAACCACCCCCTTGTGCATGTATTTTGCCAGTTCCTCCGTGGCGGAGATGACAAAGGACATATCCGGGTCGCCGGTCTGGCGGAGAGGGGTCGGCACGCAAATGCTGACCGCATCCATTTCCTTCAATACGGAAAAATCCGTTGTGGCGGTAAAATATCCGCTCTTGACCAGTTTTTCAACCGTTTCAGTCTTCACATCGGGAATATAGGACTTGCCCTTTGCCAGTGAATCGATCTTGCGTTTATCGGGATCAACACCAGTGACATGGAAACCCGCCTCACCAAAGACCACCGCCAGCGGCAGCCCTACATAACCCAGCCCAAGGATGGCGACCTTTGCGGTCTTATCCTTCAACTTTTTTACAAGAACTTCCTTTGCAGACATTTTTCTCCTTACAGAATCATCTGTTTTTTAGAATAAATTCAATTGCTTCGGACGATCAGCGGCGACTTCTTCTGATTTCTTCTTTCGGTCAATAACCATCCTACCCAACGCTTTACGCGCTTCGTTCAGTTGATCGGGCAGTTTGGCAAAGTCTCCCAAAATGGACGGTTTCAACGCCGCCTGGTGCAGCGCCGCCGCCGGATGGAACATGGGAATCACAAAGCGTTCGCCGATTCTTTTCATTTGTCCGTGCACGGCGCTGATCTTTGCGCCGGGGAAAAACTTGTTCATCGAGAAACGCCCAAGGGTCACAATAATACTCGGATTTATGGCTTCGATCTGCGCTTCGAGGTAAACGTTGCAAGCCGCCAATTCATCTGGCAGGGGATCGCGGTTTCCGGGCGGACGGCACTTGACCACGTTGGCAATGAATACCTCTCCGCGGGTCAGTCCAGCCTGCGCCAACAGTTGATCCAAAAACTTGCCCGACGCGCCCACGAAGGGATGTCCCTGCTCGTTTTCGTGAAATCCGGGCCCTTCACCGATGAACATGATTTCCGCGCTTGCGGGTCCATCCCCCGGCACTGATTTCTTACGGGACTCGTGCAAGGCGCATTTCGTACAAGTTGAGACTTCCTTTGCAATGCGGGAGAGGGTTTGTTCTGTGGACATGTGGGGATTCTGCGATTCAGCGAGTCAAAGATTCAACGATTGAGCGGAACGGACATGAGGATGGCATCTTCGCCGTTATCCTTATAATAACCTTCGCGACGTCCGTCCTCCACGTAACCAAATTTGCGATACATTTCCAGTGCGGCGGTATTGCTTTCGCGAACTTCCAAAAACGAGGAAACCGCGCCTTCTTCCTTCGCGGATTGCAAGGCAAACGCGAGTAACTTTGCACCAATGCCCTGCCTGCGGAAATCGGGATGCGCAGCAAGCGTGGCAATGTGAATTTCATCCACAATGAACCAGCCCACCAGCATACCCACCACCTGTCCATCCAGTTCCGCCACCCAACAGCGCGAAGCAGGATTATCAGTCAACTCGAATTGAAACGAACGCGGAGGCCAAGGCAGGCTAAACGATGTCTGGTCGATGGCAACTACCTGTTCCAAATCGTCCAGCGTCATCTTGCGAATTATCAAACCCGGCATATCTTGCGGCGTACGCAGTAAAAGGTCGTCCATGTAAACAAATTCTTTCAACCCAGTCAGGTTTATTGGATCGGCGTCCCCTCGACGTGCAGATAGATCGGCGCGAGCGAGGCAGGATCATCCACTTCATTTTTTTGCCAGCGCACCCACGCCAGGTCAGCAAGAATAGACGGGCGGCGGATGCAATGCACGGGCGATGCCAGCAGGATGTTAACCCGTTTGCGCGCCAGACGATTGCGGTCTTCGGATGTCAGCTCGCCCGCGACATAGGTTGGATGCTCAATCTCGTCTGCTAGTTCGTCAATCGTTCCGCTCTTGACTCCGCCCTGGGCCTGCCATCTGTTTTCTGAAAACTTGTACCAGCCGATAGCGATGCGCCTCCGCCCGGCTTGAATCACCGCCACCAACGGGTGATTTCCGGCAGGCTGCGCCGCGGCGATGACATCCATTGTGGAGATGCCAACCAGCGGCAGGTGACGCGCCAGCGCGATTCCCTTCGCTAACGCCAGACCAACCCTCAGGCTGGTAAACGACCCGGGACCAATTGCCACGCCCAAAGCGCCGACCATGTCCATCGAAGCATCGCTCCGCTTCAAAAGTCCGGCGAGAGCAGGCGCCAACTCAACAGTGTGATGTTGTCGTGTTGTCCACGTCATCTCGCCGAGGATTTGAATCCCATCGTACAGGGCCAATCCCACTTGCGCGGTGGATGTGTCAATGGCAAGTAACATCAAGACCCTCCAAACATGGTTTGACGGATGACTTCGAGCAGTTCATCATAGCGCCTGCCATTCGCTTTGAAAAGCATCTGGCGATGTTCATCTTCGATGTGGTCGAGGTTGATCCACATCCGCTCCCTGGGAATCAAATCACCGATCCGCTCAGGCCACTCGACGACGAGCGCGCCTTCGGCAAGCATGGCATCGAGATCGAGTTCCTCCGCTTCGGCGACAGAGTCGAGACGGTAGGCATCAAGGTGAAATAGCTTTCCGCCGTTTGCGCGGCGATACATGTTAACAATGATAAACGTGGGACTCGAAACGGAATCCTGCGAACCCCAGCCTTGCGCAAGTCCCTGGGTGAAGGTGGTCTTGCCCGCGCCAAGATCGCCTTGCAGGCAGATGACATCCCCGGCTTTGACCTCGGCTCCGATTCGCATTCCAATGCGGCGCGTTTGCTCGGGACTGCGGCTGAAAAATTCGATGGTATGTGAATCCAAAATAGGCATCGCCGCAAATTATACCCCCTGATAAATTACCCTGAAGGCAGACTTCGGAAATCTTTGAAATTTCCGAAGTCTTTGGTCACGTTTTAGAACTTCAACTTTTCAGAAATCCGTGAGACAAAACTTCCGCGCCAGTTTTGCAGGATGGATTCCATGTAAAGCTGTTCGAGAGTGCGCACCTGGCTTTCGATGGAATACTTCTCGCTCAATTCAAGGGAACGTTTTCCATAGCGTGCCAGTCTTTCAGGGTCATTCACCAGACTTGCCAGCTTGTCGGCATAGGCATCCACATCGAGGGGGGTCAAGTGACCATTCTCCCCCTCCACAATCATGCCTTCGAAAGCTTCATCCTGCACAGCAACCAAAGGCAAGCCCGAGGCAATTGCCTCAATGACCGAAATGGGATGCACCTCCGTTGTAGATGCGGACAGGAATACAGTGGCATCGTGCAACAGATCGGGTAACTCAACGCGTTTAACCATACCGAGGAAATGGATGCGGTTATTGACCTTCGTAGCAGCGGCGTGCTCTTCCAACTTTTTGCGCGAGCTTCCATCTCCTGCAAAAATAAGGTGGGCGTCGGGGACTCGATCTGCCATGAGCGCGAAGGCGTCGATCAAAAAGTCCAGCCGCTTTTCGGGGTCGACTCTGCCCACAGATAAAAGCATCGGCGTATCAGGTTTCAAACCAAGCCTGTTCCTGAAACTGCCGGGATTCTTCGCTGTCTTGAAGTTGCTTAAGTCAATACCATTTGGGATGACATGGATTGGCTTTTTCACCTTCTGCTCCAACAGCAGGCGATAGAACTTGGGAGACGGCACAACAATTTGATGCCCCAGGTTGGTGGAGGTGGCGCTAAACCAGCGTGCCGCGTGACGAATGACGCCTGTCCCGCCGATGACTTTGAGATAGTGGGTATAATCCATAATGGAAGTGTGATAGGTGTAGATCAGCGGCAGGTTTTTGGTGGATGCGGTCAGATATGCCAGCAGACCCACTGTCAGCGGGCTGTGGGCGTGAAGCACATCGAAATGCTTTCGAGACAAAGACCATGTGCTGCGCGGAGTTCCCAACACGGCGACGTAAATGGGCGGGTCGTTCAAATATTTCAGGGAGGGAAGACGCACCACGCCGGGCTGGTCATCCGTATAGCCGGGGAATTTCGGCGCAAAGACCGTGACCTGGTGCCCTCTTTTTTGCAATCCCTCCGAAATCAATTGCAGGGAAATGGAAACACCGTTGACCTGCGGCGCATATGTATCGGTGAACAAGCCGATGCGAAGCACCCCCATTTCGCGCGGATTGAGTCCTCCAGTGGTAAATCTCATATATATTCTCTCCTGTATCCATTAGGGTGGCAGCGATTTTGTGGAATGGACATCACTTGTTAGCTGGCTTCTTCCTTCTTTTCTTCACGCTTTGTCAGGTTCGTCTTCAACCGCTTTGCCAGTTCGCGGCGGGTGAGCATGACACGGTGCTGGCAGCCTTTGCACTCCAGCCCAATATCCGCGCCGAGACGGATCACTGTCCATTCATACGAACCACATGGATGCGGTTTCCGCAAGCGCAAGTGGTCGTTCAACTGCAAATCGGGAAGCATGGAAGGGATTATAGTCAAATAGTTGAATAGTGAGTAGTTGAACGGTCATGACGTCTTCCTCGAAGCACCGGGCAAGGTGGGAAATATTTCCCAGCCGCGCTGCGAAAACTTTCCTTGAGAAAAAATACGTATTGGGGATAATGAGGTTGCAACGACAAACACCGTCCCGAAGGTTCGTGATTGAGAAAGGCTTTCGGGGCAAAACCTTCGGGACATTTTCCAAAGGAGGCTGTGCCATGAACGAGGAACTGACGATCAAATTCTGGGGTGTGCGCGGAAGTTATCCCGCACCCGGAGCGGGGACCGTGAAATACGGTGGGAATACCTCCTGTGTGGAAATCAACGCGGGCGGGCGCATCATCATTCTGGATGCCGGCACGGGCATCATTCCGCTGGGGCGTGAACTGGCGAAACGCGCCATTCAAGAGAAGCGCGGGCTGGAATTAATGCTGCTCTTCAGTCACCTGCACCACGACCACACACAGGGCTTCCCGTTCTTCACGCCCGCCTATTTCCCAAACACCCGCCTGCACGTTTTTGGTCCCGGCGGCACGCCTGAAACCTTGAAGCAGGTTCTGGAACGCAACCAGTCGTCAGAGACGTTTCCGCTCAGTCTGCGCGATATGCCCGCCGCCAAAACCATCGAGTCGGTGCGCGAGTCGCAGGTCATCGTTTGGGACGAGGAAAAGGTCTGGGTCGGCGAATCAGTTTCGAGCGCAAGTCCCGACGCAGTGGTCATCCGCATCCACAAGTCGCACGCGCATCCGGGCGGAGTCTACGTCTATCGCATCACCTGGCGCGGCAAGTCTGTCGTGTACGCCACCGATACCGAAGGCTACGTCGGCATGGATCGCAAGCTGGTCGCCTTCGCACGTGACGCCGACGTATTGATCCACGACGCGCAGTACAACGAGGAACATTATCGCGGACAACTGGCGGGCTTCCCGTCCACGCAGGGATACGGTCACTCGACAGTGACGATGGCTGCGGAAGTTGCCGCCGCCGCCGAGACGGGCGAGTTGATCCTGTTTCATCACGACCCCGCCTACACGGACGATTGGGTCGCCGCGCAGGAAACTGCCGCGCAGAAGTTGTTCCCCGAATCGCGCGCAGCGCACGAAAGATTGGAGATCAAACTAACACAGCCGCGTCATTGCGAGGGCGAAGCCCGAAGCAATCCCCTCGTTGCAGGGAGATTGCTTCGCCGCCAAAGAGCAACGGCTCGCAATGACGAAAAAATTTGAATGGAAGTAAAATATGAAGCGCATGACCGAACTCAGAATGGACGACACCCGTCACCTGCTCTCGGACATCCGATTGTTCGAGGGATTGACCACGGCACAACTGGACTGGATCTCGAAGCACGCGCATCGCCGAATCTTCAACGCGGGGATGAACGTGATGACGGTGGAACAGCCCGGCGAAGCTGTTTTTATCATTTTACATGGCACGGTCAAAATTCACATCGAGCAGGGCGGGCGTGACGTGATCCTGTCCGTTTTGGGCAGCGGCGACCTGCTGGGTGAGATGAGTTTGATCGACAGCGTGGGACGGTCCGCGAGCGCATTGACCCTGGAAAATTCGCTCATGCTGTGGATGGACAAAACCACGTTCAATTACCTGCTGGATAATTTTCCGCCTGTGGCGCGAAATTTGGTGAAGATTCTCTCCGCCCGCGTGCGTCTCTCCGACCAGGTGATTCAGTCCCTTGCCACGCTGGATGTGAACGGAAGGGTGGCACGTCAGATTTTAGCCTTCGCCGAACGCTACGGTCACGAAACAGCCGAAGGCACACTGGTCCCGATTGTGCTGACCCAAAGTGACCTCGCCGATTTGGTGGGCGCGTCACGCAAGCGCGTCAACCAGACAATGGTCTTCTTCAAGGAGCAGGGACTGGTCAGCACGGACACGAATGGCCGCTTCGTCATCCACAACAGGGAGGGATTGATGAGGTTTTGCGGTTGAGGTGGATTGGGAATTGGAGCTTGGAAGTCGCCAGTTGAAAAATCAACCGGCGACTTTTTGTTAGCCGCCATTCGACTATTCGACTACTGACTATTTGGCTATAATCCCCCCATGTCAGACTACAAATTCTTCCATCCTATCGAAGTCCGCTACGGGGATTTGGACCCGCAGGGACACGTCAACAACGCCAAACACCTGACCTATTTCGAGCAGGCGCGAGTCCACTATTTGATTCAGCTTGGGCTGTTCAGCCGTGACCAATCATTCATGGAGATCGGTGTGGTCATCGCGGACATCCACATCACATACAAATCGCCCGTTCATTATGACGACAACGTCAAGGTCGGCGTAAAAACTGTCAAGATCGGCAACAAGTCGATGACGTTGGAACAGTGCGTGATGAATTCCGATACGGGAGAAATCATGTCTGCGGGGACGGTGGTGATGGTCGCATACGATTACAGGAAATTGAAATCCATTCCTGTGCCCGATGAGTGGAAAAAGAAAATCAGCGAGTTTGAATTTTAATGGAGAAAACCATGTCGCTTCCAACGATTGACGAAAAATATTTTGCCAACTTCCTCGTTGACCTGCTCAACGTCCCCTCGCCCACTGGCTTTGCAGAGCCAGCCATCGCGTTCGTGGAAAAGGAACTTTCCAAATACAAGCAGTTGCAACTTTCACGCACACGGAAAGGGGCGCTGATTGCCAAGTGGGACCCTTCGACAGGCTTCGCGTCAGGGCGAAAGTCTGATTTACCACCCGTCGCGTTGACCGCCCACGTGGACACGCTCGGCGCGGTGGTCAAGGAGATCAAATCCAACGGACGGTTGAAACTCAGCCGTATCGGTGGCATTCAATGGAATTCGGTGGAGACTGAAGGCGTTTGGGTCATCCCCTCGAAGGGTGAACCGATTCGCGGCTCAGTGCTGATCGACACGGCGTCGGGTCATGTCTACGGCGCGAAAGCAGCCGAGACACCGCGCGACGATGACCACATGGAAGTTCGGCTCGATGTGCGTACCACTTCGGAAAGGGAAACCCGCGCGTTGGGAATCAGCGTCGGCGATTGCGTGGCATTCGATCCGCGCGTGGAAGTGACGGACGGCTTCATCCGTTCGCGCTTCCTCGACGACAAGGCTTGCGTGGCGAATCTCGTTGCGGCGATCAAGTCGCTGGCGGATGCAGGTCAAAGCCCAAGGCGGACGACCTACTTCCACATCTCGAACTACGAGGAGGTTGGTCACGGCGCGGCGGCGGGAATCCCAGCCGACGCCGTGGAACTGGTCTCGGTCGACATGGCAGTCGTCGGCGTGGGGCAGGAGTCGGATGAATTCCATGCGACATTGTGCATCAAAGACAGCGGCGGTCCGTATCACGAAGGGCTGAACAAGAAATTACGCGCGATTGCCGAAAAGAATCAAATCCCGTACAAAACGGACGTGTACCCATTCTACGGTTCGGATGGTGAAGCCTTCTGGCGTGCTGGTGGTGACGTGGCGCTCTCGCTCATCGGTCCCGGCATCGATGCTTCGCACAACTACGAACGCGCCCACATGGATGGATTAAACGCCACGACCAATTGGGTAATGGCGTATCTGCTAAGTGAATAATGGAGTGCGAAGTCCCCCAGACTTCGCAACCAACGTCAGGACGCAAAGCGGTTGGACTCCGCACGGAAAGGAAACCATGAAACTTGATGCCGCTCTTCCCCCCGTTCAATTGAAAGATGTCCCCTCGATAGCAAAAGCCGCACAGGAAATTGGATTCGACGCGCTGTGGACTCAGGAAACCCAGCACGATCCCTTCCTGCCCTGTGCGTTGATTGCTGAACATTCGACGACGCTTAACTTT
Organism: Anaerolineales bacterium; assembly: GCA_030834895.1. Classification (GTDB taxonomy): domain Bacteria; phylum Chloroflexota; class Anaerolineae; order Anaerolineales; family Villigracilaceae; genus Villigracilis. Next base: position 207,537 of record JAUQXA010000007.1, read on the forward strand.
GGGACTGCCATCGCGGTCTCGTTTGCGCGTTCTCCTGCCAACCTCGCCTACACCGCCTGGGACCTGGCTGCACAGTCCGGAGGGAGATTCATCCTTGGGCTTGGCACCCAGGTCAAGGCGCACATCGAGCGCAGATTTGGCATGACCTGGCCCGAGTCGGTGACGGGTCAACTCCGCGAGCAGATTCAAGTCATCCGCGCCTTTTGGGATACCTGGCAGAATGGCACGAAGTTGAACTTCCGCGGCGAGTATTACAAAGCCACGTTGATGTCTCCATTTTTTCAACCCCCACCCTTACCCTCCCCCATTTTCCTCGAAAATGGGGGAGGGCAGGGTGGGGGTATTCCGATCTACATCGCAGGCGTCAACACGGGACTTGCCAAACTGGCAGGCGAACTTTGCGAGGGATTCCATGCGCACGCATTCAACAGCCCGCTCTACATGCAGGAGGTGATTCTGCCAGCCATCGTGGACGGTCTGCAAAAAAGCGGACGGAGTCGCAAAGACTTCACCATTTCGATGAGCCCGTTCGTGGCGACCAGCCCCGAAGAGGAAGCCTTCGTGCGGACGCAAATCGCGTTCTACGCCAGCACCCCGTCCTACCATGCGGTGATGGACCTGCACGGCTGGAGTCAAACCGCTCAGCAGCTATCGGGCTACGCCGCCAAAGGCGAATGGGCTGAAATGCCCATGCTCATCACTGACGAAATGCTGCAGGAGTTCTGCCTCGTCACCACGCAGGAAAACCTGGCAAACGATTTGAAGAGTCGTTACGAAGGCATCGCGGACCGCATTACACTCTACACGCCCTTTGTCCCGAAGGAAAAGGATGGTTGGTGGAGGAGACTGGCGAAGGCGTTTAATTAGCATCGCCGTTCGTCGGAGTCCAAGCCTCCGATTGAGCGGTAAATCATGTACTCTATATTTCAAGTACTCTAAACGACGCTGTAACATAGATGATGGGTTTTTAAAATGGTGAGAGAAAATCATCATCAGGGATATTTAGTGGGAGAAAGCTTGAAAAAATAGCATTAAAACAGTCCCAAAAGTGGGAAAATTAATTATCCCATCGCCTATGTTACAGAAAACTCTGAAATCATCCATTGATAAAGAGTGAAAATGGATGTATTATGAAAACATAGCGAAGCTTGGAAAATCTTTAGAGGTTCACAGCGTATCAATCATCCGAATCAAGAATCTGCAACTAAAGAGAGGGTCCCATGAAAAGAATAAATCATTACACCATACCAGTAATGGTTCTGTTCGTGCTCGCTATAAGTGTCATGTGGGCTACCCCTGCCCGCGCGGACGATGGGGAAACGCCCCCTCCACCAGATACATCTGTGGTGGATGCCCCCCCACCAGGTGAAGATGTCCCAGATATCTCTACGGCAACAGATGCACCCACTTTGGACACCTCACCCACAAATGAAAGTGCTACGGATGTCCATCCAGCGGCAGATACGCCTGCCGAGGTCCCAGTTGTAGATGCCCCGTCCTCATCAAATGAAAGCACTAAGGATGTCCCTCCAGATGCCAATGTAACCACCCAAGACCCAATCGCTGAGGATTCAACAACCGAAATCCCGCTTGCAGAAGATTCACCGGATATTGTTGTAGACGAACCTGCTGCCCCCACCGTAGTTCAAAGTGTATCGGAAGCGCTTGCATCGATTCCAGAGGGGACCAATGTAGTGGTGCTCGATGCTTCTGGTCAAGCTGTCCCATTGGCCACTCAGGAAGCCGCGGATATTATCATTGTCAGTGATCCGATGTGGTGTCCGACCGGAGTAACTCCCGGAAAAACTGGATGTTCAAGTTCCTATCCGAACCTATCGACACTGGTGGCTTCGTTTGTACCGAAAACAAACGGGGTAATCTGGATTCAGGGTGGAGCGGACTCCGGCGGGGCAGTTACAATCGATGGGGCAGGTAGTTGGTCATCTGCGGCGAACTTTGCCTTGACACTTACGGGTGGATGGGTTGGATGTTCTCCGACCTGTGTGACAACGATCAATACCTCCAACCCTTCGATCTTCGATACTCCGATCAGCATCCTCAACTGGAATGCGAATGTGACCCTGAACGATATTTTGATCACAGGTTTGACAGATGGAGCAGGCACCGCCTTGACGGTTATCACCACAAAAGATATTGCCTTGACACGGGTGGAGGTGCGTGATAATGCCGGAAGCGGCGCGGACTTGGATAACTCAAGTGGGACAGGGAAAGTGACGGTCACCTCCAGCAAGTTCAACAACAATGCAGGTGGCAGAGGCTTGGATGTTAGTTCGAAGGGTGCCATTACCCTGAATAATGTTATTGCCAATGGAAACGGATTACATGCCGCCTATCTGGACAACAGTACAGCTTCCACGGCGCAACCGGTCACCTTGGCTGGAACAAATACATTCAGTGGAAACTTTTATGGTCTTGACATTGAATCCAAGGGCGCTATTATCCTGAATAACGTGAGCGTCACCTCAAGCACTTATGGTTATGGCGCATACTTGGCCAATGATTACGCCACTACCCCCCAAAATGTAACCCTAACTGGCACGAACGTATTTAGCAGTAACTGGGGTGGACTACTGGTGTATTCAAAAGGCACCATCACGTTGAATAATGTCATGGCAAATTTCAATACCAATTACTACGGCGCTTATTTGTGGAACGTGGCTTCCTCCACCAGCGCGGGTGTCACCCTCACGGGCACAAATACATTCAATGGAAACTCTTATGGTCTTGACATTGAATCCAAAGGTGCCATTACTTTGAATAACGTGACCGCCGCCTCAAACACTTATGGCTATGGCGCATACCTGAAGAACGATTATGCCACCACCCCAAAAAATGTAACCCTGACTGGCACAAATGTATTTAGCAGCAACCGGGGTGGGCTACTCGTGTATTCAAACGGTGTTATTACGTTGAATAATGTCACCGCAAATTTCAACACCAATGACAATGGCGCCTACCTTAGGAATTTGGATTCCACCACCAGCACGGGTGTCACCCTTACCGGCACCAACACTTTCAGTAACAACCACATGACCGGTTTGCAGGTGGATTCCAAGGGAGTGGTCACCTTAAACAACGTGACTGCTCAAAATAACGGCTGGTACGATTCCACACTTGACACATACTACGGACATGGTGTGAAAATCGACAATACCTATGCCACCTCCCCCAAAACGGTCAGCATCCTTGGGACAAACAACTTCAGCGGGAATGCCAACAGTGGACTGGTTATCCAAGGCACGGGAACCATCAGTGTCAATAATATTACCGCCAATGATAACGGCTGGACGGACCCGGCTGACACAGAACCATGGAACTCAATTCGCGATACCAACGACGGTGTTTTTCTTGAGAATGGTCCAAGCTCTTCCTCGAATGTAACCCTGACCGGTTACGGCCGTTTCAACAACAATGCCGGAACTGGGTTTTATGTGATAACTTCCGGTGCAATCACACTGATAGACATCGATGCCATGGAAAACGGCGGAGGGGGCGTCTTGCTGGATAACTGCAGGGATCGTGGTCTGGGCTGCACGGCCCCAGTTGCAAAAAATATCATATTCAATGGCACCAATATTTTCGCCTCTAATAAAAGAAATGGGCTGGAGGTAATCAGTGCCGGCACCATAACAACCAGCAACCTGATCGCCTTGAGTAATGGTGCAGATGGGATTATTCTTGTTAATTCCCTTGCAGAAACAGCCATGGCAATCACGCTGAAGGGTTACAACGAGGTCAAGTATAACAATAATAATGGCCTATTTATCTACGCCACTGGCACAATCACGGTAAATGACCTAACAGCAAATTTCAACGGAAATGAGGGTGTATATTTGAGAAATACTTATGGCTTTCCATCCGATGTCAAGATGACTGGCATTATTAACATAAATAATAATGTAGATGGATTGGAAATTCATAGTTCAGGCGCAATCACAGTAAGCAATGTTTCCGTCTGTCGGAATTGGCACCAAGGCGTGTGGCTAGACAATAGCGACGCCTCTACCCCCAAGCCTGTCATAATGACTGGTACAAATATCATCACTCAAGCTTCCTTCCAAGGAACTGGGCTGGGCGTTACCAGTGTAGGTCCTATCATAATTAATAATTTAACATTCACAAACAATGAGCATGGTGCTTACCTGGACAATAGCCGCGCCTTGACACCAATGCCAATCACGATGACAGGCACAAATATATTTAATGGAAACTATGAGTATGGTGTAATCATCAATTCAAAAGGCCCTGTTTCCTTGAATAACATCACAGTTAATGAAAATGGGTGGGGAATGACGGGAGATTATGGACGTTCTGGCATAATAATCAATAACAAATATGGCGACCCTAAGATACCGCAAAATGTTATGATAACTGGTTACGGAAAATTCTCAAATAACGCTGAAAACGGGATCGAAATTGTTACTTACGGCACAATTATTTTAAACAACATCTCTGCCAACGATAATGGTCTTTTGGATGAAGCCACGGGGGGCTACGGTGCGCTACTAGATAACTATAGTATTGGCGGATTGCCTAAAGCCGTTACATTGAATGGCAATAACTCCTTCAACAACAATTATAGCGGCGGACTGAAGGTAACCAGCGCAGGCACGATCACGTTGAATAATGTCAATGCAAATGACAACAAGATGGGATTTGGTGCTTATCTGGACAACCAAAAGCCCGATGGTATTGGCGGAGTCATAGTGACAAACACTGCTGTTCCCAAACCCAGTTTCTCAGGCAATTTGGGCGGTGATGGACTGAAAATTTTGAGCAATGGAAATATCACGCTCACTGAGATCATTGCATCCGACAATAACGGCTTTGGCGCCTATCTGGATAACAATTATGGGGCAATACCCAAATTGGTCACACTGAAAAACACCAACATTTTTAATAATAATACCAACGGCGGTTTATATGTCGAAAGCTCGGGTTCCATATCCATCTCCAACCTACATGCCTGGGAAAATGATGGTTACGGAGCCACACTGAACAATGCCTGGTTTGGCGCTGTTGGCACTGTCACGCTCGCGGGATACAATTCCTTCGCGAATAACCACACGGATGGGCTGGTCATTTCCAGCAATCGGGCTATTGCCCTCAGCAATATTTACACAAATCTCAACGGCGCAAATGGCGTGAGCCTGGATAATACCTCCAGTGGCCATAGCGCACCCCAGAATATTACCTTGAGTGGTTTCAATTATTTCTACAAAAATGGGGATGACGGCCTGCACATAGAAACGTATGGCGTGATCACATTGAACAATATTGACGCCAACAGCAACGGTTTGAACCACAGTTCCACCACAGGTTGGGGTGTCTGGCTGGATAATTGCGGCTCCACCAAATCTGGAAATATGTATTACTACTGCCAGTACGGAACTGTGGCAACGGGGATTACGCTGAACGGCGCCAATTATTTCGGATCCAATACCCAGGATGGGTTGTGGGTCACTTCACTCGGACCGATCAAGATCAGTAATCTCGTTGCCACTGAAAATGGAGCCGATGGTGTTCATCTAAACAATCAATGGGAATTTTCCAATCAAGGTATAACATTGACGGGAGTCAATTACTTTCAAGATAATATCGGATTAGGTTTGGAAGCTCGAAGTAATGGTTCGATTACAATGAACAGTATTAGGGCTGAAAGAAATGACGCCGGTGGCGCTTATCTAAACAACCATAGCCTGACCAATGTACCGGTGCCAGTTACGCTCACAGGGATCAATATCTTTCAATCAAATGGTGGTGTTTCAGGTCTGGAGATATGGTCCGATAGTCAAATCACCTTGAATAATATTTTCGCCAATACAAATATCGGAAATGGTGTCTTTCTCAACAACATCGATCTTTGGCTTAATAGTTTAATCTCTACCAAACCCGGTATCAAGATGACAGGGATTAACAATTTCCTTCAGAATCAGGGTGATGGTTTATACCTTAAGTCTGTTGGAGGCATAGATTTAATGCACATCACGTCGGATCGAAATAACGGGAATGGACTCTATGCTTCCACGTCCGGAAACTTCATTATGGCCTGCAGTGGGTTGAGCGACAACGGAGGGCACGGCTGGTATGTGGAAGCCTCGGGCACAACAACGCTCAAGGGGGCGCACGGATTGGTCAATGGATTAGGCAACTCGAACAATCCCTCGGCTGTGATTGTCCGTACTTGTCCTCCTCCACTCGTCCCAGTAATAGCACCCCCACAGAGTCTTGAAGAACCTGAACGTGGTGGCAACCACAAATACACACCACCCATAAAGTAATATCATTATTTGTCATTCCAAAAGGGCTTCTTGAGTTCAAATGTGTTTTCATAGATCCTACTTCTCAAGAAGCCTTGCTTTTGGAAAATGCTATCGCCAGAGATGCCTGGCTTGACTTATAATTTCATCATTCCACCCTCGTGGGGACACCTATGCCCACTAAAAAACGCGCTCTCAAAGTTTTTCTTTGCCACGCTCACGCGGATCGTGAAGCCGTGTACGCGCTCTACACCCGTCTTACCGAATATGGTGTGGACGCATGGCTCGACAAGAAAAAACTCCTCCCGGGGCAGGATTGGGAGTTGGAAATCCGCAAGGCAGTCCGCGAAGCCGATGTAGTGGTCGTTTGCCTTTCAAAGCAATTCAATCAGGCGGGATTTCGGCAAAAAGAAGTACGCCTTGCCCTCGATACCGCAATGGAGAAACCCGAAGGCGATATTTTTATCATCCCTGCCCGATTGGATGAATGTGAAAATCTCGAAAGCCTGAGAAAATGGCATTGGGTGGATTTGTTTGAAAAGGATGGCTATCAGGACCTGGTGCGCGCTTTGCGTGCGCGTGCAGATAAGATTGGCGCAACCCTAAGGCAAGTTGATCAACCTCAACTAAAGGAAAAACGTAAAGAATATAAGCTTAACCAACCTCTCTGGGTTATCGTGATTATTGCGGTTATTTTTATAATTGGCTTGTCATTTCTAGGTCGGGGAATGTTCCTCAACCTCATTGCCACTCCAACTCGCATGTCTTTGACCAATACTTCTGCTGCGATATCACCCTCCAAGATAATTAGCTCCAAACAAACACCAACCAAAACTCCAATACCTCCCACTCCTTTCCCAACTGTGACACCTTCTCCTGAGATACAACAATACTTCACAGAAGAGTTTGACCATGGTTACGAAAATTGGTCACATTTCTTGCGAAAAGGGGATAATGAGAATTTTTCACTCTCCCTCGAAAATGGCGGGCTAATATTTAACATAGCCGCCCCCAGAACTTACGCATATCTTGTGTACGAGCTGGTTAAATACAAGGATGTTCGAATTGACGTGCATACACAAAACTTTGGCGTCAATGAGAATAATGTAACAATATTTTGCCGTTATACCCCGGATGCCGGATGGTATGAGTTTAATTTGTTCAACAATGGTCTGTATAATATTCTATTCACAAAACCTGATAAGAGCGGCAACCTTAATTACGGTCTAATAGCAGAGGGGGGATCGAATAAAATAAATCAGGGACGTGCCACCAACGAATATGCAGCCATTTGCGAAGGCAGGACCTTGACACTATATATTAACGGGGTGTTGACCAGGACCGTGGAAGCAACCCAGTATGAGTTAAGCGAGGGAAAAGTTGGTTTCTCTGTATCATCTTATGACTCCGCTCCTGTACAGGTCAGCCTTGATTGGATTCGTATTAACAAGCCATAGAACAATCACATACCAAAAGGAATGAAAGACATCAACCTTGAGGCAAGCCTAAAATTTGATATCTTTCATTTTTTATCTTTCTCTATCCCCCTCGTAGTTCGAAGCTATATTCACCGATCCAGAATACAATCGATCTCCGCCATTTGACTTGTATTCAGCGGACCAAATTCCATCGCCTTGCAATTCTCTTCCACCTGTGCCACGGTCTTGAAGCCGGGGATTGGCACGGTCTGCGGACTCCGCGCCCAAATCCACGCCAGCGCGCCCTGAGAGAGGGTCCTGCCGCCGCTGGTCAACACCTCGCGGATGGACGCCAGCTTGTCGAGCCATTCCTGTGTGGGTTTGCCATTCTTGAAACCTGGATGCCAGTCGGCATGATGGCGGACATCGTCATCAGCAAAGGTGCTGTTGGGGACGAATTTTCCCGTCAGCAGTCCCATCCCCAGCGGACCACGGTTGATGCTGGCGAGATTCAGCTTCTCGCACAGGGCGAGTAATTCCCAATTGCCATCCAACACGCTCAGTTGTTGTTGAACGGCGCTGCAATTTGGTGAAGTTGAAAAGGCTTTGACTGCATCCACGCGGTCGGTACTCCAACCGTAGGCGCGGATTTTTCCCTGCTTGACCAAATCCTCGAGAATTTCACGGACTTCCAACGCGCGCTCGATGGTCAATCCCCAAACGTGGAGTTGGTACACGTCGATGTAGTCGGTATCCAATCGCTTCAAGCTGGCTTCCACATCGGACTGCAAGCGGCTGGCAACGTTGCTTTCCTCTTCCTTGTGGTCATAGAAAGTAACAGCTTTAGCGGCTTCATCCACGTGATAGCCGAACTTGGTGGCAATGACCACCTTGTCGCACTTCCCTTTGAAAGCCTGTGCCAGCAATCGTTCACTATGACCCGCTCCATAGTTGGCAGCGGTATCGAAGAAGGTCACGCCCAACTCGAATGCGCGGTGTATGGCTCGCAGGGATTCGACGTCGTCCACACCGCTCCATCCTGCGGGGGAGCCGTTGAAGGTCCAGGGTCCGCCAACAGCCCAGCATCCCAAACCGAGTGCGCTGACTTCGATTCCAGAACGTCCAAGAGTACGAGTAAGTTTTGTAGTCATGGTGGTTTCCTTCCAAAATCAATCCTTGCGTTTATCACCCACGAAGAACAGCGCCACAGTTCCAGGTCCCGTGTGGGATCCGATGACGGTCCCCACGCTATTGATCATGACCTTGCCGTTGAGCTTGGGGAATTTCTCTTCGATCAAGTCAGCAACTTTGCGGGCATCGTCGTAACAAGCCGAGTTAGAGATGAAACACTTGCCCAAATAATCCAATCCGTTTTGGGCGTGCTCTTCCATCCTTTGCACGATCTCAGTGATAACGCGCTTCTTGCCGCGAATCTTCTCGCGCGGAATCAGTTTACCCGCGTCATCCATATTCATCAGCGGACAGATGTTGAGCAGGTTGCCCACCGTCGCGGACGCCGCTGAGATTCGCCCGCCGCGTTTGTAGTGGGTGAGGTCCGTAGAGAAAAACCAGTGGTGGATGTTGAGTTTATTTTCCTCAACCCAGGTATGGACCTCTTCGATTGCAGATCCACCGTCGCGCAGGTCCGCCGCCATATCCACCAACAAACCATAGCCCGAAGACGCTCCCAGCGAATCGATCATCAACATCTTTCGGTCGGGATATTTTTGCAGCAACTGCTCGCGCGCCATGACGGCGGAGTTGTACGTCCCAGACAGACCCGATGAAAGTGAAATGTGGAGGATGTCCTTTCCATCCTTTAACAACGGCTCGAAAAATTCGATAAACTGCGCCACGTTCACCTGTGACGTGGTCGGCATGGCTCCCGCCGCGATCCGCCTGTAAAATTCCTCAAAGGACATGGACTGTCCCAGATCATCGGGATATTCCTTCCCTTCCATGTTGAAATGAAAACAAACAAAGGGGATATTCCTCTTCTGGAAATACTCAAGGGGCATATCCGCGGTGGAACAACAACTAAGAACGTAATCGGACATTTTCAGATTCTCCTGCATGATATTTGGTGCAAAATAACAACGCCCTGATTATAAATCCTTCTTTTGTTTGCCGATTCGCAAACGGTATTCTCTGTTTTTCGTGTTGTATAATTCCCTCATGGAGAAGAAAATGAAAAAACAGGAACGAGACCAACTTAAGGCTGAATTCAAACAAGCCCTGACCGAGTTTGTCGAAACGCTGAAAAGTCATGTTTCTACAGCGGACGAGCAATGGACGGTTAAAGGCTTTATTGACGTGTTCCGCAATATTTACACCATTTCAGCGGACACTAAAATTGTCTCGAAAATTCTTGAAATTCACCTCTTCCCACGCTTACTCGAATTTGCAGCTCAACATGGCTATCGAATTGTTCTGGCTGAACAGCAAAACTATTATCCTGACTTGTCTTTCGTAAAGGCAGATGACGAGGGAGTGAAGTTCGCCGTAGACCTGAAAACCACTTACCGTCTTCCCGATAATCCAGAATTCTGCAACGGCTTTACGCTCGGTTCGCATGGCGAATATTTCATCAACCGCAAGAGTAATAAAAATATTCAATTTCCATACAGTGAATATCTTGGTCACTTTTGTTTGGGAATCATTTATTCCCGCGCCGATTCCGAGAAAATCTATGAAGCGAAGCCCCATCGCCTCGATGAGCTGCAATCCATTACGTCTGTAATCAGCGATTTTCAATTCTTCGTCCGTGAAAAGTGGGAAATATCCAGCGATTACCAGGGAAGTTCGAACACCGCCAACATAGGCAGCATCACCAAAATCAGCGACATTTTGGAAGGCAACGGCGTCTTCAAGAATTTGGGCGAAAAATGGTTCGATGACTACTGGATAAATTACGGGAAAATCCAAATCACCACACCCGCTGGCAAGGTAAAGAAAGTTTCACTGCTGAAAGAATATCTGGCATATCGCGGCAAAGACGCCAAACTCGCTAATCTGATGACAAGAAAGCCTGCCCGCAAAAATAATAGGCGGGTGCAGAAATGACCGTCAAAGTCCCGCCGCTGAAATGTCAGGGCATCAAAACCAAACTGGTGGAGTGGATCGAAGACCATGCCTCCCTTTCGAAAGATGGGACATGGATCGAGCCTTTCATGGGGTCGGGGGTGGTCGGTTTCAATGTGCGTCCCAACCGCGCCGTTTTTGCGGACGTGAATCCGCACATCGTCAATTTCTACAATGCTGTCAAAGAGGGAAAGATCACGGCGGGAATTGCAAAGGAATTTTTGGAGAAGGAAGGCGCGCAGCTCCAAGCCAAAGGCGAAGGGCATTATTACGCGGTACGCGAGCGGTTCAACAAAACAGGCGAGCCGTTGGACATGCTTTTCCTGAATCGCGCCTGCTTCAACGGGGTCATGCGCTTCAATAAAAAAGGCGGATTCAACGTCCCCTTTGGTCACAAGCCTGAACGGTTCGCAAAAGCCTACATCACGAAAATCACCAACCAAATCAAGTATGTGAGCGATGCCGTCAGCCAGTACGACTGGACTTTTGTCTGCGTCGATTTTCGCAAGAGCATTGAATCCGCAAAGGAAAATGATTTTATCTACTGCGACCCGCCATACATCGGCAGGCATGTGGATTATTTCAATTCATGGTCGGAGAGCGACGAACAGGAACTTTACTCCATGCTCAGCGCCACACCCGCAAAGTTTATGCTCTCGACCTGGCACAGCAACCAATATCGCAAAAACAGCGCCATCGAAAAATATGCCTATCGCTTCACCATCCTGACCCGCGAACATTTCTATCACGTTGGCGCAAGCGAGAAAAATCGAAATCCCATGCTGGAAGCAATTGTGTTGAATTACAACCCGCTGACACCAGTCATGCTGGAGCGGGAAAAACAACTGGCTTTGTTTGAAAAATCGAAAGACGGGTATGTGATTTTCTCGACGCCCGAAGCATAGCGTGCGTCATGGGGGAATTTTTGTTGAAGGGGATACTCCAAACCCTCCACTTGCCCACCAGGGTTGTAAAATGAAAGTAAAACACCGCGGAGAACCGCGCCTATTTGGAGAACAAATGAACCCCAACATCATCATTCGCAACGCGCGTTTGCACAACCTGAAAAACGTGACCCTTGAAATCCCCAAGAACCAGCTCGTCGTCATGACGGGACTGTCGGGGTCGGGCAAGTCCACGCTGGCATTCGACATCCTGCACAAGGAAAGCCTGCGCCAGTTGTTCGAGTCCCTCGGCATCGTCACGGATGGACTCGCCAAACCGCCCGTGGACTCCATCGTCGGCTTGTCACCCTCCATCAGCGTTGACCAACACCTGACGAATCACAGTCCCCGCTCGACTGTTGGAACAGTCACCGAAGTCTTTACCTATCTGCGAGTCCTGTACGCCCGTCTCGGTCATCGCCCTTGTCCAAAGTGTGGGAAAGATGTCCCGCCGCCGACTTATGAATCCGCTGACGAAAACTGGCAGGACGAATCCGACGAAAGCCCCGACGGCTCCTATCCTTGCCCGCATTGCGGCGCGGCGGTTCCCGAAATGGGCATGGCGAACTTCTCGTTCAACAAGCCTGCGGGAGCCTGCCCCACCTGCACGGGCTTGGGCGTCGTGCGCCAACCCATCGTCAGCCGCCTCGTGGATGAGAGCAAGAGCATCCCCGAACTCCCCGTCGACGGCTGGATCGAATTCCACGGCAACCACTACAGCCAAATCATGAAGAACGCGGGCAAATATTTCGGCTTCGAGTTCGACACGTCCAAGCCCGTCAAGGATTTCACCCGCGCCCAGCGCGACCTGTTTTTGTATGGCACCGACAGCCCGCAGTTCCGCCGCCACTATCCCGATGTCAAGCCGCCCGCCACCAACGCGCAGGGACGCTTCGAGGGCGTGGTCACCAACCTTCAGCGCCGCTACAACGAGCATGCCACCAACGCCGCCTATCTCGAAAAGCTGGAGCACCTCTTCACGACCCAGCCCTGTCTCGACTGCGAAGGCACGCGCCTGCGACCCGAAAGCCGCGCCGTGACCGTGGCGGGCGAGACCATCATCAAGATTTCGCACCTGCCGCTCAACGACCTCGACGCGTGGATCAAGTCCCTGCCGCCGCATTTCACCGCCGAGGAAATGGGCATTGCCCAATCGATTTTGGATGACCTCTTCGAGCGCGTCGGGCGATTGCTGGAAGTGGGAGTCGGCTACCTGAGTCTGGAACGCTCCTCCCCGACTCTTTCTGCGGGCGAAGCCCAACGCTTGAGGCTGGCAGCCCTGCTCGGGTCTGGTCTGACGGGCGTGCTTTACATCCTCGACGAGCCGACGATTGGTCTGCATTCCCGCGACACCGCGCGGCTGATCAACGTCATGCGCCGCCTGCGCGACCTGGGCAACACCGTGCTGGTCGTGGAGCACGACCTCGACCTGATCAAAGCCGCCGACTACCTGATCGACGTCGGACCTGGCGCGGGCAAGCACGGCGGGCAAATCGTCGCCGCTGGCACGCCTGCCGAGGTGGCGCAAACGAAAGGCTCGCTGACAGGAGAGTTTCTCGCGGGGATCACGTCCGTCCCGATTCCCGAACATCGCCGCGAACCGAATCACAAGGCGCTGACCATCAACGGTGCGCGACAGTTCAACCTGCACAACCTGACGGTGAAGATTCCGCTCGGTCTGCTGGTCGCCGTCACGGGCGTCTCAGGCTCGGGCAAGTCCTCGCTGATCTTCGACATCCTCGACGTTGCTGCCCGTCAAAAGCTGAACGGCGCGAACGAGATCCCAGGTGAACACGACTCCATCACAGGCTGGGATCACATCGACAAGGTCATCACCATCGACCAGGCGCATATCGGACGCATCCCGCGTTCGAACGCCGCCACCTACTCCGACACGTTCACGCCCATCCGCGAGACCTTTGCAGCCACGCCCGAAGCCAAGCAGAACAAGATCACCGCGCGGCATTTCTCGTTCAACGTCCCAGGCGGACGCTGTGAACGCTGCGAAGGCGCGGGCACGCTGACGGTCAAAATGCATTTCCTGCCCGATGTCGAAGTGCGCTGTCCCGCCTGCCGCGGACGCCGCTTCAAGAAGGAGACTCTCGCCGTCAAGTATCGCGGCTACGATATTTCGCAGGTGCTAAACATGACCGTTGAAGAGGCACTGGCTTTGTTTGCCGATGTACCCGCTGCCCAATCCCGCCTGAAGGTGATGTCAGATGTTGGCTTGGGCTACCTGCAACTCGGTCAGCCCGCAACGACTTTATCTGGCGGAGAAGCCCAGCGCGTCAAACTCGCCAAGGAACTTGGACGCCGCTCGACGGGTCGCACCCTCTACCTGCTCGACGAACCCACCACGGGTCTGCATCCCGCCGACACCGTCCGCCTGCTCGAAGTCCTGCAAAGATTGGTTGACACGGGCAACAGCGTCATCGTCGTCGAGCACAACCTCGATTTGGTGAAGGCGGCAGACTGGGTCATCGACCTCGGTCCCGAAGGCGGCATGGCAGGCGGCGAGTTGATCGCCGAAGGCACTCCCGAAGATGTGGCGAAAGTTGAAAGGTCATATACGGGGCAGTGTTTGAAGAAATTGCTTTAGAAAAACAGACCTCTGAGTGCTTCGCGAAGCGCTCGGAGGTCTTGAAACTCCTCTACTCATTTGTTGCCTGCAGCCAGTCCAGAAACTCCCGCCCTGTGATAATTGGAATGGAACGAAACTCCTTGAGGTCGAGGAGGTGTTTATCGCCGCTGACGATGAAGTCAACTTTCCCCGCAATCGCCGCCTCGAGAAATTTATCGTCCTTGGGATCATCTTCGATAAATCGGATTTTCTCTTCGGGGACGACGAATTCCGAAAACTGATAGATGTAGTTGATGATCCTGTCTATGGTTTCCTGCTTCAACCCAAATTTGGGACGGTTCAAGACTTCAAAGTACTCACTGACCACATCGGTCGTGACAATGACCGTGAATTCCTCTGCATCCCATTTCTCCAGAACCAAAACCAGCGCGCCGCCCAACGCGCTGGAAATGACAATGTTCGTATCGAGAACCACCCGCTTCATTTGCCGTCCCTCACGGCGCGGATTTCGGCGTCAATATCTTCCTGCGTAATATTAAGCCTCTGCGCCGTCTCGCGCGCATCTTTCAGGGCTTCCTTGAAATCGGACTTGATCTTTTCGTTTTCGGGCAGGCTGATTTTCAAGAAACGGATAAACGCCAGCACGTCCGCCTGTCGGGACTCTGGCAGGGTGGCGACTTCACGAAGAAGGGTCTGTTCAAAAGTGGTCATGGTACACCTCTGCGCCAATTATACAACCTTCGAACACCCCAATGCCTTCCTCAATCTCCCCGCCACCTTCCCCGCGGACTTCAACTCGTGTTCCCACACGCGGACTATGCTTCGACAGGCTCAGCACAGGCACCCAGCCCATCTTCCGCAACTCACGGTTGACAAATTGATTGCGTGTCTTGTTCTCCTCTCCTTCTCCCGCTTTTTGCATCCTACCGACTTATAGCTTTCAAAAAACAGAAAAGGCACAATTCACATTGTGCCTTTTCTGTCACATGAATGTGAGTTTGATTTATTCAATCCCCGCTGCGCTTTGCTCCTTGCTGAGACGATGTAGCAATTCAGCAGCTTTCATTGCTTGCTTAACTTGTATTTGCGCAACTCTTGCTCGCTCTTCTTCGAATAACTTATCTTGGGTATCTTCGTCTAAACCGCTTGACGAGCTTTGGTTTTCATTTTGCTGAAGAATGGCATGATAACCTATCCATATTTTATAGTTAGTTTCAAACAGGCTCAGTAATGCTTCGCTTTGCAGCTTAAGTTTTTCAACTTGATAACTGTATGGTGGATATACAGTGGAGTAATACACAATAATGGTTTCGTTTTGAACAACAGGTTTGTATGCAACCGATTTAACTTTATCATCTGTATCCTCTAAATTTGACCAGACAAGCAATGACCAAGTTTCTTCATCTGGGGAAACAGGACGGACGTCAAAAGGAGGCACAGAACCTTTATTGTTTTTGGTCCGCTTTTCTACTTCAGGTAAAATTTCATAATCAATATCGTCGACGATTTGAGTGCCATCTAGTCGAGTTATAGTCACATAAACTTTTCCTGTAGCGCCAGATTGCGCTCCTTCAATAGCCCTTAATCTCCACCTAATTCTTCCGCCACGCAAAGGAGACTTAGATGCAATTTCCAACAAGCTAGGGTCAAATCGAATTCCTATTAAGCTCCGTTTGTCAAACTCTGCATCAGCATCGGTTTCTACAAGGATTGTTTCCGAATCGTTTAGGTGGATATTCATAACTGGCTTCGGTGTAACAATTTCAAATCTCGAGACTTGTGGAAAAGGCAGAGTCGGCAACAGTTCTGCCACTCGGGGAACTTTGTTTTTTTCACGGGGAATTCGCAGCATTTCGCCCTTTCCTTCTGACAAGGCTTGACCTTCAGCTCTTGCGGTAAAACCTGCATCAAGAAGAAGTTTGGTTATTTGCTTCCTAACTTCTTCGTTAGCAGTTTCCGCCTCTTTGCTTGTGAGTTTTTCTGTTAACTCTTTCTCCAGAGCAAATAGTTTATCGTCTTCCTTTAACATCTTTTCCAAAACTTGCATAATGCTCGATAAAACAGGACCTTCTTTGAATCCTTCCCGTGTTGTTGCAAAAAGGTCACGGCGAATTTTTGTGGGCACTCTTGTGGCGTCAACATGTATAACAATATAGCGGCTAATTAAACTGAGACCCATTTCACGCAATAAATGGGCAGGCATCTCACCTTGTGCTTGACCGTTCATTGTTCCTACAATTGGGTACTTTTTCTGAACATAAAGAGCGCTCACGTCTTTTCTTAAGCGATACTCACCACTAGATTTCTTCTCATGATTAAAAACCACCCAATACTCAATACCTACGCAAGGTTCGTACCCGATCGGAGCAACATACTCCATCGGACGATAATGCTTTAGCTGTGTACGACCTGCGGCATCATCTTCTTCTCCTGATTTTTCAGCATATGTCATCAAGCGGTTGCGTGAGCCTTTAACTACCTCATCTTTCTCTTTTCCGCTTTCACGCAAATCAATAACGCGGAAGGGTAATAAGGTATCAAACATAGAGAAATGCAGAAAATGATATAGATTACCTGGCTGGGGAGAAAGCGTGCCTGTCAAGTCTTGTAGTTTATAAGAGTAGTGGCGAACAAGAGTTCCGTGTTTGAATTTAGAGAGTTTTATTCGACTTGGCAGATTGCGATATATAGATAAATCGTCAGAGTTAAACTCAATGCTTGGAACGACAACATTACCATTGTCATCTTTTACGGCTAAATATGCGAAGCAATCCTCTTTATAGTCGTCTCCCAAACTTAATATGCGAACTAATGTAAAAGCTAGTTTGGAAGGTTGCTGTTTCGATCTTGAAAAGATTAAAGCGTATTCAGAAAAAGCCAGAGTTGACGAGCCCCCCTGCCCAAAGGCACCCAACAGATATTTTTTATCAAGCTTATTGCCACTATGAAGACTCAAGATTGTTTTAGGAAATTGCTCTGCGGATAGACCAATTCCGTGGTCTAAGACATCAACTGTAGGCGCATTTTCATTTTCGCTCCGTAGAAGGACTACAGCCACTTTTCTGTCATATTGACCATCGGAATATTCCCAGTTATACAATCCAGAGTCTGCCCCTGTAATTGGGCGTCCAAACCATTCGCTTGCAGCCCGTTGAGGTGAGGTTGGCTTTGATGGGCTAGTGGCTGCTCTTTCTTCAAGAACCGCATCTATGGCATTTGTAATTCTTTCGGTCAAACTTCTGCCAGCCTTTGTGGCTAATCCAATTGTTGACCAATTCGAACTGTTTTCTCCATAGGCATGCCAAAACAGGTTAAGTTGACCAAACGGTGTGTCAAGACCAATATCTGAGGAATCCCCTACTTCTTCAAGAATCTCTTTTATGGCTGGTGATGATGATTCGTAGAGAAAGCGTGTTAGTAAATCTGATAATGTATTGATAGGCATTTGTACCTCTTGAGATTATGCTGGTTTGTGTACTAGAACAACTTCTTTTGACTGGTACTTTCCGTTTACATCTACGTACCATTTTCGATTAGGGACATTGCGCCAAAGGCGCTTAATGTTCCCAATGCTATTGTGGTCTAAAGCAACTTCCTTGAACCCTGCGCTTTCCATGATGTCTAGATATTTTGGTAATTGCTTTGTCGGATCTGAAAAACCAATTAATTGAACTACAGTGGTTGAGTCGTCAACGATTTTTCTTATAGAAGAAAATGCCTGCAAAGCGACCTCAAAATATTTTTTATGTTGTTGCTGTCGGTAATCGCCAAAAGTGTAATGAGAGCTAGTGTGTCCGTTGGGTTCGCCAATTATCCAAAATGGTGCTGACGTTCTTTTTCGACTCTGTACCTGCCATTGGTGGTAAATTACATGGACACCAGGATATGGGGGAGAAGTCAGAATTAATTTCGGCTTTTTTTTCAATGCTTTGATTTGACTATATCTTTCCAGTCCAACAGACGAATTATTTACGCATAAACAGAATAAATCTTTCCCATCTATAGAGTCGTTTAGCTCATTCATGCCGTCTATTGATTCATATGTATATTCAACGAATTTTTTTCGAAATCGTTCAATAGAAGGCGTTTCTTCTTTGCAATCAATTGCCCATTGAGCAGTTTTCAGTAAAACACATTGAGTAAAACGCCTTTGATCAATTCTTGGCAAATCTGGAATGTGTGCCAGTATTAACTCAATCGCTCGCCGCAATGTCCATGGAACATCTTTTTGATAACCAAATTCCGACCAAAAAGATATTTCTTCTTTTTTCTCGTGTTTAGTTATTTTTGCAACATTTTCTGCCCAAGATAGTATTTTGTCTAAGCTTCTCTCTCCAATGGGTGTAGTTTTTACATTAGACACAAAGGTAGCTAATGGGCTGAGGTCAACGCCAATTGTATTTCTGCCATTTGCTAGTGCCTCTACAAGCGTAGTGCCTCCGCCCATAAAAGGGTCAAAAACTAAGTCATCAGGTTTGCTAAATGCTAGAATAGCTTGTTTAGCAAATTCAGGAGAGAAGCGAGCTGGATAACGATAAAAGTTATGTGTTAATCCAGTTACAGGATTGCTGTTTATAACAGCATCAGAAAATTTCTCGAATAAGTCCTTAGGCAAATCCAGTTTGTTAGCCATTTCTATATCCAAGAAATCTTGATTTCACCTTCAAGCGACTTAAATTCCTTGTCGCCAGTAATCAACTCTGCTTTCTTCATTTTTGCCAATGCCGCCGCAAAACAATCGGCATAGGAAATGTTTCCCTCCTTTTTGAAGGCGGCAGCCTGGCGGGTTAATTGCCAATCCACATCCACAATTTCAATTGCCATCCCCCTGATTTCGCCAATATACTGATCTGCCACCTCAGGAGTATTTGTACGAGCTATGGAATACCAGACTTCGCCCAAATTCACCACACACATCACAAGACTGACTTTAGTCTCCTCGGCTTTGAGAATCAAGTCCCTGACAATATCGGCTCCAGGTTCATCCTCGAAAAAAGCCATCAATGCGTAAGAGTCCAACACTTTGGCAGCCATGATTAGTTTTCCCTTTCCCTGTCTTTGCGTCGTTCCTCCAACAACACCTGTAGCCCGCCTTTGTTTTTGAGGGAGCCTTGTAATGTCCTAAGATATTGTTCGGTGACAGGCTTCAATATAATGGCGTCTCCAATGTCTGTAATAATGATTTTTGTGCCATTCTTAATCCCATACTTTCTTCGCAAGGAAGCGGGGATTACAATCTGCCCCTTGATCGTTGCGTAAGTTTCCATATGAAAAATCTCCTTTCCATGTAAATAATAATACTATATAAATAAAAGTAAGTCAATGCTATAAAAGTATTACAACGTACAGGTGGCAGAACATTTCCGTGTTCATTTACTGGTGTGCTTACGCCGCCATCATCCATTCAACCTGCCAAAATAGGTAGCACAAGTGGATTTTTCACGTATAATCCAACCATGCAAGACGTACAACGGCTCCCCTACATTTGGGATTACGATCTTGACCAATCCCAGTTCCTCGCCATTTTGGAAGGGCGCGAGACCAAAGGACGGCTCAATCAGGATTGGGCGGCGTGTCGTCTGCTGGAATATGCCCCCTACGAGGAAATCATCCGCCTGATCGGGTTTCGCAGGCTGGTGGAGAACTGGTCACGCTGGCGGGGGCGCATCCGCTCGCAAAGCCGTGTTCGCGGGTTTGACTTCGTTGTCCAGTGGATTCCCGAAAAACACCCCGAGTTGATTTATGGCTAATCCCTACTTCTACTTCGACGTTTTGTATCCCCTGCAAGACCGCGTGATTCAAGTCATCAATCAGGCGGATACGGGCTTTTATCTCACGGGCGGCACAGCGGCGTCACGCGGCTACCTCCAGCACCGCTTTTCGGATGACCTCGATTATTTTGTCAACGATGATTCCAGTTTCGGCTTGTGGGTGGAAAGAATCATTCAAGCGTTGAACAGGGAATGGAAGTGTGAGGTCTTGATGAAGGAGGAACGCTTTGCCCGCCTCAACTTGATTCAAGGGGAAACAATTCTCAAAATTGAAATGATCAACGATGTCCCTGCGCGGGTGGGTGAAGCCGCAAAACATCCTGTGTTGGGAAAATTGGACAGCGCAGAAAACATCCTTGCCAACAAGGTCACTGCCCTCCTTGCCCGTGAAGAGCCAAAAGACCTCGCGGACGTTTGGGGGTTCTGCTGTTTGAAAAAATTATCCCTGCATGATGCCATCACAGGCGCACAGGGAAAGGCTGCTGGCATTTTTCCCGCCGACCTTGCAAGGGTGCTGTGCTCCGTTCAAAAAGCGGATTGGGAATCGATTCGCTGGATTACAGTGCCTCCGCTGGATACATTCATTTCGCAATTAACACAACTTGGGGATAACCTACTCCTTTCGAAATAACCCTCCACTTGCCCACCAGGGTATTAAACTGTGTCCATGAAACAGACACAGGAACATACCCCATGACCCCACCCCTCATCCAAGTCCAACACCTGACCAAAACCTACCGCGTCCCCGTCCGCCCCGAAGGGCTATCCGCCTCGTTGAAGAGCCTGCTCCGCCCGCAGTACAGCGAAGTCACCGCCGTGCGGGATGTCAGCTTCGATATCGAAGCGGGAGCCATGGTCGGCTTGATCGGTCCCAACGGCGCGGGCAAGACCACCACCCTCAAAATGCTCTCTGGCTTGCTGCACTCCACCTCGGGCGCGGCGACCGTCGCGGGGCACACGCCCTGGGAACGTCGTCCCAGCTACCTGCGGCGCATCAGCATGGTGATGGGCAACAAAAGCCAGATGCTGTGGGACATCCCGCCGATGGATTCCTTCCGCGTGCTGGGCGAAGTCTACGCCGTGCCGCCCGCCGAGTTCCGCCGCACCGTGGACGAACTCGTCGAGCTGCTCGACATGCGGGAACTGCTCACCAAACCCGTCCGCAACCTCTCGCTGGGCGAACGCATGAAATGCGAACTGACCGCCAGCCTGTTGCATCGTCCCGCCGTCCTGTTCCTCGACGAACCCACCCTCGGCTTGGACGTCTCGATGCAGTTGCGCCTGCGCCGCTTCCTCGCCGAATACAACCAGCGCAGCGGCGTGACCGTCATCCTCACCAGCCACTACATGGCAGACGTGCTGGCGCTCTGCCCGCGCGTGATCCTCATCCACCACGGCAAACTGCTCTACGACGGCGAACTCAACGGACTCGCCCGACGGCTGCTCCCCTTCAAGATGCTTCGGCTTACCTTCCAAGATTCCCCTCTCCCGCTCGTGGGAGAGGGGTTAGGGGTGAGGGGCATCGAGATCACCGAACAAGACTCCAACTCCCTCACCCTGCGCGTCCCCCGCGCCGACGCGCCCGCCGTCACCGCGCAACTGCTCCAGACCCTGCCCGTCGCCGACCTGACGGTGGAAGACCCGCCCATCGAAGCCGTCATCGACCAGGTCTACTCGGAAGGTGCGGCATGACGCGCGGCGGCTTTGCCCTTGTGCGCGGACTGTGGCTCTCGTGGCTGCAATACCGCAGTTTCTTTTTCATCCTCGCCTTTGGCTGGATGATTCCCCCGCTGATCTACCTGCTGGTTTGGTCCACGGCGGCGGGCGACGGCGCCATTGCGGGGCTGACTCGCGGCGAGTTCGTCGCCTACTACCTCGTGCTGATTCTGGTCAACCAGATTACCTACGCCCAAACCAACTGGACCGTCGGCGACCTGATCCGCTACGGGCAGATGAACCGCATCCTGCTGCGTCCCATCCCGCCGATCTATGACGCGCTGGCTTCGGAGTTTGCGGGCAAGGTGGTTTACCTCGTCTTCGACCTGCCGATCCTGACGATCCTCGCGCTGATCCTTCGCCCCGAAATGGACTTCCGACTCGAAAACGGGCTGGCATTCATCCCCGCTTTAGTTCTGGCTTGGGCGCTGAGATTTTTCTGGGGCTACTGGCTGGCTCTGCTTGCCTTCTGGGCGACCCGCGCCGACGCCCTGCTCGCCTTGCAAGACTCGTTGATCTTCCTGCTGGCGGGTCAGGTTGCGCCCATCGCCCTCCTCCCCAACGCGATGCAGATAGCCGCGAAGATTCTGCCCTTCCGCTACATGGTGGCTTTTCCCGTCGAAGTGCTCACAGGTCAACTCTCCGCGCCCGACCTGTCGATTGGTTTCGCCGCCCAAATCGGATGGCTGGTCTTTGCCTTCGCGCTGTACGCCGTCCTCTGGCGTGTTGGCGTGCGACGTTATTCCGCGATTGGAGGTTGAGATGAGACCGTTCCGTTTGATCGCCGCTTTCATGCGCGCCTCGTTTCAGGAGGAAGCCGCCTACCGCGCCAACTTCTTCATCAGCCTGTTGACCTCCACCCTCAATCTGGCGACGGGTGTCCTCGGCATCGTCGTCCTCTTCGGGCAGATCGACTCCGTCCAGGGCTGGAACCTCCCATCGACTCTGGCTCTGCTCGGGGTTTATCTCACCGTCAGCGCCCTGCGCGGACTGTTCATCGGTCCCAGCCTCGAAGCGCTTTCTGGCATGGACGGCGAAATCTGGACGGGCGCCTTCGACTTCACCGTGCTGCGTCCCGTGGATACCCAGTTCATGGTCAGCCTGCGCAAGTGGCGCTGGTTCGCTTCGATTGATTTGTTGTTGGGATTGGGTGTGCTGGTCGCGGCGGTAATCCAACTCGGCGTGACATTGTCCCTCTGGCAGATCGTCACCTTTCTGCTGACCCTCCTCGCAGGGACTCTCATCCTATACGCCATCCTGCTCATCTTCGCCGCCCTGATCTTCTGGTCTCCTGGCGTGCTCTTCACTTGGGTCTTCGACGGCATCTTCCAGATGGCTCGTTATCCGCTTGGGATGTACCCTGGCTGGCTGCGTCTGGTGCTGACGTGGATTGTCCCCGTCGGAGTCATCACTACCATTCCCGCCCAGGCGTTGACGGGATCACTTACCATCCAAAATTTGATTTTGAGTCTGGGTCTCGCCGCGGTCTTGTTCCTGCTCGCCTCCGCCCTCTTCCGCTTCGGGTTGAAACGCTACGCCAGTGCATCGAGTTAAATCGTGTAGGGGCGCGGTCATCGCGCCCCTGTCATGGCAAAACAAAGAGCTAACCACGGAGACACTGAGCCACGGAGTTTATTAATTTTTTCTCCTCGGTGTCTCAGTGGTTCAAAACATCTAAGACTGGGAAACCCCGCCTCCACGTTTACCCAGGAATTGCGATGAACAATCGCTTTGATGCCATCCTACAGGATCACTTTTCAGGTTGGGTTATATTTTCAATGCATATATATGATGAAGATATGTTTGACCTCGAAATTCTGTTTCCTCTTCACCCACTTTAATAAAACTTAGCCTTTCCAGGAGCTTTATGCAATTTTTGTTTTCAATGTATACAACGGCATTTATTCTTTCCACCTTCATTTTATGTCTTGCAAATTCAATGATCGCTTCTACAGCTTCCAGCATATAGCCCTTGCCATTGTATTGTTCCATTAACTCGAAACCGATCTCCACTTCTTTATTGTCAGGATTCCACACATGAAACCCACATGTTCCAAGTTTCGTATTTGTAGTTTTATCGATCAGGACCCATCTGTTTTGCTTTCTTGGTTCAACCAGGGTGTAGAAATCAATTAGTTCATCTGCTTGAGATAGTTCCGTCATGGGCTCTTCGTCATACAAATATTTGTTTATGAAATCATTTTGGAATTCTTCGAAAATGAAATCCCGATCACTATAGTCGATGCATTTTAGAATTAAACGATTGGTTTCAAGGTTGGTAAACATGCAACCTCCTTCCGTGTCTTCCTTGCGACGATAAAACACTCCCGCAACGGACGGGCTAACAAATCTTCCTGTTCGACGATTTGAAAGCCCGCGCTTGTAATTGTCTCTACCAAACTGGAAGCACTGAAAAAAGTAATCGAGGGAATCAATCCCAGTTTGGATAAAACGAATATGGGGATATTCATCAGCATGCTGAGGAATGTCTTCTCTCCCAAACAAGGCGTCGCAGAGATGAATATCCCTCCAGGTTTTAGCAACTGATTGACTCTGCCTATCACCCGCGCGGGGTTCTCGACCAAATGCAAGATGCTCAAAGACAAGATTACGTCAAACGTCCCTTCTTTCAGGCTTTCATCGAAAACCGTCGCCTTTGTGAAGGCAATATTTTTTACTCCGCGTTCGTCAGCCTTGGTTCTGGCAAGCTCGATCATGTTCGCGGAAATGTCAATTCCGCGGACTTCTTTCGCCATGCCTGCGATTTCAAGGGCGATTGACCCTGTCGCGCATCCATAGTCCAGAACGACAGCGCTGGCATCGAGATATTTCTTCGTTCGTTCGATAATTTTGAGATCGTTTTCTCCAAGGCTCACGCCTGGCGTATCCCAATTCTTTGCCAGCTTATTCCACATTGTTTCTGATTTCATGTTTCACCTATCAACACCGTAGGGGCGGGGTGCCCCCGCCCCTACAATCAAATTGCGATGACCACATTCCCCTGCTTGCGACCATCCTCCACGTACCTGTGCGCCTCGGAAGCCTGCTCCATCGGGAAGGATTTATCAACAATGGCTTTGACCTTTCCTTCTTCGACCAGCTTTTTGACAAACTCCAAACTTTCGGCTGTCTCGTTGGCAAAGGAGCAGATGACCTTCTGCTTGCTGCCCATGACCGAAGTCCACAGCATGTCGAGCAGCGCCTTCATTTTGAAACTGGCTAAAAGATAAATCCCGTTTGGCTTGAGCGAACGCTTGACCCGCAAAAAAGAGCTCCTGCCGAGGATGTCAAAGATCAGGTCGTAGGTCTCGCCGTTTTGGGTGAAGTCCTCTTTGGTGTAATCGATGACCTTGTCCGCGCCAAGGGATTTCACAAATTCCATTCGCGGCGTGCCGCAGACGCCAGTTACTTCCGCGCCGAAATGCTTGGCGAGTTGCACCGCCATCGAACCGATTCCGCCCGAAGCGCCGTTGATGAGGACTTTCTGTCCGCGCTGGATGTTCGCCTTCGCCAGCAGACTCGTCGCCATGACCGCGCCGTAGGGCAGGGTGGCAGCTTCTTCGTAGGTCAGGTTTGACGGTTTGAGCGCCACCGTCCCAGACTCGGGGATGCAGACGTACTCGGCGTTGGCTCCCATGCCCATGCCGACGTAGGCAAAGACCCGGTCGCCCGCTTTGAATTTCGTCACATCCCTGCCAACTACCTCGACCTCGCCAGCCAGTTCACTTCCCAAAACGTTGATTTTGGGTTTATTCCATCCGAACGCCATGCGTGAAGGGAGATACAGCGGTGCTGGCATATTAAACTCGCTCGGCGTGACATTGCCAAAGTTTCGTGCCATCAGGTCCCCGAAGTTGACTGGTGTTGCATGAACCCTGACTAAAATTTCATTGTCCTTCGGAGTGGGCTTTGCCACCTCCTTGATTTTCAATACATCGGGGGAACCGTATTCGGTAAATGCAATTGCTTTCATTTCTATGTTTTCCTTTATTATTTGATCGTAATTATTTCCATTGCCGGCTGTGAGCTTGCTTGATTTAAAGCTGGTTTCTGATCCGCTGGACCTTTGATGAAGAGCCACAGGATACATAAAACTTCCGCAATAATTGTGACGGTCATCCATAGCGAAGTTATAGCTGGGTGGTTCAGAGGTAGGTAAGCCTCAAGAAACTTAGCCAGATAGCCGAAACATCCGATCATCAGCGAAACGCCCAGCGCTTTGGTGATAAAGTCCGCCCTCGACTTGAATACAAGCAGTCCGAGGGGGAACATCCAAAGTCCATAGAAAATATAGGTGATGAACCCCCCCAATTCATATGTGTCAAGAAATGCCATCGCCAACGCCTGCAACTGGATTGGCTCTAAGGCAGAGAGATACTTGCCACTGCCCATGAGTAGAATGGGAGCCAACTTGAGCATTTGGAGATAGGCTAAAGGGACGCTGGAAACTATGAATATAACCATCAACCTGACCAGATCCTTGTCCACCGATTTGAATAGCTTGTAGAGCACATTTGCCAATAACAGGAAACAGATTGTGGTGATAAGACTGCTCAGGATGCCGATGCGGAATAACCGCTCGGACGTCAGGATGTTATTGATGGTGGCAGCAGCATCGCCAGACACATAAAGTTTCGAGTACACAAACATCGGATTGAAGGATCCGAATATCGCCACGAGCAGATACCAAAACCCTGCAATGCGGGAAGTCTTTTTATTTCCATTCATTTCTTTTCTCCTTTAAACTTAGTTCGTATTGGTTTTGGCAGACAGAGCAGCGATCGCAGATGGATTGAATCCCTTCACGATCAACCAGACCGCCATGACCATTTCCTGCGGCGCCAACACCATTTGCAAATAAAAACCAATGCCGTTATCCATGTGAAAGAAATGCAACAGAGCATAAGCCATGTAGGGAACCACGCCGATAAATCCCCAGACGGACAGCCAGCGGGGAATCAGCCGGGTGCGATAGAAAGAGACATATAAACACATGGCTCCAATGAGAAAAATGATGGTACCGACCGGGGCTTCGACGTCTAGGAATTTATACAAGACATTGCCCATGGACTGCAAAGCAGCCGAATCCGCTCCGCTGACAATGTATTCGTTGCCAAGCGAGATCAGTGACAAAATGCCCAGGGTCGCAACAAAATAGTGGGTTCCTTCCAGCGCCCCGCGGAAAAGGACCATCCCCATCGCCAGTTCTTTGCTGTCTTTTCTAAAGATCGGGTAGAGGAAAACCGTCATCGCCACCAGCGAAATCCCCATCATGAGGGTAAAAAATGCGCCCCCCGTAAGCCGGGACGAATTAGCGGCAACGAGTCCCAGCACATCCACACCAACAAGCGGTTTGCTGGAAACGATCGAGCTAAGCACTTCGCCGCCGATGACTGCGCCCGAAACCCCAAAGACTGTCCCCAGGAAGTAGAGGGCGCCTGCCATTACTGCATTCATTCTATACGTATTCATTTTTCATCTCCTTCAAGTTCATACGAAAATACTTCCTGTAACGGTACGCCGAAAACGAGGGCAATCTTGAAAGCCAGTTCGAGGGAGGGGGCATACTTCCCGCCTTCGATGGCAATGATGGTCTGCCGCGTCACGCCGACCTTTTCCGCCAGTTGTTCCTGCGTCATTTCATCGTGATTGAATCTCAACTTCCGAACATTGTTTCGCACCTTGTATTTGTCCATCTTAGAACCCCTTTCGATAAAGATACAACTGCGACAGGTCGCCGATGATTTCGCCAACGATGGACGCGAGAATCAGCAGGCTGAACATCACCAGCGGCGGCTGACCAAAGGCGAAGGTCAGCATGGCAATCAACACCCCAATCGAAAACGCAATGTGGGAAACCTTGCTGCCTTTCAGCCCGATCAGTTTGTCACGCTCATCTTCGATGAAATTCTCCACCTGTTCCGATCTTGTCTTTATGGCATGGACGATGCTAAGCAAAATGTTGGTGAGAATACTGCCGATGATATTCACGATGATGGCTCCCACGATAACGACTGCCCAAAGGCTGAAGATTTTCGTCGAGACCAGTCCGCCCGCCTGTTGCATCTGGAACAGATTGACCAGATAGTAGACCACGATCAGCAGGTGGCTGACCAAAGAAACCGTGATGTTTTTCTCTTGATATGACATTTTTACCTATTTCTGTATGGTTTCAGTTACTTTTTGTATATTTTGATATACATATAGTAATTCAAAACATACATAATGTCAAGTATTTTTTACATTCAATTCTGGCAACAAAAACCGGCTGAGCACCTCAGCCGTTCGTTTTCCGAACCGTGGTGATATCAGCCCTACTTGAAGCGCACCAGACGGTCTTGAGATTGAATGTCCATCTAAAAAGCAATTAAGAATTTGTCATTCAGTGAAGGATGGCTTGCGGCGAAACCAAGAATTGGGCTTCCTTCAGAATCGGGACAAGCATTGACGGTGCAAACTCATTCACAATTCCTATGCTCTTCAGACACTGGAAGTCGTATACTGAATATGGAAATGTCAAATGTGCCCTGTCGCTGGATTAGGCGCGCAGCAAAAAAATGATTGCAGGAACCCCTCCGACTGGAGCACATCCACGACAGGAGGGTTCTTTATTTTTCGCCAAAAGCGAAAAGGAGATACGATGAATACTCAAAAATGGATCAACGGCATTGTAATTGTCATGAGCCTTGTGTTGATCGTGGGCATCGTTGTAATGTACGCTTTTGAGAGCGGCAGCACTGAACCAATTATCCCCGTGACTGGGAGCCACAAGTTTCCGTCACTGCTCTCCGGCTCAAGGGTGCATGGAAAGACCTGCCCCGCAACCCAGCCCGTCCAAGGCGAAATCAATGAGTCTGCCAGCCCCAGTTTGCCAATAGCATTTTGAGTTGGAAATGCTCACGGATCGAAACCCTGCGCCAGCACATCAAATTAGTCACTCACTGGTTTACTTCACCACCAGATCAATCCGGGCGCGCAGGGCGGAAATGCTCCGTCGCATATCCGCCAGCACGGACGAAGCCTTCTCGACCCGCTCATGCTCGGCATGGACGTAACGGGTGTACGGAGCGACATTGTCCCTCAGCCTTGCCACGGAATTGTTCGATTCCTTCACAAAAGTCGCGGACAGGACTTCCAGCAAATTGGTACGGAGTGTGATGATCTTCTTGCGGAAATTATCCTCCGCCTGTTTCCGCTTGTAGGGGATTACAAAGAGTCCCACAATGGCCAGGGTACCGGCGGCAATGACACCGGTAATGTCCAGCGTGGAGGACAATAAAGCGGTGGACACCAATGTCCCCAATCCCGCCGCGCCTATTTCAAATAAAGCTGTTTGGGCAACTGCGGTTTCCACATGAACCGCCAGCTGGCTTGCCTCCTTGACCCGGTCATAGCTTTCCACAATGGCTGTCACGTTTCGCCCCACCTTGTCGATCAGTTCCTGCCTTTGGATGGAACTCGAATTGGAGCCGGTAATGCCGACGATTTGATCCAGGTTGGCAGTCTGGCGCCGGTGCAGATAAGTCATCACCTGCTGCCATTGACGCATGTCCTTCTCCACCAGCCAGTCGATCATCCGCTGGACCTGCTCATTGATCTGGCTGGTCACGTCGGTCAGCACCTCTTTCTCGAAGGCGGCTCGAACCTGGTCGCCGTGAATCAGGTGATGGATGTTGGTCAGGCGGATGGTGCGGTCGAAGAAATCCACTCCGCGAATCTCGAGCTTGTGCAGGATGTTTTCCACTTCAGCCATGCGGGGCAACCTTTCGATCTCCACCTCATGCTCATAGCTCGAAATCGAGCTCTCGAGCGAATCCACCGTCGTTTTATCTTCCTTGAGGTCGTCGCTCTGCGCCTGAACCAGATTTTCCGCCTGCTCGATGAGACGGTCTGCCACCCCCAGCGGATTGTTCAGCTTGATTTTCAACCGGGTTGTATCGTCAAGACGGGTAAAGATATAGGCTTCCAGTTGGTCCAGTCCGCTGGCGGAACGCAAACGGAGACGTTCTGCTTCATCTGTCTCGGATGCCGCACGCTGCGCCAGTCGAGCCGAAACAGGAAACAGCACGGGCTGTTCTCCCAAAGTCACAGCCGCGTGTTTGCGGACGTATTCCTCCGCTTCCTGCAAAGCAGACGGGGCCTCGAAAATATCAGCCTTGTTCAAAACGAAGACCACCTTTTTCCCCCAATCGAGAATCCGTTGCAGGAACTGGCGCTCGCTTTCGGTCATCGGGCGGTCGGCAGACGTAACGAACAACACCAGGTCACTGCGTGGGACAAACTCATCGGTCAGGCGCTCATGCTCACGGATAATAGCATTGGTTCCGGGGGAGTCAACAATATTCACCGCCTTCAGGAATGGAAGCGGATAAGAGACGAGGGCATACCCTTCATCCACGATGCGTTCGCTTTTTCCCTCGCCCCACCGGATCAGCGTAACCCGCGTGGTGGTGGGCGTCACGCCTTCTGCCAGTACCTTCTCCCCAAGGATGGCATTGACGAGGGCGCTTTTTCCGGCATTGAACTCTCCCACCACCACAACCAGGAAAAGCTCATCCAACTGCCGGGTGGCCTTTTGCAGGCTATCCAGCGAGTCCTTGGGCAGGTTCATCTCGGACAACCGGAGCAGGATGTCAGTCAGAGACTGCTTCTCATCGTTCACCAAAAGGGTTTGTTCATTCGTAAGGATTGTGTCGCGCATACATTCTCCATACATGTCTTTGGAAGAGCCATCAACGGATCATTAATGATTATAAACGACTTGAAAAATTATCACAGAAAAAGGTGACCATCCTCCCTGTAAATTCAATACAAAAATGATTGTATTGTCTCAGGGACCACATTATAGTGATGATAACGAGGTCCATATGAAAAAAAACATTTACTGGTATTTGATGCTCCCTTTATTGGTTGCATGCGGTACAGCAACGCAGTTGCCCCCAACTGCCACGGTCACCACAACCCCCACGCCACGACCAACAACTTTACCCGGAACCCCCTGCGGACTTGCGCCCATTGTCGTTCCCACCCCGCTGGCGGTGACTCCCGGCCCGGCGGAACTCGACCCTAGCACCGGGCTGCACGTCACCGGCAAGGCGCAGACCATCGACGTGGAAACCTATCGGCTCGAAGTGACCGGCAAGGTGGATCACCCCTTGTCCCTGACTTACGATGATCTGCGTTGTATGCCGAAGATCGAAATGCAGACCACCATCGTCTGCAAGGGCAATTTTGAGGATACCGCCGTCTGGGCGGGAGTCCCCCTTCGATATGTTCTTGAACTGGCGGGCATAAAGGAGGGTGCAACCGATGTCCAGTTGACCGGCATTGACGGCTACGCCCCCATCGTTGGGTTGGATGTTGCCATGTCAGAGAAAAGTTTTCTGGCTTACGAACTGCGCGGAGAGCCCGTTCCCATCCTGCATGGATTCCCCGTCCGGGCGGCCTTCCCCGGTCAATTGGGCGCCTACTGGGTGAAGTGGCTGCTCAAAATGGAGGTCAAGTAAGGTTTACTTTTGCATCAACGGCAGTGTGACGGTAAACACGCTGCCCGTACCGGGACTGCTCTTCAATCGAATCTCACCCCCCATCAGTTTGACCAGTTGTTTGGTGATGGACAACCCCAGGCCCGCGCCACGGTTTTCATGAATAATCGCGGTATTGACCAGTCGAAACGCATCGAAGATGTAGGATTGAGCGTCTTCAGGGATGCCGGGACCTGTATCTGAAACTTTGATCGCCCACTTATCCGCAGCGGGGATGTAGACGCTGAGTTCAACGAGTCCATGGTCGGTAAATTTGACGGCGTTGCTGAGCAGGCTGGTGAGTATCTGTTCCACACGGCGCTCATCACCGTACAACGATTTGGGCATATCGGGCGCAAGGCTGACGTTGAAAGCCAGCCCCTTCTCATGCGCCCGCCCGGACATATTGTCTTTTATTCTCTGCAAAAGGCCGTCCAGTGAAAACGGAGCATGGTTCAGGGTCAGCGCGTCGGATTCAAGCTGCGCTTCATCGAGCAACTCGTTGATGATTCCGTCCAGATAGGTTGCGCTTTCGATGATCTGACCTGTGGCCGACTTTTGGCGTTCATCCAAAGCGCCAAAGGAATTCATGTGCAGCAACTCGGCAAATCCAAGAATGCCTCCCAGCGGGGTGCGCAACTCATGACTGACCCTGGCGAGCAGTTGGCTTTTCAAACGACTGGCCTCGCGCGCCTTCTCAAGCGCATCCGATAGCGCATTCTCCATTTCCTTGCGCGTGGTGATATTACGCATGACAATCACCCGGCCAAGAAAATTTTTACGACGGTCATGCAAAGGGGAGATCTGCAACTCCAGCCAGTTCAAGGCGGCGCCCTCGCCAACGGAAATTTCATCCAGCACGTCCGTGGACTGGCTGTAACGTTCGACAAGATCTGGCCAGCGGGACAGGGCTTCGGAAGCCGGTTTCCCGATCACCTGCGAAGCGGACAGACCAATCATCCGTTCAGCCGAGAAGTTGATATCAGCAATGTAGTTCTCGGCATCCAGCACGATCATGCCATCCTTCATATCGTCCACGATCTGATCGCGGGCAACAGGCGCAAGGTCCACCAGGCGAAATCCCAAAATTGCCCATGTCAGTGAAAAGACAGTGATCGTAAACGCAAAGGGAGTCAAGTCCAGATAGGGAATTGGGTTGAAGCCGGAAAAGTAAATGATGTTGCCAAACCAGGGTGTCAATACGGCGACGATCAGCGCAACGGCCTGCCTGCGCAACAATCCCTTTGACCGGCGGATTGTCCGAAAAACGATGATGGTGCCGGCCAGAATCAACAAATAGGAATAAGCGAAATGCACCCAATACCAGGGTCCGTACGTCACGCTAAAATCTGAAAAATTTGGGGCAAAGGTCAGTTGGGGATTGCTCCAAAACAAACCGTGCCATTCGGTGGTTACAGCCAATATGCTGGTCAAAGATGGCACAACAGCCAGGGGCGTGACGATACGCCACGTCAGGGTTTTGTTCGAGCCGGCATAATTAATCGCAAAGAGGAACCACAAGAGCGGCGTAAAGGCAACGCCAATATATTTCATCTCGCCAAAGAGCAGTTTCGTCGGTAAATTTACGCCCGCAATTTGCAGGGCATAAAAGATAAGCCATTCGGTGATGGCCATCGAAAGGAGCGAAAGCAGGATCGCATGGTTGACCGCCCTGCGCCGCCAGGCATAGTAAACAATCCATGCAGATATGGCGGAGGCAATCAACAATGGCAATATGTATGGGGTGTATTGGAACTGCATGATTCTTCCTTGAGTCAATCGGCGAAATCCTGATGCGGCGATTTTACCATCAGGCTTTGCCATCCAAATATAACCGGTTCATGATAGAAACCGCCATCAGCAGCAATTTTGGTGAGACTAAAAACAAGGCATTGTTACCTCAAAAGGCAAGTGAAAAAATTGGCGTTAGATTCTTTCAGTGGGAACGTGCGACTTTGGACTTTGGAAAACGATTCGCCTTGACTTAATTATATATTGGACTTATACTATATATGCTAAATCATATATAGTACAGGTCTATTATGTCACTCGAATTTGCAATTCTCGGTTTCCTCAACTACCACCCCTACACAGGCTACGACCTCAAGAAAATTTTCGATACCTCTGTCCGCCACTTTTGGTACGCCGACCAGAGTCAGATTTACCGCACCCTGGCGCGGTTGACCGAAAACGGCTGGGCGGAGATGGAGAAGGTCCCGCAATCTGACCGCCCCGACCGCAAGGTGTATCACATCACCGACGCCGGGCGGGCCGAGTTGCTGCGCTGGCTTTCGGGTCCGCCGCCGATGGGAGAGCCGCACAGCGCCCCGCTGATTCAGGTCTTCTTCGCGGCGCAACTATCGGATGAAGAAGTCCTCGCAAAATTCGAAGGCTACGCCGCCGTCATGCGTTCCATCCTCGGTTTGTATGATCAAGTGCCGGGACAACTCGGTCCGTTTGAGGAAGAAATCCCTTCGCCCCGCGAACATTTCTTCTGGATACTGACCCTCGAAAACGGTATCGCCAACATGCGCGCCAACCTCGCCTGGGCAGAGAGCGTCATCAAGCGCATCAAAAATGGGGAAGTCCCCGCAGAATAGGAAAATGATATGACCAAACAACTTCCCCTTAGACAACGTATCCGCAAAGCCCTCGTCATCCTCACCTTTTTATCCTTTCCCATCACGATGAACTTCCTCTCGCCCTACGTCATCATCGACGGGGCGATGAACGGCATCGTCAACGGCAGCCTGGTGATGTTCGGGCTGATGTTCGTCTCGTCGCTTTTTCTCGGACGCGCCTGGTGCGGATGGGTCTGCCCCGGCGGCGGGATGCAGGAGATCGTCGAGCCGGTCAACAACAAGCCGATCAACGGCAAAAAGATTGACTGGATCAAGTGGCTGATCTGGATTCCGTGGATTTCGCTCATCGCTTGGCTGGTGATCTCTTCGGGTGGATACAAAACCATCAACCTGCTTTACCATACCCAGGGCGGCATCTCTGTTGCCGGGTCGCCTGACCGTCCCATCTTTATCGCCTACATCATCTACTACGGCGTTGTGAGTCTCTTCGTGGGACTGGCGATCTTTACCGGGCGGCGGGCTGGCTGTCACACCATCTGCTGGATGGCACCCTTTATGATAATCGGACGCTGGATTCGCAACCGCTTCGGCTGGGCTTCGCTGCGACTGGTGGCGGATTCCTCCGCCTGTGCAGATTGCAAGAAATGTACCAGCAACTGTCCAATGAGTCTGGATGTCAACGGCATAGTGCAACTCGGCAAAATGGAAAACAGCGAGTGCATTTTGTGCGGCACCTGTGTTGACAATTGCGCCAGCAGCGCAATTCGTTATTCGTTCAGCGCTGGAAAGTGAAATATGAAAATCACCATCCTCAATGGAAATCCACAACTCACGGCGTTCGATGAGTATCTGACGCAGTTGACCACCTCTCTTGAAGCGAAGGGACATCACGTGACACGGCTCGATCTGCGCGAGATGACCCTGCGTTACTGCGTCGGCTGCTGGGGATGCTGGGTCAAGACCCCGGGCGAGTGTGTCAACCGCGACGCTTCGCTCGACATGGACCGCGCCGTCATCAACTCCGACTTCGTGCTGTGGGCATCGCCGCTCAAGATGGGCTTCCCCACCGAACTGCTCAAGCGTGCCCTCGACAAGCACCTGCCGCTCATCCATCCCTACATGGTGGTGGACCAGGGCGAGGCGCATCACATGAAACGTTATGCCCGCTATCCGCGCGTGGGGCTGCTGCTCGAAAAGGAAGCAGACACCGACGCCCGTGACCTGCAAATCGTCACCGACATCCACTGCCGCACTGCACTCAACTTCAAGACCCGCCTCGAATTTTCCATGACGACTGAAACGCCTGTGGAAGATCTCGCCCGCCGTATCGTCTCCCCTGCTCAAGCCCCTTTGCCGCTCCCCAAGCGGTTGACCGCCACTTCGGGCGCGACCGTGACTCCGCCCAAGCGCTTGACCCTGTTCAACGGTTCGCCGCGCGGGCGCAAAGGCAACACGCCCTTCTTCCTGCGTGAGATCGCAAACGGATTCGGCGGAGAGGGTGAGATCCATCACCTTGTGCGAATCCGTGAGACGGAGCAAATGGTTCAGGCTTTCGCCGATGCTGAGTGCGTCATCTTTGGATTCCCGCTGTACACAGATTCCATGCCGGGCGTGGTCAAGCGCTTCATCGAGGCATTGGAACCGCTTGCAGGACGGGCGAACAACCCGCCGCTTGGGTTTGTGGTCCAGTCGGGATTCCCCGAAGGCTTGCACTCGCGCTATGTCGAACGCTATCTCGAAAAGCTGGCAACACGACTCAATTCCCCGTATCTTGGGACGATAGTCAAAGGCAACGGAGAGGGAGTGCGTATCATGCCGGAGGAAGCCAACAAGAGCCTGTTTGCCAACCTGCAAGCCATTGGCTCCAGCCTGGCGAAAAACGGAAACTTCGATACGACGGCACTGTCGGCAATTGCTCACCCGGAACAGTACCCCTTCATTCTGGGACCTGTTTTCAAAATCTTCGTGCGCCTGCCCATTGCCCACTCCTACTTCGATGGGATGCTCAAGAAGAACGGGGCTTTTGAGAAACGCTTTGCCCGCCCATTTGCCGGATAGGGGTTGTTCACCCTCCGTGGGCGGGCACTTCAAAAGCCAGATTTGACGGCTACACTTTATAGTTCAATCGCTTCGCCGACTCTCACATCACGGTACGCACCCGGAAAAGCCTGTTGAAAAGCGGCGCGACTCCAGGTGCAGCTATCATGGGGCGAAAGCGCCATCAGGCGCAGCTGGTTGACTTTCAGGGCGGCAATGGCTGATTCGACGCTCTGTTTATCCGCCGGGTTCCAGGGCCAGTTGTCTGTGCCAACATAGCGCTGGACAGGTTTGTCTGCCACAGGGAAATGCAACCCGCCGATGATGCCATAAATCGGGAGATTGAAAAGTTGTTTTGCCCGCTCCACAATCCGCTGGACGGTGGGATGCCCGCAACCGATTACCAGCACCAGTCCCTTGCCTTCCACATTGATTGCCAGCGACTGTTCCAACGTCCAGCCAAAGAAGAACAGTTGACGGGGAATGACGCCCAGGCTGGCAATTCCGGGAGCGATGATGCGGGGTGCCGTCACCACCTCCACACTTGCGCTGGGGTGGGTCATCTCGGTCGGAAGGAAAGCCCGTTTACCAACCAGGTTGACCACTTCACCAGAGAGACCAAAGGTGCGCTTACTTTGGTAGCGCATCCCACCGACGTGGTCGAGATGCAAGTGAGAAATGAAGACCATGTCGATTTGATCCACCGACACACCCAACTTTTCCATGTTCCGCAACAGGGGGGATGGATGCTCCCCGGCCTGGTTCAGACCGGCATCGAAAAGGATGGTCGTATCGTCGGCGCGGACAAGGTAGGAGACGCCGGATTCAGCACTCAACCCGTCTTTGGCTGTCAGGTCGTCGATTAACGGCAGGACCGAAAGCTGCTTGACCGTCCCCAGGTTTTCCAGCTTGGGGAAACGCGCCGCAGCCCAAATCTGTTCGGCTCGCCTGCGTCCAAGATAAAAACGCATACACAGGGCTATAAACAACAATCCCAGCCCACTGAGGATGAAGATCAATATTTCAGTTAGAAGATTCATGATTGACTACTTTCCTTTTATTGTTCGTGCAAAACAGAAATCGCAATATTCCGCGCCCCGCCCGATCATTTGCGTGCGCTTCCATTCCAGATAGGGTGACATTTGACCGTAGACCAGGTCATCGCCCCGGCAAAATGAAGCGGTTAGTTCCGGCGCGCCGTGGCGGGATAAAACATCGAAGTAAAAACAACTGCGCATGTTGAAGCGAATTGCCTCGCGACTGTTCTCCACCCAATCAGTTTGCCAGCCCTCTTCCGGGTACTGGCGCATCGCCGACCGAATCACCAGCCGCAGCAGCGGATAGATCAAGGGAAAACGTCCCAGCCACGACATTTGCCGCTGATTTGGAGCCACCACCACTTCCACGATCTGGTCAAAGGCTGTCAGGGCGGACTCTTCAGACTGCCCTTCCGCGCGCAGGGACTGGTAAATGGCCAATCCCGGCAGAATATATTCGCGCAAATGCCATTTGAGGTGGCGGTTATCCGGCAACGGATTTTCGGCAAGC
Organism: Anaerolineales bacterium; assembly: GCA_030834895.1. Taxonomy (GTDB): domain Bacteria; phylum Chloroflexota; class Anaerolineae; order Anaerolineales; family Villigracilaceae; genus Villigracilis. Next base: position 245,020 of record JAUQXA010000007.1, read on the forward strand.
AGTTCCCCAAACCGTTTGTCAGCATTCCGTACCAGCTCTACCCCCAACTTTTCCAGTGCCGGCTGGCGGAATGGATGCGGCAAAACCATCGTAGTGAATTTTTCAGTCATATGTTTGCCTTTATTTCACACGGTTTGCAATCATCTGAAACCCGTAAGGAACCAACGCGATACCCATCAAAATGGCTGCGCTCAGGTTGATGATCTCCACGCCGTCCGGCGTGCCCACCAGCAGAACCCCAATCAGGAAAAGAACGGCCTGCCAGCGCGGGAGTGCGCCGGTCTTGAGCAAAGCCACCGTCTGGATTGCAAACCCTATCGGCAGGAACAATAGTCCCCACAACAGCACCAGCCAGCCAGACTTCGAAAACATTGCCAGCAATCCCGGCATAAACTGCGCAAACTCCTTTTCGGGTAGGGTGTCCAGCGCGCTCATCGTCAGGCACAAAGCGCCCTTGTCTGCGGCCAACATCAAGGCGCCAAAGATCGCCAGCACCGCCCCGATCAAACCTGCCCAACCCGCCGACCTGCCTTCCAACAAAGCCTTGAACTTGAGCGCAATCACCACTAACAGCCCTGTGCTCAGCGTCACCAGCACATGCCCAAATTGCAACAGGCTGTTCTGATGCGCCCGCAGGATCAGTTCCTGCGGACCAAGAAAGTGTGGATTGAGCAATCCGGGATGGACAGCAAAGGCAAAAATAAACGACAGCGGAAAGATGATAAAGGCTAATCCTGTACCGATGCGTTTTACCGTCTCCAAATTGGAGGATGAACGAATTGTTGTTGACATTGTAATTCCTTATTTTTCAAACAAGATTGAACGACTCGCTGCCACTCGCGGCTTGACCGTCGCTTTAAAACCGATTTCGCGGCTGAGAGCGATTGTCTGCTCGAAATCTGCGCCCGAGACGTGGATGACCGGCTCGACAATCAGGAACTTCCCGCCGGGTTTGACCAGCCCGTGGACTTCCTTCAAAAACTCGCGGCGTCCCCGCACTTCGTGCACCATCCAGAATGCCAGCGCGAAATCGACCGGTTCGTTCACGCCGATCCTATCGGGTTGGGAAAGCTGCGGCTGGATTCTCGATTCCAGGCCGGCGGTTTTCGCTCGCTTCAAAAGTCCCGCCAGCATCTGCGGCTGTAAATCCGCCGCGATGACTTTGCCCTTTTCCCCGACCAGCTTTGCCAATCCGAGCGAAAAATAGCCCATCCCGCAGCCCACATCGAGGACTGTGTCTCCCGGCTTGACGAAGGGGCTGAGAATCTTGAGCGGGTCATGGACCAGCCTGCGCAGGGGGTTGTCGAAGGTGAAGAGCAGCCACCAGGGGCAGGTGAAGGTCCTTTCGGGTTGTTTTGTCATAGGGTACTCCTTTATTAGTTAGCGCAAACTAACCTTTTAGATAAAAAAATTTCAGTGTTTGACGCCTTGCAGGACTTTGTCGAGTAGACCGACCAGTTGATCCACTTCACCGGGATTCAACTGCGCAGCTAGAAAATCCGCCAGGCGTTTGTGGGTCGCGGCATGGACTTTGTTAAACTCCTCTGCTTTGCGTGTGGGAAGGATGTGATAGGCACGGCGATCCTCCCCGTCCTGAACCTTTTCAACGTAGCCCTTCCTGATGAGCGTGCCGACAATCGCCGTGACCGAAGGCTTGGTCACCCCCAATTCGCGCGCCAGATCGCTGAAGTTGGGATGCTCCAGGCGCAGGATGGTATTCAGGTAGAGCGTCTGCCGCATGGATAGCTCGGCGAAGCGCTCGTCGGCAAACGCCTGCGACTCCATTTCAGCCATCAAGGCACTGATGGCTTCAACGATTTTTTCGAGGGAAGGGTTCTTTGTCATATTAGTTAGTTCACTCTAACTAATATTATCGCAGGAATGTTTGATTGTCAAGGCTAAATTGAATGGGAATTTTGAGGCAATCGCCAGCGCGACCCTTCCGTGATTCCCCAGACCTGACATGTCTCATCGTGACGCCTTCTAGCCGTCACCCCGGCGCGGACGTCAAGCCCTGAATGCAAGTCTTTCCCAGAGACATGTCAGGTCTTTCAAGGTGTGGGATTTGGCGGGAAATGTGGTGAGGGAAAGGATGAACGCTTCGCGTAAAGGATGAAGGATGAAAAATGAAAGAAAGAGAAGTAAGGGCGACTCTTCCATGATTGCCAAGCACTTTGCTCCCACTGGGCGGGTCGCCCCTACCCCTACGGGGGCATATCCATGTGACGTGCCTGTTTTGTTGTATGCGCTACAACGCACGCCCGAAAGGCAGGGCAAGCATCAGGTACTTCGTCTTCCGACCCATCGGAACAACATTCACCCTGTTGAAAGTCAAATTCTATGACCTATTGTTGGTTTGATTTCCACATGCTATCCACTAAAGAGAAACTTCTATCATATTCATCTAATTTTATTCGGAACGTACTTAATTTTAGATATCTATCTATTTGGCTTTTTTCCCAATCTTTGAATGATAATTTCTTCTGTAACTTCATTTGCCATGCCCAGTTAAGAAGTCTTATAGGGCTTTCGCCAATTTCCCATCCACCGCCAGCCATTTCATCTTTGGTGCATTTCTTTGGGTCCGTCTCGGTTAGCATATCCGCAATCGTATTTTTTACAACTTTGGTTAATGACTTATCATAATAACCATGATAATCTTCCTGAATACCCATAGCTTCCGCAAATATTGACCATTCGGATTCAATATTGTGCGCTATCTTATCTTGATTTTCGTTACGAGCTAAGTCCGCAAGAAAATGAACTCTGAGCCAAGTCACAGGGTGCTCGCTCAACGCCAAATCTTTGGGGGCTCGATAAAAATGATTTCTATTTACGACACCTAAGTAAACAGAAAACGCATGAAGAAAACTCGGGCCACTGATTCGAAAACCGACAGCATCACAAAAGAGTTCTTGAATCCAGCCATACCATGTGTCGGCTATAGTTTGGCGACGAGTAGCTTGAATCTCTGAATGCCTATCATTTCTCTGAGATCTTGGCAAAATGATTTCCGTAACATCACCCTGCAAATCTTTAACAAGACTGTCCAACTCTTGTTTATGACAAGCATATAAAACATGACCAAATTCGTGAAATAATAGTGGCTGATATAACAGACTTCGCTTTTCAAGCTGGGGAAACATATAAACTTGGGGATACACAGGCAAAACAGAAACTGAACCGTCATTAATAGCTGGTGGAAAATCTTTTGTCTTTGCGTGAGCACCATGCACCCAACTTAGGATTGATAAACATAAACGATCCGAAGGCATAGCTCGAATAATGGGTACTGAAAACCGATCACTAATCAGTTTCACCAGGATTATTGTTTGCTGAACATCACTAAATATGTCTTCGAGAATATCGTCTCGATTTAGATCAATGTTTCTTAGGTTTTTCGAAATACTCTCCTTTGCATATTCACACAAACCAACAACAAGCATCTGATAAGATTCTAGCTCCAAGGGGACTCTTGCATCCTTAACTAATGTCAATAGGGTTTCAACGTCTTCCTGAAGTTCAAGGTTACGTTTTCTCAAAATATCTACAATCATATTTCGCCTAAAATTCCTACGATATCAGAATGTGAGTGCTGATCAAGGATATTTCGCAAATCTCTTAAGCAAGCAATCAATTCTGGCATTTCTTCCGGATTGTTCGACCTTACTAGATGAATAAGTTTTTCCGTCGGCAATTTAAATAGAGTTGATTTCTGAGGTAGATGCCGCCTTTCTTCTATAAACATTTTAGCTAGCTCGCTAAATCTTGGGTCCGAACCAATTATTATGCCATCTTGATCAGATATCCCTTTTTCAATCAATCTTCCAAAATCAGACAAGAAGGCAGACAGTTTTTCACGTGCATGATTCAGATCATCAAGATTGTGTGGGTACTCTTCATTTGTTGAAACTAGCTTTGCATATATCGACACAATATTTATTGCCGATATAACTTCTCGCGCTCTACTAAAACTTGATGCAGTCATCCAGTCGCTTTTCATAGGACGTCTCCTTATCGGACTCTTCGTATTTCTTGGGCATATCTAGCAGTTAGTTCATCATCGGTTATTTTCAAAGCCAATGGCAGTTTTTGAGCTACTCCGAGACTAAACCAATTTAGTTGAGCACCAACGAAAACTGATTCAGCTGCATCTTCTAGACTTGTACAATGTCCATTCGACCTGATTAAGATTGGATCAGCAGTACCTTGGTGTAATGTGGCAGCTCCGGTTGTTGTTATTACTGCGAACTCTTTATTTAGCCGCACTACGGTTCCTTCAAGCGGGTTATTGATTGTTCCATCTGAGGAAATATCCCATAACCGGACGGCCTTTAGGGAGTCTTTGTGAACATCGACCAGATCTACCTTTGCGTCCTGTGTTATTGCCCCCTGTATCTTGAGTCTTTCAATAGCCTTCATAAGACCATTGAACTCCTTCTCAAACATTTGTCCATCTCTTAATATCAAGAGTGATTTCAATGGGGAATAATTCCTCCGAGTAATATTTTCAAACAGCTTCACTGTTTGATCTTCAAGTAAAACTGGATTGATCATTTCATGTTGAGTATCTGGCTTATCGTTGACCTCTGAGCGGGATAAAAAGGATGGTTGATCATTGGTATCCCGCATAATAGTAAGTGACATAGCTGAAAATCTTCTATCATGACCAACATCAATTGCCAAATGAGCATCATACTTTCCCAAATTATTCGCTTTAAAGGGAACTACATCTAGCAAATACAATAAAGCTAAAGCGTTCATCTCGATAAAACTATCCCACTGTTTTTTGCCCCTCTCTAAATTGTATGTTCGAGTTTTCCTATCCCATTTACCCTTTGTTAAGTAAGAATATTGCGCTTGGACTGTGTTGTCTGTGATTCTTTTGATACGCCAACCAGGCAACATATAAGAAGCATCATAATAAGTTACTGGTTCATCATCAAGAATAAATACTGAAACGCCAGCATTGTCAATCCCTCTCAATTTGTCGGTTGCATCTCCGACATTTGAATAAGGGATGATTTCGGTCGTGACATTAATATTGGTCCATCTGCGTATTTGTTCTACAAGATTTACTGCGAAGCATTTAGATATTTCCTCGCCAACGTATGTCGGGTAAGCACAGTAAATAGTTCGAGACATGGTTGGAGGAACAGAATAACATCTGAACTGGCTCAAATATTTTGAGCGTTGCCGAAAGTTATTCTTATAAGATTCAGGCGAATAATCTTTAGGAGAGCTCAATATTTTGTCGTCACCAAAAATTAATTCCGGAATCATGAATTGTGAAGCATAATCTCCATTAGGTCGCCAATAACCTGGATTTATGCCTGGCGCAATGCCATTTAGGCTATTCTTTTCAACTTTTTTCCAAAACTGTTCTAATAAATTTCGGCGATCCGAAGGAGAAATTTTATCTATTGAGTTTAAACTCTCCGGAACATCATCATTCATTACTCTTATTTTTACTCTAGTTGCTGCTACTGGAAGTCCTTTATCCAATCCTGGGAAAGAGACACGAACAACTGGTGTGTATTCACTGACGGGCAAACTCGGATTGGTTTCTTTATAATATTCATAAACCGAATCATATCGTTTATTCGAAATTTTGATGGCGCCAGTTGTAGAACAAGTTTCTCCAAGAATTGTCTTTTCGTAATAACATTTCACCTTTGATCGACCTGTGTCATATAGTAGGGTTCCCTTTTGACCAAATTGTCGTCCAGTTATTCGTTCGAACTCTGCTTTCCTTCGCTTCTGCTCTGTTTCGTCAATGTTATGTTCAATAAAATAATCCATATTGTTGGTTGTAAAAAAGGCAGTACCTACATCGACCGCCAGACCGACGCCTACTCCTTCAACGGCTAGAGCGCTGATTTCATATCGGCGAAAAGCAGAGATATTATCCTTTTCAATAAAAGGCATTTTTTCGTAGAAAATTCTTGGACTGTCAATTGTCCAAAAATCATTGCGTTGAGCAATCGACGATAGAATTGCTCGTTCTATCAATTGAGGGAGAACCTGATAACCAAATGGAGTAGAAAATCGCACCTGAAAAGCTTCGTCTCCTGAGTCAACAACATCTAATTCCCAGTCGATATCTTCGAGATGCAATTTCTGAATAGGAGTCTTTGTGGCAACAAGTAGAATGTTTTGCTCGCCAGGGTACCTAATTGCTGCAATACAATATTTTCTCCGTAATTTATTACAAGCCTTTTCCAATATATCTACAGATAATAATGAACCTGACACAACCGCTTTTCTGGTCCACAAGAAAAGGTTATTACCAGGAGAGACAATACGAATGTTAGTTTCAAGCATAAATCACATTCCTTCCTTCGGGGCATAAACGCCGGTAGGCACACAGCCTACACACAGCAACTTGACCACAAGGTGAAAAAGCATCCGCTATAGCATCTTCACCATATTTTCCCAAGCTTGTCATTCGCTCCACATCCTGAGAGATTCTCGCTTGGGCAACATTCAACAATCGTTCATCAACGGAAAACTTCACTACTTCGTTTTCACGGAGAAAAGCTTTCATAACTTCAATATCTTTAGATGAACAGGGATAATATTCAACTCCCCATAATGCGTATGTTGATAACTGTAAGCTATCTTCACCACCCCCATCTTTGCTACCAGATTTCCAATCAACGATTACTAGTTTTTTGTCATCCCTATATGAAAGGTCGATTCTTCCATCAATTCGGAAAGATCGTTTGCTAATCTTAAAAGAATATTCTACTAAACTGTTGGATTTTCCTCCCAGCTCTCGAAACCTGGCATAGATTGAGGAAGAATAAAAATTATGCAGTGCCTGTATTATGTTATCGAACGCTTCATGACAGAGTACCAGAGCATTTGGAATGTCGTAATATAACTCTTGAAGAATAACAGGAGGATATTGACCATCTGGTGGGGTAGTTTTAGAGTAACCGATAGATATTTCCAGATCCTTCTCAAACAGTTTCTTTACCCATCCTTCAAGTCTATTCGACGATAAGGTCTCGCCCTGCTGCATCTTTCTTAAGTAGTGACTAATTACCAAATGAAGGATAGCCCCTGTTCTTTCGTAACGATTCTGCAAATGCTTCAAGAAGTAGAGCTCATTTTTGTTTTCTTCATTTTTTGCTGTTTTCTTACTTGAACCGTAATACTCATAATAGTATCGTCTCGCACACTGTTCCAGCGTGGAACGCCGGCTGAAAGACCAAGCAACCCGTTTAGCTTTTTCATTGGTTCTAATAGGTTTCTGTTCTTCAGGAAAAAGTGAGAGTTGACCACTAGTAGAGTGTTTCATCTTTTTGTTACATTCTTAATTCTTTAAGCGACTTGATGATTTTGGACCACTCCGACTCAGAGAGTTTCATCTCCTTAACCACACGAAGAAACTCTTGTCCAGATTTACTTGTGCTTATATCAGCTTGTATACTAGATGGAATTTTTCCTGTAAGTGCTAATAACTCTTCTGGTTTTATCTTCAATATGTTACAAAGGACAACAATAGTATCGGCGGCTGGAGGGGGAATACGATCATTTTCCATTTTACTAATATATGAAAAATCCAAGTCAGCTCTTCTAGCTAATTCTCGCTGGCTAATACCAGCAGCACGCCGAAAATCTCTCAAAACCTCACCAAAAGTTTTGCTCATATTTATCTCCTGTTGAGTATTATATCAACTGTTGAGTTGTTTGTCAACTCCACACAATGCAGATAGAAACATAATTCTTGTCTAGTATGTTTTCATAATCTATGGCGTTTTTCGCTTAAATCATGGAACAAAATATCGGCGCTACGGCAAATGAAGCCACCCTAGCTATTTACCTTATGAACCATGTGGCTAAAATTGCGCGATAGAGCCCGTACAAACACCCAAAACGGGACAAAGCACACCAATCCCATCACAAGAATCACCACGAAATCCTCCAGCGGAAAAGGAGACCTGACACGAAGGGCTGGAGGATAAAAAAGACGGGTAGTGCGACGATATAAGAAATAATGGAAAAGTCAGGCGGATTTTTCACCCGGGGAAGTCCATCCGTTCAACATCATGGGCAAGTCCCGCCAGGATGGTCAGCGGCAACAGCGCAAGCATGAAATACGCAAGCGAATAAAGAAACCCGGTCGTATTGCCCGCGTTCAAGTCCAACAGGCTGCTGACCAAGGGAATGAAACCGAAGATGGCGGCAAACATGGAACCCAACAGCGTGAGAGCAAAGAGGATGAGCAGGACCAGCCAGGACTGTCCCAGAAAACGCCGCAGGAACCCGGGGAGCAGGATACGCCAGCCTTTCCATGGAGCGTTGATCTGGGTCGCTGCGAGGGTGACCATCAGAACCAGGAAAATCTGCGCGAAGCCCCCACCCACCAGAAATTGAAACAGGGACAGCAGGAAGAAAACGCCGCTGCCATATTTTTTCTGCACAAAGCCTGCCGACCAGATAATGACCAGGAGTCCCGCCAGCATGGCCAGGATGCCGGTGACGAAAAAGCTGGGGATGACCGTCAGGGCTGTTTCAGTGCCGCCCGGCCAAAAGCGGTCCGCCGGGCCAATGGCTTTGATGAGCAGGGTATCCGGAGCAGTATTGCCTTGCAAGGTTTCGAAGAATCCATGTTCGATGCCTGAGATGCCACACAGAATTCCCACAGTTGAAACGATGATGTGAGTGGCATTGATATTGCGCCAACCAACCATTTGTTTATTCACGTCTATTCTCCAATTCCACCGCTTTTTTCTCCCGCCTGATCTTCCAAAGTGTGAGGGCATAAATGATGACGCCCGCCACCAGCATCCCATACTCGCCGATATTCATGCCAAGTTCCGTCCGCCAAAGTCCCAGCCCGACGGTGGGTGAACCGTCGAACAGGAGCGAGAGGCCGGTATCGTTTAGGAAGGCAAACAGCATGGGATGCGATATGAAGTCAATGACCCAGTGGCTGAAGACCAGCAGACCGGCGATCCATCCCGCCCGGCGGTTTTTGTGACTGACCCAGAAAACGATCCCCCCGACCAGCGCCGACCAGACCAGAGACATGAACAGCCCATGCGACCAGGGGTTGGTCGTCGTCCCGTCTGCCATGGATTCGATTCCAAAGTAATAGAAAACTCCCCAAATCATGTCGATCACATACGCCGCTAAAATCAAAAGGATGACGGGCGTCTTCGGAGCGATACGCTTTGCGGCCAGCCCCACAGCCATGTGTGTCATTGCAGCCATAGTATTCTCCTGTCTACATCTTCGTTCTGACGGGGCTAAGCCCCCGTCAGAACTTATCTGGTGACGGAGTGGTCAAAAGTCAGGAGACTTTTGACTCCGGTCATGCCAAACGTGGTGCAAGGTTTTCCGCCCATTCCCGGATTGCCTTCCAGTCGCGGTGGTCGCCTTCCGTCCACGCGCCGAATAACACACTCAAACGGAACATCAGGCGGTCTTTCAAGGTGGGGACTTTGGCAATGTCCAGCACGCCCGCAAACAGTCCCTCGCTAACGGGTCTGACCAGAGTCCGCACGGGAGCGAGAAACTCGGTCACAAAAGGACGATAACTTTCTCCGTTCTTCATGGCAAGGGTCATGCAGACGAGGAAAGCCGCGAAGGGCTTGCGCGATAATTCGGCACGGTTTGCGCGGACAAAGTCCACGGCTTCGGGCAGCCATTGTTTGTTTTGAATGGCGCTGCCCGCCACTACCGCCCGATACGGGATCAAGTCTTTGACTTCATTCATCGGCAGGACGTCCACGGTCAAGCCGCCTTCGGAGAGGGTTTTGCCAATTGCTTCCGCCACGCCGACGGTGGAACCGGTGCAGGTGGCATAGGTGACAAGAATTTTGTCCGACATTGAATCAACCTTTCTTTGCGAGGCGGAAGAAATCACGCGCCAGCATGGGGAACCAGACGAGGTAGAACGGTCCCATCAACATTTGAATCGGAGCCGAGATGGATGGCGCAAACGGATGAAGGAGGTGCTGGGTCAGGTCGAGCGCATTGCCCAACAAACCGGCAACGGCGGTCACTTTGCTGAAGTCTTTGCTCCTCAACATGACCAGCGAGATGATAATCCCGCCGCCCTGCATCAGCAATCCCGACACGTACGCGCCGGAGCTGTTCCACATGTCCGAGGCGATGACCGCCTCACCCGCCGCCAAAAGTTGAGCGCGTTGCGCGTCGGTGACAGCCGCAATATATTGCTCAGCCAGATGACGCAAGGCAAAGGTGGATTCGGTTGCAAAGCAAACGGTCACTGCGACGAAGGTGAAGAGGGTTGCGAACATCGCCGCCGCAGGGCTGACCTTCCGCAATGCCAGATACAGCGCAGGGAAAGTGCCAAAGTATCCACCGATCATGAACAGGAGTAAAAAGTCACCACGCAACATGGCCACCAGCGGATTGCTTTGCTGGAGGGCAAAATATTCTTCTGCGCTGGCAGGCTTGGGTCCCAACACAGCCATAACAACAGTGTAAGTCAGGATGGATGCCAGTTGAATTAAGGCGGCAATCCCGCCGATGGTGTAGAGGTTTTTCCAGACGGAATCCTCGGTTGAAAGAACAGTTTTATCCATTTTATTTCCTTTATGAAGTTTGCTTCCAAATAATCACAACAACAATGATCGCCAGGTCGATCAGGATCCCCACTCCGCCTTTTTCGTCCAGAGCGCGAAACCTGCCATCCCATAATAGCAGGAAAATCACGGCGGAAAAGACAGCCGAGCCTATCACTGCCGGTCGCCACCAATCCTGACGGAGGAACAGTCCTAGTCCGCTTGCGACAAAGCCGAGGGCTGTCAGCGCCAACAGACCAGTTGCCAGCCGACGGGTCGCTTCATCCCCAAGCAGTTTCGAGAAGAGCCACGAGCTATCGGGCCAAACCATACTGGGACGGAGTTCAAAGAAACGTCCGCTTTGCCCGGCATACAGCAGATGCACCAGTCCGTGCAATATCAGAAAGATGCCCATGATGATTGTCTGCATGGAAATCTCCTCTTTACAGTAATTCCGGTGCCAGCAAAACGACATTGCCAATCACCTGTCCGCTTTCGAGCAACGCGTTGGCTTTTGCCGCCTCAAGGATTGGGAATCTGGCTGCAATAACAGGCTTGATTTTGCCTTCGCCCAGCAGCCTGAACAACGTCGCCCAATCCTCCAGGAAAGAACGTTTATCGAACAGAAAATATGACGACGTGCCATACAGGGCAAGTGACTTTCCATTCGGAAGCAGGTTGACCCGGAGGACGGTTGCCAGAATGCGAAAAAGTTCGCCAAGCCCGGCGGGTTCACCGAAGCCAACCATTCGTCCGCCACGACGCAACAGCGACAAGCCGCGACGGATATAGTCCAGACGCATCATTCCATCGAATATCGCATCGAGTCCATCCGGTTCGGACTGGCGGATTAATTCAACAAAATCCTGTGTTCGATAGTCAAGCGGCGTTGCGCCATATTCGGCCAGGATGGCATGTTTGTTTTTCGACGCCATGGCGTACATTTTTAGCCCTGCCAGTTGGCCCAATTGCAGCAACGCGGTGCCAATCCCGCCGCTGGCGCCGATAATCAACACTTTGTCGCCAGACTTGACCTTTGCCGAACGGTGCATTACCTGGTAGGCGACAATGTAATTCAAGATCAAGGTGACGGCTTCCGCCGGGTTGAGCTCAACAGGGACGGGAATCAGACGGTCATTTCTCCAGTTCAGGTACTCAGCGTAGCCGCCCGTGACCGTCAATACACCCACCCGCTCACCCACAGTCACTTCACGGACACCTTCCCCAATTGCATCCACATTGCCGATAACAGCGTAACCTGGCACGAATGGTAGTTTCTGTCCGAGCGGAGTACCGGTATAGAGCGCTTCGCCCCGACGGACGGTCACATCGGGACGGCAGACCGCTGCGGCCAGGACTTTGATACGAACCTCCCCGGCAGAAGGCGGGCGCAGGTCGTTCTCAATTACCTGCAGCACTTCCGGTCCGCCGTGTCTGGGAACAAGGACACTTTTGTATTTCATATATTCCTTCCAAGCAGGTAGGATGCCAACACCACCATAACAAGCAGCGCCGCCAGCGCAATGCGATGGATAACCAGTGTGAGAGCATAATCCAGTTTGCCAATGCTCAGCAATGCGCCGCTGGCGAACAATGCCACAACGCATAGTCCCGCCGCGATTGACACGACGATGAGAAGTGGCGAAACGGCGATATTCATTGTTTTGGAAATTTGAAGGATAGCGAAGATCACCGTCCCCAGGGCAATCAATTTGTGAACATTGAAGAGAATGCCGTTATACGGTTTGCCGAGTTGACTCAGCCAGAAGCCGACAGCAAGTGTCAGGGCAAGTCCCGCTCCGGGAGCCGTAAATTTGGATAAAGTTTCCATATATAACTCCTTACTTGATCGAATTATGTCTAGGCGCGTCCTAACTGGAACAACCTGCGGGCAACCAGGATATACCATGCCATGCTCAAAATACCACCAATCATGGCAAACCCCATCATTACTGCGCTGAGCCCCGCTACAAAAGAAGAAAGGATTTCAAAAACCGACAGCAGAGCAAAGCCGATGATGCCTGTATAAGCGTTGGCTTTGCTGAAAATTTTGGCGCGCAGCATCACGCAGGAGATCAGTACCCCGGCTGCTTCCACAAGAAAGAAACCCAAAAACGTACCGGGTGTATGGCTCTGTCCCACAGAAAGCATAGACTGTCCGGCCGCTTCGATGGCGGCACGCTGCGCATCCGTTGTGGCGGCGGCGTATTGCTGGCTCAGTGCCAACATCGGAAAGGCGCGGTTGGTCGCCAGGAAGACCCCGACACCCAGAAAGGAAACGATTGCGGCCAATGCCGCATGAGGCTGGTATGGACTTTCCCTGTGAGCAAAGTAAAGCGCGAAAAAGATCAAAAGCGCAAAGGCATCGAGCATGATGTTCAACAATCCGAGGTCGCGCAACCCCATAAACCAGTTTTGCTGGAACAGCATGAACCAATCCGACACGGTTTCCTGAACCGTATTGCCGCCGGGCAGGAATGTGATGACAATCTCCAATATTCCAACCAGCACCGCGCCAATGGACGCCATGCCGCCGAGTTTATAGATGAATTGCCATTGGGTTTGATCATTGTTCGAGTGTGTCATTTCAAGCTCCTTACCGGGATTGTTCGACCGCATCGTGGGCATAAGCCGTGTAGACCGAGAGCGGCAGTGAAGTCAAAATCAAGAGCATTCCAAAATACATGATGCTCTTCAAAAAGTCGTTGAAGAAATAACCAAACGGAAATTGACCCAGAACCCAGGTCAAAAAGATCGCCAGTGGCCAAGGCCATAGTTTGGCGGCAAGGCGGGTGATACTTCCGGGTTGTTTGCTCAGAGGTTTATTGATTTTTGTCCCTGCAAGTCCGCCAACCAGAGCAATGATGGGCGGGAAAAAGCCGCCGCCAAACAGCAGCAGGGCTATCGAGAGCAGAACCAGTATGAGACCACCCTGCTTGCGCTGGACGAACCAGCCTGCCCAGATGATAATTGCCAGGCTGAGCAGCATCGCCAGAATACCAGTGACCAGGAAGTTGGGCAGGATGCTCATGGCCGGTTCACAGGCGTGCCAGATTTTCGTGGGATCGCATTGTTGCGGTCCCCATGAAGGGAAAGCCAATGCCATCGGGCGGGTGTTGCCTTGCAGGATTTCAAAATAGCCGTGTTCCAGCCCGGCAATACCGGCGGTAACACCAAACCACATTGCGACAGTTTTTGTTGCTTTTCTCATTTTCATTCCTTTTACCAACGCACATCTTGTCAGCTTAATCATAGACCCAAAGCCGTCAACTGCCTATGATTTTTCCTGCAAAAATTGTGACACTTTATGCAAATTCCAATATATACTTTGTTGACAGTTTTCACAAATCAGTTAGGATTGCCCCATGGAAATCAACCTTAACCACATCCGGGAACAATTCCCAGTCACAAAAACGTGCGCGTATTTGAACCATGCAGCCGCCAGCCCCTTGTCTTTGCGGGCTACCGATGCCATTCGGGAACTGATGGACGATCAACTTTGCCACGGTTACTGTAATGGCGACCGGTGGAAAGAGCATTATTCCCAGGTACGCGGCATGGGCGCGCAGCTTTTACACACCCGACCGGAGCGCATTGCGTTTATCAAGAGCACCAGTGAAGGACTCGGTTTTGCCGCCAACGGTGTGAATTGGCACGAGGGTGATAACGTCGTCCTCCCGGCGAACGAATTTCCAACCAATTACAACCCGTGGCTGAACCTGTCAGTTCGCGGCGTGTCATTGCAAACTGTCCCCCCGCGACCCGATCGCACCATCCCGGTGGAAGATATTCGCCAATGTATCGACAGCCACACGCATGTAGTGGCGATCAGTTTTGTGCAATATTACAGTGGATTCCGAGCCGACCTGGCCGCCATCGGGCAGTTATGCAGGGAACGCGACCTCCTGTTTGTGGTTGACGGTATTCAGGGAGTGGGCGCACTCGACCTGGATGCTGAAGCCTGCGGAGCCGACATCATCGCAGCCGATGGGCACAAATTTTTACTGGCGCCATTCAGTGTCGGCTTGATGTATGTATCGCCGCGCGCTCTGGAGCACTTATCAGTCAGTGTGGTGGGCTGGTTAAGCGTCAATGATCCCTTCAATTTCCGTCCCGTGCTTGACCTTTTGCCCGACGCCCGCCGCTTCGAGCCCGGCACCGAAAATAATTTGGGTATCTACGGTCTGGGAGGTGCGCTGGAATTATTCCTGGAAACAGGCATGGCGAACGTCGAGGGGCGCATCCATTCCCTCACCGGTTTGCTGAATGAAGGCTTGCTGCGCAAAGGCTACCGTGTCCTTTCGCCGCGCGAAAAAAGTTTCCAGTCGGCAATCCTCGTTTTCAACCACCCCACCCAGCGAAACGAAGCGATCAAACAACGTTTCGATGCCGAGAATATCATTGTTTCCATCCGCGGTGGCGGGATTCGCGTCTCGCCTCATTTCTATAACAGTGAAGAGGAAATCGAGCACCTGCTCTCGACGCTTGTATAAAATCACCATGAATAAATTCTCCGAACCCATCACCGTTTCTGTGACGGTTCTCTCACAGATGTTTCTTTACCTGGCCTCGCTAAAGGTGGATATCGACGCCTTGCTACGCTCGCTGTGCGTGGACCCGGAATCGGTCAAATCACCTGATGCCTACATCCCCATTGAAACCTACCTGCTTATCCAGGATGGAGCGGCGGAATATGTCAACGACCCGTACTTTGGTCTGCACATGGGAGAATTTGCCGAAGCCGGAAGCTGGTCCATCCTCGGCTACATGATGATGAACTGCAAAACGTTGGGCGAGGCTTTCGAGAAATCGGGAAAGTACTCGCGCATCATCGGCAACATGATCGAAGGCAGGGCGGAACTGAAATTCAAGAAGGTTCGCATTGTGTTGTTCACCCCGCCTCACGCGCCGAAGATGTCGCGGCATTGTTATGAGTCGACCTTGTCCAGCAGTGTGCGGATGATGCGGCTATTGAGTGGAGTCCACGTCAGCCCGCTCGAAGTGACGTTCATTTACCCAAAGCCGGAATCCACCGCCGAGTACGAGCGGGTCTTCTGCTGCCCGGTGAAGTTTGGTCAAAAAGACAATTCGATGACGTTGGACTGGAGCCTTGGGAACATGCCGATCCGCATGGCAAATTCCGCCCTGCTCGAACACTTCGAAAAATACGCGCAGGATTTTCTTGCTCAGATGGAACGGGACGACGAACACACCCGCGCCGTGACCAAGATCATCCTCTCGCGGCTGGACGATGAAGATCTTTCGATCCAAAAGATTGCAAAGGAAATGGCGGTCAGTGTCCGCACCCTGCAAAACCGTCTCGAAGCCGAGGGAGTTATTTTCAGCGACCTGCTCAGGGACATCCGCGAGAAACTAGCAAAGAGATATCTGCGCGAGAATTACTCCGTTGAGCAGATCACCTACCTGCTGGGATTTTCGGAGCCAAGCGTGTTCCGCAAGGCTTTCAAGAAGTGGTCGGGGGTCACGCCGCGGGAATATCGAGAGGGAGTCCCCGCAATGAACAGCGCACAACCGGGTTAAACGCCGAATACGCCACCGGACCAATGAGGTTTATCCGATGGCGCAAAATGGAAATGGGATATGCTAGGTTTTTGCAATCTGTGCCAGATGCGCCTGGTACGCCTTCCAGCCGGGACACCAGCCCGTGTGCCATTTCCACAGTCGTGAGAGGAACGATTTCGGATTAGCTTCGGCTTTCTTCCGCATGGGACAGGTCTCACAGGGGAAAGTTTTTTCTGAATTTGTAGTCATGTTTACTCCTCTAGAAAATTTAATTTTTGCAGCGCACAACTGGCGCATTTCATTACATTACAGCGCGGACAAGTTCCATCATGAAGAAAAACGGTCTGGCGGGAGAAATCTGGTTGAGAGTTCCAGTGAGATAAAGCGACCGCGACGGGCACGCAAACGCAAACGAGCCAGTGGAGCCGGAATGCCCGACAAATTCCGGGAGTGGACTGAACCAAAAGTAACGCGGCAATTGGAAGTACATCAGCCCATATCCGTAGCGCAACGGGAAAAATATCTTGTTCCAGGTCATCATCCGCGTCAGCAATGCTTTATTGAAAAGCCGCCCTTCAAGAAAGGCGCGCAGGAATATCAGACATTCCGAGGCGGTGGATACCAAGCCGCCATCTGAAATGTTGGAGGACAGATATTTGGGAACATTTGCCGGGGCGTTGTTCAAATACACGGTTGCAGGTGTCTCACCGGGACGGGGCATCGTCCAGTCGTAAAGATAGGTACGTTGCAATCCGAGCGGAAGGCAGATGCGTTCCTCGAAATTGTCCGCCATGGATTTTTGGGTCAGGGACTGGACGATCTCGCCGAGCAAACGATAATTGAGGTTGGAATAATAAGCCCTGCCCGGCGTGCCGGGCGCAAATTGCGGAGACAGGCTGCGGGTTATCTTGAGCGCCTCATCAATATCGATGGCACGGTCATGACCGGCTTTCAATTCGTCGAGGACGCTTTTCCCATCACGGGGTTTATCCGCCTCGAAATCAGCCAGCCCGGAAGTCTGGTTGACCAATTGAAACACTTTGAGTTGGCTGCTGTAATCTGTTCCCTTGTAAACATGAATCCCGTCCAGCAGGGAAGCCGGTAAATACTCCAAAACCGCCGCTTCGGGGTCGAGACGTTTTTCTTCATACAACTGCATAACGATGGCGGCAGTGAACATTTTGGTGACGCTGGCAATGAAATACGGGGTTTCGGGCGTCATCGCCATGCCTGTGTCAGGGTTTGCAATCCCCGCCGCACCGATGAAGTCAAGGCTTTGGTCATACGATTGCACCGCAGCTACGATATTATGGAGACCGCCTTTGCCAATTTGAGCATCGAGCAAAAATTGAAACTTTCTGGTTTTCTCTTTCATATTTCCTTACTTTTGCAAAGCGCGAAAAACATCCAGTGCGCGATTGACTCGTTGAGGTGCATATATATTAGCACAGCCCGATGCGGATCATCACCACAGTCTGCGCACCCTTTTCCACTTCTTCCGCTCGCGGGTTTTTGTTATCGTCGAAGGTCACACCATAATACCTGGCATCACTGGGCACATGTCGTAAATGTTCCATCAAACCGGCAGCAACAGCTTTCTTATCGTCAGCGATCGGTTCCGGCAGTCCTTGTAATTCCTGTCCCTGTATGCGCAATGTAACAGGTATATCGCCGCGCAGGTTTTTCCACCAGGATGCATGAGTAAAAACGCGCACTTGATTGCCATATTGAGAGTAACAGACAGGAGTAGTGTACGTCTTGCCGCTCTTACGTCCGGTGAAGGTGAACAACAGGATGCTTTTACTAACCATCCCATGTAAAGGCGAACGCAGGATGAATTTCATGGTGTTGTTTACGAATGGAGGAATACCACCTCCCGATTTTGTTTGGGACATCTTAATATTTTCCTTTTCCAGGGTTACGAGTTACGAACAAACCTGATATCCAAGTTGATAGAAAGATCAGTACAAACGGAATCCAGGTTCCCAGCAGGCTGGTAAACATCTCGAAACTGCGGTTGACGAGCATGGCAACAACAAAGACATCCATCGCAATCACAAAGCTGACGAAAATGATCGCGGTTTGCAAAGGGCCTGTGAAGTTGAATTTGCGAAAGTAAACCAAAGATACAATTGCAAAGAATATCGGCGCACCGATGGCGTGAATAATCAACGTATTTTCAAGCGATGTAACTGACATTCCAATGCCCATCGTTGCGGCGCACAAAATCCAGCCGACGAAGGCGTGGGCGAGAATGACGGAATTTTTCAGAGTGTTCATTTTCTTTTCCTTGGGTTCTCATTTATAGCTTGTTTATACTAACTTTGTACACGGGAATCTTTGACGCTATTTTTTCAAATTCGACAATAGACGTATCTTTATCCACTGGAATATGTGGTCTTGCGCCGGGCGCAATTTGCAAATACGCCTTGATAATCTTCGCTCTTTGATTGACTTCCACTTCCTCCAACAATACCTTTTCGCTGATGCCATGCCGCAGGTTGGCTTTTCCGCCAGCCGCCTTGAGATTCCGCACCCAGTTTGCTTCCTCGCCCAGCATGGACACGAGATGCCGCTCCCCGTCCACGACCACCATGGCAAGCGGAAAACTGATCAGTTTCCCTGAGCGCCTGCCCATCACTTCCAGCGTGACCATGTAGTTTGGGAACAGTCCCAAAGAATGAAAGGACGCCCAGCCTTTATTAATCACTTTGGCAATCGCATTTGGGCGTCCTCCCCGATACAACCACCTCTTCAAAGACATTTTTCCTCCAAGTCCAGTTACTATATGTGAACCCGAATATACAGCCCATGACAGGTCACCCACAATCCGCTGCGCATCTGATAACTCGATTCTCCTGTTCCGCTCATCTGGTTGGCATCAATTGTTTACAGGAAAACCCTCCAGATTGAGCCGCCACAAGATATTCCTTCAAATTTTCATAGAAAGGGCTCTGCTGCACAAAAGTCAGGTCTTCTGTTGCTCCAGTGATATTTCCCTGTTTGCCACGTGCCTCTGCCCGTAACAAATAAAGCAGGGTAAAGGATGGGTCGACGGCCAGCCTCTGTGAGTAGGCACTCTCCGCGTTTTTATAATCGTCTGAACCGCAGTACCCCAAACCCTTCAACAAATGCATTTCCGCATAGGTCGGCGCGGCGGCCAGAACTGTATCTGTATCCTGAATGGCAACATCATATTGCCCCAATGAAAGATGCCCCATGGCCGCCATGGACGATCCCAGAAGCTTTGCGTTTTCCATGCCATACAGCGCGGCTAACAAGCGTTCGATAAACACAGGGTTCGCCCCCAAGATGTTTTTCATTTGTCCAGAGGCGTCGTCTATACGTCCCTGCCGCAGGGCTATTAATGTCGCCCACATGTACGGCCATTCCGTCTCGGGTTGCAACATGATGGACTTGTCAATATCAGCCCTGGCCTCTTCATACTTCTGAGCACGGAAGTAAAGATAGCCACGCTGGTTGTACGGCAGCCAGTCACTCGGTCTTCTTTCGATAATACGTGTATAGGCTTCGATCCCGGCGGCGAGATCGTTCGACACCAGGCTCTCCATACCTTTGATGTAATAAGGGATGATCCAATTTTCTGGTGCCAGACGCAATGCCGTATCTGCATCCTGGTTGCCCAAAGCGAAATTTCCCATTCC
Source organism: Anaerolineales bacterium (assembly GCA_030834895.1). Classification (GTDB taxonomy): domain Bacteria; phylum Chloroflexota; class Anaerolineae; order Anaerolineales; family Villigracilaceae; genus Villigracilis. Next base: position 264,752 of record JAUQXA010000007.1, read on the forward strand.
CTGATACGTCAATCCGCGGAAAATATAAAGCAGTGGATTCGCCGCATCTGATTCAATCGCTTGTGTAGCTTCCTCCGCCGCCAGTTGCCTGTCAAGGAGAAATGCCTGTGCGGCCCTGTGCATGTGTGCAGCCACCGAATTTCCGACCGCTTCCGGACTGGGGGCATTCAACTGGTCCAGGGTCATGATCAAGCGCATTGTTTCCAGGAAGTCGTTTTCGGCAGTATGTAAAAAAGCAAGCATACTCAGCACCTGATAAGCCAACGTTGCCTCACGTTCGTTTGTAACTTTTACACGAACGTTGACGGTCCGGTCAAGGACCTCGCGGTCAATGACCAGGTTTGGACGTGACTTCAACGAACCGATCTGCAGGTTGATGGTCGCAGCCTCATTATCGTATTGTCCCCAAATCAAAATAATCGCACCGGTTTGTTCGGCGATCTGCACCGCCTCCGTATTGAAGTGTATGATGTCCTTGTATTCCCGAATACGGACATTCGCGACCGGGAACTCAACTTCAAAACGTTGGGTCAGGTCATCGACGATGAAACGGGTGACATCCCTCTGGCTGGAGCCGATCTGCTCGATCTGCGCAACTAGAACCATGATCTCATCCGGTCCGACAGGCCCAACCAAAGGTGCGGGTGTAACTATACTTACTGGTACGGGAGTCTCCTCGAACTGGGTGGGGACGGCAGCGGATGTGCTCGATGCAGCGCCTTTGAAAATCGGGGACAGGAAGAAACCTGCAATGAGCAGCGCAACCAGAGCCACCGCCACCCATAATAAATTGTGCGAGGTTCGCTGTCCTTTTTGACGCTTTAGCTGGCGGATAAGCATTTCCATGTCATGCGGAAAATCGGGATCCGTCCGCACCTTGACCGCGTTGCGATAAGCCAATTCCTCCAGACTTTCCGGCAATTGTTCCGCCACCGGCATGTTTGCGTTATCCACCAAGACGGGTATGACAAGTACGTTGGGATTCCGTAATGCTGACTCAACTTCAATGCGTACAAAATCATTCGGATCATCCAACCGACGCTTACCCTGAGCGTCGGTAATATTCACCCACTGAGGCCCAATGATAACGAGGCAGACATCACAGCTGCCGACCTCCTTGTTCAGCACGGACCGAAAATCACTGCCGGCAGGAATGTCATAAACATCACGAAAAACGTTGTTCTCCCCAAAGCTGACTTTTAGTCGATCGTGAATTCTTCCGGTAAACGTACCACTATCCTGCCGCCTGTAAGATATGAAGATACGAGCCATATTACCCTCCCGACAAACCTTGTGTGATTTTATGTTGTTTATTTTACCCCCTAACAGAAATCTCAACTGTATCAGTAATGCAGAATCAAAACCGGGCGTGATCGACTCATAAAAACATCGCGCCCGGTCCGCCGATATTCAAATTTACACCTGAAGGTAATCCACAATCCGCTGTGCCGCCTGACGACCTGAGATCATGGCGGTGGGCATGCCCGTCCCAGGGCGCGTGCTGGCTCCCGTGAAATACAAGTTGTGATAACGCGGATGCTGAAAGTCAGGGCGAAAGTAACCCAACTGCGTTAAAGTGTGACATAGTCCGTGTGTGGAGCCTTTTACCAGATTGTAACGCTTGCGCCATGAAAGCGGGGTGAAGTTCATCTCGAACTTGATGTGGGATTCAAGGTCGGTGATTCCCAATGAGGACAAGCGGCGGAAGACGTGTTTCCGCGCCTCGTCGCGCAACGCCGCCCAATCCTGCTCGCCGTTTTCGGACATGTGACCGACGGGGACGATGGCGGTTAGCGTGTCCTGTCCCTGTGGAGCCATGGCTGGGTCGAGTCTGGCTGGGGCGTGGATATAAAGACTGGGATTGGCTGGCAGGTCGAGGTCGCGGATGATGCTATCGAAGTTCTCGCGGTAGTCGTCCGCCAGAAAAAGAGTATGGGGGGGGAGCATCGGGTACGGCTTGTCCATTCCCCAGAAAAAGCTGATGACCGAGCACGAGTATCGCTTGCGTTCCAATGCTTTCAACTGTCCATCGGGTGGCAACAGGTTTTGATACACGTAAGGCAGGTCAGCGTTTGCCAGCACTGCATCCGCAGCCATCCGCTGACCATTGACCAGCACACCGCGCACACCTTTGCCGTTGACCTCAATCTCCTTCACTGTCGCGTTGAAGATGAACTCCACACCAGCCTCGCGCGCCAGTTCCATCAATGCCTCGACGATCTGGTACATCCCGCCGCGCGGATACCAGACGCCGTGCGCCAGTTCGGTGTAGGGCATCAGCGAAAAGGTGGCTGGCGCTTCGAAGGGACTCAGACCCATATACACATCCTGAAACGTGAAGGCGGTCTTGAGGCGCGGGTCGTCGAAGTAGTTCGACATGTTGGCGTAGTGATTCTTCAGCGGCTTGACCTGGTGAATCAGCGGGATGTTGCTGAGCTTGAAAAAATCCGTCGGCTTGCGAAAATCGGGGCTGACCAGTTTCTCGATACCAAGGCGATAGTGACGGTGTCCCTCTTCGAGATAACGCAGCAGACCGTCGAAACTTCCAGTCTCGAACTGCTCCAATTGTTCCTGCATGGATCTCATGTCAGACGTCAGCGCGAGCTGGCTGCCGTTGTCGAAAACCAGATGATAGGTCGGGTCAACACGCTGCAAGTCCAGCATATCCCGCATGGAAGCGCCCAGCGCAGCGAATTCCGATTCGTAGAGCAGAGGCATCACCAGTAGGGTGGGACCCGTATCAAAGTGATGTCCTTCACGGCTGATGCGGTCGCAACGTCCGCCCGCGTGGTCGTTCTTCTCGACCACGATCACATGCACGCCTTGTTTTGCCAGATGGGTGGCGGCAGTGATTCCGCCAATGCCAGCCCCAATCACGATCACAGATTTTGTTCTCATTGCTTTTCAATCCTTACAGGACTTTCGATTGTCATTCTGAGCGGAGCGAAGAATCTCTGTTTTCAAAGGTAGAGACCCTTCGCTAACGCTCAGGGTGACACGAAAACGGACACTTGAGAGAAAGTCCTGCCTTACAGGTTATGCCGCCTGTTTATGCGGCTGAGTCTTTATAGCAGGTAACGCCAGCATGGAAGTCAGTACCTTCCAGATTATCCACAGTCCAGCCGCCAGCCCCTTTCGTTCGGGATACTCACAGCGCAGACAAAAGTTGTCACGTTCGATGATGCGCAGCATCCACTCAAAGCGTGCGGTATATGCGTAGCCTGCCAACCGACAGCGCCAGTTTTTGACCTGGCGGGTGCAATCCCGTCCCGCCTTGAAATATCCGCGCGCGAGTGCAACCCTTCCACAAACCCATTCGCGGTACGCCTGGCTTTTGATGTCCCACGGTGAAATCCCACGCGACTGAAGTACTTCCTGCGGGATGTTGAAATAGCCGCTTTGGACATCCTCCTGCGCATCCCGCAACATGTGGGTGATGTGCGCGGCGGTCACCGCCAGATAGCGGGCTTCGTGACACGGCGGCGGGTCATCATGCCCGATGAAGTAATAGATCGCCTCCGTGACAGCTATCCCCAGTTTCCGCGAATAGGTTGAAAGCTCCGCCTGCGAGATGGTCCGCCCGCGCCGCGCAACGTCAAAAGCCATCACGTCCATCATGTTTCGCAGGTATGCCTGCAAGCCGCTATTTTTTTCCGTGTCATTGCAAACCAAGTCAACCAGCATCCACTCCTCGGCGGACAGGTTGTCCCAAACTTCGCCCCGATAACAGGCATCCAGCAGGGATTGCTGACGATTGAGGAAAGCTGCTCTTTCCGCTGCTTCGGATTCGTCCAAAACCAACCCGCCGCCTGATCCCGCGTCGAGGATGTCATCCACCCAACGGAAGTAGCCATACGCACGAAAAGCATCTGCCACCCGCTCCCGATCCACAAAAAGCTGGATTGTGTAGTAGGTCTGCTTGCTAGCTGACCTTGTGATTGCTCTGGCCAGAGACTGGCTGGCATTGATTTTCCTGTTCATGGCTGCCTCGTCGGTTGTAACTTTTTTTCACATCTTCTATTTCTACGGGGAAAATCATTCAAGGTTGCTTGGACAAGTAAAAATAGTACGGTTGGGCTATGACCGCGCCCACATGTTTTATAATCGCCCCACTTTGAAATACCGGGATGGAAGTCCCTGATAAGGAGCAAGTGTGTTGAATATTTATTCTATCGAACAGGCAAAGCAAGGCATTCTCAAGCGCCAGCCGCCCGACGAATTCCCCGTTTCCAAATCCGTGCTGGATGGGATCGCAAAGTTATTTGGCGAGCCGCTCACGCCGGAGCAGGCAGTCACCCGCATCCTGATCGACGTCCGCAAGCGGGGGGATTCCGCCCTCAAAGAGTGGAGCCAGCGTCTCGATAATCTCTCCGCCGCCAGTTTTCGCGTTCCGCCCGAAAAACTGGCGCAGGCTCTCAAATCCATTTCAGCCGGGGAACGCGCCGCGCTTGAAATCTCTGCCGAGCGCGTGCGCCGATTCCACAACCGCCAACCGCTCAACTCGTGGATGATGCAGGAAGGCGACGGCACGCTCGGTCAATTCATCCGCCCGATCCGGCGCGTGGGATTGTACGTCCCCGGCGGAACCGCTCCCCTGCCTTCCACGGTGATGATGTCCGCTGTACCGGCTCAGGTGGCAGGTGTGAAAGAAATTGTCGTGGCCGTCCCGCCGAACCGCGCGACCGGTGAAGTGGCGAACATCACCCTCGCGGCCTGTGCCCTGCTTGGCATCGAGGAAGTCTACGCCTTGGGCGGAGCGCAAGCCATTGCGGCTCTCGCCTACGGGACGGAATCCATCCGCGCGGTGGACAAAATCTTCGGACCCGGCAACCTCTTCGTCACGCTCGCCAAACGACAGGTCTTCGGCGTGGTCGGCATCGACGGGCTGGCCGGTCCCACCGAGACGGTGGTCATCGCCGACGACTCCGCGTCGCCGGGCTGGGTCGCTGCCGATCTGCTGGCGCAGGCAGAGCATGATGTGCTCGCCTCCGCAATTTTGCTCACACCCTCGCGCAAACTGGCTGAAGCCGTTCAAGTGGAAATAGCAAGGCGGATCGAAAACCTGCCGCGCGCCGAAATCCTCGCCCAGTCCCTATCGAACCGCAGCGGAGCCGTCATCACCCGCGACGTCTTCGAAGCCGCCGACCTGTCCAACGCGTACGCTCCCGAACATCTCTGCCTCTCGGTCTCGGAACCGTGGGCGCTGAGCGAAAAAATCCACGCCGCCGGTGGCGTGTTCATCGGCGAACATTCCTTCGAGGCGCTGGGCGACTACAACGCCGGTCCAAGCCACGTCATGCCAACCAATGGGACAGCCCGATTCGCTTCGCCGCTCAACGTCTGGGACTTCGTCCACATCGTTAGCTTGGTTGCCCTGTCCCGTGAATCCGCTTCGGAGTTGAGCAAACACGCCGCAGTTTTGGCTCGCGCCGAGGGTCTCGAAGCCCACGCCCAGGCCGCCGATGAGCGCAGTTCAGCATAGTTTTTCCATTTGACAGGGAATATGTTCTGTGTGAGAATTCAAAAACTGAATTCTCATACTATGGCAGACATCAAACAACAGGAATACGCTTTACTCAACGAAATTGCGCAAGACCCAATGGTCACCCAGGCAAATTTGTCCCAACGTCTGGGGATTGCCGTTGGCAGTGTCAACTGGTACATTAAACGCCTGATTACCCGGGGCTGGGTCAAGGTTTCGCATCTCAACCGGACCCGCCTGAAATATGACCTTACCTCCGAAGGAATGGCCGTGTTTACTCAAAGGGCGCTTTCATATGCGGGTGATTCGCTTAAAGTATATGGAGGCTTCCGTCAGAAAGCCAAGGCTCTGGTGTCCGAACTAAAGCAAAAGAATATCAGGCAGGTACACCTCGATGGACAGGACGAAATGTCGGATATTTTAAGACTGACCTGTATCGAAGCGGGGATTAGTATCAGCAAAACGCCAAATGGTGTCACCTTGAAGGCGGATGGACAGGGGTATCGGATTGCTTCAACATCCGATAAATGACCCGAGAAACAAGCTGCCCAACCCACACATGCAATGAATAAGATAACCCGGGAAGACAAACTTCTAAAAGTTCTTATCCTTTTTCTCGCTGGACTGGTACTCTACCGTGCCAGCAATGAATTCCATGCCATAGCCTGGGGAACGGGCAAGTGGTGGGGAGAATTCTCTCTTACGTGGGGCGTACTGTATTATTTATTCGTCGTATTTAGCGTCCTTGTTTTCTCACTGACAATATTTTTTGTTTGGAACAAAAAACTTTTCGTTCCCATAGGGGAATGCATCATTACAATCCGTCAGCGGATGGGAAATTTCCGCTGGTTGTTGTGGCTTGCCCTGCTTGTCGCGCCGGTCTGGTTCTTTCAATATACCGCGTGGGGAGTCGCATTTCAAAAGCTCTACATTCGCATTCTCATTTGGATCATTATTGTTTGCCTGCTAACCATACTTTCGTCGCGGCAGAATCAATTGGCAGGTTGGAATGAATTTTTAGCATCACTGATCGTAACGGCCAGCATATTCTCGATATTTGCCTCCTTAAATTATGTAAATAACTACCCCTTTTCACTTGGATGGTCCGAAGGGAACCGTCTGTGGGATTATTCGATCCTGTTTGGCAGGGATGTGTACATTTACCCCGCAGACATGGATATTCCAGTCTTTCTTGACCTCGGACGCCGCATCATCGGGGGGGTACCCTTTATCTTCTCCGGCGTTACCATTGCAACCGCACGTCTGTGGGTGGCATTGACCTTGATATTCCCATACTGGCTGCTTGGTATTGTATTGTTCCGGGCTGAGTTCAAGAATAAGGTTTCATGGTTGCTCCTCGTGCTATGGACTTTTCTGTTTCTCAAACAGGGGCCCATCCATGCACCACTTGTAATTGCAGCAACAATGGTCGCCCTTGCATGGCGCGCGCCGTTGTGGGTCGCCATCCCGCTGTTATTTGGAGCAGGATACCTGACGGAATCCAGTCGCTTTACGTGGGTTTTTGCACCCGGTATCTGGATCATTATGCTCGAGTTTGCTTCTGCGCCTTTCTCCAAAGGAAAGAACGACAGCACCTTATGGAAACGGAGCATCATCCTTGGTGTCCTGGGTTTATTTGGCGGATTGCTCCTGCCTACCATGATTCGACGAAGCGCGGTTTCGATTCTCTCCCCCCAACCAGTCGCTCCACTTTCTGCCGAGGTAATACCAACTTCCGAACCCCTGAAAACGGCGGCAACCACCGTCCCTGAGCCAACAGCTACAGTTACCGCTTTTTCCACGCCCAGCGCAATTGCTACGGCAGAACCAGCGCCTTCCAACAACTACTTTGACTTTGTTGTGGAACAGGTAAGCGACCAGCCATTTTTGTGGTACCGTTTGTTGCCAAACTCGACCTATGGTAGCGGCATTTTGTTGGCGCTCCTGCTTGCCATTGTGCCGTTGATTGTCTTTTTGATCTATCTATCTGCAAAGAAAATCTGGCCTTTAAGTGGATTGCAAAAACTCGCCTTGATTATCCCCCTGCTGGCTTTCCTCGCGGTGGGACTTGTCGCCAGCACGAAAATCGGCGGCGGCGGCGATTTGCACAACATGGATATGTTCCTGATTGGCATACTTTTTGTGGGTGCGCTTGCCTGGCAAAATGGCGGCAGGGAATGGATTACAAATGGCAGGAATATCCATCCAATAATGAAGGTGGTCATTGTTGCCTTAATCATCAACTCCTCCTCCATCACCTCCCTGTTTGAGATGCGCTCCTATACCCATGCCGAAGACATCTCATGGCTAAGTACCCTGACTGACGCGCCATTTAAGTCCACATTGGAAATGCTGCCCACCCAGTCCGAGACTGAGTCCGCTATACAGACCATTCAACAGGAAGCTGATAAGGCCAAGTCTCAGGGCGAAGTCCTGTTCATCGACCAGCGTCAACTTTTGACTTTTGGGTATATTACGGAAATTCCACTGGTTCCGGAATATGAGAAAAAGGTTCTGATGAACCAGGCATTGAGCAGCAATGCCGATTATTTCCAGCCCTACTATGCCGACCTCGTCGCAAAACGCTTTTCGCTGATTATCACCGAGCCACTGCGGACACCGATCCAGGATAGTTCCTACCAATTCGGCGAGGAAAACAACGCCTGGGTGAAATGGGTTGCGAATCCGACCTTATGTTATTATGAACCCTTGGAAACGCTGAAAAACGTCCGTGTGCAACTGCTTGTGCCCAAACAGGGCGAAGTGGATTGCTCCGCCGAATTGCCCTAAGGAAACAATCCCGTGAACCTCCGCTACCTGATTCTCCGCCTTGCCCGTCACTTCATGCCCGAAGGAATGGCGCGCTTTTTACTCAAGCACCGCTGGATTATCCGCCCCGGACTGGAGTCAAGTAACCCGCTCGCGGCGGTGGAACAATACCTTGGGGGGTTGGAGCAACACGGAAGATCCATCAACGGGAAGCGGATACTGGTCTTCGGTTACGGCGGACGTTTTGCCGTCGGCGTGGAACTGCTTGCGCAGGGCGCGGCGCATGTGGTGTTATGCGACCATTACGTCCTGCTGGATCGCGAACGAAACCTGGAACTTCTCCCTAAATACGAAAAATACCTCCAACTGGTAAAGGGCGAAGTCCTGCCGCGCGCGGAACACATCACCCTGCTACACGGCGACATTCGGGACGCGAAAATCCAGGACCAAATCCCCCCTGTGGATTTGGTCCTCAGCACTTCGGTTTATGAACACCTGGGCGATGCAGAAGGTATCACAGCAGCGCTCGCCAAACTGACCGCGCCACAGGGAGCGCACCTGCATTTCATCGACCTGCGCGATCATTACTTCAAGTTCCCCTTCGAGATGCTTGCCTACCCCGAAACGATTTGGAGAAACTTCCTCAACCCCACCAGCAACCTCAACCGCCACCGCCTGCCTGATTATCAAAATTTTTTCAGCGAACACTTTGGACGGCTACAGGTCAATGTGCTGGCACGGCAGGAGGACGAATTCAAAAAGATGGGAAGCCGCATCCGCCCCGAATTCATCACAGGCGACCTGTCGGTGGACTCGGTCACGCTGATTGAGTTGTTTGCCGAATCTCCCAGACAAGAGGGCTGACGCTTTGCCGCACGAAAAATCATCGATTTTGAAATCCCACGCGCTTTTGGCTCTCCTCGAAAGCGCGCTTGCTTTTTATTGGCTGGCGTCCACTCCATCGGATGTGGGCAGCGCCGTGCTTGCGGGATACTCCGCCAGCCGCCTGGTTTTACTGGCAGGGGCGGCAATTCCTTTTTTCTTCTTCGGATGGATATTTGTTTCACCCGCTCGATTCATCCCGTTGGCGGATTCGATTTTGGATCTGCGCTGGAAGCGGATCGCCGCGCTCGCGGCTTTTTCACTGCTGACGGCGGCGGGGCTGACCCTTTTGCTGATTCCGTCCATGCGGCTTGGGGATTACGCCTCGATTGCCGAACGTCTTGTGCCGCTGGTCTACCTCGGCGGGCTGATTGGCGCTCAAACCTTGTTGGGGTATTTCCTTTGGACAGGTGGAAAATTCCATTTGCAAAACCTGCGCGAACGGAAAGTTGTTTTCATAACCGCAGGAATTTTGATGGCTCTCGCGGCAGTGACCGCAGTCTGGGTGGCGTCGAGCGGCATTGGGATAAAGCCTGAGATTTATGGCTGGCACAGGCCCGGTACGCCGATTCTGCCCAGCCAGATTTTGATGGCGCTTTTTGTCAGCCTGCTGCTCGCGCTGTTGAAAAGCCGCATGGAAAAGTCCAAATTCGAGACGCTGGCTTTTCTGGCGCTTTGGCTTGCCGCCTTCCTCGTCTGGCAGGTGGAACCGATGCGGCGGCTGAGTTATTTCACCCCGGCGCCCACCCCGCCCAACTTCGAATCCTATCCCTATTCGGACGCGGCATTTTACGACACCCTGTCGCAAAGCATCCTAATTGGTGAGGGCAGAACACAGGAAGTGATCCTGCGTCCACTTTACATTTTCTTCCTCACCGCCCTGCACCTCATCAGCGGGCAGGACTACAACCTACTCCTGACCTTGCAGACAATGGTTCTGGCGCTCATGCCCGCCTTTGCCTTTTTGCTGGTCTCTCGCATGGGAAGCCCCACAGCGGGGATTCTCTCCGCTCTGTTGTTGATTTTCCGCGAAAAAAATTCCATCGCGCTGACCAACATCCTCGAAGTCAGTCATTCCAAGTTGATACTTTCCGACCTGCCAACAGCTGCTTTGATGCTGGTGATGATGTTTGCCCTTGTCAACTGGTTGAAAAACCAAAAGGAAAATTACCCGCTGGGAATCACGGCGGGGGCAACATTTGGATTGGTTGTGCTGGTGCGGAGCCAGTCACAACTGCTCCTGCCCATCCTGCTTTTGGGAATCATATATAGCGGTGGATTTGCATGGCGCAAAGCCCTCCGGCGGAGTTTGATTTTTATGCTGGGACTGCTGGTTGTGGTCGCGCCCTGGGTCTGGCGAAACTATCAGGTTTCGGGAAAACCCGCCGTCGAAAACACCGAATTCTACATCCATATGCTGGCTGGCGGGTACGCTGAGCCAACAGATAATCTCGACCAACTTCCAGACGAATCATTCGATGCATATGTTACGAGAATGCAAGCACAAATCGTCCGTTACATTCTCAACCACCCACTGGAAGTAACGCGGGTATATGCTTCGTATTTTATCCACAACGAGATTTGCGCCGTTGTTTACCTGCCGATGTCTTTCAGGTTTTATGACCTGTTTTCCTATGTCAAACAACTGCCTTTTTGGGGCGACCCGTACATCGATTTGGGGAATGCCTACGGCGCGATGTTCTTCCTCAATCTCGGTTTGATCGCGCTTGGCGTTGGCGCGATTTACAAGCGGCTGGGATTTTTGGGATTCATGCCGCTGTTGATTCATTTCGCCTACAGCCTGAGTGTGGTCACGGCGCGGATTTCTGGCTGGCGCTTCATCATGCCCGTGGACTGGGTCGCGCAAATGTATTATTCCATCGGGTTGATCCAACTGGTTTTGATGCTGGCATCGGTGGTTTGGAACAGGAAAACAGTGGAAGAGGACACCCACGAGGAATTCAACCCTTCCTTCTTCCACAGGAAAACTTACATCGCTATCGCGGGATTTATGTTGGTTGGCTTATCCCTGCCGTTAATGGAATGGGTCATGCCTGCTCGCTATCCATACAAGACACCGGATGAATTGATCGAGTTACACGCCGGCAGCCCACGGCCTGGGGTTACAACCCCGGCGCTGAAAAAATTCCTCGAGACAGAGCCAAATGCAATGGTCGCATATGGACGGGCGTTGTATCCATCCTATTATGAAGAGGGAGCCTTTTGGGGCGAGTCCAGTCCACAATTGCTGGCAGCCAGTCAGTTCAACCGCATTCAGTTCACCTTGATCGGACCCGACCAGGGATTCACCTTTCTCCCGCTGGAGGATGCGCCGCAATACTTCCCACATACAGCGGATGTCTTTGTGGTGGGATGCAGGCAGGGAGACTTCATCCGCGCGTTGCTGGTGAAGGTGAATGACCAAACGCTGATCTCATCGCCCTGGCACGGGTTGACCTGTTCCGGGATGGAGTAAAAATGCTGGCAAAGTTTTTACGCGAAAAATCGATCCCGCTTTTTTTGTTCCTACTCTTTCTGGCAGTGACCATACCTGGAATTACCTGGGGATTGCCCGCGTTGTGGAATCCCGATGAATTAGCCTGGCGCGTGGATAGCGCCCTGCGCGGCGAACTCATCTTCGACAAAACAGAACCAGACTTCAATTATCCATCACTACCGAAGTACGTGATGTTTGCGGTGGGGAAAATCGTTTATGGCTTGGGATATTCGCACTACGCCTTCTTTGTTTCCGTGCGGCTGGTATCCGCCTTGCTGGGGGCAGCCGTGGCGGTGCTGGTGTATTTCATGGCACGAGACCTTGGCGCAAGCAGGCGGATTTCGCTGCTGGCGGGATTGCTTTACATTGCCAGCGGTATTGCATCGGCAAATGCACGTTTCGCACACAACGACCTTTACCTGCAATTCTTTACGGTGTTGTGTGTTTATTTTGCGCTCAAATACCAACTGACAAAAAACAAAGCATGGATCTTCGCTTCATTCTACGCAGTGGGACTTGCCACTTCCAGCAAATACACGGGCGGAAGTCTATTGCTGGCTCCGCTCTTCGTGTTATTCGTCATGAACTGGTCTGAGCGAAGGAATAACTGGCTTCACTCGCTTGGAATACTGGCTCTCGGCGGCGCGCTCAGCTTCGGCGGTTACATTACAGGCACGCCGAGAGCGATTGACTTTTTCAACTACATGAAAAACGTCATTCCCGCCATGCGGCGCTTTGCCTTGTACGGAAAAAATTCAGGCGTGCCGATTGGTTTATACGGTCAGTGGGACATGTTCAAAACCACGGTGGGACCCTTCGCTTATTATCTTTTCCTGCTGGGATTCCTTTGGTTTGCAGTTAAGTTGATCCTGCGGCGTATGGGCAAAGTGCAGGCAGATGAAAAACAGTCGCAGGGAATCCTCATCCTGCTGGCGGCTGTGATTATCTTTGACCTGCCTTTCCTCATCTCGGTGAACTATGTGATGCGCTTCTTCATTCCCTTTGTGCCGTTCATGTCCATTCTCAGCGCATTGTGTGTAGGGGAAATCATCGCGTGGGCAAAGCCCAAATGGAAGTTTGCACCTGCTGTCATTACGCTTGGGTTGGGAGTTGGCATTTTCTATTCGATGTTACAACTTGTGAGTATTGCGCTCCTGTTCATGAACGATGCGCGCATCCCTGCCAGTGAGTACATCGCCGATTTTCGCGGATACAAGAAGACCATTGAGTACACCCTTTACCCGCCGCGAGTAGACAAGAAGCAGTTCTACGGCGCAGCGCGAAATTATCCTATTTACTTCGTCAAATATCCTGGGGAACAAGTGCCAACGGGCGGCAAGGTCACATACAATCAGGGTGAAACGGGTTTGATCGAGCGCAATGTGGATTATTTTGTAATCGACTCATTCACGTATGACAGGCTTCACAATGATGCCATCTGCGCCACTAACCCCGTGGAATGTGACTTCTTCAAGCGGCTGCTCAACGGTGAAGTGACCACCTTCCGCTTGATGAAGGAATTTCATTATTCCCTGCCATCGTGGCTGCCCCAGGTCTCTGTGCTGACAGTCAACCCTGATATCAAAATCTACGAGCGGGTGCGATAACGTACTCTGCAAGTTCTACTTACGGATAAACTCGCTAATCCAGAAGTAGAGCTTCTAGACTCCTATGTCATTAACCACGTCTTGATATCCGCCTCCAAGCTCTCGGCGGTGTGATGGATGAAGGGCTCGTTGTATTTCAGTACGGCGCGCCAGGTATCGAAGAATTCCAAGCCGTGATACCAATGCAGGATAACGGGGTCATAACCGAGGCGGCAGCAAAACCTTTCTTCGATGCCGCGTCCCTGTAACTTCGGCTCGACGAAGAAGGATAGCAAAAACTCGAAGATAGGATCGCTGAACGCGGCGTTCTGGAAGTCGATGACGCCTGCCAGTTTTTGACCCTGCACGATGAAATTATCCAGCCACAAATCGCCGTTGCTAAAGCGGACAGGGGGGAGGTCGGGCTGTATCTCCTTCAACTTTGTGTACATGACCTCCGCCAGCGGATGCGGGTTCTCCTTGAAATAATCCCACGAAGTTTCTAACACATCTTCGGCTGATATCTGCTCCACTTCCAAGTCACCCAGGTCCGCTTGAGTTACCGACTGCAAGGCACAAATCGTATCGAAGTACAACGGCTCTGCCCACGGTTCGCCAGCGAGCATCGGTCCCAGCAGGGACTCGCCTGCGATGAAATCGCTAAAAAAGCAGGGGATGCCCAGCGCCTCGCCTTGCAAGTCCAAGCCATAGGCGCGAGGGGACGGAACGCCAACCAATTCCATCGCCTTGAGGACTCGATATTCGTATTCCATGCCGCACGCGTCGAGTTGCATCACGTAAGACCGCGCAGAACCGTCCAGTGTTACGTCCAACTTCCACGGTGCCAGACGGGTGCTTTGGGCCAACTGGCTGGCGTGGACGAGTTTCACCGCTCCGCCCAAAGAACGGCTCAGGTATTTTTCACAAGCCTCGCGATTTTCGTTCGGGTCAAACATGGACTTCTTCTGGCAGGTGGATGGCGAAGCGGCAGCGCGAGTCGCCTTGCAGCACGGACTCCAGCACTTCCGCTTCAATCGGCTGACCGAAGATCACTTCCCATGTTTTTTTGTGGAAGGCAGCGCTGCAATTGCAAAAGGTCGGTGAGATGTTCGAGCGCCCCGCCTTGAGCGACTCTTTAGCCCAGGGACAATGGCAAAAGTAATAGCGTTGCTTGTCTTCGTCGGTCTCCGCCAGAAATTCCTTCGTCATGTGCGGGATCTTGCTCTCGTAGATGACGTTCCCCACTCGCACGCCCTGACCGATCTCTGGGTCGTTGCGGACGTACTCCAAAACTTCGGGGGTGATTTCCTGGTTGAAATACAACCGTCCCTCGTTCATGATTGTTTCCAACTCGATGAGCAGGTCGCGCTTTTTGAGCAGGAGATATTCGTCGATGTCTTTGCTCTTCGCAAACTTTTCCTTCGCAGACTGGTAATACTCGTCGGGCAGATCGCGTAAGCCGCTGGCAAGAATGCGCTTGCAGGCGTCAGGCTCGGCGGCTTCGAGGCGTTGAATCATGACCTGCATGGCGGCTGGTTTCTCGGAATTGGGCGTCCCCAACGGGATGACTTCCAACCCGTCGAAGATTTCATTGCGTCGCGCTTCGCCCAGCACGTCACCCGCTTTGCGGAAGAGATTATCGAGCGCTTCGCCGCCGTCGATTAATTCAAGTGAAGCCAGTGCCAAAGCGTTGTCTTTCAGATAGCGTCCGTACAGGAGGAGGGCGTAGTAATTGTCGTAGGTGTTCTTGCCTTCGGCGATCATCTTCCTCGAGAAGGACTTGAAAAACTCAGCGGCAGAGACATCACCCGCGCCTTCGAGCGCGTTTGCAAACTCGGTGACAATCGCGGTGAATTCATCCACCTGCTGCGGGGAGAATTTGCGCTCCTGCAAGAAATTGGAAAAGCCGATTTTATCCATTTGTTCCTCCAACAAAAACCGTTTTACCGCAAAGTGCGCGAAGATCGCCAAGAGCTTTTAAAATCTTCGCGTGCTTAGCGAGCTTCGCGGTTCAAAAGGACTCTCTGGTTACAGCCCAAGCACAAAATCCTGAATATCCCAGAGGACCTTGGTCGCGCAGGAACTTTGGTTGCCGAGAATCACCACGTCCACATCCTGCTGTGGATAATACCAATAGCCGCAGCTGACTCCGTCCTCTTCACCCGTATGTCCCCAGCGGACGATTTGGTCCTGCATGTCGAGCAGGACAAAACAGCCAAAGCCGTAGCGCCACTGGAAGCCGCGATAATTGTCGTCGGTTTCGACCACCTGCGGAGAGGTCATCTGGTGCGCGAGTTCGGATGGGATCAACCGTCCGCTGCGAAGGGCGCGGGCAAAGCGCACCATATCCTCCAGCGTGGACGTGGATCCGCCATCTGCCGCGGAACCAGCCGTGGTGGAGTAATAATTTTTCTTCCAGCCGATTATCTTCTTGTTTTCATCCTTAATCGGTACGTACCCCTCGGCAACGTTCGGTACCACGTCATCCAAATCGAGGAATTCGGTTTCGGTCATGTCTGCGCGGGCAAAGATGTTCTGGCGGATGGTTTCGAAGTAGCTCAAGCCCGTGACTTTCTCGATCATCAACCCCATGAGCATAAATCCCGCGCCGTTGTAGCGGAACTTCTCTCCCAGCGGACCATACGGCTCGAGGTTTGCAAAGATGGGCAGGTAATCGGCGTCGCGGCGGAGGAGGTAGAGCGGATGCTCGCGGCAAAACTGCGCCCACTCCGCATCGAAATTCTCGGATTCTTCGTTGCTCCAGTCGGCGATGCCAGAGGTCATGGTCAACATGTGGCGGACGGTGGCTTCGGGCGGAATCTTCGTCCCCGCCAAACCGAGGCGCTCCGTCACCCGCGTGTCAAATGCCAGCTTGCCCGCTTCGATCAATTGCAGGACGGCGGCGGCGGTGAACATCTTTCCCACCGACGCAATGCGGAAGCGCGTTTCGGGTCGGTTCTTGATTTTCCAGGTTCGGTTGGCATAACCGTAAGCGCGACACAGCAGGTCGGTCTCGCCCTGTCGCACCAGCACGGCTCCCGCAAAACTTTTGTTACGGGCGATCTTTCTGCTCAGTTGTGAGGCATCCATGTTACTTCCTTCCGATGACCACCAGCGTGGTTGCGCTGTGGAATCCGATCTCTGCCACGCGCTGACGCAACGCTTCGCCACGGGCTTGCAAATTGGGATGACCTTCGGCGCGTTGGATATACTGCTCGAAGACGGGATTCAACTCTGCGGAGATTTCTGGATTCTTGGGGTCTTCGCTCAAATCTGACAGGTCGTACTGCGCCACTTCTTTCAAGCCCAAAGCTGATACCAACCCGACGAGTTCATCGCGGCGATAGGTCTCGTAGTGCGTCACGCCGTTGACCGTATCCACTGCCGCCCACCAATGATGCAAGTGGACATGCGTCATCTGGGTTTCGGTCTGCCCGTCGCGGTACATCTCGGAGACGAGAAGGTATCCGCCTGGGCGGAGAACCCGCTCCATTTGGGACAAAACAGCCTGCGGGTCGTCGAAGTGGTGGAGCGAGTTCGAGATGCAGACCAAGCCAAACGAGTCAGAATCAAAATTGAGGTGGTGAGCATCCATCACTCGAAAGCGGATATTCGGCTTGTCTTTGAAGGCTTCTTCAAAAGCAGCTTGGGCGCGTTCGTTGTTGTCCACCCCGATGATTTCGGTGTAACCTTTCAATCCCTCAAGCAGAAAATGAATGAACCCGCCGCTTCCCGTGGCGACATCCAAAACGCGATCTGCGGGGAGATGTCCGAGAATGTCTTGTGGTGTGGGCATGGGATTCTTTCGTCATGTAGGGGCGGGGTCATCCCGCCCAAAGAGGGGTATGTCAAACAGGGGCGAGGAGACCTCGCCCCTACGAGGTTTTATTTCGCATCCGCCATGGACTTCTTGAAGTTCACCAATGCTACGATTGGGGTCGGGTCGACACCGTACGCCATAGCCAGGTAATACGTCATGTAATCGCCGAAGAGAATCAGCGTCCACATGTGGGCAAGCGGGGAGTCGCCGCGCGCATCGATGGCGTCGGTGTTCATGCCTTCGACCATGTAAATCTGACGGGTGAAGGTGGAGCGCAGTTTGTTGCGCGGGTGGTCGGAGGGGGAACTCAGGAAGAGGGTCATGGTGGATGTGTTGAGCACGTCGCTGGGGTTGAGCGTGCCAGCCAGCGTGTTGTGATTGGCTTCGGGCAGAAACTCGAAGTTCGCGCCAGCCTTGGCGACCTCGTTGACCTGTCCCTTCCAGCGGCGCGCCACGGGAGCGAGAATGCCTGCGCCCATCACCGTCACCCAGCGCCCCACCAGTTGACCTGCGTAGCGCTTGGCGGGATTAAGCGCGGCAGGCACGTCGGCACGTAAATGATCCTGGGACTTTTTCATCGCGGAGATGGCTTCGGCGACATCGTTCGACGGGTCGGGGATGAGGTTCAGGCGGGCAAGCAGGGAGAGCAGCAAGCCGAAGGAGAATCCAACCGCAGCGCGGGGTTGTCCGCCGTGCTCGAAGCGCCAGACGGGAATCTTTTTCTCTTCGGCGCGTTTCGCCAGTTCGCCGCCTGTGCAGATGACAACCACACTGCATTCATTTTTGAGTGCGGTCTCGAAAGAGTCGAGAGTCTCTTCGGTGTTGCCCGAATGCGAGGAGCAGACCACCAGCGTCTGGGGTCCCTGCGCGAAGGCGGGCAGACCGTAGTCGCGGTGAACGATCATCGGGATGCCGAGGCTGGAGGAAACAGAAGCAGCTACGAGGTCGGCGCCGATGGCAGATCCGCCCAAGCCTGCGACCACGACGGCGCGGACGGTGTCCAGTTTGGGAAGCGACTGAGTCTTCCCCAGTTCCCACGCGCGTTGAAGCTGGTCGGGCAAGCCGTCGATTTCGCCGAGCATGTTCAGGGTGTCGAGTTTTTTGAAGTAGTCAAGATCGTCTAAATTCATTTGGTTTTCCTTTGGTACGGAGTCAAAAGTCTCCTGACTTTTGATACCCAACGACGGGAGTCGTTGGACTCCATCAAACGGAGTCCTTGATAAATTTGGTCAGGTCTTTCTTCATCGTCTTCAACGACGGCAGGTGGATGTACATCATGTGACCCGCGTCATAGTAGCCCATGCGGATGTTGCCGCGCAGGCTTGGGTCGAGGTTGAGATGGTTGAAGGTGTACTCGGTGGCGAAGTAGGGCGTGCCGAGGTCGTAGTAGCCGTTGGCGACAAAGACCTTGAGATATTTGTTGAAGGTCATCGAGCGGCGCAGGGTCTCGGCGACATCGAGATACTGGTTCTCGAACTGCGAATACGTCCAGTTGACCGCGACCTTTTCGCTGAGGATCTCATACGGTACGTCGGACTCGAACTTGAGTTCGGTGCGGACGTAATCGTAGAACGCGGCGGTGTAGGGTCCCAGCACAGTCGTCAGCAGCGGATCATATTCGGCGGTGGCGGTCACCCCGCTGCGGTCGATGCCGAGCAGGCGGCTGTCGAGGCGACCCACTGTCAGGTTGCGGTCGCGCAGTAATTCCTTGAAGAAATGCTGGTCGATGATCCGCAAGTTGGTGCGTTCGATGAAGTCCTGCGAAAGACCCGTGTAGCGCATAAGTTTGTCGACAATGCTGGCGCGTTCTTCGGGCAGGAGCGAGTCGCCTTTGAAGAGCGCGGAGGCGTATGCGCCCATCGCAAACTCTTCCACTTCCTGGAGGAAGTCTTTGAGCGGGGTCTCGAAATTCAACTTGTCGTGATACCAGGCTGTCGCCGCGTAGGCAGGCAGGAAGAGAATGTACGGCAGTTCGTTGTTGAGGTGGAAGTCGATGGTGGTGAAGTCGAGCACGGCGGAGATCAGCATCAAGCCATTGAGGTACATGCCGTGCCGCTCCTGCAAATATCCCGAAAGACCCGCCGCGCGCGTGGTGCCGTAGGATTCGCCCGCCAGGAATTTGGGCGAGAGCCAGCGCTGATAGCGGGTGACGTACAGGCGGATGAAGTCGCCGACGGATTCGATGTCCTTCTTGAAGGCGTGCCAGTCCTTTGCCTTCTCGCCTTCCACAGGACGGCTGTAGCCTGTGCCCATCGGATCGATGAAAACCAGGTCGGTGTCGTCGAGGATGGAATACTGGTTGTCGGTCAACTTGAACGGGGGCGGAGGGAGTTCGCCTTCGTCGGTGAGGACCACGCGACGAGGTCCCAGCACGCCCATGTGCAGCCAGACAGACGAGGAGCCTGGTCCGCCGTTGAAGGAGAAGGTCACGGGACGTTTGGACTTGTCCCGCACGCCGTCCTTGGTGTAGGCGATGAAGAAGATCTGGGCGCGGGGCTTCTCGACTTCGGCGTCCTTGTCCTTATCGGTGATCTCTTCCTTGAGAACCATCGTCCCCGTGGTGACGGTGTACTTGATCTCCTTCCCGCCAATTTTGACCGAGTGCTTGCTTTCGACAAGGTTATCCTTGGGGAAGGGCTTTTCTTCTTTTTTCTCTTCGGGTTTTTCGGGCATGGGATTTCTCCAAATTGGATATGTGATTAATTGTAACCCGTAATCAAAGTCCGCGAGGTGACGGTACAAAATATTCCATTTATCTTGGCAATTTTGTCTTATAATAAATTTGCTAGATGGCAAAAACAAGGATTGCTGTTAGCATGACTAGAACCAAGTTAAAAAGGGAGATGAGAAATGCAAATCGTTCAGCGATTTTTTGCGTGGTTTTCAAGTCAGAAACTTTTTGTAAAAGTAGCCCTTGGGTGCTTGAGCCTATTTATATTCTGTTGTTTGTGTAGCATTACGATCTTTATTTTGATTCCGACAACCCCAACCCCAGAAGCAGAAAACACTTTAGTGGTTGAAATTGAACCGTCACCAATCTTTCCTCAATCTGAAAATTCAACAGAAGCACCTACTATTGCGCCAACCACCACATCTAAGCCAATAAATACATCTTTACCTTCAACCTCCACACCTAACCCAACAAATACGTCTTTACCACCAACCGCTACGCCTACAACAAGCGAAGCACTTATAGATGTATACAGCATTCTCGGAAAGCCAGTCAATGAGGTAGAAGCAATTTTAGGCTCAACAATTCTTATTACTCCAAACGATGACGCTGATGAGGTCTTAGTTGGTGGAGAGTGGAGAGATTACAAACTAGAAAAATATACTGTTATGGTATCTTATGACAAAAATGGAGTTGCAAGAATTTTTACGATAACAGATGGATTGTCCGATGAAAATTACTCTCCTACACAATGGAATAATATTCTTCCTCAATTTGGCGTGTATGTCAATGTGCCGCCTGAGCGAACCGCGCCAATGGCGGTTTATTGGGATAACTATCAGGGGTATTTCATCGCGGTTGCGGGTGATCCAGTGTGGACAGTGCAAATCGCTGAAGTTGGATACCGCCCATAAACAGCATAACAACTTCTAGATAATAAAAATTTGGATTTTCCATGAAAGAAAAATCGCCATATTTCTGTACTAAAGCGTCTCTCTCACCACTAGGTTCAAGTCCTAGATAATGATATCGACAAGAACTGTTATCAAAAACATATTATAAAAACGGAAAATAATATGCCCCAAGAACAAAATAACTTAATCATAGGAGCGGCTATTAGTCTTTTGTCAGCCATTCTAGTTTTCGTTCTTACAAGTGTTTATCACTGGATAGATAAGAATAGAGATCGAAGCTGGGCAATTGAAGATCGTAAATATCAGCGCCGTCTTGAAATATTAACTGTAAGGCTTAAGGAAACAGAAAATTACATCAATCATATTTATGATGTTGCTCACGAACTAATGATTTACCAGATGGCGCTTCTTGCTACTAAAATTATTGACGATAAAGGATTTGATGAAGTGTTTGGTGAAATCTATGAGAAGATACAAAAGATAGCAAAAGATTCTTCATCAATTCTTAATTTGAACGATGAAGAATTACAAACTCTTAACGACAAATTGAGAGCTTGCATAGTCAATGAAATCGAAATTTCTATGTCTCTCAAAGAGAAAATAAAAAACAATAAGGTTGCCAACAAAAAAATTGAACAAGATAGAATAGAAGCTTTTTATGAAGAAATTATAGATATAAAAAAGGCGATGATGAAGAGAGTAGATGAATTACTAGGATTAAATTAGATAAGAGAACACCCAAAACACATCCGAACACAACTCCCCACTTCACTGTTTGGTCGTAGGTCCAGGAAGACAGATATAACAAACGGGACAAGCCGCGAAGAGCCTGTCCCGATTTGATTTTGTCCCTCGTGTGCCTTTGTTTCGATTCACCAGGTTATGGATTTTTTATTTCGCTCTTTGTCTCTGCAATTACCGAAAGTATATCCTCTTTGAGATGACTTCGACTTCTGGCACAAATAGTTTCAGCGCAAGAAATGAAATCCATTCCTCAGGAACGAGAAGCAAATAAGCAAGGTCTGCCAGATACGGATTACTAATTCGGACAGCCAGTCTTTTGCCGACCACGTCATATACCCTGCGGATGAAACCATGCAAGCTGGGAGACAAGACCATCAGGGTTAACTCAAAGCATTTCAATCTTTGCAATTGTCTATTGATTCGCACATGCTTTCCAACTCTTAGCTCAACCACTCTGGAGCGAACAAAACGGGGATGTCCCTGCGCGGCGGCAGTGGCGATGTAACAATCGGGAGGCCGTGGGGGAAGCGCCGCGTACAACTCGTACATTTTCAAAATATTGAAGCGCAAGGCATAGGCATACGCGGCAAGCCAAGCGACAAAGCCCAGTCCGCGAGAGATCACTATTTTTCCTTCATGGTTTTTGATCAACCAAAGCATTGCCTGACTGGCAATCCGAAACGCCAAAAATGGAGCAGCAATCCCCAAAAAGAGCAGTAGAATAAAGACTGCCGAGCTATCCAGGGAAATCATGGAGGCAAACAAAATGACAAGTCCAATTCCCAGGGCGATATATCCCATAAGCACCGCATTCCACTTTGACCTCAGCCAACGATAAACCCTTGTAACGATGAATGGGGAGAAATATAACAACACGACGAGAATGAAAGTCGGAGATAAATCCAGCGCAAATATCGTCAGGATACTGTATTGCAAGGCAAGGAAAGCGCCGGTGTAAATCCCGAAACGCACAAGGAACGATTTGGCAAATCGGTCGGTATTCACCAGGAGCAGGATGTAGGAAACGACCGAATAAGCCAGAAAGGGGAAAAATACAAACGAGGCTTCGGGCAAAAGAAACAGGTGAATGTAATCAGAAAATTCCCCAGATTGCCATTCGGGTTTCATGATGCCGACGAAGGTGAAATCCATGATCGGTGCAGCGACTATAAAAATCCCATAGGTCAGGCGCTGTCTAAAAGACAAAGGGAATGCCTTGGAATCGCTGGCTTGTATTTCCTGGGTAATTTCATTCATTACGGATATCCCCGGTTATTTTATCGAATTGACCAGCGCGTACACTTCTTTTTTATTCCACCCGCTTGGTTCCGCCAACTCAGCGGAAATTTCCTTCACAGATTTGCCCCCCTGCAACGCCGCCTTAATTGCCTCAGTCAGTTCTTCCTCCGTCCACCGTCCATGGTCTTCGGTCTTTTTCCCCTCGATCACCAGCGTAAACTCGCCGCGCGTTTCTTTGGATTTGAAATGTTCGATGGCACCGCTGACGGGTCCGCGCCAGTATTCTTCGTAGAGTTTGGTCATCTCACGGGCGACGCAGATGCGGCGGTCACCTAGAACAGAGAGGATGTCCGTGAGGGAGTCAATGATGCGGTGCGGGGTTTCCAAAAAGATGAGGGTGTAGGGTTGGTCGGCAACCTGACTCACGGCCTTGCGGCGTTCTGCGGCTTTGTGTGGGAGATAGCCCAGGTAGAGGAAGGAATCGGTGGGCAGCCCCGAAACACTCAAGGCGGTGATCGGGGCGGAGGGACCAGGGACAGGTCGGACGTCAAAGCCGGCGGCAAGGGCGGCTTGCACCAGCTCGTAGCCAGGGTCATTGATGGCAGGAGTCCCTGCGTCCGAGACCAGCGCCACGTCCCCGTCTGCAAGGGCTTCGAGGATGCGGTCAAGTTTTTGGATTTTGTTGTGCTCGAAATAACTGGTGAGCGGGGATTGAATCTCGAAATGCTTGAGCAGTGTGCCTGTGTGACGGGTGTCCTCGGCGGCAATCAAAACCGCTTCGCGCAGAATCCGCACAGCACGCGGGGACAGGTCTTCTAAATTTCCAATCGGGGTGGCGACGAGATACAGGATTCCCATGTGGGTATTTTATCACCCCATAAAGAAGACTTCGGAAATCTTTGAAGATTTCCGAAGTCCGGGCTTATTGACAGGCTTTCAAGTCCACCTTGAAGATGGCGCAACCAGCCCCATCCGGCGGCGTGGTGATGCAACATTGGTTGGCTGAGTCAAAAGTAAGGCCCTGATCACACTTGCCGGCATCCGCGCTGTCAACGACGGGCGGTACGCACACCTTTAGGTTGTATGAATAGAGCTGTGGCCCCCCACAGGAGATGGTGCTTTTGCCATTGCTTGTCCGTTCGAGCCGGCACGACAATTTAGAGTCAAGGGGTTCGAACGTTGCGCCTTCGGGGATGGAAAGCACGGTATATGGGTTCTTGTCCACGCAAATCTTATCCACCAATCGAATTACCGGGGTGGGAATTTTCACCCCGGCGGCGCAGGCTGGTGCAAAGGGAATCGCGGAAGGCGCTTCGGTTACAGGAATCGGTGCCGGCTCCAGGGTGGCGGTTGGAGCCTGGGTTGGGATTTTGGTTGGGATGGTTGTCAGCGTGGGGATGGGTGCGGGTTCAACTTGCGGCGCGCCAAACAATTGGTTGCGTAACAAAAAAACGCCCACCGCAGCAACCACCAAAATGATAAGCGCCACGACCAGTCCCGTTCTCCCACGGGATGATCCTCCCGCTGCCCCGTAAACACCAGTGCGAATTCCCGTATCCGAGGCGGGGGTAAAGTTGCCCTCTTCTCCAAAGGCAATCAAGTTCAAAGCCTTGGCCAGGTCCACAGCGGTCGCGTAGCGTTTGTTTTTATCCTTCGCCATGGAAAGCCTGATCACCTGATCCACTGCGGCAGGCAGGCTGGGGACATCGCTTAGAATTTCAGGCACAGGCTCGGTGATATGCTTGACCACCACCCCCATCGGCGTATCGGCGCTATAAGGCTGGTGTCCGCTCAACATCTGGTAGACGATGACCCCCAACCCATAGATGTCGCTGCGGCTATCGATCACATCCCCCCTCGCCTGTTCGGGACTCATGTATGCGGGCGTGCCGATCACTCCGCTGCTCCCCGTCAAACTACCGGTGGATTCAGCCAGACGGGCAACACCAAAGTCTGAGATGAACGGGTCACCGTTTTCATCGAAGAGGATGTTATCAGGTTTGAGGTCGCGGTGGACCACGCCTTTTTTATGGGCATAGGTCAACCCTTGGGCGATCTTTGAGATAATTCGCGCTGTTTCCTCGAACGAAATTCTCCCCTGCGCGATTATTTCCGCCAAAGAACCGCCTGTCAGCAGGCGCATGACAAAATACGGTTGTCCGTTATCCTCGCCCACGTCATAAACAGGCACAATGGCGGGATGCTCCAGTCCCGCCGCCATTTTGATCTCGCGCTCGAAGCGCGCGCGGAACTGCGGGTCATGCAACATTTCACGCGGCAGCACCTTGATGGCAACGTCACGGTTGAAGCTGGGATCGAAGGCAAGATAGACGGTTGCCATGCCGCCGCGCCCGAGTTCTGATTTGATTTTATAGCGACCAATTTGGGCTGGAATGGACATGCGGGCAAGTATAACCATATCAATATAATGGCGCAAGTTGTCCCGCGTGGTTGTCACTTATTTGATATGTGGTTTGTGTGAGCCTTCTTTGTCCAAAGCCCGGAAAATTTGCAAGAGACAAAACCGTCCCGTTGATTCGACGGGACGGTTTACTGTCAACTTGATTTTTGGAGCCTTATTTCGATTCTTCCACCCTGACGAGACCGGCAAGAGGAGCATCAATGGTTTGCGGCTTTGTGATCACGCGATAACCAGCCCAAATCAACAAGATGCCGATGAACTCGGTCACAAAGAGCACTTCGACATAACCCATACGCGTAAAAGAACCGCCAATGCCGGGGAGAAGTCCGCCGATGGCAATCAGCCAGTTGCCCAGTACGCGGTTGCCGCTCCCCCGCTTGCGGGCGTACTGAATGGCAGACCATGCCGCGCCGCCAACGAGAAAGATCAGAGAATAGGTGTTCGGCAAAATCGAGAACAAACGCGCCCAGCCCCACGTCATGACCTTGCCGGTCAGGCGGGTCGGGTCAACAATGGACATGTCCACAGGTGCGAGGGCGATGGCAATCGCTGCAACTGTAATGTAAACAATAAAGAACCACGTTGTAACGTCGGCAAATTTTCTTTTGGTCAAAAGATACACCGTACCCTGCGCAAGTGGAAACGCGCCCAACAACGCTCCACTAATGTACCAGGCTTTCATATTCCAAACGCTCCAGCCAAAAAGCACATTAATGGATTCGGTCAACGTGCCAATGCCGAAACACAAAGTACCGATGGTCCACCACATGAGATGTTTCGCCTCAGGCTTGTAACGCCAATGCTTGTATAAGGCGGCAGTGAACGCAAAGGAAATCAGGGTGGTCAGGATCGGAATATAGTGGGTAATGTTCTGCACGAAAAGCTCCATATTTTTTATATCATTTCAGGAAGTGAATGGCATGCCTGCAATAAGACGTGTCTGGGAAATACCGGTGTTCAACGGCTGGAATTCAAGGTCTGGAAAGTTTGCAGGAGACTGACCAAAATGTCATCGGTAAAAACGTACATCCTGCCGAAGGTCTCGGCGGTCTGTCCCGATGGGACGTTTGCCTCCTGATATACTTTTATTACCGAGTTGATAAGCGTATTTCTGAAAAACAGAAAAGCACGCACGGCATCCACATAGTTCAGGCTGTAACGATGAGCGCGCGAGGCATATTCATAACCGATGGCATAGGCTTCATTGGCGGCGTCCGCGCCGTTGGTTGCCACATAGGTCATCAAGCCGTGGAAAAGGGATCGTCCGCTCAAGCGGTATTGGGTACGGGCATCCTCGTCGAGTTTCTGGTACCAGCCTTCAGCTTGAAGATGTCCCTCAGAGATTTGCATGCGCACATTTTTCGATACCTCCAGCATCATGCGCTCCGTATCCATCTCGTGCGGCTTCTGGTTGGACTCCGCCCAAAGGGAGATTTCTCCCTGCTTGTAGCGACGATGTCCGCCCTGTGTCTTGTGCACGGGCAGGACGCCCTTGTCTGACCACAACCGAACCGTGCTGGGATGCACGCCCAACACCTTTGCCGCACCGCTGAGAGAAAGCCATTTATCCGTCATGTCTAATCCACCGCCAGGGCAACCTTCTCGACGAATGAAGGCTGCTCAACACCTTTCCTGAATTTATTGACATCAATACGATACAACATAAACGCCGCGACGGCAAGCATGAGCGCCTCGATGAAAAACACCGCGAGATAACCACTTAACGCCCACCCTGTCGCCTGTGTCACCACATCACGCAGGATACCCGCGAGGAGAGTCCCCACCAGACGCGAAAGCGCATTGGAAAATCCCCACGCGCCGATGTACAACCC
The DNA here is from genome assembly GCA_030834895.1 of Anaerolineales bacterium. Lineage (GTDB taxonomy): Bacteria > Chloroflexota > Anaerolineae > Anaerolineales > Villigracilaceae > Villigracilis. The sequence goes on from JAUQXA010000007.1 coordinate 291,610, forward strand.
GACCATGCCTGGCATTGTCAGATCGAACATTAGGGAAAGATTGGCAACCGTGGAAAGCCCCGTGCCGAGTCCAAGCAGGGTGACGCCCGTGTAAAAAATGCTCGTGGAATGAGCAAATCCGCTGATGATAATCACCACAAAACCCGCCAACGCGCCCAAATTCCCAAACTGTGCAATCGTCTTCTTGGCCGCTCTTCCTTCGAGCGCGCCTGCAATGAGAATGGCGACGAGGACGAAAGTTCCCCAAATGGAAGTGATGCGCGTGGTCTGGGTCACAGTCAGCCCAAAGGCTTCCGCGCCAAAGGGCTCGAGCAAAACGTCTTGTCCAAGAATGGCAGCAAGCAGGAGGAGCAGGTAAACGAAGAAAATCCGCGCCACAGGATTTTGCGTAATCGCCGAAGTCATCTGCTTGACGGAATAAGTATCGGACGCCGTACCCGCCTCAAGGGAAACGGAACGCGGCTCGAGGCGGATCAACCCAATCAAGCCGAGAAGCAACGCCGCGGCTGCGACAAATCCAAAAGCGCGGATCAAAGCTTCGGGTGTGTACGGGTCCACCATGCGGCTGAGTCCGATTGCCGTGGCAATGATGGAGACAATCATCATGAACCACATGGCAGCGATGGTCTTTCCGCGTCCGTTGTCACCAGAGATTTCTGAAGCCAGCGAAAGGTAGGAAACGCTCGAAAGGTTGTACCCCATGCCCCAGGCGCCAAAGGCAATCAGCCCGGCTAGAATGCCAAGAGGCAGGTTATCCGCTATCAGGAAAGCGACATAGGGTGAGATGATCAGTCCCGCCACGCAGAGCAGAAGTCCCGCCAGAATATACGGCGTACGGCGAAGACCCAAAATGGGATGCCGGTCCGAGTAAGAGCCGATGGCGACTTGAATGGGAGAAAACACATAGGGCAACGAAGCAAGAATCGCGACAAGGGTCGCGGAAATCGCAAGCTCCTTGATCATGACCCGATTAAGCGTACTGTTGATGGGGACAAGGGTCGTCGCAACGGCGACGTGAATCAATCCAAGTTGAAGGCGTTTGATGAACATGGTTTCAGTCCGGTCTTGGTTTGGTTAAATAAAGCAAGGGCGTCATTAACACCCTTACTATTGAGAGTTGTATTGTATTTTTTGGAGACAAAACCGCAATGTAGATTTATATAGAATTTTACTAGAGATTGGTGAGCTTTTTGAATTCTTCTGCTATGGTACCCAATCGTCCAAGTTCATTCTTTTAATTGAACTTAGATTTCATCGAGCAATTCTTGTATGGCACGGACAAAAGCTTTTTGAGAATTTTCCCAGGTAAATTGTGTAGCCCACGTTTTTCCAACTGCAACTCGCTCCCTTCGCTCAGAATCGGACATCTGGCTGGCGAAATGCAGAGCATTTACTATTGCATCAACAGAGCATGGATCAAAGTAAAGTGGTGAGCTGCCACCCACTTCGGGCAAAGATGATGTATTCGATGTTAAGACCAGAGTACCACTAGCCAATGCTTCGATGACAGGCAATCCAAAGCCCTCGTATTCAGTAGGGTAGACAAACGCATATGCTTCGGCGTAATACTTTTTTAATTCGTTATCTGAAATTGCGAACTCCGCCTTGATGCACTCTGCAAGTCCATGCTTGCGGATTATTTCATTTTCATCTGCAGAAAATTCAACTGGAGTTGGTGAAATAATTTTTAAATCGAAATTTTTCTTCAAGCCTGATTTGCCAAAAGCGTCTATAAAACGTAAAAAGTTTTTATAGAGACTACGATTACCAACAAACAAAAAGTAAGGCTTTATTGGTTTATTTGCCAGGTACGGTTTAAAGAACAGGTCATCCACCCCCAAATATACAACTTTGATACGTTCGGGAGAAAGATGCGGGTAATACTCAAGAAGGTCCTTTGCGGTACTTCTACTGATGGGCAAAATTAGTGCAGCCCGGTCAAAGCATGCGCGTTTTTGAGCTATAAAATTTTGAACGCTTACATCTGTGCGAGGGAAATACTGGGGAAATTTCTCGTAGATCATATCCGGCAAAGTGTATGCCTCGGGTATTTTTGTTCTTATTGATCCAAAATAAGGACTATAAAACACTCTCGCACACATATTTGCCATTTGTTCGGCAACAAGAAGATCGAATTTTTGCACCCTTTGTTTTATTTCCCAAAAGGTGTTCAGGTATTTTAGGCGTAGCAGAGGCCGTATCTGACTTGATTTGGGAATATCCAGGTTTTGCTGCGAATATACGAGAACACGATTCGTGTAAGTTTGAACCAGTGCATCCACGAATTTCAGGAAATATCGATTTACACCTCGCTGGTTGGCCGGGAAAACAATGCTGTCATATACAAAAAGGTTGGGAGGGGGCGAACTCATTTAAGAACTTTTCCGGTAAGGGCCTGAAAATCACTTGCCAATAAAGACGGTGGGGCAGTTCTTTGCATCCTTTTTTGCAACCAGCTCAGGCGCTCCGAAAAGGCCAATTTAATTAGGAAAGGAGGAACAGCCGGGTCACCAATAAAGTGAAGTCTTCCATCCGAAAAATGGGTTTTTAATCTAAATTTTTGGGCGATAATCTGCAGGGTTTTATGAGAATAAAATGCAATATGCTGACCGTGTTCAAGCCCGTAATACCACCATTGGTCCAACGGCTCAAGAGAAGTTGACAATAGTACTGTAGAGAAAAATAAATTGTGACTGTACGATAACATTTCTTCAATTTCGTCCAAGGGGTTTTCCAGGTGTTCAAAGACTTCCCAAGCAGTTAATAATGTGTAACGTATGTTTGAACTGGCTTCGAAGCCACCAGCAAATAAATTTTCACAAAGTGGGTCGTGTCTATAATAATCAAAGCCTTGGTCACGCATCAAACGCGTAAAAATACCATAACCGCCACCGTAATCAACGAATTTATCCGTTGGCTCCAAGCAGGTTAGTATTAATTTTCTAGTGGGCGTGACCATCTGCAGGTTTCTGCCAATTAATCCGATATCGCTTTTGGTAATAGCTCTGGAATAGGCTTCATCCAACCAATAAGGTTTTTCGGTTTGCATAAAACCGCAGTTTTCGCACCAATAATATTTAACTCTATATTTTTTTAGCACAACTGCTTCGTCAAATAAAGTTGTGGATAAACTACAAATCCTGCATTTCATTTTCGACTTCCTTTTATACAGCACAGAAATTAAAACCAAAGTAGTAAAATACATGCCCTGCACAATGAAGCAGTGTCCGAACACCAATGATTGACTGTTGCAGCATTTTGGTTTAGTACCAGCTTTGGTTGGGCAAAATCCTGTCATCAGCATAAGAAGTTGTTTTTGAATTTATCGAAATTTTGCTAAGATTCCTTCCAGTTTCAATAAATCGTAGATTCGATATTTTTTCTTAATCGCTTGGTAATGCTCACATACTACTAAAAATACGGCAATGACAAATTCGTCTCAATCCAATGGCAATCTCCTTGTGGATAGGGTCTAGATACCGCTATTCTACAAGGCTTTGTGCCAGTGGATCACCTTATAAAAGAGTTGCGTATTAGGTGCTTAAAGTATTTTGCCCACCGAATCAATATATGTATTACGCTTCTCAACAGCACGCGGGGCGGTTTATGCCGTAATAATTTCTTAAGTCTATTGAAAACAATTTCATCGGTTTGGACAGTACCTGGAAAAGAGACAGAACCTTTCCAATTGTTTTCCAAAATGAGAGCGAGCGGTTGATCATAGAATTTGGGAACTTCTTCAGATTTTGTATGAGTTGCCAAGTTATCAAACCCACCCACCCAAACGAGGGAACGACGAGGATAAAGCGTCAATTTTCTGTGATAAAAAGTGCGCCACCTCCAGCGAATACCCCACGAATCAACCTTACTATCAGTTGCCAAGCGTAACATATCCGAGAAATGATACGCGCCATCTAAATCAAAATGGAAACGCATTTGCAGATCGGTGTCCAAAATTTGCAATGCAGAATCGATCTCCCACGAAAATAATTTCCAGGCTCTTTGCCATGTTGCCCAACCACAGGAAGTAGTCAGTGGGAGAAAAAACGAATCAGTTTCAATCTTCGGGTAAATGGGGGGCAAATATCCAGCCACTTGGGCTACCTGGTCATCATTTTCATAGCGATCCAACGATTGAAGCATAAAGTCAAGAAAGAAGGGATGTAGGATGAAGTCATCCTCCAAGACAATAACCCTGCCGTATCGCTCGCACAAGTCAGTTACGCCGGAAACAACCGAACGCGCCAAGCCCATGTTCTGTTCGCGCTTAACAACCTTTGCGTTCAGTTTTGCAGCAAATTCATCCACCACCTGCCGCGCGGCCAGCACCCCCAATTCATGCTCGGGCATTTTTGCACCATCACAAAAGATATGAACCTGACATTCATCCAGCCGCGCACAACGCAGAAGGGACAAGAATAGCTGACGCAAATGATTAGGGCGATTATAAGAGAAGACAGCAAGTGGAGTCTGGGACATATTTTCAACAGCGATTACAAAGCAACTGACAAGGAGTAACAATGGTTAAATAGCTAGCGATTGAACTACTAAACACAGCAAGGGTTTTTACTTTCCCTATTTACTTTGTGAACGCCATCCTGCCTTTATATTAATAATACTTTATATTCTATCCTGCTTTGTTGCGATCATGCAAAACAAATAACTCTAATCATTGTCATTCTGTCAACATAGGCAAAGTGATATTTCTCTAAACCAAGGGATCATCTCACCCTGTTCGCAGTGACAAACCAGGTTGTATTCACAGCATAGTGCTCAACTAATTAAACCAACCTTCCATGGTTATTTTTGAACTTCCATTATCCGGGTCTCTTTTGACCAACCAACGTAAGGAACCGGTCCCGATAGCCGAATATCTTTATTCTTGGGTATTAAATTTAAGCCGATTGCATATCCCTCTCGCTCGGAATCGTCCAAAATCAAGTAGCCTCCAGTCTTGATTTTTGGAATGGCCTGCCGAATGCAGCCAGGGCGTGCCCTTCCATCCACAAACACGACGTCAAAGGAGTTGTCAGGATAAGTATCAATTGCCCGGACATATTTTTCGAAACTAAAACCTTGATAATCTTTAACAGTCGACATATGCCAAAAGTTTATGTCATTACTTATTTCGGGTTTTACTAGGTTGAGATTTACATTGTTAAATGCATTTTTTGTTATTATAGCGGAAATTTCCTCATACCATATTGGGTCATGTTCAATGGAGACAACTTGCTTTACATGACGAGAAAAGAATACTGTCGAGCCTCCAGCACCCCATTCGAAAAGCGTCATTTCTGGGGTCAAGTGACTCGAAAGCCAATCTATTGCTGCGTAGGCTATCCAAGGTAAACCATCACTTAACGGGGTTCGCTTCCCATTTAAGGAATCTCGCCAGTGAAAATACCACCTCAAGAAGCTGGGTTTTCGGCTTCGAACGGCTAGTTTTGCCCAGTACTTAAATTCTTTCATATTTATCCTTTTTGGCAGTGTGACCAAATCTGAGTGGTCAAAAATCCGCCATGGGTCAATGGAACACTCTTCCCTGTCCCATAGAAATCACCGCTTGTTACCGAAATACTAGCGGCTTCTTGAACCCAATCTGCCACTTCATTATTTGCTTCACAAAACAAGTTAATACGATAAACGCCCTGCGAAAAAGGCAATTTTGGCAACAAACATTTGATTTGACCATTAAGTGGAAGTGTCTCAAAAGGCTGTCCCGCCAACTCGTTATTACACATAAGCAAAAATTGTCCCATACTATTGGAAAAACCAATCGAGATCTTTACATTTTTGGCAACTTCTTTCGCTTCATATTCCAAAACAATGTATGTATCTTTTCCAGAAATGAGTTCTTGCATGTGTTTGCCATTGTTATCTTCAAATGCAATATTTGTAAAAATTAGCCTGCCATTTCCTCCGCGATCAGTTCGTTGTTTCAATGGTTGATATGCTACGAAATTTAGATCATCCAAATATTTTTCTACCACGTGATCGGTATTCCCACTCAACACGACCCGTCCGCGTGACATCAACAAAGCGCTATTACATAATGAATGGACTGCCGCCATGTTATGACTAACAAACAATACCGTGCGACCTCCGCTCGCCACATCGCTCATCTTGCCCAAACATTTCTTCTGAAACTCGGCATCGCCCACTGCCAACACTTCATCCACCACTAAAATTTCCGGTTCCAAATGGGCGGCCACGGCAAAGGCCAGGCGCACATACATGCCGCTGGAGTAACGTTTCACTGGGGTATCAAGGAATTTCTCGACGCCCGAAAAATCCACAATCTCATCGAATTTACGGGCAATCTCGGCGCGGCTCATCCCCAGGATGGCGCCGTTCAAATAAATATTATCGCGGCCCGTCAACTCGGAATGGAAGCCCGTCCCCACCTCAAGCAGGGAAGCCACACGGCCATATAATTCAATCCGTCCCCTTGTGGGTTTGGTGATACGCGAAAGGATCTTCAACAAAGTGCTCTTCCCCGCGCCATTCCGCCCAATAATCCCAACCGCCTCGCCTTGTTTGATTTCAAAAGAAACATCATCGAGCGCCCAGAAGGTCTCAGGAGGTTTTCGTTCTCCGCGAATCCACCGGACCGGCGCAGAAAACGATTCCAGCAAGGCTTCACGAAAAGTACGCTGTCCTGCCTGTCTCCCCCCAATACGATACTGCTTGCTTAAATTCTCAACTCGAATTGCAATATCATTCATTCTAAATCACATCCGCAAAGGTGGCTTCCATGCGCCTGAAATAAGCCAGCCCGCTAATTAAAATGAGAATAATAATGGCGGTGGAGACCCAAACCATCCTATCGATATTTCCGCTGCCCAATAAAGCCCAGCGAAACCCCTCCACTACGCCGGTCATTGGATTCAGCCCATACAACAACCGCCACTTTTCGGGAATCAGAGAAGCGGAGTAAGCCACAGGTGTGGCATATTGCCAGAAAAGCGTCAGGAATGGCACCACGTAACGAATATCCCGATATTCCACATTCAAGGCCGAAAGCCATAATCCCACTGCCAGCGCGCTTGCCAAAGCCAGAAGCAGGAAAAACGGCAGGGTTAGGATGCGGGCAGTCAACGGAATCTGGTAGTAGATCATCATTCCAATCAACACAAACAACGAAATGGAAAAATCTGCCAAACCAGGGAAAACGGATGCAATCGGCATCACCAGGCGCGGGAAATATACCTTGCTCACCAGATTCTGATTCCCCACCAGACTCTGGCTTGAATTTACAAGCGAAAAAGCGAATAACTGCCACGGCAGAAGCGCAGTAAAAGTAAAGATTGGGTAAGGGATGCCGTCGGAAGGCAATTTGGCCAATTGACCAAAGATCAGACTAAAAATCAGCATGGTCAAAAGAGGCTGTATGATCGCCCAGGTCGCGCCAAGCACGGTCTGCTTGTAACGAACTTTGATATCGCGCCAGGTAAGCAGAAAGAGCAGTTCGCGGTAACGCCAAAGTTCGGCCAGTTCAAGCGAGACCCAGCCGCGCTGGGGTTCAATTGTGACCAAAGGTTTTTGTATGCGTCGATATGGGGAAAGTGTTGTATTTGCCAAAGGTTTCTCTATATGAAATTGAATAATAGCACTTCAGGAAAAAAAACGCGTATTGTCAGGAATTAAAGCTTCGAGCATTCATTTTCTGAATTCTCACACAAAAGCGGAAACCTGTCAATGATTATATTGTCCGACAAATCTGCTGGATTACGGCTTTCTCATTATCGCTTGATAAAACGAAAAGTGTCACCCTGAGCGACAGCGAAGGGTCTCTGTGACGGCAAAGAGACTCTTCGGTCGCGGCGAACGCGCTCCCTCAGAGCGACACAAATTAGACTTTGAGAAAGCCATGACCGCTGGATTGAATCGTGTTTGAATGTGCCGCGCCTTGCTGTTACAATTGGCACAATGAATATGCCGACAAGTCCTTTTGTCTCCATCGTTTTAGGCTCATTTAATCGCCGAAGATTTCTGAAGGCGGCCCTTGAGAGTGTAAGAAATAACGGCATGGATTTCCCTTATGAGATCATCGTCGTGGACGGGGGATCTACGGATGGCTCGATTGAGCACCTGACAAAGCAAAAAGATGTCATCACCATCATTCAACACAACCGGGGCGAGTTTCGCGGCAAAAAAATTGCGCGTCGAAACTGGGGTTACTTCATGAACCTGGGCTTCAAGATTGCGCAGGGTAAATATATCCTGATGATCAGCGATGATGTTCTGGTAACCCCCAATGCTATAAAGAACGGTATACAGGAATTCGAGAATAGGCTTGCAAAAGGTGAAAAGACCGGCGCGCTCGCCTTCTATTGGAGAAATACCCCGGAAATCAAGCAATATAGTGTGATGAAGTGCTGTGGAAGGACTTTCGTCAACCATGGGCTTTACTTGCGCTCGGCAGTGGAGGAAGTGGGCTGGATAGACGAAGTCAATTACCAGTTTTATGCCGCCGATATCGACTTGTGTTTGCGAATGGACCAGGCAGGATATAAAACAGAGTCGTGCCGCCATGCGGTAGTCGAACACTATGCCATGTATGACGAAATTATCAGAGAGGACAACCTGGCGGCATCAAAAACCAACGATGACACAGGATATCTGGTGTCGCGCTGGAGCAGGGTATATGGCTTTCCAGAAGAATCCAGCTTTGAACAATTGATTTCATTTGACTACCTGGATTACGTTGACCCGTATCAGACCACAAAAAAATTCCCCCGCGTTTACCCAGACCCCATCAAGTTGATCAAACGCCTTACGATCAAGGCTTACAATAAATTCCGGGCTTGAGATGAAACCAATTATTCGATGCGCCATGTTCCCAAATCCATACACAAACTCAAAGTGGATGCGGGAGTCCCATCCTTTCCTGTTAGAAGTTGCCGAAGAACTAAAAAAACTCGGGTGCGAATGCATTAAAACCCCGCGATTCCCGTCGCTGACATGGATCCTTTTCAACCGCAAGAAGCTGGACGTACTGCATGTACACTGGCCTGAACAGTATTATGAACTCGCCTGGCACTCCGAGAATCGGCTATTATCCAAAATATTGGGGGTTTTTGATTTCACCGCGCCACTGAGACGCGTCCTCGGTTTTGGATGGTTGTTTGCCTTCGTACACCTTCTGCGACTAACGGGAATCCCCCTGCTGTGGACTGTGCACGATCTTTTTCCGCATACCAGCCAGTCGCCGTCAAAACTGCAACTGTTCGCCAGACAGTATTTACTCAAGCATACTGAAGTCTTGTTATTGAACTGTGAAAATGCCGCGGGGTTGGTGGAAAAAGAATTGGGACAAGCAAAAAACGTGGTGGTGGCGCCGCTTGGAGATTACAAATTGTTTTATCCTGAAACCACCAACAGGCAGCGGGCACGGCAATTGTTTCGGTTATCCGAAAACGAGTCCATGTTTTTGTTCTTTGGCAGCCAACGCCCGCATCGAAATGCCCAGGAATTGATTCGCTCTTTCGGGGAAATCCCCGATCCGTCCGTCCATTTGTGGGTTGTTGGTTATACGCCGGAGAACATCCGTGCCGCGGAGGAAGAACTGAACTGGTCGGACTGGAGGGTTCACCTCCATTTGAGGCAGGTAAGCAACCAGCAGGTTGAATATGCGATCAAAGCCTGCGACTTTCTCGTCATGCCGGGTAAAAATTACCTCACTTCGGCGGTCGCCGTACTGGCGCTATCCTATGGGATACCCGTCATCGCCCCCCACTATGGCTGCGCCAAAGATATGGTGGGGGATGCGGGTATTCTATATGACGACACACAACCGGACGGGCTGAAAGATGCAATGGAATATGCGCTAAATAACAAGGAGTCACTGCAAAATACCGCGCGTCAGCAGATCTCAAGGTGGTCTTGGCAAATCACAGCCGAGCAAACCTACAAAGCCTATCAGTTGGCAATAAAACATAAACCCGCTCACGATGACATGTAAAATCGAAAGAAGAACATTCCAGGCATGACACCCAGCTTTGGTCAATACAACCCAAGTATTTATAAAACGTTCAAAAAACTCATAAAGCGCATTCCGTTTTCAATTTTTATTTACGACAGCCTGTTATATATGTTTCGATATTTTAGGTATGCGGCCGCGTTTTCCCGGTTTCATAAGGCTGCAAAACGAGCAAGGGACAGGTTCGGCCTTCCAAAATGGAAGGAACGCTACCCATGTCTGGGCGAGGATACAGAAACAACATTTTTCGACAGCCATTACATCTATCACCCCGCCTGGGCGGCGCGCATTGTCGCCCAGATACAGCCGGCAGTCCATATTGACATTTCCTCTTCGCTGACCTTCTGCTCTATCGTTTCCGCATTTGTGCCTGTGGAATTCTATGATTACCGCCCCGCCCCGCTTGATCTTGAAAATCTGAACTGCAAACATGGGAACTTGACGAAGCTGCCATTCGCTGGCGAGAGCGTCGAATCCCTTTCCTGCATGCATGTTGTGGAACATATTGGATTGGGACGCTATGGAGACCCGCTTGACCCCGACGGGGATGTAAAGGCAATTGCCGAACTCAAACGTGTGCTTGCAAAAGGTGGTTCGCTGCTGTTTGTCACGCCGGTTGGCACACCAAAAATTCGTTTCAACGCGCACCGAATCTACAGTTGCGAGCAGATCATGTCCTATTTCAACGGACTTCATGTGGAGCAGTTTGCCCTTGTGGACGACAACGGCCGGTTATTCATCAATGCCGATCCGTCCTACGCGAACAGGCAGGAATATGGGTGCGGTTGCTGGTGGTTCAAAAAATGATACTTGGACTGGTTTTCAGCAAAGACCGCGCAATGCAACTGGACGCGACGCTTGCATCCTTTTTTCGCCATGCCAGGGATGCCTCCATTGTTCGGATGACAGTTTTATATAAAACATCGACAACAGAACACCAGGCGCAATATGAATTATTAAAAAAGGAATATACGGGACGGGTTGACTTCATTCCTGAAGTTGGTTTTCGTCAACAAGTTCTTGACCTGCTGATATCCGCCCTGCCTTCATCCAGACTACAGCATTGGTATCATCTTCGTCGGAAACTCCTTTTCCCTCTCCCCATGATTGGTTTTGCTTCGGGTAAACTCGATGCTGGACATGTTCTATTTTTGGTGGACGATAATATCTTTGTCCGCCCATTTGAACTTGCCGACGCGGCAAATGCGCTTGACAATCATTCCGGCGCGCTGGGATTTTCCCTTCGGCTGGGGGAAAATACAACCTACTGCTATACCATGAACAGGCCGCAGTCCCTGCCGGATTTCGAACAACTCCCCGGGGAAATTCTTAAATTCCAATGGAGCGAATCTGAAAGCGACTTTGCCTATCCGTTGGAAGTTTCAAGTTCCATATATCCCCTCAAAAGGATACTTGACATGCTCATTGGTCGCCAATTCCTAAACCCAAACACCCTCGAACTCGAGTTATCAAAACGACGGTCAAAATACAAAAAGAAATTTTCCGCATTGTTGTGCTACAAAAAATCAGTCGCGTTTTGCGCTCCCATTAACCGCGTGCAAAACATCTATCCAAATCGCGCCGGAAAAACCGAGGAACTCTCTCCGCAGCAACTGGCGGAAATATTCGCGCAAGGATATCGGATAAATATCGATGCGTTTCACGGTTTCACCCCCAACTCATGCCATCAGGAAGTGGAGTTAAAATTCGAGCGGCGTTAAGAACTCATGAAATTCCTTCTATGGCACAGGCGGGCGGTCCGCCCGCGCGCAACACGCCGGACCAATCGATTACAGGAATAGAGTTGCGGGACGTTTACGCGCTGAACAGAATTTTTCATAAACCCGACTCGATAACGACCCTTTCCCTCTGCGCCCGCAGATCTTCCACCGAGTCTAATTTATATGGACATACCAGCCTTCCAGTGTCTTTGCCTTTTGATAAAATATATATTTATTGCATGGAGTCAGGATAATGCGTCAAAAAATCACCCATGTTGTCAGATTATTTGAATTATATGGGATAGGAAATCACCTATTGTCATTACTGCCTTCACTGGCAAAGAATGAGCTCGATGTGGAATTAATCGCTCTTGTTCGACAACAGCCAAGTCCCGTAGTCCTGGAAGGGTTAAAAAAAATGGAAGCCTCCGGGGTAAGGGTTACGATCCTGCCATTGAGAGAAAAATTGCCGTCGGGCAGGCCCGGATTCACGTCCATCGAGCGCACCATTGATCTTGTTCGATTATTCCGGGAAAGAAAAGATAGAATTATCCACATCCACCTTGAATATTTTGGAATGCCCATTGCCCTATGGCTGGCTGGCTGCAAAAAGGTTGTCATGTCGATTCACTCGGACGATAAATGGTTTATGTCCTATAAAGTGCGAACATGGCTGCATATCATCGATAGAATAATCGGACGTTATATTTCCGTCTCGGACAGGGTGAGGGAATATTACGCCATTGCCGCCAATATCGACCCTAGAAAAATCGAGCGTATTTACCATGGTATTAATTACATACAGGGCAAAAACAGGGAATTTGTGAGAAAAAAATATAATATGCCTGCCGACAAATTTGTATTTGGTATCGTGGGGCGTTTGACACACGAAAAGAACATCGAACTTCTCATTGAAGCGGCGCGAAAGCTTCCAAACACCCACTGCGTCATTGCCGGCGATGGAGAACTTCGCGACATGCTGCGCCGGCAGGCAAATGGATTATCCAATGTCCAGTTTCTGGGCTTCCAACCGGACGGCTATGAACTTATGCCGGGTTTCGACCTTTTCTGCCTGCCATCCCGGTTTGAAGGACTGGGATTGGTTCTCATAGAAGCCATGCTGCAAGGCGTGCCGATTGCGGGAAGCCGCGCCGGGGCAATTCCCGAGATATTGGGAGATGGGAAATATGGATTATTATTTGACAGCAACGACCTAGATGGCTTAACATCCTCGATCGAGTATGCCATGAATAACAGAAGCGCAATTCTCGATACTGCAATCCGCGCGCAGCAATATGCGCAGGCTACTTTTAGCGTTCAAAAGATGACAGATCAAACGATCCGGGTTTACAAAACAGTGGAATTATGAATCTATTTTGGCGCGAACAAAAAAAGGGGCTGCCGGTCAACCCGGATGACGTCATAACCGTCGAACCAGTCGCCCACCGGGCTTTGGAAGGCGACACGCCGGCGGGCAACGTTGCGCAATCCAATCTTGAACCGGCTTCAAATAAACCGAGCGTCGCCATTATAAAATCACAAGTTGTGAAGATGTGTCAAACGGTCGTAAGGAAGGCAGACAGGTAACCGTGACAACCTTCCACGAACATACAGACACGGTATCGGTAATTATTCCGGTATTCAATGCCGCCGCATGGATACGACAGACGATCGACAGCATCCTGGCGCAAACAATTCGCGTTCTGGAAATTTTGGTGGTGGACGACGGCTCCACAGACAATACAGCCGACATCGTTCGAGAATATGGTTCCCCGGTTGTTTACATCAACCAGCAGCACCAAGGCGTTTCCGCGGCGCGGAATCGAGGGATTAGAACCGCCAAAGCAAGCCTGATTGCTTTCATCGATGGGGATGACTACTGGCATCAGCGCAAGCTTGAAGCACAAATCGGGTTGATGGGGCAAAAAGACCTGCAATGGGTCAGTTGTGAAATTCAGCCTTTCGATTCCGATACTGGAGCATTTGTTGACGGTCTTACTTCGCCGGTACAGAATGGGGATGTATTGGAAGCTTTGTTCCTAAACAATTTTATTGGGTCGGCCACTCCCTTGGTGAGACGCGACGTATTCGATCAAGTCGGCTTGTTCAATGAAGCGCATGAAGCGCGTATCGGTGAGGATTGGGACATGTGGCTGAGAATCGCTTCGATCTATCCGTTGGGCGTGGTGCATGAGAGGCTCGCCTTCCTGCGGCTGCATGGTTCAAGCGCCATGTCATCCACTTCCATGAATGAAAAGGTGAAATGCCTTGTCGGCGTGGTCGAGCGGGCGGTCGAAAGGGATTCCGCTCGTCTTGCCCCGCTCAAAGGGAAAGCGCTGGCCGGAATTTATTACAACGCCGGGGTCCAATCCTTCAAGCAGGGACAATACCGGCAAGCCTATGATTATTTTCTCCTCGGGTTGAAATATCGCCCATTGAAAATCGAATCCTGGATCTATTTGCTGATGATAAAATCAGGTCCGGCCTTTTCCCGTCATATGGTCAATTTAAAACGATTCCTGACAGGACAATCTCGACAGTTGAAGAAACAAAAGCATGAACGAGAATAAGCATCCAAGCGTATCCATCATCATCCCCACTTACAATCGGGCGAACCTGATTGGGGAGACCCTCCACAGCGTGTTCGCACAAACCTATCAGGATTTCGAAATCATCGTGGTGGATGACGGTTCCACAGACAACACAGCGGAAGTCCTGCGTCCGCTGGCAGAAACGGGAAGAATAAAATACATTCGCCAGGACAATCAGGGCGCATCGGCGGCGCGCAACCGTGGTATCAGGGAGGCGGACGGGATTTACATTGCCTTCCTCGATTCAGACGATCTTTTCGAACCCACCAAACTGGAATTACAGGTAAATTACTACAGGAAACACCCGGAATTGGGTCTGGTACATTCAGGTTTCACAAAATTCAACTTCGCCAATAATGACCTTGGATACAGGGACACCTCCTGGTTTTCAGGGAACGTTTATCCTAAAATCCTGGGATATTGGACAACCTTAATGGCAATGGACACGGTGATCGTGGCAAGAAATGTGTTCGATTCTGTGGGTTTGTTCGATTCAAACCTGGTTCATGGGGAAGACCTGGATATGTGGCGACGCATCGCCCGCAAGTATCCATTCGGGTTTGTCAACAGGAGTCTGGCGCGCATCCGAGTCCACGAGGGAAACATTTCGCGGGAAAGGTTAAACGCGGCAGACGGGCTTGCCAAATATCTGGAAAAGGCTTTTGAAGACGACCCATCCCTTTCGTCGGGATTCAAGCGACGGGCGTTTTCCAATCTCTACAGCACGATGGCATACAACCTCGTTGGGGAGAATGGACGACCAGCCATGCAAGCAGCGCGACAGAACGCAAAACTTTCCATTCGGTACAACCCTCTAAACCCCCACGCATATATTTCATTTATATCGACCTTTATCGGATCAGGCGCGAGAAAATCACTTGTTACCCAATGGCGTTCATTGCGTTCCGCAGTAATGTCCCGAAAACGCGCCAACTAGCGGGGATACATGGACAGAACAAGCGCACAACCAGGTCAACCTCTCAAAATCCTCCTGCTTGGCACGCAAATGGCAGTCGGCGGCGCGCAGAAGGTTCTGCTCGACCAGGCGGGCTGGTTTCACATCCGCGGGCATAAGGTGACTGCCGCTTTTTTTTACGACCGTGACAATCTACGCGAAAAATGGCGGATAACCTTTCCATTCCCTACTGTCAACCTAAGCAGCTTCCACAAGGGGCAGGGTTCACTTCTTCAAAATGGTCTTTCCATATTGGAGGGGTTGTGGCGGCTGTGGAGCCTGCTACACCACGAAAAATTCGATGTTATTGAGACCTTCACCCATGACAGCAACATGCTTGCCCTGCCCCTCGCATGGGCGGCCCGGATTCCCGTGAGGATCGCCACCCATCATGGCATCGTCGCAGGCATCAGCCCCCGGCGCGAGAAACTCCACGCCTGGATGATCAACCACGATATTGCCCAATGCATCGTCGCCGTCTCCGCAAAGACACGTCAAAAATTGTTGAAAGAAGGCATATGGAGCGAACGTATTATCGTCATTCCAAACGGAATCGCCCCCGCGCAAATCGAAGGCGTGAATAAGTTAGAGGCAAGGAAGGAAGCAGGAGTTGGACCGGACGATCCCTTTCTGCTGGCTGTCGGGCGACTGGTCTATTCCAAGGCGCACGAAATTCTCATTGCCTCCATGCCGGCCGTGTTGAAAAAATTCCCCAACGCCAAAGCCGGGATCTGCGGAGACGGTATCTTGAGATCAACATTGGAAGAACAAATTCGGGCGCTTGGGCTTTCAGATTCCGTGAAATTATTAGGACATTCAGATCATGTGGCAAAATTCCTGGGGAGCGCAGACGTGTTCGTGATGCCGTCTCTTTGGGAGGGATTGCCAATCGCCCTGCTTGAAGCAATGAGCGCAGGGTTGCCCATTGTGGCAACCAGGGTGGAAGGAGTGGAAGAGGTGGTCACAGAAGGGGAACAGGGACTGCTCGTGCCGATAGAAGACACCACAGCGCTGGCGGAGGCAATCATAAAATTGCTGGACAACCCACGATTGCGCCGCAAATTGGGTGCCGCTTCGAAAGCCAGGGTAATGGCATCCTACACCACCGACCAAATGTGCGAAAAATATCTGAGCCTAATGTTGAAGCTGGAAAGGACGACAAAAAAATAGGAAGCCGCAGAGGCTGCGGCTTCCTGTGGATCTTCTACAATTATTGTCCGTACTTATGGGCTAACTTTAAAGCTTTCGCTCTTCCAGGGACCGTAATTGGCCGTGGCATTATAGGGCATGACCGACCAGACATAATCCGCGGTTGAAAATGTCACCGGGCTTACCAAAGTACACGGCGTGCCGGGGCATACGGCTGAAGACTCATACCACTGATCCACAAACACCACACCGCTCAATCCCTTCACATATACATGATATTTGGTTGCCGAGTTCACCTTATCCCAGGTGAACGTAGGCGTGGGATCGGTTATTGTACCGGACGGCGCCAAGTTGGCCGCCGCTGGGGAGGCAGCTTGAACGTCAAAGGATGAGCCCCTCCACGGGCCGTACCCAAGCACGTTATAGGTCTGCACCCACCAGCTGTATTTGGCCAATTTTAGAGTGGCGGGGCTCGGGACGGAACATACATCGCCGTTGCATACCTCTACAGAACGGTACCATTTATCCAGCACGAGCGTCGTGCCAGTCTTCACATATAACCGATAAGAAGTCGCCATGGGTACCCTCGTCCAGGTATAAACCGGCTTTTCCTTCGGGTTACTGTTTGGCACTCCGTTTATCGCCAGGTTTGAAGTTGCCTCGGGGATGTACTGAGTATCCGTGCTGAATTGCACCACCGATGTCCATCCGCCATCACCTGCCGCATTGGAAGTTCGCACCTGCCAGGAATAGGAGCCACCCTTCAAAGTAGGGCTTGTATAGGAACACGTAGTGGCGTCACAGACCTTGTCAGCAAGCACCCACTGATTTAACACCACCACCCCACTAATGGTCTTCACATACAAAAGGTAATGGGTGACATTTTCCACCTTGCTCCAACGATAGATCGGGATATAGTTGGTACCGATATTTTCAACCGTAGCAGGCGGCTCCGGCACCGGGTAGAGTAATTCAGTTGCGATCGGCGTTATGACTTTGAATACGCCATAATCAGTCCACGGCCCTGCCCCAGCCGGATTGGACGCCAGTACTCTCCAATTGTAATTTCCAGCCTTCAACGCTAGGCTCTGCACAGAACATGTAGTATCGTTACAAATGCTCGCCGCCGTATAGGTCTTATCCAACTTCAATATTCCACCCGGACCCAACATATATACCCGATAACTGGTCGCAGTTACCTCCTTACTCCAAGTAAGCATCGGAGCATAAATATTTTCATCCAGATCCGTTAAAGGCGATATTAAATTCACTGCCAACGGCTTGACCGTGCTCGTGTAGAAAGTACGATAGGGTGTCCATGGTCCGCTTCCAACCGGACTGGATGCCAGCACCTTCCATGTGTGTTTGCCAGCCTTCAACGTCGGACTTTGCACTGAACACGTGGTATCGTTACAAATGCTTGCCGCTGTGGACGTCTTGTCCAGCACCACCACCCCTCCCGGTCCCAACACAT
>JAUQXA010000067.1 GCA_030834895.1 Anaerolineales bacterium
CTCCACCGAGCCCCGCGATGCTTTCCTGTATTCACGCACTCGGATCGCCGCATAACAGCGTTTGCTGCTGACAGCCGGGGTTAGTCTGCTCGCTGTCGCTCGCTCTTTGTTGAACCGGCTGCAGCAGAAACTTGTCCGTTATGCGGCCCCAGTGAGTGCCGTGCTCGCCCGGAGGACGCAACCCGATGAGCGATCGCTCGAAGTTTGCCCAGCGCACACAGCGAGTGCTGTCGTCGGCAGACGACGAAGCAGCCCGACTCCAGCACGAATACATCGGCACCGAGCATTTACTCCTCGGCCTGCTGACTGACGAGGATGGAGTGGGTGTAGCTGTGCTACACAATTTGGGTGTCGACTTCAGTGTCTTGCGTCGGGAGGTCGAAAAGGCGATCAAACGTGGGCTAGCCGACAATCAAGCGTTGGAGGAGCGACCGTTCACCACGCCCGCCAAGCGTGTGCTCGAACTTGCTGCAGCTGAAGCGCAGGCTCTTGGCCACTCGTACGTGGGTACCGAGCATCTGCTTCTTGGCCTTCTCGTTGAGCGAATGGGAATTGGCGGTCAGGTCCTAAACGCGGCGGGCATAAGCGCGGACGCCGCGCGCACTGAGACCGTCCGCCTCCTTGGGCCACCGCGTGGCGCCGCATAACAGGCGTTGCTGCTGACGGGCGAGGTAGGGATGGCCGCCGCGGCCGGCGGTTGTATCTTGGGGAAGGTGCCGCCGTCCGCGGCGGCTTTATTGAATCGCCCGCAGCAGAACGCTATCCGTTAGGGCGACCTCAAGGCTTAGGTGTCATTAGCCGTATGCGCTATCTCTTGCCTTTGCTGGTTGTGGCGGCCGCCTCTGGTTGCGCGACAGCCACGTCTCCACAGCCTTTGCTCGAACTCACCACGGATCACTCCGACTACGCTTTCGATCGTATCGGTGGACCGATCATTGTCGTTTCCGTGCGCAACGTAAGCACGAGCGAGGTGGGCTTAGCCTCGTGTGGCGGGGTCGTCCTCACTGAGGCCGAAGCGTTGACCGCCGATGGCTGGAAGCCACACAACGTGGCGTCGTGCGATCCCCCCTTCACAAGTGTACCGATCGCGCCAGGTCAGGTAGCACAGATCTACGGTCAGGTGCGTGCCGTCGGCACATTTCGATTCCATGTCCCGGTGTTCGTCTCAGGGACGAAGCAGCGACTGGACCCTTCGGTGTCAAACGCGTTCACAGTGCACTAACGGTGCGCTCGGCGCCCTAACAGGCGTTGCTGCCGACAGGCGAAGGTGTGGATTGCCGCCGCGGCCGGCGGTCGTATCTTGCTTCATGGTGCCGCCGACCGCGGCGGCTCTATTTGATCGCCTGCAGCAGAACGCTATCCGTTAGGTTGCTGCAACCAGGAACACACCTCAGTGCACGCCGATGGCCTTGTCGGAACTCCAACGTGCTCACATTACCAAGCGCTTGAGCGCTGTTGCCGCTCGCGTTCCGCCTGAGATGCACGATCAGATTCGCATCGACTTTCGCTTCGGCCCGAGCGACGTTGTCCTCTTTGAGAGCCGTCCGTCGTTCCTGGACCGCAGCCGCAAGACTGATCACGAGGTTGCCAAGTTCCGTTACGTCGCTGCGGCCGACGAATGGCGTCTGTTCTGCCAGTTGCGAGATCTGAAGTGGCGCGCATACCAGCCGTTGCCCAGTGCTCCCGACTTCGATACCCTCTTGGCAGAGGTGTCTCGCGATCCAACAGGCATCTTCTGGGGATGAGCGTGCACAACCTAACAGGGTTTGCAGCTGACGACG
>JAUQXA010000008.1 GCA_030834895.1 Anaerolineales bacterium
CCCTGGGCGCAGTCTGCCGAAAATTGTTGATCCGTATTTATGTCATCCTCAAGGAGAACCGCCCTTATGTCTTGCGGGAACCTACTCTCCCCAACCCTTGACTCCTAATAGCAGGTCTTATATTAACCACTTTTTGCAGCCAGATAACATCATTCCCGACCCGTCCAATCCGCAGAGCTTCAACCGCTACTCCTACGTCACCAACCGCCCCATCAACTTCAACGACCCGACGGGACATAAACCGTGGCGACCAAGGGAAGACAAAGGGGAATTGTCCGGATTCCAGCGCGAAAGGCGGGCAAGGCTGGGGCTAGAGGCGCAAAATATCGCTCGCGATAAACAAGTGAAAAACTGGGGCTATGATAGTTTGCTCGCTTTTACCGATGAAAACCCAGATTTTAATTGGGACAAGCTTGATGGATTGCTAAAGTTACAAAGCGACGATCCCCCTCCTCCTATTTGTATTGGTCCAAGGTGGGGAGGCGGCGACTGTGTTGACATAAGACAACTTGTTGATGATATATTTACGTCAATTGGGCTAGACAATGCAGCAGAAGTGCTTACAGGTGAGCTTAAGATAGGTTGGAGTCCATCTTTGGTGCCTTGGGAAGAGGTTGGAATGGATGTCCTAGGCATCATAGGAGATTTAATTCCAGTGGCTGAGCTTCCTGCTACATCTGCGGAAGGTGTAACTGCACTTAAGTGGTCAATCACAGGTGTAGAAGCCTATACCGACATTTGGTCGGTTGCTCAAGGCAAACCCGACTATATAAACGGAGTTGCAAACTGGGTTTCTGTTGTTCCTGGTCCACTTGGGTTTGCAGCAAGTGCCTTTGGGTTGGGGTATAACCTGAGTAAAGGATTCCATCTCTATTAGCCAGCATATCCAAGTTTAGGAGATTGACATGGATTCTTATCAATTAAAATGGGCTTATTGTTTTGTGCCAATGTTCATTGTAATTTCTATTGTTGAAATTCGCCGTGGTTGGAAAGTATTGCGTTATGGTGAGCTATCCCTAGGTCTCAATCAGCGAGTATATGTTGAGTTAGTTCGTTTACTAAAAGGGAATGAAGCAGCTAACAGAGCATATCAATATTCCATAAATAATCCCAATGACATGAAATTTTACGCTTGGTCTAGCATTATTGGTGGGATTGTTGCACTTGCAGCATGTTTTTTTATGATGACAATAATAATTCGATCTGCAAACTAAATTAAACTTAAACAGCATAATACGTTTAATACTCTACCCCCTCGCGCAATGGACTGACAATTTCTAACCGTTCCTCTAATTCTAGTTCTTGCACCCTTAACAACCTTCTCTTTCCTGTCAAGCCTCCGTTCCACTTTTTGCATGGCGGAGAAGTAATCGTCTGCTATAGTTTGGTTGTGGGCGCTATGACCTAATATTCCGCACCTTTACAACACACGCTAACTTTTTTATCCCTGCAAAAATTGTGGGTTCGTCTTATATTAACCACTTTTTGCAGCCGGATAGCATTATTCCTAATGCGGCTGATCCGCAGGAATTCAATCGCTACTCATACGTTAGGAATAACCCTGTCAACTTCAACGACCCTACAGGTCATAAACCGTGGCGGCCAAGAGAGGACAACAAAGAGCTAACTGGATTCCAGCGTGAAAGGCAAAACAGACTGAAGCAAGAAGCTGCTTGTATACGAGGAGGGTATTGTGTGCTACCCAATGGTGCTCATATTGATACTACTCATTTTACAGACGAAGAAGCAGCTAATTTCTGGAAGCAATTAAAGGATGCGCGAGATGGAAAAAGGACCACTGTTACCATCTCTTTACCTGCTGCGTACTCACGATTAACAATAACTTATGACGTTAACGTTAAGGGATTAGATTCAGATACACTTAAACAGGTTGGCGCCGGGATTTGGTGGGATTTTCAAATCAGATTCGAATTATGGGAGGGTACGCTTGGCGCAGGTGCTGGTAGAGGTATATCAACATTTAGGAATGAGGATATACCAACTACTTATATTGCTTACGTTGCGGCAGTTCATGGCGGCGAAAGCAAAGGTTGGGGTTTTAATGATGTAATGAATAAACTTGGTGGTGCAACTCTGGCAGATAGTGAGGTATATGGTGGAGGGTGGAGCGCTTCGACCAAAAACTGTATGAATAATGCCGTTTGTGATGGTAATACGCCAAGAAATAACACCATTTACTTAAAGGTGCAAAACGGTGATGGAACTTGGGGGCTTGTATCTTATCCTCCAGCATTGGATGCGATCACTCCAAATACAGATTCAAAATATTTTTCGTATAATTCTTGTATAACAGGATGTTAAGTCATGAAATATAAATACTTAAGAAAAACAATAGTTTGGTTTGGATTATGTATTCTAATTTTAGTGGGCAGCTTTATTGTCAATAAAATATTGACACGTAAGCATTTTTCAGAAAAGCCGCTGCCGCCTCAAATATCCATCTCAATTAAATCTGGGGTTAACTTGCGTCAATTAACACCAGAAAGTGCGGTGCAACTTAAGGAAATATCCATTTTTCGTAACGAACAAAAAGATGGCGTTCCTGTTGCGATAGAAGGATCCGCTGACATATCCGATCTATTTGTATTATATGAAAACGGAAAAATATACCGATGGGATTTACAATCGCACGACATTATTGCAAGCGATATTTTATTCGCAGGGCAAAAGGAAAGGAGATTACCAGTTTATCTTATAAACGCAGGGGTTAGTTTTAGCAAAGACGGTAAATACGCTATCACACCCAACGAAATACTTTCTAATGGTATATACGGACTTAATTACTGGGATTTGGTATCACGAAAGCTGATATATTGTAATGGGGAGGAAAAATATTGTCCTGGTTGGCCTCCCGGAGACGACTCAGTTACAAGCCTCCAGATTCATCCAATACGAGATTTGTTTTTTACGGCACATAGCCATATTGTAGATGGAACATATGGGTTTATTAAAACAAATGGAACCGGCGGGAGTTTTTTTATTAGAACAGGACAATATGAAGATCCGACAATATCAAGGCTCGCCATTGATACAACCGGGGATTATTTAGCCATTGCAGACGAAAAAGGAAATATTCAAGTTGGCGACATCAGCGCACATAAACAGCCTATGCAAAATGAACAGAATAATTACGGATTTTCTTCCAACGTGTATTATAGGCTTTCAAGTTTTTCAGACAAAAAAATAAAAACCGTCGATCTTAAATTCGATGAAACCCATTCCTGGCTTGCTTGGTTGACTAACCAGCAACTTGTTATTTGGAGTTTACATAATTACATCTTTCCTTTACATCTAAATATTAAACTTGAGGAAGGAAATGCTATACGTTTTGATCATACTGGAAAATTATTGGCAATTGCTACACAAAATGGGTTTTTGATTTTTGATATTGAGAAAGGCAAGATAATTTCAGAGTTTCCTGTAGGAGAAGTAACGGCACTCTATTTTTCAAAAGACAATTGTATGATAATGTGGGGTGATAGTAAGGGTGATATACATATATGGGGAGTCCCAAAATAGGATAATATTCCACTCGCTCGGCGTGGGGTTCCCCTTTGGGGACAATGTGCGAAGCATCCCCGCACGTTAACAATTTTCTTTTTTTACTCCTTGCGAAGGCGTGGGTTCGTCTTATATTAACCACTTTTTGCAGCCCGATACCATTATTCCCGACCCGTCCAATCCGCAGAGTCTCAATCGCTTCTCATATGTCAGAAATAACCCCGTTAATTTTAATGACCCCACGGGACACAAAGAAGCATGTGGAATGTTTGGAACAGATTGCGAAAGCGATCCACCTCCTGGAGGAGATGAAAGTGGTGACGGCGACCCTTGGTGGGAAATAGACAGAGACGATCCTATAACATTTACGCCTCCGCCAGGATGGCAATTAACATGTGTAGGAACAGGATGCCCGAACCAGAATTCAAATTATTCATATTCGTCTGTGCCATCACAATTGTGGTCGTTTTTACAACCATATTTTCCGTATGTGAACTCATATTCATGGAATATCATGGCTGGTAGCGAGGCATGGCTTTTCAGTCGACATGGATTCCGCTTGGCAAAAAACGGTGTTAACTACGGGCGATTAGGTACTCGTAATCCATTTGGGTTCAAGGGACGCTATTATACTCCTGGCACTATAAACACTACCATACTTAAAAGCTTTAGAGGAGGTAGCGCGGTTCGCTTTGCCTTTGGCGTTTCATTGATAACAAACCTTGCTGACTATAGTTCCATCGGATCACAAGCTGATCAAGGTTACGGTCAAGAATTTGCAGTGTCAACAGCAGTGGATACTGTGGCTTATTATCTGACAGGCGCTGCTGCCTCATTGCTGGTTGGCGCGTTTGTAGTTTCAACGACACCTTTTTGGGTGGTGGCTGGCGCAACCGTAGTTGTGGCAGTTGGGCTGTCAATGACACTTGACTATTTTGAGGTTCCTAAAAAGGCAAAGATTTTTATAAATGATCAAATAGATACTCGGCAAGGAGAGGCTGCGCTAAAAGTTTATTGATGAATTTTCAAAAGAGCTTCCAGAATAGATTTGGATCCGATAGTTAGCCAATTCAAAATCTGGAGGCTCAAGGATGATGTTCAAAATTCGTCCAAGCATAAAGTGTTCCTACAAGGAGAAAAAAATGAGTCGCGAATCAAATTACAAAGAAACCGGGTATGAAAAACAGTCGCTGGGAATGTCCATTTTTGGCGGAGCGGGAGTATTTAGTTTATTGGTATTTATTGCCACTATTTTGCCGTACCGCTCAGATTTTTATCTTCTATTTTCTGCGCCAATTGGAGCAATTGGTTTTCTGAATTTTGTCTGGCTAAGAAGTCAGCCAAATTTATTCAAAAAATTTGTCCATAACACAATCACATCCACCTTGTTTATTGTGATCGCTTATCGCGGTGTCAGCAATTTGTTTCCTCAACTTTCTCTTTTTATTGGAATATTAATCGTTTTCAGTACGGTGTTTGCACACACTTTACCGATGTGGAATTTGTCAATTTCCACTGATATAAGAGATGAAATGTTTGCGCCGAAAACGAAGATCGGAAAGATTTTTTTTGGTATGCCTTTGATTCCCCTTTCATTTATTGGTATTTTAGCCGCCGCTATTGGGTCGTCTTTTTATAGACAGGGTAAAACAACATTAATATCAACTTTCTTGGGCATATTATGTTGGTGTCTTGCGATTGCATTTCCGCTGGCTGACGGGACTCGAACTTCACCTTGGGATAAAAGAGTTGGGTTTAACTATCGAAAGAATAAAGAGTAGAAATAAAAACGGGCGAGGTGCGTTTCTGTGTTGCTGCCTTTGTGAATAGTGACATGAACTCAGACCTGACAATCGACGCACTAACCTAAGGTATCGAAGTGTTTTATTGTGACCTCGGTCAACCAAAACCCGTGTGTGGGCAGGGTGGGTGGGTCGGGAGTGGCGCTATAATAACCTGTCAGGTCTTACAGGTGACTGTCACTTGGCATTCCGCACTTTTACAACACATCCAATTTTTTGTCCCTGTAAAAGTTGTGGGTTCGTCTTATATTAGACCTCTTGCAAAAGTCAGTTTGAAGTGAGTTCAAGGTTGTAAAGTGCAGCGATTAGGCAAAAGCGCAAAGCGAATCTATTTCTGCGGTTTCGATAGCGCTCACTCAAAATGCGAAACACCTTCAACTTGCGAAATATGTGTTCGATCAAAATTCGTCTGCGGGCCAATGCACGATTTCGCTGTTTTTCTCTCTTGGTCAGCGCATGATATTTCGATTTCTTGAATGGTGTCCAGCAGTTTTCATGAAGTTCCGCCAGACCTTGATAGCCAGCATCTGCCAGTATGCGAATGTGTTGAGCAAAGCTGCTGCCATCTTCCTTGAAAAGCTGAAAGTCGTGCTTGCTGCCGTGGGTGAAGGCTGTGGCAACGATTTGTGCTGTCTTTTTGTCAGCGATCACTTGCGCTTTTTGTGTATGTCGTCCTTTTTTGCCACTATAGTGTTCTTTTTGGCTTTTTTTGGACGTTCAATCGGTTGTTCACTGGCATCCACCAGCACAACTTCAAAGATGGTATCCGTGGGCTGGAGTGCTTTTTTGCCTGGCAGGGTAAACTTCCCTGAGCAAACAAGAACGTCTTCGACTTTTTGAATGGTACGGCAAACTGTAGATTCACTGACTCCATAGGATTGAGCGATATGAAATTCAGTTCGATATTCACGCCAGTACATCAAAGTCATCAGAAGCTGGTCGGCTCGGCTCAATGTGGTCGGTCTGCCAAAGTTGCGCATCCCTTGTTGTACAACTTCCAGCATCAAATCAAAGGTCGCTCTTTGTACACCAGTCAATCGCTTGAAGTCCGTATCTTTTAGGTGTTCTATTGTTTCATATCGCATTTGCCCATTATCGCATACTTATGCAAGATGTCTATTAACCACTTTTTGCAGCCCGATACCCTCATCCCCGACCCGTCCAATCCGCAGGCGTGGAATCGGTATGCGTATGTCCTCAACAACCCCATCCGTTATAACGATCCAACAGGTCACAAGATTTGCGAGGATATGGATTGTAACAACGACGGGGATGATAATGAAATTATAAGTGACGATAACGATGGTGACGATAATGGAGACGATAATTGGCCTGACAATCCTTCATGGGATAATTATCCAGTACCTGTTGAATGGGATGATTCGACAGACATTTTCTTCAATCCTTGGGCCGGTCCTTCTTATGGACAAGCGTTCACAGACCCCGATACCTATTACGCTCAATACTACGAGTATAGAAGATTAAGCAGGCTTGCGTACATGGATGCGGGCTTGGACCTACGGTTGATAGTTGATAATGCGATTCTCAACGGTGCCAATAATCCCCTGACGAGAGAACAGGCAAGTGACCTTATGGGCTCGCTAATACTTCGTAAAAGCTGGACGCCCTACAACCATTTTCTCAGTGCACTTGGTTTGGGTACCGGCCCCCAACATATTACCAATTATGAGCCAAGGTTTTTGGAGGGATTAATGGTGGCCATTGGTACTAATTCTAAGTCAACAGTACTTAAAGATGTGAAGGCTAACTGGGAATTAACAATAGCAGATCCTCTGGAGAATGAATTGCGACAATTTTTAAGACAACGTGGACCAAGCTGGGGAGCATATACACCAGCAGGATACTAAAGAAAAAACAGGTGCGTTTACACTAGAAAGAGAATGATACACATGGACAGAATACTTACAAGACTTAGCCAGGTACTATTATTCCTGCTCAGCTTGCTGTTGCCGGGTTGCACAGGAAGAGCCACAGTCTCTGCAATTGACATCCAGGTTCTGTCAGCCAGAGAGTATTATGATGAAGTGCTAGCCATTGCCCGCGAATGGCAGCCAGACGCTTATCTACAATTTGCTAACGCTAATGTAATACAACCATATTATTCACGCCGGCCATTGAGGTTATCTTATAGTTTTCTCTCTAAGAGCGAGCGCTCGAAAGCGCTATTAGTATGGATCCACGAAGACTTAACAATTGAATCAGAGGTGGTATATATAGGCGGATCAGCCGAAGGTCGCCAAGAGATCCAATCTGAGCAGTGGGTACTAGATGATATGGATGCCATTCAAATTGCGCAAGAGGCTGGAGGGAATGAATACATCAATAAATACAGATCTGTTGAAATAACCGCATATCTTGAATATCGTAAAAGGGGGAACGACGACACTGTAATCTGGCGTGTATCCTATTTGAGACCTGAAGGCGACGGCAGCATCCATATTGAAGTGGATGCTATTACCGGGGAGGTGTTGGAAATTAGAGAGTGATGTAGTTGACCCTATCTATACCCTCACAGTACATGCTTATTGACCTTGTCCCAACGCCTCGCGCAGTTGACCTGCAATGCCTAACCGTTCCTCAAAACACAATTCAGGCGTTTCCAGCCGCTTGATGAGTTGAAAGATCTGTGTTCGTCCCTGTACTTTAACAACTTTTCTTTTTTTATCCCTGCCGAACTTGAGGGTTCGTCTTATATTAACCACTTTATCCAGCCCGATAGCCTCATTCCCGACCCTCAAAACCCACAAGCTTGGAATAGGTATTCATATGCCCTAAACAACCCCGTCCGCTATAACGACCCAAGCGGACATTGTTTTAGCGGGGCAGTAGTTGACACAATTGCATGTGTAGCTGCTCTTGCTGGTATATTTTTTGTACTGAATGGCACAAGCGATACTTATAACCCAAATCTTCCCGCCGATGAATTAGCCAGCAGACAAGATTCTGTTGAATTAGGTGCCGCCCTTTATGTTAGCGGGATGTCTATAAAAAATCCTGTTATATCAAAGGCGGCGGACCTTTATGATTGTGCAACAGGTAATTTCTGCGACCCCGTTGATTTAGCACATGTGGGATCAGTTGGGCTTTATCGTCAAGCTGCGGACGATGTGCGCAAAACTACAATGCCTGCAAGAGATATTTATTGGATGCAAGATACTGTGAGTATGAGAACTTCGGATGGAATTTTTCTTGATGATCTTGCAGACGATATGGCTATAAATGGTTGGAGAGGTGATCCATTGAGACTTGTAGATTTTGATGGCAACTTGTTCTCGTACGATAATCGACGACTTGCAGCTGCAAAACTGGCAGATATTGATGTGCCTGTCACAATATATGACCCTCGGCACCCAGATATGGATGGCTGGGCGAGGCACTTTACTACAAAAAACCTTGGGACATCAGTTGAAGTTGTTACGAAGCCTTTATCTAAAAGCGGAGAACATTTAGGCATTACGATTCTCAAAAATGGTAGTGTTAGAGTGAGATATCTTTTCAATCTGTTATTTACAGGAGCTCTATATTTATGCATGCTCGCAAACCAAGAAACACAGATTTGCACATTCAAGACTTTCTCTTACATCCAATTTGGGGGTTCGTTGAGGAGGATGGAGACGAAGTTCAAACAATAGATTACCCTGACAGTTTGGTCTTGCCAATTGGAGGCGATGTTTTGTTCGTATTATGTGAGTATCAATTTAATGATGGGACAAGGCTAAATGGGGTAGTTTTTGTTCGGCTACTTGATCAAAGCTTTTACATATTGGCATTTCCGCGTCATGATGGGTCTCTGTTTGACTATCCAGTACATTCACCTCTGGCAGGTACTGTGACACCCGAACAACTTGCGTCTAATCTTGGAAAAACAGTTGATGAAGTATTTCCCATTAAGTTTGAAACGCCATTTGTGTTTGAGAATGGTAAAAAGCTGATAGGCGAATACGCCTTTCCTTATCATCTGAATCGCAAGCGAGCAAATAGACAAAAATAAATTAACTCATATTCGCTTGCTAGTTATCTGTGCCTCGCCAATTTCATGTTTTCATCAAGCGGTGCATGTTCATTCTCCGTCATTTCGAGTCGTTTGAGGCGTTGAAACGCCTCGGTTCGTTCCTGCTCTTTAACGACCTGTACTCCGTCATGAAACCTCTGCTCGACACGTTGCATGGCGGAGAAGTAATCGCATGCCACGGTTGGTCGTGGGTGCTATCACCTATTATTCCGCACCTTTACAACACACGGCAACTTTTTTTGTCCCTGTAAAAGTTGTGGGTTCGTCTTATATTAACCACTTTTTGCAGCCCGATAGCCTCATTCCCGACCCGTCCAATCCGCAGGCGTGGAATAGGTATGTGTATGTGATGAACCGTCCAGTCAATTTCAATGATCCCACCGGACATTGGGCAGATGAGGGTTGCGGCACAGGTGGCGGAGGCGGTGGCACAGGATGTAACTTACCAACACCAACAACGCCTTCCACTGACGACGGTACTGGGACTGATGATGACGGAGATAGCGGCGTCCCGATAGATTCAGGAACTAATGAGCAAAACCCGTGTATTGGAACTCCGCCATACATGCCTCTATATACATGTGGTGGAGTTATAACTGAACCATCATATCCATGGTTGACTAATTCACCAGCCCCTGATGATTACACAAAGCATGGGTATGGCGGTGGGCAAACTGTATATATTAATGGACGGGCGGTTAATCCAAGTATTACGCGCGGGTCAAGCATAATTGATTTAAGTATGATATTTTTTGGAAATTTGATATTTAATACCAATTTCATACAACATGGGTTCGATAGATCCGCACACGGCATAATACCTTTTATAACTAATAACTCAACTAGAGCTACAGCAGTATTCGGGGTAGGAGTCTATAACAATACAGGTTGGGACGTGGTTATTGATGCAATGGAAATTAATGGCGTTCACCACAGGATAGACACTTCGGAAAACGTTACTACAGACAATTTGGTTATCGCTCCGATAAATCCGCAGTTAACTATTGATCAAAACCAAGTGAGCATTAATTATTCGATATATTCAGCAGGTTCATATATTGGATTGGGTACAATAACGTATCAAGGTCCAATAGGTCCATAATGGAGATTAGGATGAAAACAAAACAATTCACAATAACAATTGTTATATTAACGATATTAATTGGATGCGTAAAAACGGATATTCCGCCACTTCCATTAAGATATCTTGAAGATAGCGTGCATCTGTCAGATAATGGTGAATTCATATTACTTACGGCGCCTCAACAGGCAAATACCTTTAAGATAGGTGATTCGATCGGCATTCTCATTCAAAACAAGTCAGACTATAAATTTACCTATAAATATGGCGACGCAAAATTATTTTTTCTAGATGAAAACAACTCATGGAACGAAGTCGATAATACAGCGATGTATGTGTATGAAGGCAAAAGCGAAGTTGGTGAAGGTGGAAACACTGAAACCTTTTCGACAATTTTGGAGACTTTCGATACGGATATTTTTTATAATAAAAGCACTTACTTAAAAATAGTAGTAATTGGAGAATTATCAAAAAGGAATATGGATGCATCTGCATCCCAAAAAATTGCTGTCGCTATTGATTTGAAACTCAATCCTTAATTTCCGTGCCATATTACCTTGCTCGGCGTGGGACTTTCCCCTTCTGGGACGATCTGGGAAGCCGGTCATGAGTTGACAGTCGCTTTGCGAAGTGACTATCAATTGGCATTCCGCACCTTTACAACACACAGCATCTTTTTTTGTCCCTGCAAAAGTTGTGGGTTCGTCTTATATTAACCACTTTTTGCAGCCCGATACCCTGATTCCCGACCCATCCAATCCCCAGGCGTGGAATCGGTATAGCTATGTAAAGAACAATCCTATCAACTTTAATGACCCAAGCGGACATAGCGCTGATTGTGGAATAGGAGATTCTTATTGCAGAGCCGGAAAACTTGATGTTTCTAAACGTGCCAATGATTTATACAAAAATTTACCAAATCGTAAAGGCAGAAACTGGATAAGCTTATCTGATACGGAGAAGTCCATTCTTTCTGAAGGTGGTTGGGATGAAGGTGCCTTTAATGATAAAGGAGGCGTTTCTAAAGCGGACGCATTGTATGATCCTGCAACTTATGTTGTCGGAGCCTTTACAGGTGGTGGTTTATTGCGGGCAGGATATAAAGCTTTAGTAAGTTATGCCACAATCAATGCAGGAGCTTCAATGACCAGTATAGGGAGTGTAGGTATGTATGAAAAAGCCGGTACCACATATTTTCACCTACCTAATCCTGTGTACAATGCGCTTTCTAAAATTGGAATAGGACAAAACAACGTAGCAACTTTAATTAACCGAGGAGTAATTAATACTCAAATTGCAGCAGGAAAGCCCACAACCGTTACTCTTTACGATCCAGGCAAAACAGGGTCAGGAACTCAAATGGAAATGGATATGTATTTCGCTGCGCAATATGTTGAGAGTACAGCTAATTGGCTTAACGTTGATAAGATTTTGCAGCCTTCTACATGGCAATGGGTAAAATAATGAAAAATAAGAAATTAGAATCAATTAGCCGAGAAATTGAATATTATTTTCAGTTTCTCCTTGATAGGGGGTATAAAGTTTATGACATAAAAGAGCTTCCCATGGGAAACTGGCAGGTAATATTCGCTTTGAATGATTGTGCCATAGTGATTTACAGTGATCGAGATGATGTGGATATACTATTTTCACCCATTGATTCGAATTTTGATTATCGGGTTGGGCTTAGTACTATGATTTATTTTTTGACCAATGGACAGGTTTTTGTTGGTAGATCTAAAAAAAGTTTCTTTAATACCAGAAAGAAATCCTTTGAAAAGTTGTCAAACCTGCTGAAAGAGTATATAGATCGAATTATTCCTTATTTTGGCAGGGATTATGAAAAATATAAACATGAATTGATGTTAACGCAACAAAAACATCTCGATATTTATCTAGATACATATATCCCAAAACGAAAGCAGCGAAATTGGGAGTGATCCCGTTCTGTTTATTGCAAGTTACCTGACAACGAATGTTATTTGTCTCGGCATGTTTCGTGTCGATATGGCACTTTAACAATTTCTTTTTTTACTCCTTGCGCGATTGTGGGTTCGTCTTATATCAAGGCTTCGAGAAATCTCGAAGCCTTGATATCATTAATTTCCTTGTTGCTGAATATTTGTTACACCATACCAAGACCCACCACATTGCGCTTCAATAAACTGCACAGCCTGGAAGTAATCCCGCATCACCGTCTCGTCATAGGCGCGGGCATATGTCATGGTTGTGTTCAAGTTTGTATGCCCAAGCAGCTTTTGAATAGAAGTGACCTGGCACCCCACATTTAATAGCTGGGTTGCGTACGTATGTCTGAGACGATGGGGCGTGACCGGCACATTTACCCGCCTGCCAGTGCTTTTCAATTTTTGACGGAGATAACCACTTTTCAGCGGCTTTCCATTCCGCACGAACACATATCCGCCCATTTTATCCATACCACGTGCGGCGAGATATTCCTGTAAACCAACCAATGCGGCATCGGTAAGGTACACCACTCGCCCTTTTCTCCACTTGCCATCCCGTATAAAAAGACGCCAGGTATGGCTCACGGAGGAGATATAAAAATCCGAAAATTTCAATTCATTCACCTCGCCTGCTCTCAAACCGCCCTGCCACAATAGATAAAAAGCAGCTCGAAGCAAGAGAGCATCATGCATTTCGGCCTGGTCTTTTGCCTGTAAAACCCTTGTTTCAATCTCCTCCTTCAAGCACAATACCTGCGCCGAAGTCATATACCTTGGCAATAATGTGGTTTCTTTCAGGCGCCTGATGTTTTCAAGGGAAGCGTCAATAAGCACCTCATCGCCTCTCAAAAAAGACAAGAAAGATCGAAGTCCGCTCAGGTGGATATTGATTCCTTTGGCACAACACCCTCTCTCAAGGCGGTGTTGTATGTATCTCAGTACGTGCTCAGACCGCAACTGAGTCACAGACTTTACCCCGCATTCTTTGTCGAAAAAATTCCAAAGGACGCTGTGCATACTGAAAAAATTGGAGGAATTATCCTCCACCCGTTCTGTGCGCCAGCGATTTATCTGCGTCCTGCGATAGGCTTCGAGTTGATTAACAAGTTCCATGTTCAGTCTACTGATAGAGACTGGAATGTTGTAATGTGCGGGAATCTGTTCCTCTAAGGCAGGTTCATCATCTGCCTGTATATCATAATCCAGGGACATCGCCTGTGTCGCCTGAATTAGAAGTTTCCAGCTGTCCAATTTCCCGGATGATTTGTAGAAATCAGCTTCGACTTGCTTGTCATTGGCGACCGCATAAATCTGCGTGGTTTCCACAAAACGATGGCCCATCAATTTCTGGATGGAAGTAATTGGCATGCCCGCCGAAAGCAGACGATCAGCAAAAGTATGTCTGAGCATATGTGCGGTCAAATTTACCCCACTGCATTCCCGGATATGGCTGATACGATTATTGATACTGGTGGTGGAGATTTTCCTTTGGTTATAAGTGATAAAAACATATTCACAGCGGGTTTTGGAGCGTTTTTCCAGCCAAAGCCTCAAATCCTCCTCAGCCTCGGAAGAAAGATATACAGTACGTTCACGCGAACCTTTTCCGCGAATGATCATGCGCGAAGGGGCTTCCCCCAGATAAATATCCGTCATTTTTAACGCTGATACTTCGCTGATCCGTAGTCCACTGGTCAACATTAATATGAACATTGCCTTGTCGCGGGTATCGTGAATCGCATTGAAGAATTTTCGCAGATCTTTTTCGTTTACCGGGCGCGGCAGGCGCTGCGGCTCTTTGAGATAATGTCTTTTGGGTAATACTGGACAGGCAACATTCTTGCCCTCTTCAAGCAGGAATCTGTAAAACGAAGCCACCGCTGCAAGCCTGCGATTGACTGTACTGGGTTTATAACCCTTGTTGACTTGGAAATTTACAAATTCATCCACATCCCGAAAACGCACATCTTCAACATTTAGGCGACTGATAATCGACGCAAACATTTCAAGGTCGCATTTGTAGTCATGCCATGTGCGCGCCTGCGGGCTGCGCATCCGCGTCCAGTTAATAAACCGTTTTATTTCAGCTCGCATGAGAATGCCTCCTGTAAGTGAGGGTGCCGCGTTGGCGACATTCTACTTTTGAAATGTTCGCTAATTTGCAAGACCTCCGGCGTTTTCACGCGGCTCTTATATCTGAGAAGTTTCCAACAGGCGCAGGTCGATCGGAGAAAACATCCAGGGCTCTCAGCAATACGGATGGACATCTCTAATAAGATCCACTTGTAATTAAGCAGATGCGGGTATGGTGGAACGCCTTTGCAGGTACGCAACAATCCAAAGGTGATCCACCAAGCCATAAAGACTCGGAGACTCAAAGGATTCTTTGTGCCTCGGTGGCTTTGAGTCCTTGTGGTCAGCCCGCGAGTTTAGTCACTATCGAAAAAATCCTACCGACACGATCCAGATACCGTCCCCCCTACTTTCGTATCATGCGTCCCACGAAACAAAAATCTACTTTCAAAAGGATATGCAATGGACGCTATGAGAAAAAACAACCATCAGATGGATCGAGGAAATCAAATGATAAGAATCGTGATCGTATTATTCGCACTCCTGTTTTTGTTTGCCGGACTGAACTACCGCCAACTCTATTCCACCTGGGCAATCTGGAGCGAAACGAGGCGGCTTGCAAACCTGGCAGAGAATGCGCAGGAAGACTTCCAGAATCCAGCATCTGTCGAGGATCGCTTCGAAGGAAAGTTGTCTCCTGACTTTTGGGAATTTACAACCATCAATGGTGGTGGAACTGTTTCGAATGAAACAGCCTGGCATTCGACCACGTTCTCAACCGATCAAGGGCTGACACTTCAACACTCTCCAGACCCGTTCTTCAATGACGAGAAGCCGGACCGACGTGAGCCGGCATCGGAGCGATACAACAACGTCACCCTCATTGGCGGGAGCGGATTTAGACCCACGCCATCTGCCGATGTTGTCTTGAAATTCAAATCAAAAGCCAGTGATACCTTCTACGGCACCGCCGGCGTGGTTGTTCAACCAGTTGGAACGCTCCAGGAGGATGGTTTCTTTACAAAACCATTCGACATGTTCGGCTTCGCCGTCATGGGGGACGAGTCCTCGTTCTATGGAAAAAACGGTTCCCTTTGCTATCTGGCTCTCAACTGGGTTCCTGTCCAGGTTGAATCTTTAGAGGTGGACGCTCATGCCTGGCATGACTACGAAATCCGTCTGCGTTGGATCAGTAAAACAGAATGGCTGGGCACTGTATCG
Organism: Anaerolineales bacterium; assembly: GCA_030834895.1. Lineage (GTDB taxonomy): Bacteria > Chloroflexota > Anaerolineae > Anaerolineales > Villigracilaceae > Villigracilis. The sequence continues at coordinate 15,700 of JAUQXA010000008.1, forward strand.
GCTGATGACTCTGTACTGTGCCAGATGCCCATGCCCGCCTTCGGACCGCTGGAAGTTCATGTTTGGAGCGACAATTTCCTGGTGATCAACCAACCGCAGCGTTGGTGGGAACTTGCGCCCACTTTGGATTTGAAATTCCAGGACGGCGGGGAGAAGCAATTTCTTCTGGACAGGATCGGGATATTCGAAGAATCACGATAAGCAGCCGATACGCCTGCCGACACACCCGTCCCTCCTCCAGCCATGTTTTTGTATCATACGCCCCATGAGTGAGACCTATCAGTCCAAACGCGAACGCTGGCAGCGCATGCTGGAAGCGCTGCCAGTCGGCTTGCAAGAACACATCTCCCTGCGCAATGTGGAAGCCGTGGCGGGATTGACTCCTCAGGCGCAGAAACAACTTGCAGAAGCCATCCAGGCAGGACTCAAACGCATTCCGCGCGCGGTGGAACAGTTGCGGATCAATCCAAATACCTCCATTGCAGATTTGCTTGCTCCACCATCCTTATCCGTCACAGAGTCGCCATCAACAGACGTCCAAAATGAATTAGCCGATTTGATCCGACAATGTTTCCCTGACATGCCGCGCGTGTCGGCGGAAGCCCTGGCGAATTCTGACGTGATGGAGGTGGCACGACATACCGCGCAGGCGCATCACCAGTTACTGGCGTCAAATCATTTGCGAACGGACTTTGTGATGATGGTCCTGTATGGACTGATGCGTCAATCCCTGGAACGCCTCGAAGAGGTAATTGTAAATACACCTGCCCTGCGGCAGGCATTCAATCAGGGCAGTCTGCCCTGGAAACCAAACGATTGGAGAAGATAAAACATGCTAAAACGAATTGCCTCAACCGGCGTGAACCTGGTGGTGCTAGGGGTGTCGGTTGGAATCTTTCTTGTCGCCTTCATTGCCCTGAACGCTTTGGGCGCGGCGCAAAAACCACCCACCATTTCAGTCCTTTCCGCCACACGCGATCTAAATATCGGGGATGCGATCACTCCTGCCGACCTTGCGGTCAAGACCGTTTTTCAGGATGATAATGCCAGCCTGTACATTCCCGGAGAAGAAGTTACCGGGGTCGTCGGCGGGGTGGTCGCCCAGCCGATCTTCAATGGACAACCCATCTTTCGTTCTGCAATTGTGGCTCAGGCGGCAGAAGGCACACGGCTCTCCGCCGTGCTTGCGAAATACCCCGGGCATAGCTTATTCCCCCTGCCATTGGATGCAATGAACCTTGTGGCTCCCGATGCGGAGGCATTCCTGCCCGGCGATCTGGTCGGCGTGACGATGGTGATCAGCAGTCGCCCGCAGCAGATGTCCACACCGACTGCCATGCCGGAGGTCATCATCGAATCTGATTATGAGGCGCAGCCGGCTGCAACACCTGCCCCTCAGGAGATTGCACAAACAGATGCATTGAGTCGCGCACTGCCTCCCCTTGCCAAGGATCTGTTTCCGATGGGCGTGCGCGTAATCTCCGTGCAGGGTCTGCCGCCTGAGACTGATTCATCTGATACAGGCAACTCGGACTCCACCTTTACCTCCATTGACCAGCCCCAAATGTTGATCCTGCTTGTTCCCAATGCCAGCCGCGAAGTGTTGTCGCTTGCCCTGCAGCTGGGAGATCGCCTGGTGGTTTCCCTGATGGCGCGCGGGGATGAGCAGCCCACCGCAGGCTTCACCTATTGGGACTTCGAAGACTTATTCAAATCGGATCGCAAGGAAGTTTTGGGAGGAGGACAATAATGCAGGTACTCTTGCTTGGCGCGGGAACCGTCACATCCCGCCTGAATATGCAACTGGCAGAACAGGGACATTCGGTGGTCGCTCAGATTGCGGCCTTCACTCCGCAGCACCTTGACCTGTTTGATTTCCGCGCCATCATCGTGATCTCCCCTGAATCATCCGTATCACCTGAGAGCCTGGTCAAGGCAGCCGAACGCGGCAAGTTGATCTTCGTCATTGCGGGCGTTGGCGATGGCATGTCCTCCTGGGCGAATGGTGTCGGTGTTCCTGCATTTGCGTACCCGCCTTCGGATGTGGATATCAATCGTTTATACGAGGAAATGCGCAGAGGCGACGCCGGCAACCTTGCGGCGGACGATCAATACCGCAGGGCGGTGCTGGGCAGCGACATGTCTGCCCGCATTCAATCCGGCATGGCGGTGCGCAAGATCGCCATCACCTCGCCCAAAGGCGGGACGGGCAAGACGACAGTGGCGGTCAATCTTGCGGTGGCGCTGGCCCTATCGGGTATCACCACTTATCTCGTGGATGCGGATGGCAATGCGGGCGCGTTGCAATATCACATGCGCATGGAACGTGTCAACACGACCATGATCGGCTTGTTGCGGCGTGAGATCGCCAAAGCAAACAAGGGCGTGATGGGCGATGTTGCTTCGGGCGCCGCCTATCTCAATGCCTTCACACCTTTGGAAAACCTGCCTACCCTGCGCATCCTGCCGGGTTTGATCACCGACGATTTAGGAGATGAAGTCCTGCAGCAGGAAGCAAAAGTCGCCGAGGTCATCCAGGGCTTGTATGAGGCCGGAGTTGCGGCAGGCGGCGTGGTCATTATGGATGTCGGCATCAACCCCGCCCACGTCGTGCATCGCGCAGCACTGAAGGCGGCAGAGGGCATTGCGATTGTCATCAAGCCCGAAATTCCCGACCTTGCCGAGACCCGCCGTTGGATTGCGCGCATGATCAATTCCCTGGCAAATGTGGTCGGAAAAAACAGCGCCCATGAGTTTATCGGCAGCCGTGTCAAGCTCTGCTACAACCAGGTGGTTGGGGATGGTTTCAAGGCGGCGCATAAGATGTTGCAGCAGGCCTTGAGCGAGGACAAGATCGAGTTGGCCCTTATCCCGAATGGCATCATCCCGATCGTGGACCCGCGCCTTGCCGCTCAAGCTGTGAACTCGGATCGCCGCGATGACATCCTGATCTGGAGATACAAGAAGGAGAAACTGGAGGAACTCGGTCCCTTCGCCGATTCACTGCTGGGCTTCGCGGCGCATTTTGTACCTGCCGTGCGGGAAGGCGCATCACGTGTTGGGCTGCTGCCGAATGTGACGAAAAAACGCGGCTGGTTTGGGAAGGGATAGCGGATGTTTGATATTGCCGGCAAAACAATGAAACCTGTGTCCGAGGCGCGTTCATCAGATGAGATGGAACACTGGTGGAATACCCTTGTGGAGGAGGCGCGCGCCAAGAAGGCGACTGAGTCTTTACAAAAAAGTATGACTTCCACCGAGATCGAGGCTCTGGCGCGGCAGGTATTTGAAGAAGTGAGAGTTCGGGCTGTCGATGCGGGCGTCAGCCTACCGCGGGAATTTATCCTGCGCTTGATTGGCGACCTCTCGGGCATGGGTCCTTTATTGGAATTGATTGCCCGTTCCGATGTCGAGGATATTGCCATCAACCTGGGACACATTTACGTGTACACCACCACCAGCGGCTGGGAACATGCCGGCGCAGCCCCGGATGGAATCGGAGATGCGCTTCGCGTCATGATCGATCGGGCAGGACAGCGCGCACCGACACCTGATTACCCGATTGCCGATGCCATGTTGCAGGTGATGGTTCCTTTGGGAGATGGCACAGTACGCAGAAAAGGTGTGCGTATCAACTATGTCATGCCGCCTGCCTCCCCTTATGGTGACACGATTACCCTGCGTGTCTCCAATTACCGAACAGCATCCGACCTCACCCAGGGCAGTCTGGCGCTGCTGTGTCAGAACCGACTGCCTCCCGTGCCTCGTCCACACTTTGACCCGAAGGATTTCCCACGCGGCAATGGCATTCTCACGCCGGAGGCTGCCAATTACCTATTGAGCGTGATGGTGCATGGCGGGACTCTGGTGATTGCCGGAACCACAGGATCGGGCAAGACCTTTGTCGGGCAGCGCATCCTGCAGGAGATGCTGGACTACTATCCGCGCGGCGCAATCCGTCTCTTTATCGTCGAGGACAGCAACGAGATCATCCTGAATGGTTGGAACGGGGATAGCAAGTCCGACACGGGCAACATCATCTACACCGTGACCCGCCCTGAAATTCGCGGCGGTCCGCCGCCTGTGACCATGTATGACCTGATCCGATCCGCCCTGCGTTCCCGCCCGCATGGGGTGGTGATCGGGGAAGCGCGCGGGGCGGAAGCATGGGAACTCATTCGCGCCGCAGCAACGGGACATGGGCATTCCGCCTTCACGATCCATGCAACAAGCGCCGAACATGTCTGGCCGCGTTTCCTGCAGGTGGTACAGGCTCATCCCGATGCGGCAAGGATGTCGGAGATCCAGATTGCACAATCCTTTGCGGAGGCGGTGACTGCTGCAGTTTATATCGAGCGCAATCCACAACATGGACAGATCGTGCGCGAGATTGTGGAGGTTGCGACCATTGTGGAACGTACTGCCGCACGCCCATCCTTCTCTCCGTTATTTAGATTTGAACAGGGGAAGGGATTGATCCCTACCGGAAATCGCCCGATGCGTCCCGGCTTCCGGGCAACGGACCTGAATATTCCTGAGTCCATCTTCAAAGTGGGGATGTAATGGCAGAACAAATCATTGGTTCGACGCGCGCCTTTGTATTGGCAAAGGGATTTACACAGGTCGGCTCCCATGCGGCTTTGATCGGCGAGGATGATACCCACCGATTATTTTCCGAAATTTATGCTGATCCCGACCGGCCCGAGGTGAGGCCGCAGGAGGGGTATCAGGCGATCCTTTCCTCCATGCAGCCGGGTGGGACTCTGCGGTTGTTGCAATTGTTCTGGCCTGACCCCGAACCACGATTGGAGTTTCAAAAGCAGGTTCAAAGTTGGAAACCTCCGGACGCAGATGGGTTGGATATTTTGCACCAGGGATTGCTACTTGCTATTCAGGAATATTCCCTGCCTTTTGTTCGGCGCACTGTTTTGGAATTTGTTTTATCCGGGGACGAAGGGAAAGCCTGGTGGGATGGCTTGAGCGGGTTATGTGCCGGCTTTGGATTACGAATTCGGTATCTGGATCAACCTGCCGTTGAGGGACTGACGCGCTGGGTGCTCAATCCAAATCTGGAATACAGGGGTTCCTGACATCGCAGTCCAAACAGGTTTGGCTGGAATACACGTCTCAAAATAGCTGTGAAAAATCGGGGATCCGGTAATCTTGGAAAATATCCCCCAACCTTTTCGTTTATCATTGTGTATACCTGATATGAGTACTCTATCAAAGAAGAGGGCAGTTCATGGATGATGCACAAGCCATTCGCCGCCTCAAAGGCGGAGACCTTGGCGGGCTGGCGATTCTCATGGAGCGCTATCAGGTCAGGGCGGCGCGCGCGGCATTCCTGATCACACACGACCAGTCCGTCGCGCAGGATGTGGTGCAGGAGACCTTAATCCGCATCTGCCAGCGGATTCATCAATTCGACGAATCCCGTCCGTTTGAACCCTATCTCATGCGCAGCGTGGTCCATGCCGCGCTCAACACCGTCCGCGGAAGTGACAGGCTCGTTTCGCTGGAGGACGAATCCGACGAAGTCGAATCCCTGCTCGACTGCGCCGCCTCCGTCGAATCGCAGGTGGAATACGCCCAATTGCAGCAGAAGATCCTGAACGCGCTCTCCAAGCTTTCGCCGCGACAGCGTGCCGTGATCGTCCAGCGCTATTATCTCGAAATGAGCGAACAGGAAATGGCGTCCGCGCTGGATGCTGCGCCGGGCACCGTCAAATGGCTGTTGAACGCAGCTCGCGGACAGTTGCGCCGCCTGCTTGGGCAGAAAGGTGAGACAGATGAATAAGAGTTATCGCGATATTTTAGATTCTGTCGCCAGGCCGAATATTCCCGACGATCTCGATCTTTTCCCGCGCGTGGCAGCGCGGTTAAATCAAAGGAAAACTTTCATGCAAACCTTGCGTGCCAGACCAGCCCTCGCTATGATCCTTGCCTTTCTCGCCCTGCTTTTACTGACAGGCGTCGCCTATGCCATTGGACGATTGACCGGCTACATCCCCGGCATTGGTTTCGTGCAGACGAGCTCGCTGCGCGTCCTTGCCGAACCCGTCAGCCAGACACGGGACGGAGTCACCGTAAGCATCGAACAAGTGGTGGTCGACTCCGAGCGAACCATCATCGTCTACAAGGCGGAAGGACTCACCATCCAGGCTGCCAACTCGAAGGGCGAAGGCGGCGGGCCTTTTGGCTCGTCTCATCTACTCCGCCTGCCTGATGGGACCACGCTTGAAGAATCCAGGGAATTCAACGGCACACCGGAGCCGCTGCTCGGCAACATCACAACGGAAGGCGGATGGCCCAACTATGTGCAAAGACTCGTGTATCGGTCCGTCCCGTCACAGGTGAACGAGTTGACGCTGGTCATTCCCGTCCTGCAAAATATGCCCGTTGGAGCCGCGCCCGAAAACTGGGAAATCACCTTCAAGCTCAAACCCGCGCCAGCGGACATGAATTACGCACCCATCATTGAATTTACACCCGCGCCGTCAGAGGTGGCAACGGTCACACCCGCCGCAGGAGAAACCAGCGTCCCGGCACTTTCCAGCACGACGACGAAAAATAGCTTCACTCTGCAATTGGATAATGTCATCGAACTGGAAGATGGCTTCGTATTCACCGGAAATTTATCCTGGGACGATTCCGCATTCCCAGCCGGCAAGGACGTATTCCCTGAAGCAGCACGCCCCGTATTGACGGACGCAAATGGACAGGAAGTCCCAATCGAGGAAGTACCGTTGGATTGGTCCAATCAGAAGAACAGGCTTTCCTGGTCGTATCGCACAAATCGCAAGGCGTTCGCGGGTCCGTTGACCTTGAGCGTTTCATCCGTCAAGGCAACTGTGCTCGCTCCGCCGGCTGATTTCCAAATCGACCTTGGGCCCGATCCGCAAGTCGGGCAGACATGGGAGCCCAATCAGGATTTTGTCTTCAACGGTCACACCATTCGTCTGGCATCGATTCAATTGAATGGCGATTGCGCCCCGCAGATGTACTCCCTGATCTTCAACTTTACTAGCGATTTGGCAGGCGCCGACGGCTTTGTCAACGACCTCGCGCCGCAGGATCCTTTTGATTATTCCTGCGAAGGCAGCGGAGGGATATGGCAGGAAGGCCGACCGGTTGATTCGACAGACTTCTCCGTTGGCATCCCATACGGCATGATCCCTAGCGGGCCACGCCAATTTACAGTCAACCTGTCTGTGCCTTACGTGGTCGAAGGTCCGTGGCAGGTGATGTGGACTCCGCCGCTCACGTCCGAACCGACAGCGACGCCCGCAGCTGAAGCCTGTCTCACGCTGGACATATGGAATCAACTCATAAATCGGAATGACCCGCTGCCGGCAGGCTTGGGCGGACAAGTCATCACGACAGTCGACGAAGGCTGGCGGCTGCCCGGAATCTATGTCAGCAACCTCGACGGGTCGAACTCGCGCAAGATCAACATGGGCGCATGGCCGTCCCTCTCCACAGACGGAACGCGGCTGGCGTACAGCATCGACGATGGAATTCACATCTTCAACCTCGCAAGCGAGGAGAATCCCGCGCTGGGCATGGACGGCTACCGCATCATCTGGTCGCCGGATAACACCCGCTTGATGTACACGACGACCTTCACACTCAACGTGGTCAATGCAGACGGGACAGGTTCCCAGCAAGTTGACACCGGCGCGGCGCAGGTGATCGCCCCGTCAGGCTGGCTGCCAGATAATCAGACCATCATATTCTCCACGATGGGCGGGGACGGGTTCACCTTCAAGAGTCACAACCTGCAAAGCGGCGAGACGAAGGAACTGTTCACGATTCAAAACAAGGCGGGTTATGGCGCGGTCTCCCCCGATGGGCAGTGGCTCGTTTTCGCGGACCGTGTGTTCGGCGCGAACAATTGGGGCATCTTCATCTCGCGATTGGATGGATCGGGTCGCAAACTTGTTGTGGAACCGGAAGTTCCAACCGCATTTGCCTCTGTATGGGGACCGGATGGCCAGTGGTTGATCATCAACACAGCAAAACAAGATGGAACGACGATTCCAGTGCTGGTCAACCCATTCACCTGTCAGGTTGCCCACCTTGGCAATTTCAATGGCATGGTGGAGGGGTGGAGTCCGTAACAGAATGGACTGATGGAAAAGGAGAGTTTAGCGACACGGACGGAGCACCCGTCCGTGTTTTTTTATATCATCCGCCCCATGTCAGAACCCCAGGATCAATTTGCCGCCTCCATTGCCTCCGAAGCTGTGGAGGTATTGGAAGACCATCTGCTCTTTCCGGGCGGGTATCTCCTGCCGCTTTCCACGCGTGGCAGCGGCGTGCCCGGCATGGCAGACCGCCCCTGGTCACGCCTCAGTGCTGAGGTCTTCTATCCCAACCTGCCTGTGATGTATTCGCTTTCCATGCGCCGCGAACCGCCGGATGTCCTGCGCGGATCATTGCGTGCGCGCCGCACCCTCTTTGAGGGCTTCATGATGGCATTGGCTGAAAAGACCGGTCGCCGTCCCTCGCTGGCGGAACGTTCCGCCGATCATGCAATGGATGCGGCGGAGTCAGAGCTCAGCTTTGGAAAGCCGGCGTTCAAGATTGCTCTTATGAGTGCACTTTTTGTGGAACGTAACCGCTTCGAGGAAGCGGAAGCCGCACGTAGAGTCATCGAAACCAATTTGCGCGCACGTGGATTAACCGCGCAAAGACTTTTCTATATTGCTGAACGCGCTCTGCATCATTTCCAACCGGGCGGAAAATTATTTCCCGGTCTCGATGAGCCAACCCTATTTCTCGAAGAAACTCTTCCCATGTTACCCGCACCATCCAGGCAGGTATTGCCTGTAGATGATTCAGTCTGGATTGGGACGCATGCACGCGATGGACGCGATGTGCATTTCTCATTCACCAAAGGACTCGACCCGGCCGTCCCGCCGCCACCCCATGCCACGACCCTCATCCTTGGTGAACCCGGTGCAGGCAAGACCAGTTTACTGCGCTGGATCATGTTGCAAAGATTATTGCAGGGAAGGACTGTAATTTCCATAGATCCCGAGGGTGAGAACAACAAACTCTGTGAGGCGGTTGGCGGCAAGGTCGTGCCGGCTGGCATTCCCGATGACAAAGACACTTGCCTCATTCACCCACTTCAAGGTGAGAACCCGGCTGAAATGCTGTTGGCAGTCCGTTTCCTCATCGCCTCGCTTGCTGGCGAGTCGGTTCTGTCTCCCGGTGTGCAGGCAGCTTTGCATGAAGCCGTGAAGCGCAGATGGGAACGAAGACCGGGACCCACAACCATTGCAGAACTGGTCGAGACCCTGGGGACGATCAATTCACCCGATGCTGCCATGCCTTTGGCGCTCCTGCGCCCCTTCATGCGCGGCGGATTGTTCGATGGTTTCTTCGATAGACCCAATGCCTTGTTATCTCCGCATTTTCCCGCAGGTCAATGGTGGAACTTCGACCTGTCTTCCCTGCGTGAGGAGAACCGCGCCATCGTACATGCAGTGCTTGCTTGGTTTCTGTATCACGCCATCACGGTGGGCAGGCAGCCAATGGACATCTTCATCGACGAAGGCTGGCGCCTGCTGCGCAGCGGTCCCTTTGCGGATTTGCTCGATGAACTGGGGAGAAGGGCGCGCAAGCGCGGGGTGGGCGTGACCCTCATTACCCATCTGCCAGCCGACCTGATGAAAAACCCCACTTCGTTGAGTTTGGCTTCCACTGCCTTCATAGGCAGGCTTGGTCCCGATGAAGCCTTTGCCTTCTATCGTTCCCTCGGCATCTCCGAAAGTGAAGCACGCAAAAATGCGGAGACCACTTCGCGATTGCCCCCGCGTGTCTTTCTTGCCGCACCCTCCGGCGGGCGTGGCGCCTTGTTCCCTGTGTTGGTCTCGATCCCTCCTGTTTGGATCCAGTTCTGGAAACAACTGGGAGCAACGGGGGTGATGCGATGATCCACCCAAAGAATGGGTACATGTGCATGAAATGTGGCTATGAATTCGCATCAAGTCCAAATGACTGCCCGCTGTGCAATGGACAATGGCAGGGTTGGGAATTGCTCTTTGCCCCACACGCCTTGGACGACCTGCGATCCCAGGTGATGGGCTGGCTCGGACAGATCCCGTTTCCAGCCGTGATCGAATGGACCGCATCGCCCAAGGGTCTGCGTGTTCGTTTGTTCCTCCCGCCTAATACTGGGGAGGGAATCGTTCACGCCTGGGCAGCGATGACCGGACAGCATTCGCGCTGGCGTTCCCTGGGGGCCGTGGACCTTCACGGTTCCGGATATGTTGCTCGTCCCGCCAACCGCCTGCCCACCCTAATCGCCTCTGCCAAGGATAGCGACCCTCTGCTTGCCATCGGCAGCCGCCTAATCGGCGCGGCGCGTGAAGGAAGAGAGGCAAGCCTCAGGCTTTGGTTCCTGGGCAGTGAAGACGAGTTGCAGGAAAAACTCCGAAGTTTATCCTCCTATTCATATGGCACCGAGGGCGGTGTGGAGAACAAAACCCCGAATCCCTGGGGCATGCAGTTGGACATGCTGCGCGCCGTCTTCTTTCTCGGGATGGTGATGGCCGGGATCAGCGGCGGGATTTGGGCAACAGGATGGTTCAACCCTTTGCCTGAAATCCTGATCGTGATCGCAGGCGTCACGTTGTGCATTGCCGCCTCCCTTGGCATTCGCAACTGGCTGGAATGGCGCTCGATTCCGAAGGAGGTATTGGAAAGGCGCATTCAAGAGCCGTTGCTCAAGGTGGCAATGACACTTTCCTCGTCAATAGATTTGCCGCTCTTTGCAGGCAAACAATTCTGGATGTCACTCAATCAAATGTGGCCCGAAGTTCGGGAACATGGTTTTCCCCTGCCTGCCGGGGAACTGGCAGGTCTGATCGCACCGCTTCAATTGGGCGAAGGGTCAGGCCTGTTGGATCGCGCCGTCTGGCAGGAAGTGCCAGCCCCGCCTCCTGCCCAACCATTGCTTGACGCAGGCTTCAAGATTGGGCAAAGCGTCGCCACAGGGGAATGGGTGGGCGTCGATCCCGATGGCCACGGGCTGGCAACCGGCGGCAGCCGCAGCGGCAAGTCATCCTTTGTCTATTCGATGCTGGAGCAGTTGATCGCGCGTGGAGATGATGCACCGGGCATCTTCCTCGTTGATCCGCATGTCTCATTAGCGGATGCCTTTCTGGATGCAATTGCGCAATTGCCTGAGGAGCAGCGTGCAAAGGCGGTGAAGAGATTGAGGATCATCACACCAGACCAGCCGCAGGTCATCCCCTTGAACCTACTGGCTGTCCCAGAATTCACCTGGGCCGGCAATGCCATTGTGCAGATCGGACGGCGCATCTGGGACGACTACTGGGGACCGCGCATGCAGGCGGCGCTCTTGGGCTTGTTCCGTCTGGCACATGTCTGGAACCAGCATCACCCGGATGACGGGCTTGGACTCTTGCACGTGGTCTTCATGGCTTTCAACAAGGACTGGCGTCACAAGGCGATGGCGCTGCTTCCACCGGGTGAACGCATGGGTTCACTTGCCCTCGATGCCCTGCTGGGTCAGACCGGCGAAGGGGACAAGTGGAGTCAAGGCTGGGTGACGGAGGTGATCAGCCCGGTGCTCTCGAAGGTCATGGCGCTCGAGCTCTCGCCCTGGTTGTTCTCCGCCATGCACCAGGAGAAATTTGTGGATATGGATCGATGGATCAGGGAACGCGCCTGGATTGTATTGAGACTTCCCTCTGGTGAGATGGGGCGTGAGGGTGCGCGGCTCACAGCCTCGGTTTTGTATAACGTCTTCGATGCCGCCTATCGCCGTGCAACGTTGGAAAAACCTGTTCCATTCTATTTTGTCGTCGATGAAGCGCAGGAAATCGGATCGGGAATGAGGCTTGAGTCGATGCTCTCCGAGGGCGCCAAGTTCGGGGCGCGCATGTTTGTGCTGGCGCAATCCCTTTCGATGATGCGCAAGGTGGAGGGCATGGAGCCGGTGGTGCAGGCGATGCTTGCCAACACCTCCACGCAGATGTTCTTCTCGCCCGATCCAGAGGATGCAGATCTGATCCGCGCCACGCTTAGCTCCACCGTGCGCTATGGGAACATGACCCTGGACCTGCCTTCTCTCCAGTGCTGGCTGCGGGCGCGTATCGAAGGACACTGGCAGCCGCCGACCCTGACTCAGATCAAGCCCCTGCCGCGCGCAGACGGGGCGAGGGTGAGGGCATTGATCGAAGAGGTAATTGCATCCCATCCTAACGAATATCTTCCTGCCGATGGCTGGCAGGAGAAAGCCTCCAAGGTCTTGGAGGATATGCTTCCTGCTGCGCTTGCCAGGTTGCTCGATGAATTTTTGGCGGTGCGGATCGAAAATCAAAATACGAAGGTCTCCCAGCCTGAACCACAGATGGATGACCGAAGGCTTGGATTCTGATGTTCAAAGTCGTTTTGGTAGGCTTACTTTTGATTTGTGGACTTCCACTCATTTTTGGAGTCCTTGCTATTATGGTTTTCTACCCCGCCTGGTTTCTGGCGCGGGAGGAAAGGGAATGGTGAGTTATGGATGAAATTCAAATATCAACCGAGCAGATGGCTTCCGAAGTTGCCAGTCAGGCATTTGAGTTGGAATCTTCCCGTCTGCATTTGTTCCTGGAATGGCTGGTCTCCCACAGCAGTCTGGTTCGTGGAAGCGATGCTATTCATTTGGAGTCCTGTGACAGGGAACAGGCGGAGTCGAAATTGAAGTCGTGGTTTGAGTCTTTGCCACCGGAGGGATTGGCTTGGGAATACAGTCTGCTTTTGGGTGAGATTGCCTGGTGGCGTGAGTTGAGTCCCTCCTCCTTTGCCTTGCAGACAGAATGCCGGGAGCCCGGGAAATAACATGGTCAGGACCATCCTTGGTTTCATGACTGGAGGATTCGCCGGATACCTGCTTGGGCAGATCATCCCGCCGCAGTTCTTCCTGGTCGTGAGCATTCTGCTGTTCTTCATGGCTGCCCTGCTGTCTGTTCTTTTTCATGTTGGTTTGCTCAGTTCCTTGAAGGAGTAGTCTGTGTCCCGTACAAGAATTATTCTTCTCTGCCTGGTTCTTTTTGCAGCCCTCCTGCCTCTAGCGCTGACGAACGCCGCTCCGCTAGCGGCAGTTTCACTCCCAGAGGGGCGCAACTATGACCAGGCACACGACTCGGGCTACATCGATTGGAGTGGGCCAGCTTCGTATGTCTACATCACCCATCGAGACGGCACCTATCTGCCGCCGCAGGAAGGCGGTGCTTATTGTGGTTCCCGCTGCGATGAATGGGTGACGCGCCTGGGAAGCGGCGGTGTGGCGAGCGGTTCCTTTGATCGCGATGTCTCCTATTTCGAGGTGATGGTGGCTTTCAGTCCCAATGCTGGCGTGGGGACTGCGACCTTGCGCGCCTGTTCTGCGGTTGATTCCTGGTATCTGTATGGCGGAGGCAGTTGGCCTGGTTTTGTGAGCATGACCCTCTCTGTGCCTGCGGGCTGTCGCAATTGGTCCCTGTCGGCATCAGGCGGATATGTGGATTTTCGTTCCGTCGATGTGTATTACATCGGACCACCTTCCACTCCCACGCCAACCTTCACCCCAACGGCGACTTACACGGCGACCTTTACACCCACCAACACCTCAACGCCAACCGCCACCTTTACCCCCACTCATACGCCGACCAACACGCCGACGTTTATTCCGACATTCACGCCCACATTCACGCCAACCAATACGCCAACTCCAACGCCGACGCCTTTGCCTCCAGTGATTATGGGACAGGTGGTCTGTGATTTGTGGGGGGATGCTCTCTGGTGCAGGGGAAATGAGGATTTGGAGTTGACTGCCAGCGATCCGCAGGGGTATACGGTATCCATTCAGGGTAACCTAAATGGAGAGTCATTCAGCTGTGGAAGTTCATGCAGCCTTTCCCTGCCTGAAGGGGTTGGCACGGCAAATTACACGGCGATCTCGGACAGTGGAAGGACAGCCAATGGGTCTTCCACCTGGCAGCGGGATGGCACTCCTCCGACAATCAATTGGGTTCTACCTCCCGTGGATGGCAGGAATGGCTGGTATGTATCACAGGTGGAGGTGTCGGCAAACGCTTCGGATGCGATATCCGGATTGTATTCGCTGGAGGGAAGCCTCGATGGCGGCGGAATCTGGAGCAATTTTCCGCTCCAACTTTCTGATGGCATGCATGAAATCCAGGCTCATGCCCGTGATGTAGCAGGGAATGAGATAGTGCAAACCAGGAGTATGAAGGTGGACACAGTGCCGCCTGTTTCGGAATTTACATCTCATTCCAACGGAGACATGGTCCAGGGTGAGGTTTTGCTTGGAGGAAATGTGAACGATCTAACCTCTGGAGTCGAAGGAGTGGAGGTGTCACTGGATGGTGGGACCACCTGGCAGAGAGGGACCGTTGATTCCGGGAATGCCTGGATCTTCCCCTGGAATACTGCTGAATTTCCCACTGGAGAATACACCCTGCAGGTGCGAGGGGTGGATCAAGCCGGGAATGTCGGGGATGTGGACACCATTACGCTGGTGGTATCAAACGGACCGCCCTTTGTGTCCATCACGGAACGGTGGTGGATCTGGGAGAAAGGAGAGTTGGAGGTTCAAGCCAATCACTTCCCGATTGCCAGCGTGAACGTAACTATTGGTGATCCACAGGATCGCTGGAAGGAACTGGTGTTGGAGTTTGACACGGACAGGATTCCGAAAGCCATTTCCTGGGATAGGCACTTTGGAGATGATACTTTGGCGCCGCCCGGAGAATATCTGGTTATGGCGGAGGTGTGTGATGTTCATGGACTGTGTGCATCCGATACGGGAGTCATCATGATCCCAATGCCATCAACTGCAACAACTACGCCGACCATGACGCCAACAAGGACTCCAACTAGGACGCCGCTGCCTACATTTACTGCGACCGTCTCTCCCACGATTGTGCCGATGGTTGTACCTACAATAGTATCCACGCCGACACCCATTGCTTCGCCTCAAGTATCGTTCTGGCAGGTTCTTGGGCTGTTGGGGTTGTTCCTGGTGATTTCTTCCGTGAGCGTGATTGATCCGCGTCCCAAGGCGCTGGACAGGCTGAGAGAAACAATCCGTCTCATGATGGATGGCGACATTGAGCGTTCTAAATCTTCGAATTGAAAGGAATTGAAAAAATGGAAATAATGTTTGCAATTGTTGTGGTGGCTGCCGTGATCTTCTTTGGCGCTTTGATAAGCATGGGAAATGAACACCAGAGAAGGGCGATTGATAACCTGCGCGAACAGGTTGTGTTATGGGCAATGCAAGATTTGCGGATTAAACGTGAAAGACTTACGCGTGATGTTCGTGTTGATGACCCGTTAGGCTGGCTCAATAAAATTGCAGCCAAGGCATACGGATGTGCCATGAATCTCCAAATAATTGAAGTCTTTGACAATCCAGGCGCAATAATATGTAATGTTGAAGGCGGCAGCGGAAAGATCTTTTTTACTCCGCTCTCTCCAAGCGAGATCCGAGCAATGAAACGAGCAAAACATAACCGATTGTCCCAGTATGCAGATCGAAATCCACTGTTGTCACTTCCACGGAATGTGACCGCTTTTGAATGTTCCGTGCTCAACAATGGAATTTTGTTTGATCTTGAGCTTCCCCTTGTCTGGAAAGGATTAACTGGAAACCATATCGATGAAATGAGCGTTATTTGGATGTATATAACCCTTGGTGCGAGCTGAGTCATAAGGCATCCTCAATGTTGCTAAACCAAAAAGAGGAGAAACCCCATGGCTACAAACAACATTATCCTACACATCTTCTGTCTTATGCACAACAGCCTGTCCACTACTCCGAAACATTCAAAAGCATATCTATACCTGTAGTGAATTGGTGACGATTGGCATTCTGCTTGCCTTATAAGTTGGTTTCTTTCGAGATTTCTGCCACTGGCTAAAGTCCGAGTACGGTAGTTGATTTGGTAATCCCGCGAAGCCATAACGGAAATTTCCGGGAAAAATCATTGTCATGCTAACTATGGTTTTCGAGACAAAGGTGGTGTTCCAAACAACACGAAGAACTGTAAGATAAGACAGGTGTCGTTCATCATCCATCCTCTTCACAAAAAGTACCCAACCACAAGGAGTGTTAAAGTGATAATTCCATAAGTCAATGTAACGGGTTTGTTGGCCATACTGATGTCCATCCAGCCTTTAGGCATCTCTGCCTCACGAGGGATTTCTTAATGGTTTAATTGAGTTCCTTCAAACGAATAAGCGCTTTGCACGGACTCCCTCCCTAAATCCGCAAGATTTGGGGAGGGCTGAGGAGGGGTCTCGATCCATTCCGCCAACATCTCAGGACGATGGAACGTAAACACCCGCCACGAGTCACGCTCATCACGAAAATACGTTTCGACCCCCGTGCTTTCATACAAAAACGGCAACGGCAGAGTCACATGCGGAATATTGTCTGGTAATCCAACAGGATATTTTGCGGCTTGCTCCGCCACCCCGAAAGCGTCACACCCACAGGCTTCGCCTCCGCCACCCCCACGGCCTTCCGATCCACGAACAACAAATAATCCGTCTCGCCAGTGGAAAGCGGGAACTCTCGCACCGCCACCCCACGCCACGCATACAAATTCATCTCAGCACGTGATTGCACAGTCCAACCGCAAGCGGTCAGTTGTCGGTCAATGTTGAGGCGGGCAAGTTCTTCGGGTGTGGGCATGAGGTTATGGAGTTGGAGTAATTGCAATCTCTGGTTCGATGGGCAAGTTGGGGCAAACCGCCTGATATTGAAGTGCGTCACCGATATACTGTCTCCACTCCAAGCGAGTAAGATTTCGACTGACCCGGGAACAACCATCCTCAATGAGTACCTGAGGCAATTCCTCCTGTCGCCATAGCCACAAAGAGACTTTGTCGCTTCCACCTGACACCAGATATCGCCCATCTGCTGTGAAAGCCACAGACCGTACATTGCCGCCAGGCGTAATTCGGGCAACTTCACTTCCCGTAACAGTCTCCCAGATGTGGATAACGTAATTGATCCCAGTTGAAACTGAAGCCACGTATTTGCTGTCTGGGCTGAAGCCGGACAAAATCACAAATTCTTCATGGGGTACGCGGATTATTTCTTTTCCAGTCTTGACATCCCATACAAACACAAAATCATCGCTTCCAGAAAGCAGGTACTTGCCATTAGGGCTGAAGGTAACATCCTGCACTGTATCTTCGTGGTAGATCTGAGCAACTACTTTTCCAGTATCGGTTTCCCATATGTCGCCAGCGTTGTAAAAACTCATTGATGCCACATATTTACCATCCGGGCTTATGGCAACCTCATCCACATTGGTGCTATAAGTCATACGTGCTATTTCCCTGCCGGTCAGAATTTCCCAGACGCGTGCAGTGCCTGCCAGACAAAAGTGAACACCTTGTGAGTCGTCCGCTTTTTCACAGCCTCCGGAGACAACTCTGCTGCCATCTCGACTAATGACCACCGAGCTTACGCCATCACCATAAGCCACATGTGTAAGCTCCTCACCTGATGACAATTCCCAGACTCTTATCGTAGCGTCTTCACCAGTTGTCACCAGGTATTTTCGGTCTGGACTAAAAATAGCGGAAAGCACACTTTCATCGGGGAGAAAATGAGCGATTTCTTGTCCAAGTTTGGAATCCCATACGCGCACTACATCCTTGAGGCATGTGTAGTTGCGCGAATCTCGACTCTCACAATTTCCCAACACAAAGTATTTCCCATCGGAACTGAAACTAAAAAATCTCAATTCGCCGTCGTATGATGCCTGGGCGATTTCCTCACCTGTCAAAGCATCCCGCACGCGAACAGATTCCTTATTGATTATTGATACAAGGTATTTTTCGTCTGAACTTAATTCAAGATAGTCTGCCCCCCTTTCTTCTGTAAATGTCGGCACAGTGCCTTTAGCAATTTCCCAAACCCTCGCTGTGCCGTCCCAGGAACCCGAGACTATTTGCTTCCCATCGGGACTAAATGCCAATGATGAAACAGCAGGAACGTCGGTATGTGTCCCGTCAACTCCATTGTGGATCATACGGCTGACCTCTCTACCAGCAGAAATATCCCAAACGTGAACGATACCGTCTGTATCACCCGTTAAGATAAACCTGCCATCCGGACTGAATGCGACCACCCTCAGAGGCTTATAGTAGGGCAAACTTAGTATGGCTTGCCCTGTGCCAACTTCCCATACACTTACAGTATCGCCCCTAAATTCCGTGACGATATACCTTCCATCTGAACTAAAAGACGCATGAGTCACAGCGCTCTCATGAGTTAGGTTAGTTATTTCTTTTTTCGTTGTCACATCCCATATACGAGTCGAAACTTCAGAAACTCCTACTGCAACATACTTACCGTCTGGACTGAGTCCAACTGAAGATGCGTTTTTATCGAAGGTCATCTCGAAAATCTTATCGCCAGCGAATACATCCCAAACTTGTACTGTACCTTTTTTCGTTCGTATTGCTACATACTTGCCATCCAAGCCAAAGGACATTTCTACAGACCCAGTGGGGACGATGCGAGAAATTTCTTTGCCTGTGACGACATCCCATGCCCGGATATCACTACTGCCCGATACGACGTATTGGCCGTCTGAGCTAAACATGACGATTTCTACACGCTCCTTATGGGACATACGAGCGACTTCCTTGCCGGAAGATACATCCCACACTCTTGCCGTGTGATCATCACTTCCTGAGGCAACATATTTACCGTTAGGGCTAAAAGCCACGGAGAGCGCCAGACCATCATGATCCATTTTGGCGATCTGCTCACCTGTGGCGGCATCCCATATGTGTACGCTAAAATCCCCACCCGCTACTACGTGCTTCCCATCTGGGCTGAAATCTACAGACCGCACATAAATACCAAGAGCCATATTTGAAATCGGATGTGCTAATATGTTATTCTGCAAGATTTGTTCAGCATCAATGGATGGATAAAGTTGCATGGATTGAATTGCGAGTAAGACAGCCAGATCCTGTTTATTGCTATCTTTTGCGAATATCGATTGCGAGTGAGCGCTCAGCAATCGAGAAAGAGAAATGCGGCTTTGCAAAACTGCTTCATTGCGCTGGGACCAGGAAAAAATTGCAAGAATTGTCGTAATTGCGAGACCCATCCCCAACCCGATAGTAGTTCGTCTACGTTGTTGATCTTCGTTTCTTCGACCTGTTAAGACAAATTCACGTTGTAGCTTAGTTGGCTGTGGGTTTTCTTGAGTGTTAAGTTCAGCTAATTGTTGTTCAGCATCTCGAAGTTCATTTCCCCGCAAGAGTCGGCTGGGGTCTTTTTTTTGTTCCCATTTCAAGGCTTTTACTTGTAATTCAGTGTGATATTTCAGCCATTCGTAATCTGTGTGAATGGTCTTGCGCGTTTCATCAATTGCCTTGTTGAAATCATCCTGTGCCTCGCGGCAGAAAATGTAATTTCGTTTTGCTATTTCCTCCTTGGCTTTGTCTGTGTAAAAATTGTTGTGAACTTCACTTGGATCCTCTTTGCTGATATATATCGGGAGAATCCGCTTGCCATTCTTTACAGCATGCGTAATCTCCTTGTTGCACATTTGTGAAGCTACAGAATCAGGGCTGATCAAAAACAGGAACGCGTCTGCTTCTTCGATACCGCGATAGATCTCCTGCTCCCAGTCTTCGCCTTTGGGAATGCTCTTCCAGTCAATCCAGGTATCAAGGTTGTTGGCTGCCAATGCATCAACGATCTTCTGGGCGAAGTCCAAGTCTCTGCGCGAATAGGAGATGAAGATATGAGACATCTTAACAGACTCCGCTCAAGAAGCAGGCTTGCACTGTCCAACCGCAGGTGGTCTCTTGGTCGTCAATTTTTTGGTGTGCAAGTTCTTCGGGTGTGCACATAAAACATCATCCTGAGTTTTGACGGGGATTCCCCCGTGGCTGTCCCTATTTTATACGACTTCATTTTGTTTTGGGGAGAATCGGTCATTTTGTTACCTTCCCAACACCTCAGGCAGCTCTCCCGAATACGTCAACACCACACCCGTCGAAGATCCCCGAAGCACTGCAAAGGGGGACAAAGTAGATTTCAAACCATCCCCGCCATCTTACCTGCTTGCCAAAAGCACGGTACCATCTTCCCACTTCAGTGTGGACGATGGTGCTTGTTTTTGCGCACGGCCTCTGCCATGAATTTGACAATATCCATGCGCCGACCCGCCGCCCATGGGTATTTCCTGTCCCACTCGGCGTCGTCTTTTGGAAACCAGATAATGGCGACGGTGTCGCCCCCGCCGAATTCCCAATAGAATTCGCATGTATTCTTTTTGAACAACGAGCCTTCAATATACTGAATCGTTCCAGAACGTCCTTTTGTGATGATATTGATTTTTGCCATGCGGAATACTCCTTGGTTGGATTATTTTACTTGTTACTGAAACTTTATCCAAAATGGGCGGCGGGTCTCTTTACGAGAAATTCTCCGCCGGCAACAAAGCACTGACGCTTCGACTCCGCCGCTTGTACTTGACCCACGCCGTCACACCGCAAGACCAGAGAATAGACGAGAGTGGAGAGTATTTTTCCACGTTTACACCAAGCGCAAGTGTCGTCCATCATCCATCCTCTTCATAACAAGTACCCAATCGCGAGAAGTGTCAAAGTGATAATTCCATAAGTCAATGTAACGGGTTTGTTGGCGATACTGATGTCCATCCAGCCTTTAGGCGTCTCTGCCTCACGAGGGATTTCTTGATGGTTTAATTGAGTTCCTTCAAACTGAATAAGTGCTTTGCGCGGCGCTGAAAGGTAGATCCGTGCCGGTCCGCCCAGCAAAAGGATAAGGAAATATTGAAGCGGCACAATCAAAACAACCCAAAACACATTGAGCAGGATGAGCGACAAGACAAAGGCGAAAAACACCAGGTTGTCGAAAAAAACATACTCCAGTCCCTCTTGAGCCTTGCGCTCTTTCGCCTTGCCAATTATTCCAAAGGCGTTTATTTGCGCTCCAATCAATTGCTGGATTGCTCCAGCGTAATGACGCGGGTTGGCGGAGATTAATCCCGTGTTTTTATTGAGTTCCCAGGTCAGGCTCACCAGAGCAAAGACGGCGCTAATCAGGGAACCATTTTTTCGATACCATTCGAAATATGAAGTCTTGAAGAAGAAGGTAAAGATGAATTGATCAAGGGCGATCAGCGCCAAGATGACCAGAAACCAGAACCAACCTTTTTTATGGAGTTTCATTTTTATCTCCTTTTGCAATAAGAAATGGAATGATAATCATCCATTTTCGAGCGGAGGAAGGTTGAAGCCTCAATGGCGAGGGCATAGCGGTCGTCTTTGCAAAAGAGATCATAGACGAGATCGGGGTTGGGGGAGTTATCCATTTCCACTCCAAACAAAAGCATCCGCCGTGGACACGGTTTGGAATCCCAATCGTTTGTAGACGGGAAACCCCGATGGCGTGGCAAATAAAATAGCCTGCTGATATCCTGCGCTTTTTGCAGAGTACATGGCGGCGAGGGTTAGGGCAGCACCCAATCCCCGTCCGCGATAGGCGGGCAAGGTGGCGACATGATAAATTCCCGCGCCATGATTTGCGTGCAACAAGGTCGAGATCGCGCACGGCTCACCCTGCCAACGTGCAATAAAATATTCAAATACTGGTTCAGGTTCAGTGAGTGACCTGTCGATAATTTGCTGAAAATCCGCGCGGCTCGGCTCTGGTTCTTCGAAGCCAAGCATCAAAACGGTCAGCCAGTCGGATTGGTCCTGTTTCGATTGAACACGGACTAATTCAACTTCTTTGGAAAGCGAGAGTTCAGGCAGGTCATCCAATCCGCGAGACATGGTCGGCATCCCTTTGGCATGTACGAATTGAATGTTTCTTGAACTCAGATAATCACCCAGCCCAGGCACGCCGACATCCTGCCAATCCACCCAGAAAAATGGCAGGTTCTGTGAAAGGAATAAATCCAGAATGGGATCTACAATCCTGCTCAACTCTTCCGTACGTGTCGCCGTACGCAGAACGCCGTTGAAACGGAAGAGACTTTGCCGCCCCGTTTCATACCAGACAACTTCATCGCTTTCCATAAATCGACCATCCAGCAAGCGGGTCAGCTCTTTGTAGTAAGTCAGGATATTTTCTTCAATGGCTTGAATTTGGTTCATTTTTCTCATCTTCGTTTAGGACACGATGTCGAAGAGACTTGCCCAGCATCCATCAATGCCTGCCAGGAGATTCAGCCCTTCGCGGGTTGGTTTTCCGCACGGAAGTGCCCCAGCCGCCCGCGCCACTTCCAATGCCACAGGCGAAAAGTACGCGACCCACTCGCAATGCAAACTCCCCTCCTCGTGCCGCGTAAAGACCGCCATCTCCGCGGGTCTGCCCGCCGACTCGAACAGCGGCTGGAAGATGCGTTTGATTTCTTCGGATGGAATATCCGCCCACATCCCATCACCGAGGGGTTTGGAATACCATGTCATGAAATTATCACTTCACCAACCGCGCGATCTGCGGCAGGTGAGTCAACTCGTGCGCGGCGAAATAACTGACCTGTTGTTTGATGGAGACAACGCCGAACTCTTCATGTCGTCCTGTTCGCCACCAATCGGTGAAGGGAATCGATTCAAGCTTGGCGATCATCTGCTGGCGGGACGTTTGATACGCGTCGAAGATCTCCCGCACAGATGGCGGGCGCGCGTTCTCGTCCCTTGCCCAGGCGAAGACGGCTTTCGATTCGAGAACAGGATTTTCTTCTTTGAGGAACAAGTCAACGCGGAAAGCAATTACGCCTTGCGCGTCGCGCAGATGCGAGACGATGTTACGGATTGCCCAGCCGCCATCTGCAGGTTGGCGAGTCAGCGCTTCTTCGCTCAAGCCTTCGATCAGCGCGGCGACTTCGAGCGGGGTCTGGCGCAGTCGCTCCAAGGCTTCGGTCGGGTCAAGCGCCTCAAGCCAGTACACGGGTGGGAACCATAGGAAGGTCCCGCCCCAGGCGCCGCAGTCGGGGCATTTTTCGGGGGCTTCGCCGAGAGTCAAATGTCCGCAGGTGCGGCAGACATACGGGTGGGGAATCTCTTGAATGAGCGGGAGCCGTCCCGAAGCCCGGGCGGATGCTCCCGCGCGGAAGGCAGTCTGCAAGTCGGCGTCATCCAATGAAGCGGCGACGCGTTCGATGTCGTGGGCGAGAGTCTCTTTGTCGCTGGGCAGGTTCAATTCCCATGCGGCGCGGCGACTGAGTGAATCCGCTTTGGCGCGGGCGATCTTGGCAAGGTTGTATTGCCCTTCGCCTTCGAAACGCAGGGCGAGGGAGAGAAGATGAACGAGCGTTACTGTCCATTCAGTTTGTTTCATTTTTCTTCAATCCTTCCAATAGTTGATTTGCGAGACTCGCTAACTCTTCCAACTCGGATTCATTCAAACACGACCACGGCGCGAAGAAGAGACGTTCCGTCTCCGCTTCGACCTCCGCCCGCACCTGCTTGCCCGCCAATGTGATTTGAATCCTCCTCGAATCATCCTCCACCCACCCACGCCGCGCGAGTTCCTTCACATCCTCCGCATGGACTTCACGTGTCACGCCGCGACGGCTGGTCTTATCGTGCAACTCATCGAAGGTCAGCCCGTCGTTTTGCGAAAGCTGATCGAGAACATCCCATGCGTGACCTTCGACTCCATGCGCTTTCCATGTTGTGATGTACGCGTCGTCGCGGCAGCCTTCCAGTTCCAGACAATGGGCGACAAAACCAGATAGCGACTCTTTCATCCCCAAGCGCCGATACATCTCGCGTTTGTGAGCCAGAATAAAATGCGATGGTGGTTCGGGCGTCGCAAATGCCGCATTTGAAATACGGGCGAGGAGATCGATCAACCTTTGTAGCGACTCGGCAGACATGGGTTGTAGCTGAGCAATAGCTTTATTCGCATCCCCAAATGTGCGTTTGCCTAAACTCTCTCCAGACTCAGTGGCTCGATATCCACCTTTACCGTCCGCGGCCAGATAGCCATGTTGAATCGCGGTCGAGAAACTCTCCTTGTTCGCCTGCACCAAGCCATAGGGAAAGATCCGCATAAACTGCGCGATGGTGAACGCATTGGATCCAAACAAATTGATTGCCGCCACCCAGGTGAACCAATCGGACGGAAGCGACAATTCCGCAACGGATTTGTCCATTGCGGGGTAGGCATAGTTCCCAAGGCTGTCGGAACTTGCTTCGAGCGCAGCCCAAATGGAATGCAATAGCATGTCAGCCTCCTCTAGCAATTTGTGCCACAATATGTTAATAAACTCAGGGCGGGGATTTGCCTTGTGCTAAAACGGTTTGGCGGTCATCAACCGCCGAGACTCCGTGCGCCAGCAGATACCCGAAAACAGAGATAGCGTGTAGGAAGACAATAAGTTAGTAAAGCATGCGACCTCCATTGGCGAATTGGTTTACGATGGCTGTTCCATTGACATCCTGGCACCGATACAAATGCTACAGATGGAAATGGTTTCATTAAAGTCCAAACACAGGATTTGCAAATCCCTTCCAGTCACTCGTAGAGAATGAAAGAAGAATGATTTTTGCCCACCAATACCCCTCCTGAGCGAATTAGTTCTCTCTCTTGACAAAGAAACTTGCG
Source organism: Anaerolineales bacterium (assembly GCA_030834895.1). GTDB lineage: Bacteria > Chloroflexota > Anaerolineae > Anaerolineales > Villigracilaceae > Villigracilis. Next base: position 40,352 of record JAUQXA010000008.1, read on the forward strand.
ATTCGCAATCATCAACGTATTGAACAAAATTTGCGAAAAAAGTACTCCATATGTAGAATGGGGCTATGAAACCCAACCGTTTTCCAATCCCATTCCTTTTTCTCGCCATCCTTGCCTTGCTCGCCGCGCTCTGGGCGGGGCTAATGCGCCTCGGCTGGCAACTCCCCGCGCTGACTCCATCTCTTGCACTCGCGCACGGTCCGCTGATGATCTCTGGATTTTTGGGGATTTTGATTCCGCTCGAACGCGCCGTCGCGTTAAAGCAAAAGTGGATGTACCTCCCTCCGCTACTCGCAGGACTGGGTTGGCTGGTTACTCTTCTTTTGCCTTCTCCTCCGCTGGGACCAATCCTCCTCAACCTCGCCAGCCTCGGTGGAGTCGCCATCTTGATCGAGATCACGCGCCGCGAGACCGCGCTCCACACTGTAACCATGCTCCTCGGCGCATTGACGTGGTTTGCGGGCAACCTGCTCTGGTTATTCGGCTGGCAAATATTTCAAGTAGTCTTTTTCTGGCAGGGTTTTTTGGTGTTGACCATTGCAGGCGAACGCCTGGAGTTGAGCCGTGTGTTGCGTCCATCGAGACAAAGCCAATTATTATTTGGTTGTATTGTTGCCATCTATCTCGCTGGCATTCTCATCGCAACTTTCAACCTGCAACTTGGAACACGATTAAACGGCGCGGCTTTGCTTCTTCTTGCTCTCTGGTCAGTGCGAAATGATCTCGCATGGCGGAACCTCAAACACAAGCTTCCGCTGACACGTTACATCGCGTGGTGTCTCGTGCTCGGGTTAACGTGGCTTGGCATTGGCGGAGGATTAAGCCTGGTATTTGGTGCGCAGATTGCGGGACCAAGATATGACGCGGCTTTACACGTGGTCTTCGTCGGCTTTGTCATTTCGATGATCTTCGGTCACGCGCCGATCATCTTTCCTGCCATTCTCGGAGTGCCAATCAATTTCCAGCCTGCGTTTTACATCCACTTGATTTTGTTGCACGTCTCGCTGGCATTGCGTGTGATCGCCGATTATGCCAATTGGCATACCCTCCGCATGTGGAGCGGATTGTTGAATGAGGTCGCCATTTTGATGTTCATTGGGATGACAGTATATTCCGTTCGGAAGAGTTTCGCGGAAAAATAACAAGCACTCGAATCTTGCAGAAATACGAATCATCCAAGCAGGGTCTGCATAAGACAAGTCCCTTAATGGATGATCTCGTGTTGTTGGTCAATATTCTCTTATGACGTCACGTTCAAGTTCGCAAAGCCGTAATGACCAGGTTTCCGCTTGCAGAAGGATCGAAGGCTGAGCCGTTCAGCCCGCCAAACAGGGTCACTGACTCAAACCCTGCAGCTTGAAAGGTATCCTGCAACTCCTCAGCCAGGAGAGGGCGTAACGAAGTGCTTTGAATGGACTGTCTCCAATCGCCGCCATTTTCCCTTCGCAATGTGACGACATTAAAGGTCAGCAATCCGTCAACCTCGAAGTCATAGAACCGCTGGAAAAGCCACTCGATTTGACCCTCACGCGCAGCCTGTGGTTCCATCCAACGCTGGCGGCTAGCCATTACCGCGTCGAAGTTGCGGTTCTGGATAACGACCAATCCTCCAGGCTTCAGACAGCGCGCAAAATCCATAATGGACTGGTGCAAAAGCTCTGGGGTAAGCAAGTGAGGCAGGGAATTTCCCAGGCAAAGGAGAGTGTCGAAGGATTCCTCGCCAAATGCGTCGGCTAAATCGCCAAAACCAGCGGTTTTGAAAGGAAGGTCCAACCCCGCTGCTTGCGCATTTTCCCGGGCGCGGGATATCATCCCGTCACTCAAATCAGCGCCGGCGGCCTCAAATCCAGCCTGGGCAAGAGCAATGGCGTGCATGCCTGTGCCGCAGGCAGAATCCAATACACGGCTTGCGCCCGACTCGCGCAATTTGCGTTCGAGGAAGGGCATTTCAATGGCAAGACGCCCCGTCCAATTCACAAAACGATCATAATCGGAACTAAAGTTATCGTAGAACATGCCTGGATTTTACCTATCGATGAAAGGAGTCATTTTACAAATTCATTCCACAATGGGCAGTTATATTATCAGACCATTGCTTCACGTTCCAATTTTTCCGCCAGCGCCTCGTATTTTTCATGAACGCCTTCTCCCGTCTCTTCAAGTTCGATTTGTTCGAATCTTTCCCAAATATCCGACTGCTTTTCAGTTGGCACAACCCGATCTGCCATTGGAAAAAGGATGTTGTTTTCCTTCTGGATATGCTGTCGCAGCATGTTCACATATCCCATGCCGTTTAGTTTGACAGCTTCGATTGCCAAGGCATCGCCAGCCTGCCATTTTTCAGCCGCCTCCCGCATGAGCCGCGTATATTGACGTCCCTGTTCATGTTCGGCAAGCATCACCCCAATCGGACCGCCCTTCACAGGAACTCCGCTTGCTTCCATTTCCACGAACAACACACCCTCTTCCTTTGCGTGATGACAGGCATCGGCAAAATTTTTTATGAAATCAGAGGCTTCCAGGAAAAAATCGGGATTGAACTTTCCGCTTGGAATGTTGGTCAGCGCCTTTTCCAAGGCGATTAGGACACGTAAAATCACTTCATGTTCTTCCATTAATACTTCAGTTGCTTTCATTCTCTATCTCCTTTCCAAAACTACACTTTTCGCCAGTTGGTAAGCCAGCCCAACAGCAGTACTCAGCCAGGCAATCAGGGCTATATAGATGAAATACTTCGGGATCAGCAGGAGAAAATCCAACTTCATGGCTTTTGCCAGTTGAAATGTGGAGACCGTATACATGCCCATCGGGAAGCCCATCCCCCAGTATACTGGATGATATGTCAGTGGGTAACGTTTGTAGATGTGACGCCATGCACCAAATAGAAACAAAAGCGGAATCCACCATGTTCCCGTTGTCCAGAAGAAAAGCGTGAAGCCTTTAATAAACGGGGTCAACTGGTCGAGAAAGGGCGCATTGCCATTGAGCAGGATGTTGGCACCCGCCAGGGTGGTAATGGCAACCGCGCCCACGTTGATCCAGTAGGGGGGACTCATTTCATCCGCTTCAATTTTGAAAAACATGAAGCGATACACGATCAGTGAAATAATCAGGATGTAGAACATGCAACCGAGCAGGTAAAAGCCCAGCATGGCAAAGGTGAACATTTCTTCGTAGGGAGCGAAGCGGGCGACGAGCAACATCCCCAGCACGACAACGGACTGGGTGGAAACTGTGAACAGCATCCACGCGCCGTTGATGCCCGACTCCAGCGAAGGTTTTTGTTCTTTAACAGTAAGTATGACGAAAAGGGCATAGATCAGAAAAAGCCAGAGCGCCAGCCCCAAAATCCAGAGGACAAGGGCAATCGACTGGTTTGATGTAAGGATGACGAACTGACTGCCCAGCACGTTCGTCCCAGCCACGAGGGTCAGGAAGCCAACACCGAGGCGGTGATTGGACAGGTCATCGAGGAGCCGACTGGAGTGGCGGATGAGGCGGGTGAGGGTCAGAATCCAAAGAACGAAGTAGAAAAACTGGTTGAGGTAGAACAGCGGGAAGGCGAGAAAATCCATTGCTAAAAGATGGCAGGCGATGGATACAATACCCGTCGCCATGACAAGGGCAAAGTAGGCGGGGAACAGGTCCCGCGCGCCGTTCTGGACCAGGCTGGTGATTCGATTCCACATGGGAGTCCCCTACACGACTTTGCGCCGCGTCCAGATCACGAGTTGGAAACTCCGCCAGAGATAATCAACGGGGAAGGTCACCATGTGGACGAGGCGGGTGAACGGGAAAAGTAGAATCAACAGGGTGGCGTTCAGGAAATGCAGTTGGGGAATCAGAGGCAGGGAGGCGACGTATTGCGGCGCGGGTTGGAAGGTCGCCAGTGACGCCACCCAGGGCGTAACCGTGTGCAGGTACCAGGTCGCACCCCAACGATAGATGAAAGCAATCATCAGTCCAAGCACAATCTGGAAGATCAACAAGACCAAAACCACCCAGTCTGCGGGCGTGGTGACGACTCGAATTTTGCTCGATGCCACCCGACGATAGAACAATGCGCCCGCGCCAATCAACGCCATGATGGCCATCACCTTGCCAGCCAGTTCCGCCATGTAAAGCATTTCGGGCGTACTGTGCATGAGAGCCATCACTTTGGGAATGGCAAACCCCGCCAGATGGATGAGCAGGGTTGGGATGATGCCATAATGCCAGAGCGTCGAACCCCAAAACTGGATGTCGTTTTCCAGAAATTGGGAGGAAAGGCTGGTGAATGAAAATTGGTTGGTGAGATAGCGGTAGATTGTCCCGCCTACAGCCACGGCAACCGCCACATAGGGAAAGACCACAAAGAGGATTACATCAAGCATGACTCAACTCCTTTTCAGGGGCAAGAACAAGAAACAGATGGAGCGCGGACAGAAGCGCGAAGTATGGATTTTCAGACTGCGTCCCGAAAGTCTGGAGCATTTTTTCCACGGCTGGAGTCAATCCCTCCGTCAGCAATGCCTGACAGAAATCCCCCTCCCTGTTGGCTGAATCCAAACCGAGGAAGCGCAGGATGGCGGACAGATGGTCTGGCAGTTCCTGTCCAGCGAAATAACCAACGGCATGATAGGCTTCGTTCAATTGCGCCATGAACGCGCCGCGTTTGTAACTCTCGCCAAACAATTGATAGCCCACGTAGGGATAGCAGACGGGCTGCATGTCGAAAACGACGGTGTACAGTTCTTCAAGTTGCTGCAGGGGACGTTTTTCCATTTCGGTATGGAAACGCTCCAGCAAAATGCCCGCTTCCGCTTGAGTGGCTTGCAAGTGTTGATAGCACAACCCAGATTTCAACGGGGTGGACAACGTGGGATATTCCAGCAAGTCGGCAAACAGGTCGTAAAGAATTGAGATGGAATCTTTGCTCATGGATTACAAACCTCGGTGCGGACTCTGGCGTTTGCCGAAGCCCGTCTCGGCTTTGCGTTGTTGGGGATCGTAGACTTCTTCGATATCGCCTTCGCGGCTGTATGGCGGGATGATGAAGCGTTCCTGATAGTTGGGCAGGGAAGTTAACTGGTAGATGGCTTCGGCTTCTTCGGCGGTCATTCCCGCTTTGGCGAGGGCGGCGGCTGCCTGTTCGTTGGTTACATCGCCAACGGTTTCGGCGCGTTTGTAAATGCGGACAGCGATCATCTTCTGGTAGGCTTTGACGACCAACTCGTCGTTGCCTGCCGCCAACATCCGCGACATGTAACGGACGGGCACGCGGGCATTTTCCAGTGAACTGAACAGATCATTTTCCACGCGCTGCGAACCGTTTTCCTGAGTGACGTTCAGAACAGGTAAAAGCGGAGGCACATAGAAGAGCATGGGCAGGGTGCGATATTCGGGATGCAGGGGCAAAGCCAGTTCCCATTCTTTGACATAGCGGTAAACGGGCGAACGCTGCGCGGCGGTGATCACGCCGTCGGGGATGCCGCTCTCCTTCGCCGCCGCAACCACTTTCGGGTCGTGAGGGTCGAGGATCATCTCGCGTTGGCGCTGAACCAGTTGGTCGTCCGCAACTTTGACGGCGTCTTCGATCTGGTCGGCGTCGTAAAGCAAAACGCCCAGGTAGCGGATGCGTCCCACGCAGGAATGGAAGCAGGCGGGGGCTTGTCCCGTTTCGAGACGCGGGTAGCAGAGGATGCACTTTTCAGATTTGCCCGTTGACCAGTTGTAGTAGGTCTTTTTGTAGGGACATGCTGAAACGCACATGCGCCAGCCTCGGCATTTATCCTGATTGATGAGCACCACGCCGTCTTCGGCGCGTTTGTAGATTGCGCCCGATGGACATGCCGCCACACAACCCGCGTTCAAACAGTGATTGCAGATGCGCGGCATGTAGAAGTAGAAGAGTTGCTCGATGGAGAAGAGACGCTGTTTTTCTTCATCGGTCATGCTTTCCAGCAGAGGGTCGTTGACCGCGTAGATGTTGGAGCCGCCGAGGTCGTCGTCCCAGTTGGGACCAGACTCGATTTCGATGGGCTTGCCGTCGATGCGGGAGATGGGACGCGCGGTGGGCTGGTCATCGCCAAGCGGGGAGTTGAACAGGTCGCCGTAGTTGTACGTCCACGGCTCGTAGTAGTCGTCCATCGTGGGCAGGGCGGGATTGGAAAAAAGATTGCCGAAGGTCTGCAAGCGGTTTTGGAGTTTGAGTTGGGGCTTGCCGTCTTTGAGTTCCCAGCCGCCTTTGTATTTTTCCTGGTCTTCCCATGAGGTCGGGAAGCCGACGCCTGGCTTCGTCTCCACATTGTTCCACCACATGTACTCCGCCCCCTGGCGGTCAGTCCAGATGTTTTTGCAGGCGATGCTGCACGTGTGACAGCCGATGCATTTGTCGAGGTGGAATACCATTGAAACTTGTGAGCGGATTTTCATAATGTCATATCCTTTTTCTAAACACAAAGGGCACGAAGGAACACGAAGGGGGGCTCTTAAAAAAACTTTGTGACCTTGGTGCCCTTCGTGTTTAAAGGTTTTTTATTTAGAACTCTGGCTTGCCTGGCAACTTGCGTACCAGCACAAACGTATCGCGGTTGACGCCTGTCGGACCCCAGTAGTTGAAGCCGTAGGTGAATTGTCCGTAACCGCCGACCATCAGCGATGGCTTGAGGTGGATGCGCGTGGGACTGTTATGCCCACCGGCGCGCTTGTTCCCGCGGATCGGCGACTTTGGCACGCTGATGGTTCGT
>JAUQXA010000068.1 GCA_030834895.1 Anaerolineales bacterium
AAACCTGAACAACTCAGGTGGGACGGGGACTGGGAAGGTGACAGTCACCTCCAGCAAGTTCAACAACAACGCAGTCGGCAGAGGCCTGGATGTTAGTTCGAAGGGTGCCATTACGCTCAATAATGTGATTGCCAATGGGAATGGATCGCATGCCGCCTATCTGGATAATAGCACGGCCACTACGGCGCAACCAGTCACCCTGTCCGGCACAAATACATTCACTGGCAACTTCTATGGTCTTGATATCGAGTCCAAGGGTGCCATCACCCTAAACAATGTGACTGCCAGTTCGAATCCCAACGGCTATGGCGCATACTTGAAGAATGATTACGCCACTGCGCCTCAAAATGTGACCCTGACCGGCACGAATGTATTTAACAGCAACTTTGGCGGGTTGATTGTGTATTCAAAAGGCGTCATCACGCTGAATAATGTCACGGCCAACCTGAACACATCCAATAGCGGCGCCTGGCTGGACAATACGGCTGGAACAGCGGCTGTATCGGTCAATTCAAGCCAGTTCAACAACAACAGCAATAATAATGGCTTAAAGGTAGTCTCAAATGGCGTCATCACCCTGAACAATGTTGCTGCCGGCAGTAATGGTGGTATAGGATCGGCATTGTATAACAACTATGCTGGTTCCTCCTCGGGCATTGCTATGACAGGTACCAACACGTTCACAGGGAATACCACCTATGGGTTGGTTGCCTATAGTTTTGGCACCATTGCGCTGAACAACGTGACGGCCAGCAATAATGGACAACACGGCGCATACTTGAATAATTCAAGTGCCGCGACTGCCAAGGCGGTAACCATTGCCAACAGTACTTTTAACAGCAATGCGCAGACCGCAAACCCCGCCAACACCGATATGGGGCTTGTGGTGTACTCCAAAGGCGCCATTACAATCAGCAACCTCACCGCCAATTTCAACGGCAACGCCGATGCGGATGGGAACGATGGCGGGGTATGGTTACAGAATACCGCGGGGACCGCAGGCGTCACCCTGACCGGCGCCAACTTCGTTTCAGATAACGAGCGGGGACTTTACATTTATACCAACGGCGCGGTGTTGCTCAATAATCTGGTGAACAATGGCAACTACGCTGGTGACGGCGCGTTCATCGATAACTGTGCCTGGAATGGGACGGCCTGTGCCTCCACCGCCGCAGTATCCATCCTCGGCGCGAATGAGTTCAAGCTCAATGGGCGCGGACTCTACGTTACCACAGGCGGAGCAATCACCCTGAACAACGTCACTGCCACCTTCAATAATTGGACTTGCGATACATGCGGCGGCGTCTATCTGTGGAATGCGAATTCCTCCACCAGCGCGGGAGTCACCCTGACCGGACTCAACACCTTCAAAGACAACAGTATGACCGGTTTACAGGTGTACAGCAAGGGTGTGGTTACATTGAACAATGTGACCGCCAGTTATAACGGCTGGTATGACAGCGGCGGTGATGAGTACTATGGCAACGGCGCCTATATAGACAATACGTATGCCACGACGCCAAAGGCGGTCAGCCTGCTTGGAAACAACACTTTCCTTGGGAATGCCACCGACGGGCTTGTGGTGTTTAGCAAGGGTGCCATAAAAGCCAACAATCTCTTCGCCAGTTTCAATGGAAGGTATGATGATCCAGCCGGTGGCGGGGCGGATACCGATGGACCCGATACTTCACACGGTGATGGCGCTTATCTGGATAATTGCGCCCTCAATAATAATGGCACGCCGGGCGATGATTTGGATGATTTCTGCACCTCGCCTCTCACCTCCACTATCACTCTGACCGGTGCGAACACCTTCAATGGTAATAACTGGGGAACTGGCTTGCATGCCAGCAGCCTTGGCGCAATTTCGGTCAGCAACCTGAATGCCCATAATAACGGTTCGTTTGGCGCCATGTTGGACAACAATTGGGTATACAAACTCGCGGCTGTGTACAAACTGCCGTACACAGGGGTTACAATCAGCGGGTATGGCAACGCCAGCAACAACGCCAACAACGGTATTGGAATATATAGTACCGGCATAGTCACCACGAACAATCTGACTGCTGAAAACAATGGCAACTTTGGCGTCCGTATCTATAATGGCGCCGATGCGGCCATGCCAAAAGCGGTTACGTTGAATGGAACAAATATTTTCAACAATAATGTGAGTCACGGGTTGAGTCTTACCAGCCTCGGCGTGGTGACTGCGTACAACATCGATGCCCAATGGAACGGCGGCGATGGCGTGTTAATTGCCAACTGTGGCTGGGATGGGACGTCCTGCACAGCCTCCGTTACTTCAACGGTCAACCTGAATGGCTCGAATACCTTCCGGGGTAATGGGCTAAATGGGCTTGAAGTACACAGCAAGGGTGCCATTACCACCAACAATATGTCCTCCAGCGACAATGCCTGGGTCGGCGCTTTCCTGGATAACCAGGAAACGGGCGCGACGGGCGCAGTCACTGTGAAAAATACCTCAACTTTCAATCCCGAATTTGCACGCAATGGGTATGAAGGTCTCGTAATCCGTAGCAACGGCAATATTACCGTGATGGATCTGGACGCGTATGAGAATGGTGGACAGGGAGATCCGTTATCGGGGTATGGCGTTTACCTGGACAATGCCTCCGGTGGCGGAACAGGCAACGTCAGCCTTGGCACGAGCAGGGCAAATTGGTTCAACGGTCTCAACAACAACTTCCTCTCCGGATTGGAAGTGTACAGCAACGGCTCCGTGACCCTCAGCAACGTTAGAGCCAACAACAACGGCGGCGATAACGGCGTGGATACTCCCTATGGGTATGGCGTTTATATAGCAAATGATACCGCCAGCGCGCCCAAGAATGTCGCCCTGTTGGGAACGAATAACTTTCACGGTAACGCCTCGGGCGGACTGTATATCTTGAGTAAGGGAGCGATTGCGCTAAGCAATGTGAATGCCAATAATAATGGACATCGCGCTCAAGGAGGCGACGGAGCTCAGTTGAACAACTCGGGCGCGGCCACACCCCAGCCGGTTACATTGACGGGCAATAACAGCTTCTACAACAATTACAACAACGGCTTGCAGGTGGATTCAAAGGGCGCCATCACGGTCAGCAACCTCACGTCGAACGATAACGGCGACGGCGCGGAGTTGGACAATAGATACAGTGGCACAACATCACCGCAAAATGTGACCCTGAACGGTTTCGGTGAGTTTGTCAACAATTACAACAATGGTTTGGAGGTTCTTAGCTACGGCGCAATTACAACGAACAATATTAATACTGATGGAAATGGACAACCCAGTTTTGGGGACCCATTAAACCCTGACCCGTACGGTTTTGGCGCCTACCTGGATAATTCAGGTGGTACCCTGCCCAGGGCTGTAACGCTGAACGGCCAAAATAACTTCTCCAACAACCTGGATGGCGGTCTGGAAGTCCAAAGCCTGGGCGTTATCAAAGTTAACAGTGTGGATGCCAACAGCAACAATTTCGGCATCCTGCTGAACAACAACAAGCCCGGAGCATTGGGCGGCGTAACCATCACCGGCGGCGTCTGGACATCCGATAATGACACGTTTGGAATGGATGTAGCCTCCAAGGGCGCAATCAGCATCAATGTGAGCGACGCATGGGTTGGCAACAATGGGACGTATGGCTGGAACCTGGACAACCATTTCAGCGGCGCGGTTGGCGGCATTACCCTCGCCAGCCCGAATACGGATTGGGCTTTCGACTTTTGGAGAAACGGAACATTCGGTTTGTGGGCGCGAAGTCTGGGCGCGATTAGCGTTGCCGGACTGGATTCCAGCGAAAACGGCAGTTTTGGCGCACAGTTGGATAATGCCTTCTCCGGCTCTGTCGGAACGATCACCATCACAGTCCCCACCGCCGGGAATAATGATTTTAGTGGAAACGCGGGCGATGGTTTGCTGGTGTACAGCAATCGCGCCATTACAGTCGGCAGCTTGAATTCCAATAACAACGGCGGCGCAGGCGCGGTGTTGGACAACTCTTTAAGTGGCGCGGCTTCACCGCAAAACGTCACCGTGACCAAGAACAACGATTTCCACTGGAATGGTGACTCGGGTCTGGTCGTCCTTAGTTATGGGGCGATTGCGCTCAACAATCTCAATGTAAGCGATAACGGTCAAAATAACTATTACGCTGTGGCGAATTCCCTGCCGATTAATCCAGATACGGGCTGGGGCGTCTATGTAGCTAACTGCTTCATTTCAGGGCCAGACTGCGTGGGTGTTCCCGCCAAGGGCGTCACATTGAGCGGCGTCAACAATATCTACCATAATTTCCAGGACGGCTTATTTGTCAGGTCGCTTGGCGCGATTTCAGTCAGCAAGATCGAATCCAACGACAACGGCGGCGATGGAGCCTATCTCGATAATCAATGGGATGTCAAACACTCCAACGTTACCGTGACCGGTTATGGCAACTTTCTCAACAACGGCAGCGATGGTCTGGTCGTTTACAGCAATGGCTCGGTGTCGCTCGTGAACATGACCGTTATTGGCAATAGCGGCGGCGGCGCGTACGTCGATGCTGTTGACTATAATCCTGCACCTCTCGGCGGACCTGCCAATGTCACCATCCTCGGCACCAACTACTTCGAGAATAACCGTGGCGGCGACGGTTTGAATGTCCTATCCGATGGTGTAATCACGCTGAATAACATCAACGCCAATTGGAACAGCGGACGCGGCGCCTACCTTGACAACATTTCAACGGGTTCGTGGACTCCGCTCCCGGCAGTCAGGCTCAACCTGACCGGCGTCAATACCTTCAACGGCAACGGCGGCAACGGTCTCGAGTTCCTTGCCTACGGCAACGTGAACATGACCAAGGTCACCGCGGATCGAAACGGCGGTAACGGCGTTTTGGGCAACACCACCAACGGTAACATCATCCTGGCATGCGGCAGCATGAACGCCAATGGCGGGCGTGGATACGACCTGACTGCAGTTGGAAAGCTCACGCTCTCCGGCGTAAATGGGTACAGCAATTTCCTGCCCAACAGCGCTGTTGGTTCACCGGTTATCGTCAACCGGGCCTGCCCGCTTCCATAGGAGATTACACATCTTGAAATAAAAATTCCGTAATCTCAAGAAACAATCAGCCCCGAGCTCATGCCCGGGGCTGATCTATTTTTGCAAGCAGGGTTCGTTTCAAATCTTCTCTGTTGTACGAATGTCATTGCGAGGTGGTTTGTGCCGAAGCAATCTCCTGTTTTATGGGATATTCCAATCAAAAGAAGATTGCCGCGCCGCCGCACCTGCCCTGACGGGCGGTGTCAGGAAAGTGCAAGAGCGGCGGCTCGCAATGACATCATTTTTTGGAATGTACGGTACCTACATCTCAACCACACACGGCGCCTCCTCTTTGACGATGACGCTTTCGCCATTGGGAAAGAGGACGGTGGTCTGCTCCAGTCCGCGCACAACGGTCAGTCCCTTATATTTGATGGTCACCGACCACGGGAAAAGGTTTTTGCCTTCGAGTGTCACCTTGCGTTGTGAGAGGATGGTCACACCCAGGGTCTGCATGAACAGTCCGACGGGCGCAAACCCTTGCAAGGAATTGCGTTCGCCAATGCCCGTTCCTTTTTCCGCGTGATAGCGTTGGTAAAAGGAACGGTTTTGTTTTAAGTTCTGAATGACTGCATTCATCAGATGGGCAGTCAGGCGGGTGGCTTCAGCGCGGAATCCGTACGCGAGCAGGCCTTCGCCGATCAGCTGGTTCCAGGGGAGAAGAACGCTCATCGAGACAGAATCAGCATCGGGGTCGGGAGAGGCGACGAGGGAGGGCAATCCAAACGGGCGGTCGAACCTGTCCGCCGTCATCATATTACGCCCGATCATCGCGTTCGCCTGTTGTGCATGTGGAACCTGCGCCCAAAGCGGGAGCGCCAGTGTCAGGTCCTCGCCTGTGGTATCGATCAATTTGATAACGATCTTGTCCTTTTCATCCAGTCCCGTCACGCTGACCCTGCCGATGCGGGTGAACAATTTCTGGGTTGTGGCGACCAGTCCGCCCGTGCGCCATTGGAATTGGTGACCGAGAATGATCTCGCTCTCGCCTTTGGCTTTGTTAAAGAATTCGTTGATCTCCACCTCGGGGCGTCTCGCGGCTGGATTTTTAGTTTGGATCTCGACCAATAGGCGGATGCCAGTCTCGAATTCAACCTGTGGACGAACGCGAAGCGTGCCGTCGCCTCTTTTCTTTGCGATGACCTTGCCTGTCGAGACTTGTTTCGTCTCGCGGTCACGATAGGAGTAAAAACTTTGGTTCGGATTCCAGCCCGCGACAAGAGACGCTTTTAGTATCTCCGCCTGCGCGGTCACAAGCACTGTTTCTTCGTCGGGCTTGCCAAGTTTTCTTGCGATTCTTTCGATGGACTTGGCTTCACGATAAAGCATGGCTTCCAGCGACGGGCTATGCACCAGCGAGATGTCCAATCCCTGTGACCAGGGATGCCAGACATCGAAAATGGGATTGTCGTCGAAGCCCGTTTGCAGAATATTATCCCATTCGGGAGATCCATCGCGGTTGCGATCATGCGCAGAGGAGAACCACGACCAGAAGAATTTAATTAACTTGGGAAAGATTTCCGCAAGGAAGGTTTCATCCTCTGCGGCTTGATAATATTTCCACGCCAGGCTGGCAAGCAGTGGAGCAGCGAGTAGCTTTCCGCGCTGACCTCCGAGACCAGGCTTGCCGTCCACTTCGCCATCTTCATCCTGCATGGCGAGGAAATTGAGGATTAGACCCTTCGTCAACTGTGGAGCGCCATGCAAAATGCTGGAGATGTAATAAGTGTCCAGTGGGGATTGTCCGCTCCATGCCGGCGGATAGTCCGCGCCATCGCCCTTGCGCGAGAACCCGTTGTCGGTGTGGCGTACTGCTACAAAGGATGGGTGAGGCAGGTGTTCGCTCTCGCCAAAGAACAGCCCCAACGCGGCACTTTGGCTGAAAGCAAGCGCGGCATCCCAATCGGGATCGCCTGTGCGAATATCGAGAGTTTGTGAAGCATTGAACAGTTCGATTCGGGCTCGTTCAGCTTCCCAGGGGCGGGCTGCGCTGTGGCGCGCCAGTTCGAAGGATGTCGCAACGGTATCCAGTGCGGCTTCGGCGAAGGCGATCTGTCTTGTCGCGCCGGGGCCAAGTTCAAGGTCGAGGAGGAGGGAGGCATGAGTCCCAGTCCCGTGCCTGGGGCCGCCTGTCATGAAAATCACAGGAGCGATTCCACTGGTTTGTCCCGCGAGGATGTTTACAAGCTGCTGCTGGGTGGGGATGATGGATTGCCCGTCGAGCGGGGAGAGCGCGGCGCACACTTCCAATTTGACCTGGCGCACGGCTGTGCTTTTATTGGCGAGTGTGACTCGTCCCGCCACCGCGTGGGATTCCGGGACCCAGTATTCGGTTGTGACATGAAGAGCTTCGAAGGGAACAAAATCGAGGGATAGGAAGTTTGGATAGAAGCGGCGCAGCGACGGTTTGACGACAAAGGTGTTAGGGTCTGTGACGGAAACGTTGTTTTCGGTGAAACGCAGGAACATCCGCATCGCGCGCGCGCGCAGTCCAAATGTAGTGTAGAGTGAGATAAAAGCGCGCTCGGCGTCTCCTGCGCCAATCTCCACTTCCCAGATGTGGTCGTTGAGGTAGTCGGGTTTGCAAAGGCGGGCGTCCGCCGCGATGGAAAGGTGGAGTGGATCGCCGGGGCCGAGAGACCAGTCACGCATGGCGTCAATTGTACGAGCGAAATGGCGGGAGGTCAAAGGTATAATTTAGTCGGATAGTCGAATGGTCAGGTGGTCGAATAGTTAATTCGATGAAACGAAGAACGAACAAACGAGGAGACAAACAATGGCCGGACTTTATTTCGAGGAATTTTCAGTTGGGCAGAAGATAACGACGGTGGGACGGACCATCGGCGAGTCGGATATCTTCGGCTTTGCGGGACTGACGGGTGACTTCAACCAGATCCACACGGATGCGGCTTTTGCCAGCAAGACCCAGTTTGGTCGACGCATTGCACACGGGTTATTGGGTCTGTCCATCGCCACGGGTTTGATCATGCGGACAGGCCTGCTGGAAGGGACCGTGCTTGCCTTCCGCGAGATCGACGAGTGGAAGTTCGTAAAGCCGTTCTTCATCGGTGACACGATCTCCGCCGAGTTGGAAGTGACGGAGACCAAAGCCATGCCGCGCATTGGTGGCGGCTCGATGACCGCATCGGTTATAGTTAAGAATCAAAACAATGAAACCTGCCAACGCGGTTCCTTGAACCTGCTGGTGTTGAGTAAGCCAAAGTAAATAGAGGAGCCGTCATTGCGAGGAGGGCGCGGCCGACAAAGCAATCTTATGATATTGGAGATTGCTTCGTCGCTCACCGCGAAGCGGTTCGCTCCTCGCAATGACATAGTCAAAAATGAGCAACGAAGACAACGACAAAATACGCCGAATTCTAAGGTCAGAGGAGGAGACTCAGGGCGAGTACAAACCTGCCGAGACTCCTTCCCAACTCAACGATCCGTATTACCGTCCCGCGCTGGACAAGGACAACATGCCCCTGCCGCGCCGTGTGAACGAGATCGACGTGGAAGGCACGCAAGTCACCCCAGCCGCATACAAGACAACCCGAAGCCAACGGCCGCAGTCCGCACCGATCAAGCCCTGGGTGGGCGTATCCGCGCCTCCATCTCAGCCGCGCAAATCAAAGGTCAACATCTGGCATGGAAACTGGGGTTGTCTCCTGCGCGGATTGATTGTGGCGGCTTTTGTCGTCGTTATCATCGGCTTGATCGGCGGATCTTATTTCGTCTATAAGTATTATCAAATCGCCAGTGACCTGCCCGATGTAAGTGATTTGAAAAATCGCGCATCGAAATTCGAGACCACGCGCATTCTGGATCGCAACGGCCAGGTACTTTACGAAATCCTCGACCCCAGCGCGGGACGCCGCACCTATATTCCGCTTTCGCAAATCTCGCCCAGCCTTGTCGCGGCGACCATTGCCACCGAAGACAAGGAATTCTACAACCATCCCGGCTTCGACCTTGCCGCCATCATCCGCGCTTTGTGGGAGAACTATCGCACCGATGGACAGGGCGGGGGCGCATCTACCATCACGCAACAACTGGCGCGCGCGCTTTTATTGTCACCTGAGGAACGTTCCCAGCGGACATATACCCGCAAGACGCGTGAGATCATCCTCGCGGCAGAGATCACCCGCCGCTACTCGAAGGACGAAATCCTCGAACTGTATTTGAATGAAATCTACTACGGTAACCTCGCCTACGGAGTCGAAGCCGCCGCAGAAACCTATTTTGGCAAGTCCGCCAAAGACCTGACTTTGGGCGAAGCATCATTCCTTGCAGGTCTGCCACAGTCGCCTGCCTTGTACGATATTTACACCAACCCACAGGACACACTCATCCGTCAGCAACAGGTGCTGGTGTTGATGTTCGAGATGAGCACGCAGAACAACTGTATCGCGGTCAGCAACAGCGAGATGTCCATTTGTGTCGACCCGATGGCTGCCACTCAGGCTGCGGACGAGATGAAGATCTATCCTTTCCGCCCGCTTTCGTTTGATTCCAAGTATCCGCACTGGGTAAATTTTGTCCGCTCTAAACTGGAGGAGCAATATGACGCGCAGACCATCTACCGCTCGGGCTTTGTCGTTTACACCACCCTGGACCCGGTCATGCAGGATACCGCCCAGCAACTGGTCACGAATCAGGTGGCGGCGATGGTGGACAACAATACCAAAAACGGGGCCTTGGTTGCCATCCGCCCGTCAACAGGCGAAATCCTTGCGATGGTCGGATCGCCCGATTTCAACAACGAAGCCATTTCGGGACAGATCAACATGGCGACCAGCCCCACCCGTCAGCCGGGTTCATCCATAAAACCATTTACCTACATCGCGGCGTTCGAAAAAGGCTGGACTCCCTCGACGCTGATTTGGGATGTGCCGACCCAGTTCCCCGACGGCGCGAATCCGCCCTACGAGCCGCGCAACTACGACGGCAAATTCCACGGCGGTCTGACCGTGCGGCTGGCGCTTGCCAACTCGTTCAATATCCCCGCAGTCAAGACGCTGGAATTCGTCGGAATTTATGACGATCCAAATACAGAAAAGAAAGATGGCTTGATCGGTACTGCGGAAAGACTTGGCATTACTTCGCTGACTCGTAATGATTATGGTTTATCGCTCACACTCGGCGGGGGTGACGTAAGTCTCATCGACATGACCTCAGCCTACGCCGTCATTGCCAACGGCGGGCGCAAGGTTCCTCCCGTTGCCATCCTCAAGATCACCGATTTTTCGGGCAACGTCATCTATGAGTATCAGCCACAGGCAGGCGAGCAGGTCATTCGCGCCGAACATGCGTATCTCATCTCCTCCATCCTCTCGGATAATGAAGCGCGTTCCTTCACCTTTGGGCGCAATTCCCGCCTCAACTTGTCCTTCCCGGTTGCGGCGAAGACGGGAACCACCAACGATATCCGCGATAACTGGACCTTGGGCTACACCCCCGATCTCGTGACCGGGGTCTGGGTTGGCAATGCGGATTACACCCCGATGGTCAGTTCATCGGGCTTGAGCGGCGCGGCTCCGATCTGGTCGCAGTTCATGGAGTTTGCCGTGCCATACCTGACGAATGGCGCGCCGACCCCGTTCAACCGTCCGCCCGGAGTTGTGGACATGGTGGTCTGCCGTCTTTCAGGAACGCAGCCATCCAGTTCGTGCAGCAGTCAATACACCGAAATTTTCGTTGCTGACCAACCCCCGCTTCCGCCCGAGCAAGACCTCCTTCGCAAGGTAAAAATCGATTTGTGGACCGGGTTCGAAGCATCCAGAGGCTGTGAAGGCCCGAGTGAAGAAGAAACGGTGTTGAATGTTACAGACAAATGGGCCCGTGATTGGCTTGGGACTGAGGATGGGCGACTTTGGCTCGAAGATCGGGGCTTGCCGCGTAAACCCTATTTTGCGCCCGAACGCGAATGCCGCGAGGATGATCCACAGCCTGTTATTGAGATCAACCTCAAAGACGGTGAAGTCGTCACACAGCCTGTCCTGGATATAAAAGGTTCCGCAACTGCCGACAAGGGATTCAAAAAATGGTTTCTTGAATATGGATTGGGCGCAGAACCCGCCTCGTGGATCGTCCTCGCCGACAAGGATAGACCTGTCGAAAACGACATACTATATTCATGGAATCTATCCAATCAGGCAAATGGAATTATTTCACTGCGCCTGACCCTGGTTGGCGACAATACGGAAGTGGACGAGCGTGTCACGTTCAACCTTGACTTGCCTGTTCCCACTCCTACTCCAACGCAGACTCCTACTCCAACTCCAACCCCCACTCCAACCTCCACAGAAACACCCACGCCTGAGGTTATCATTCCTCCAACTGAGACCCCCACTCCAACCGGGACACCAACGGAAACGCCAACAGGCATTCCATAAAAAGCACAACGCAGGAGAATATCCTGCGTTGTGTCTACGCTGTTACCCCCACTACAAAAATAAGACCCGGAGTTTCTCGACCCTCCGGGTTTTTTCATTATGTTAGTCCCGATGTGACCTTTCCTTTGACTCCTGCGGCAGGAGACTCCCGACAAGATTGGCATTGTCGACCGGAGTCGCCACAATGAACAACCTGCCCCAGCTCGCATTGCCGTTATTTTCGATGCAGGTTTGCAGGGTCAGGTGATAATCGCCGCGGTAGACCTTGTTGAAGAGTTCCTCGGCGGTAAATGTGGTTTGTGTTTCCAGGTCTTTGAACTGGCTGTAGGGATTCAGTGGATCCATAGCCTGATAGCGCTGGATGTTTTGCGCCATAAAAGTTTCGGTATGTCCATCGCCATAGACGAGGACGATCAAGTCGCCCTGCGCAATCCCTGAAAAATAGGCCCCTGCATGTGTGTTGTGCGCGAGCAACCCAACGTTGCCCACCTGTGTTGCAATGCTGAACTGGGTAACAATTGAGTCGGCAGCAGAGACGTAACCAGCATAGCCGCTGGGTTGCTGTTCGACCGAAAAGGCCATCACATTGGGGACATACACGCCGCGCAGCGTGGCAGCATCCCCGTCTTTGACAGTTTCGATGAATGTGTTTAAGTTGGGAAGTGTGGTTGGAATATCCTTCGCAAAGGCCTGCGAGGGAAGCATAAAAACGTAAGCCAGGATGACAATCAGTACGCTTACGGATATTCGATTTTTCAATTGCTTGTGATCAAATCTGGATGCCATCAAAAACTCCTTCTTTTGAGCATCCAGATTTTTGCGTTTGAAAAACGTTCGAAATCTTGATTGCTCGTTTTCGGCAGCCTGGCGATCGTGCCTGTTCCGAAACAGGTTTAGATCCATGGCTTTGCGTCCCCGCCTTTTGGCAGGTTTGCGATTTGTCGGTACGATGTCGTTGTAAAGTTCAAATAAAACGGGTCTGACTTTTGCCAGACCCGCAGAAGAATCAACATGCTGAAATCTTCGGCAGTCTGGCGGTCCTGGCTGTGTTTACACAACTTTAGACCCATGACTTTGCGTCCCTGCCTTTCGACAGGTTTGCCTTTATCGGATGTTTTCTATTTTTTAGTTTAACATAGACCGGGGCTTTCACCCTTTTCAATTCAGAAATGTGGGTTTTTATTCCTGTAAGGTGCTGGGGTATTTTTGACTAAAACCTTTCTGTTTAGTTAGTTTCACCTTGCTGGAGCAACTCATAAGGCTGTTTCGATGGTATTTGACGTGCTGTTCGGGAAAATTGTTTTCCCCGCCCTTGACTCTATGGTTACCAGAGGGTGTATAGTAGCCGCAATGAAAATCAGAATTGGAAATTTCGCGCGCATTGGACAAGTCACCGTGCAGACTCTGCGTCACTACGACGACATGGGGCTACTCAAACCCATCGACGTAGATACCTTGACCGGCTACCGTTATTACACCCTCGACCAGTTACCACGCCTGCACCGTGTTCTGGCGCTCAAGGATTTGGGCTTCTCGCTCGAACAGGTTTCGCGCCTGCTCGAAGATGACTTGTCCCCTCTTGAATTGCGCGGGATGTTGAAACTCAAACAAAGCGAGTTGCGTCAGCAGGTGCAGGAGCAGCTCGACCGCCTTGAGCGGTTGGAAGCCCGCCTCAGCATGATCGAACAGGAGAATCAACTTCCGCCCCATGAGGTCATCATCAAACGGGTGGAACCGCTGCGGGTTGTCTCGCTGCGACGAGTCATTCCCAGCTATTGGGGCGAGGAACCGTTGTGGGTCGAGTTGGCGAAGCAAATCGAGCGGGCGGGAATCAAAACCTGCGAGCCGAGCCTGTCCATCTATCATGCGGGTGAACCCGAGATCGACGCGGAAGTCTGTATTGCCGTGCCGGAAGATGTGATCGCGACGCGTGGAATTTCCATCCATACCCTGCCCGAAGTCGAGACGATGGCAAGCACCATCCATAAGGGACCGTTCACCGGATTCGCCAGCGCCTATGCCGACCTGTTGAAATGGATCGACGTCAACGGCTATCGGGTCAACGGACCAGACCGCGAGGTGTACCTGCGCCTGCCGGAAGAAGATCAGTATCGCAGTGACCCAAATGCGCTGACCGAGATGCAGGTTCCCGTCATTAAGTAGGGTGGGTTTCCAACCCGCCAGTCAGGCTGAAGGCCCGACCTACATTTGAGATCAATCAGTGGCGCCGCTGTTTTGAGAATCCACATTTGTAAAATTCAGGAGTAAACCATGTCCGAAAAGGAATATAAAATGTCGCCTGTTGGCAAGGTGCAAGCCGGGCAGGATGGCTTTGTTTTGAAGATTGCGCCGAAGTATCGCAACGCCTTGAAAGGGCTGGACGGCTTTGGACACATCAACGTCATCTGGTGGAGCCATTACCTGGATGCACCCGAACAGCGCAACGTCGTCGAAGCTGAGCAGCCATACGCGAAGGGACCGTCCACGCTGGGGATTTTCGCCACGCGCTCGCCCCTGCGTCCCAATCCGATTTGCGTCTCGACTGCCGCCGTGCTCAGCGTGGAAGTCGAAAAAGGGCTGGTGATCGTCCCGTGGATCGACGCCGAAGACGGCACGCCCATCCTCGATATCAAGCCCTATCACCCGTCCAGTGACCGCATCCGCGACGTGAAGATGCCGAAATGGTGTCAACATTGGCCGCAATGGTATGAAGATTCGGGCAAGTTCGATTGGGGTGCGGAATTCGTCAACGCAAGATAGGTTGGAGATTCCCAAAATAAAAAGAGGTGAACCGCGAAGGGTTCACCTCTTGCCTTAATGGACTTATTGTTATTCTTCCTCTTCTTCCTTCTTCACCCCAAAGATCGCATCGATTCTTTCCATCACCTCAGGCGTGAGCGCATCAACATATTCAGCCGCCTTCATGTTTTCCTGCACCTGTGACACACGGCTCGCGCCCGTGATGACCGTGCTGACGAAGGGATTCTTCAAACACCACGCGATGCCCAACTGCGCGAGCGAACAGCCAAGTTCCTTTGCGACGGGTTCGAGCGCCGCGACCTTTGCCAAATTCTCCTGTTTAGTCAGATAGGGATGCAGCCACTGGTAGCCCTTCAATCCGCCGCGGCTGTCTTCGGGAATTCCATTTTGATATTTTCCCGTCAGCAGACCCGAAGCCAGCGGACTCCAGGTGGTCGTGCCGTAGCGGTAATCCCTGTAAAAGCGGACATAGTCACCTTCGAGCCGTTCACGATTGAAGAGGTTGTACTGCGGCTGTTCGACGACGGGCTTGTGCAGGTGATGACGTTCGGCAATCTGAATCGCCTCAACGATTTCCGAAGCCGCCCATTCCGAAGTTCCCCAGTACAACGCCTGTCCCCACTCTATGATGTTGTGCATCGCCCAGACGGTTTCTTCGATGGGCGTCGTCTTGTCGGGACGGTGGCAGTAGATCAAATCCACATAGTCCAGTTGCAGGCGTTCGAGCGAGCCAGCAATGCCCTCAACAAGATATTTGCGGTTGAGCGTGTTCTTGCGATTGATACCCTCATGAATTCCCCAATAAAGTTTGGTGGAAACGAGATAAGCGCCGCGCTCCCAATTCAATTCCTTGAGCGCCTCGCCCATCACGGATTCCGACATGCCGCCCGCGTAGACTTCGGCGTTGTCGAAGAAGTTGACTCCCGCTTCGTACGCAGCACCCATCATTTCCACTGCGGACTTCACGTCCGCCTGGTTGTGAAATGTCACCCACGAGCCAAAGGACAACTCGCTGACCTGAATACCTGTTTTTCCGAGATAACGATATTTCATGGTAGCCTCCTACTATTTATTTGGAATCGGACAGCAAGCTGTCCGTGTGCGTGCTGTCAATGCTTCAGCAACAAGTTGCTGGACTCCAGAATTGCACTGCGCTGATTATAATCATCCAATGCGTTATTTGCTTCCGCTGATTTTCCTCCTTGCCGCCTGTACACCCGTCCCGACGCAACCCGCTTCGGTCGGAGCAACCCAGCCGTCGCCAAGCCCGATTCCCAGCCCCACGTTCACGCCCAACGTGCTGGTGGTGATCGAGACGCCTGTCCCCACATCCACACCTTTTGTGTACGTCATCCAATCAGGTGACACCTTCAGCGAACTCGCCGAGAAATTCAAAATTTCACAGGATGTACTTCGGGCGGCGAATCCAGATGTCCAGCCGAACAGCATGTCGATTGGACAAACGCTTTTGATTCCAGACTCTTCATCCGCTGCCCCAAGCGGAGCGACTCCCACGCCCGCGCCTGTTCCCGTTACCCAAACCGTCTGCCACCCGACAGCGGACGGCGGCGCTTGGTGCTTTGCCCTCCTCCAGAACAACACGACTGATTTCTTCGAAAATATCTCGGCACAGGTCACATTATTCAATGCAAACAACGAAACAATTGCCAGCCAAACTGCGTTCCTGCCATTGGATTTCCTGCCGCCGAATACGTCCCTGCCTGTGTTTACCTTCTTCCCCAACACGCCTACCGATGTGACGATGCAGATTCAAATTCTGAGCGCCGTTCCATCCAGCGAAGTGGGCTATCTGTCCGCAAGCCTGAACAACATTGTGACACAAATCAGTTGGAATGGACTGACTGCCAAAGTCAGCGGGGAAATTTTCCTGCCTGCGGAATCAAAAGCCGCAACCCAAACTCGGATTGCGGCTGTGGCTTACGACAAAGGCGGACAGGTGGTGGGGCTAAAGCAATGGGACGGCGGTTCGATGCAGCCCGGCGAGAAAGCCGTTTTCAGTTTCCAGGTCTCCAGCCTCGGTGCGGCAATTGACAGGGTGGAGTATGTGATTCAATCTCGACCATAGACCATAGACCATGGACAATCGACCATCGTCCATGGTCTGTCGCCCACCGTCTACTTTCCATCCAACCACATGTATCTTTCAATCGGGATTGTGATCGGGGTAAAGACAAATCCCTTCACGTAGGGTTGAACCAATTGATACGAAAGCGAATGCGTGGTAAACAGCACGGGCGCATCGTTGACAATGATCTGCTCGGCTTGCTGGTACATGGCGATGCGTTTCGTCACATCCACTTCGACGCGGGCTTGTTCAACGAGTGTATCCAATTCGGGGTTGGAGAAGCCGCCGTTATTCTGGTTCGAGCCGCTGTGGAAGAGGACATCCGCAAAGTTTTCGGGGTCGGGATAATCGGCGCACCAGCCGCCACCGAAGATTTGTCCATGGTTGCCCGAATAGATTTGCTCGTAGTAATAGTTGTACTCGATGTTCTCGACCTTGATGGTCACGCCAAGATTCTGCTCCCACATCTCAGCCATCGCTGCCACGTCGGGGCTGATGTAACTGCCGATGCCGCCGTCGGTGTAGACGATGGGCGGGAGTCCTTCCACGCCGCCGTATTTGGATTGCTTGAGCAATTCACGCGCCTGCGCAGGGTCGTAGGGCAGACCTTTGAGTTGATAGTTAAATCCAGGTAGTCCAGGCGGGAAGGGACCGATGGCAGGCAAAGCCTTGCCGCGCATGACCACATCGATGTAACGTTGACGGTCGAACGCCATCGAAAACGCCTTGCGGACGTTGATGTCATCGAAGGGCGGCTGGGTGTTGTCAAAGACGACGTAGCCCGTGCAGAGGTTCACCCCCGTCACCAGTTGACTGTGAAGCGGCTCCGTTGGGTCGAGGATGCGGTCAGCATCGTAGGAGCCAACACCCGCCACATCCACTTCCCCTGTTTCAAAGAGACGCAGGTCATCGCCCGCGTAAAGTTTGGTCACCACGTACGGGATGGACGGCGCGCCGAGATAAAAGTCCGCGTTGGCTTCGTAGACGATGTATTCAAAAGAGCGCCATTCCTTCAATCGGTATGGACCTGTGCCATTGGGCATCCGCACCCACTCTTCACCAGTCTCTACGTTTGCCTTGTCTACCACGTAGGCGGTGGGGAAGGTCAGTTTTAGGATGAAGTAGGGTTTGGGTGCGTCGATGGTGACTTGCAGGGTGTGATCATCAATCGCCTTCAAACCGCTGATGTGGTCTGACTGCCCGGCGTTCATTTCACGCACGCCGACGATGTCGCCGAGATAGGTCAGTACGGTATCGGAGGCAAGTTCGGGACTGGCGGCGCGTTCCCAAGAGTAGACAAAATCTTCCGCAGTGACAGGTTTGCCATCATGGAATTTTGCATTCTCGCGGATATGAAAGGTGTAGACCGTGCCATTGTCGCTGACTTCCCAAGTGTCGGCAAGGTCGGGGGTGAGGTTCAGGCGCGGGTCAAAGGAGACCAATCCGCTGAAGACCAATTTGTCGCCCGAGCTGTAGGTTGTCGCGGGATCGTAGTCGCGCAGGTTGGTGGATTCGCCTCCGCTATAAACGAGAGTCTGGTCAAGTGGGACGCCGAACTGCATGGCGGGCGCAGCGTTCGCACTGGCGGAAAGCAGCAGGGAGAAGACCAGCGTGAGAACAAGGAAGAATATAGTCAGTTTAGGAGATTGCTTCGTCGGGAAGAGCGCCCTCCTCGCAATGACGTAGTTTTTGAAAATATTACCCATTTTTGCCTGCCTTTTGTGAGCGGATGACGAATGTCAAAACCACAACGCCGATGATGAGCAGGAAGACGATACAGACGCAGACCAAAGCAATGGTCAGGATGATGAGAGAGGGGGTGTTATCATCCAGCGGGAGGTTGGAACCATCGGATGAAGAAGTGGGAATGGCGTACGGTGTGGGCGTCACTGCCAGCGGAATCCCAGCCACGGGGACGTAGGTCGGGACAAAGGTCGGGGTGGGCATCGCTGTCGCCTGGGCAGAAACAGCCCGAGGCGCGGCTCCGACGGATCCCCTCCAGGCATCTTCCAAGCCGTCCGAGTCGAATCCATAGATTTCGAGCAGGGCATCATCAATTGTTTTTGCATCCCGCAGGGCGGTGAGCAACTCTGTCAATTTATCCTGCCCGTAGGTTTTGATGAGGAAGTTGACGATGCTATACGACTGACTGTACGAGAGGTTGGCTTTGTCGGGAAGTTCGGAGAAGCCGCCGTTCAGCGAGCGGACGGTGAGCAGGGTGTCGCTGCTGATCGCCTGATCAAGTTGGGCTTGTGCGCCAGAATCCAGTTCACCTTCGCTGTACATGGCAAGACCTTCGTTCAGCCAGGTGGGGACATCACCGAGACAGGAGAAGGTGAGATGCCCAACGAGGATGTGGGTCAGTTCGTGGATGACGGTATTTTGGTCCCAAGTGGAATCGGACTGCGACACGCCCATGATAAAAATGTTGTATTCTGGGAAAGCCATGCCGCCCGTCCACGAGGGCTCGTAGAGGATGGCATCCTTCATGTCGTCGTAGTTTGGATAAACGTATAGATCAATCGGGTCTTCTGTGGTTAGCCCCGCCTGCTCCTTGTTACGGCGCAGACCTTCGACGCCCGCGTCAAGCATAGTTTGGGCAAAGGTCTTGTCATTATCGTACCAGTGCAGGCGCAGGTCACCACTGGAGATGGTTTGCCAGTCATGAACGTCATCGAGCCATGCCGCAGTTTGGACGTCTGTGGAGGATTCCTTTCCTGTCGCGTCGGTGTAAATCCAGCGCCACCAGATTGTCGCTCCAGGTGGAAGCGACCCGCTCTGACGCATATCCCAGGTCCATTCCACATTGACAGTTTTGCCAGGCGTGAAATCGGGATAGGCTTTGGCGACCACTTCGCCACAGGTCTGCTGGATGTTGCCATATTCCAATGTGATTAAGGCGATGTCTGAATCCGCATTGATGGTTGCGGAAAAAGTCGCCGTGTTCGGAAAATCAAACACGACCTGGTTGTTGGTTACGTTGGCACGCGGAGCGGCAAAGGCGGTCTGCGCGGGAATGAGGAGGATTGCAATGGACAAAAGAAAAGGGAGCCATTTTTTACTCATAAAGTTGTTCTCCTTGTGTGGTCGGCTTAATATATCATGGCTGGTTGGTTTTTCAAAAAAATCGATGGATTTTATAACGTCCTCCTTCGTTTAAACTAAGGGACTATTAATGTCCACATGTAAAATGGAGATATATTGTTACATTTCGCACATTTTATGGTTAGACCCTAAAGGTTTCTATAATCAACAAGGCTTTCGAGCCGTAAGGAAAACCTTTAGGGTCTTTTAGACAAATTCTTTTCGGAGGCATCCATGCAACGAACAAAATTCTTTCTCGGCGGCGCACTGATTTTAGCGGCTGTGGTTTACCTGTTGGTTTCATCCACGCAGGCGAGCGCCGAATACTTCATGACCGTGGACGAAGTGAAAGCCAAAGGCGACTCCGTCGTCGGCAAGAGCCTGAGGCTTTCGGGGGCGGTTCTGGGCGATACGATTCAATACGATTCGCAAACCCTGGAACTGACCTTCGACATTGCCCATGTCTCCGGTGATAATGCCGAGATCGAAGCGCAGGGCGGACTGGCTGAGGTGTTGTATCAGGCTGTCAACGACCCCACCCGCCAACGGATCACCATCCATTATGTCGGTGCCAAGCCTGACCTGCTCCGCAGCGAAGCGCAGGCGATCCTGACAGGTAAGCTCGGCGAGGACGGCGTCTTCTACGCGGACGAAATCCTGCTCAAGTGTCCCACCAAGTATGAAGAGGCGGTTCCCGAACAAGCCGCCGCAAACTAGTAACACAGCCTGACAGGTTGGCCCTGTCAGGTTTTATTTCTGGGCGAACTTTAAAGACCCTAAAGGTTTTGGCGAAAACCAACACGACGTTATGTGAAGCAAACCTTTAGGGTCTCATTACCAAGGAAGAAAATATGTTTGCAGAATTTGGATATGGAATTTTACTGGTTGGTTTTCTTGTTACCGCATACAGCCTGATTGCGGCGGTATATGGGGCGATGGATAAATCTGCAGCGCTGGTGGAAAGCGCGCGGCGCGGCATGTTGCTGGTATTTCCGCTGCTCTCGCTTGCGGCGGCGGCGTTGATCTATTTGCTGGTCAACAACCATTATGAAGTCGCCTTCGTTTATGAAGTGACCAGCCGCAGCATGCCCACCTACCTCAAGGTGACCGCGTGGTGGGGCGGACAAGCTGGCTCGCTGCTCTTCTGGGCCTGGTTACTGGCGGCGTTTACCTCCGCTGTCACCATCCGCAAGTGGGAACGCGATATCGAGTTCCTGCCGTGGGTGATCGTGGTAAACGCCATTACCTTGATCTTCTTCCTCGGCATGGTGGTCTTCTACGAGAATCCCTTCACCCGCTTTTGGATGGTCAACGGGAACGTCGAACCGCACATGTTCGCCCCTGCTGGCGCGACCCTTTTCGCCGCT
Source organism: Anaerolineales bacterium (assembly GCA_030834895.1). Classification (GTDB taxonomy): domain Bacteria; phylum Chloroflexota; class Anaerolineae; order Anaerolineales; family Villigracilaceae; genus Villigracilis. Next base: position 20,785 of record JAUQXA010000068.1, read on the forward strand.
GCCGATGGCAACGGGTTGAATCCGCTTTTGCGTCACCCTGGAATGGTCATCCACCCGCCGATGCTTTATCTCGGATTCGTTTCGTTTGTCATCCCATTTTCTTTTGGGATTGCGGCGCTTATCACGGGACGCACCGATGACCGCTGGATTCGTCTCACCCGCCGTTGGTCGTTGTGGGCGTGGCTCTTCCTTTCCTTCGGGCTCGTCCTCGGCGGACGCTGGGCGTATGATGTCCTCGGCTGGGGCGGATACTGGGGCTGGGACCCCGTCGAAATCGCGGCATTCATGCCCTGGCTGACGGGAACCGCTTTCCTTCATTCAGTGATGATTCAAGAAAAGCGCGGCTTGCTCAAACACTGGAACATGATCCTCGTCATCCTGACGTATGCGTTGGTGGTCTTCGGGACCTTCCTCACCCGCTCTGGCGTGCTATCCTCCGTCCATGCCTTTGCCAACAGCCCGATTGGTCCATTCTTCATGGGCTACGTCGCTCTGACGTTGATTGTCTCCACCGCTCTGCTGATTTGGCGCTGGCCCCTGCTGCAAGGCGAGACGGAAATGAAGTCCATGCTTTCGCGTGAGGCTTTGTTCCTTTTGAATAACCTGCTCTTCATGAGCATTCTCGTGGTTTGCTTCTGGGGTGTGGTCTCGCCGCTGGCTTCCGAATTGTTCACCAACCAAAAGGTGACTCTCGGTCCGCCATTCTACGAACGCGCCACCGCTCCGCTCTTCGCGGCGTTGATGTTTCTGATGGGCGTAGCCCCGCTGTCGGCGTGGGGACATTCCACCGTCACTACCTTGGGACGCGTCATGTGGAAGTCCGCGCTTGCGGCTGTGATTCTGACCGTTGTCCTGTTCGTCACCTACACCCAAAACTATATCGCCCTGATTGGGTTCTTCCTGATTGCGCTGGTTATCTTCGTCACCCTGCAGGAATTCTGGCGGGCGGCGCGGGCGCGTCAGCGGGCGCAGAAGGAAAACTTCTTCGTGGCGCTCTCCCGCCTGATGGGACGCAACCGCCGCCGCTACGGTGGATATATCATCCATATTAGTATGATGTTGATGGCGATTGGCATTCTCGGCATCGAAATCTTCCAGACCGAAACACAGGGCGCGCTGGCACAGGGCGAAGAGTTGAACCTCCAAGGCTACACCGTTCAATACCGCGAACTTGCTTCCTGGCCTGACGAAGGAAAAGGCGTAAACTACACCCGCGCGGTTGTGGATGTGTACAAAAATGGAGTCTACCTCGGTAAACTCACCCCGCGCATCGACTACTACTTCGACTCACAGCAGAACATGACCATCCCCGGTCAACGCTCGACGCTGAAAGATGATCTGTATGTCCTGCTGGTGGATTGGGAACCTGTCTCGAACGCAGGCGCGACCTTCAAAGTCTTCGTCAATCCGCTGGTCAACTGGCTGTGGGTTGGCAGTTTGGTTTTCCTCATCGGAATTCTCTTCGCCGCCTGGCCCGACCGCGACCCCGCGGATGAACCTGCGCGAAGCGGGACTTCGCGGAAGGTAAGACAGGCGAGTTCAGCGGATTAATATCGTTAAACGTTGGAGAAAGTAAGTAAATGAGAAGGTTTTTATACGTTATCGCCTTTTTGTCTTTGCTCGGTGGCTTGTTCACGACAACTGTCCTTGCCCAAAGTGGAACCCCTTCCGATGATGAGGTGAACGCCATCGCGCGCAAGTTGTATTGTCCCGTTTGCGAAAGCACACCGCTGGACGTTTGCCCTACGCAGGCTTGCAAGGAGTGGCGTGAGTTGATTCGCTCCATGCTGGCGGAGGGTAAAACCGAGGATGAAATCCTCCAGCATTTCGTGGATCAGTACGGAGCGCGAGTGCTGGCAGAGCCTCCCAAGGAGGGCTTCTTCTGGCTGATTTATCTCCTGCCGCCCGCCGTCATCCTGATTGGCGTGGTCGTCCTCTTCCGCTCGCTCAAAGAGTGGACGAAGCCCAAAGCCGTATCGCCCGTTCAAAGCGCGGCGCAGAATGAATCATCCGCGAAAAAAGACGATTATGTGGCGCGTCTTGAAGAAGAGTTGAAGAAACAGAAATGACATGTCATTGCGAGGAGGGCGTTCTTCAAGCAATCTCATGGGCTGAATTGGAGATTGCTTCGCCGCCACACCTGCCCTGGCGGGCGGTGCCAGGGAAGAACGGCGGCTCGCAACGACGAATGGACATGGAGAATGTAAATGACCGAGGAAACCACAAATAAAAAACGCAGTGTGCCACTTTGGGCGCAGATTGTTATCTGGGCGATTCTGGCGGGTCTGTTGCTGCTGGTGGGATTGGGTTTGAAGCGCGCGCAAAACCCCATGGCGGAAGTCGGCAAGCCCGTGCCTGATTTCGAACTTGTCTTTTATGAAGGCTATGAATACAACGACACGGCGAAGATGAAACTCTCCGACCTGCGCGGCAAGATTGTCGTGGTGAATATTTGGGCGTCGTGGTGCAAACCCTGCGAGCAGGAAGCGCCCGACCTTGAAGAAGCCTGGCAGTTTTACAAGGACAGCGGTGACGTGGTGCTGGTCGGCGTGGATTATGTGGATACGCCTGCAGGCGCGAAAGGCTACCTGACCAAGTTCAACATCACCTTCCCCAACGCCCCCGATTTGAAATCGAACATTTCGAGCATCCTCAACCGTCAGATGGGCGTGCCTGAAACCTACTTCATCGACCGCGAAGGCGTCCTGCGTCATGTGAAGGTGGGACCGTTCATGTCGGTCAACGAAATCAAATCCGTCGTGGAAAGTATAGACTAAAAAAGACCTGATAGGTTTTCACAGGTATCTTGTTGGGCAAAGCGTCTTCATGAAATCTGTCAGGTCTGAAAAAACTTAAGGCAAACTCAACAATGCAAATCAGTTCCATCCTTTTGATCCTCGCCGTCTTCGTCATGGTCGGCGCGTATTTGTACCTGCCCTTCATGGCGCGCGCGCGCCGCGCCCGCGCTGGCGAATCTCACGAAGTCTCGGCGCTCAAAGCGGAACGCGACCGCGTCATCAACTCTTTGCAGGAACTCGACTTCGACTTCAACCTCGGCAAAATCCCCGAAGGTGAATATCCCGACCAGCGCGCCGCCCTCCTCCAGAAAGGCGCTGAGATCCTGCGTCGCCTCGATGAACTGGCTCCCGCCGCCTCGTCTGCGGTCAATGCCGAAGCGCGGATCGAGAAAGCCACTGCCGAGGGTCGTGCCGACGCCAGCACAAAGCCGTCCCTTGCCGCCGACACCGACGACGATCTCGAAGCCATGATCGCCGCCCGACGCAGGAATCAAAAAAGCAAGTCGGCTGGATTCTGCCCGAAGTGCGGCAAGCCCGTCCTGGTCACGGATAAGTTTTGCCCCGCGTGTGGGAAGTCGCTCAGTTAGTAATTGGTAGTTGGAGAGTGGTAATTACCAATTACCCAATTACCGCCCAGAGGAATTAATGAAAATTCGCCATACACTTTTTTTATTCGCAACCCTGTTTTTGCTGACCGCCTGCAACTTCACCCTCGCCGAAGATGTCACCCCGCCGCCTGATTACAAACCGCCCACACCCGCGCCGACGATGGGTCCGCTTTTCCCCGCCGCCGCGCCTGACCCCGCCAACGGAGCCTCCCTCTACGCCGAAAACTGCGCGCCCTGTCACGGAGCGACTGGCATGGGCGACGGTCCGCAAGCTGCCATGTTGCAAGGTCAGGATGTGACCATCCCCTTGTTGGGTTCGCCCGAATTTGCGCAGGGCAAAACTCCCGCCGCGTGGTATCAGATGGTCACGCAGGGCAACCTGCAAAAATTCATGCCGCCCTTCTCCAGCCTCAGCGACCAGCAGCGGTGGAATGTGGTCGCGTACACGCTCACCTTGCACACCACGCCCGAACAACTTGAACAAGGTAAAGCCCTCTGCGGTGACTGCGCCCAATATTTCGGCGACCAGAAGATGATGTCGGCGCTTTCGGAAGCCGATCTCGTGGACTTGATGAAGAATGGCAAGGATGCAATCCCCGCCTTTGGGAAGGATTATTCGTATGAGGACGCGCTGGCGGTTGCCGCCTACCTCCGCAGCTTGACCTTCGCCCAAGCGACTCCGCCAACAGTTGTTCCCACGACAGAGACTCCAGTCAACGCTGAAAGCGGCACCCCACTCCCCGAAGGCACATCCCAGCCTGAGGCGGAGTCCACGCCCGAGCCGATTAGCGGGGGACAGGTCACAGGCTCCGTCCAGAATCAGACGGGCGCAGACCTTCCCAAAGATGTCAAAGTCACCTTGCGTGGCTACACTCACGGTCAGGATATGAACGCGGGTGCGCAGGAAATTCTCACGCTCGAAGGCACGCTCAACTCAAACAACACGTTCAAGTTCGAGAATGTTGACGTCAGCGAAGGACTCATCTTCCTCGCCGAAGTAACGGTGGACGGGATGACCTACAAGTCAGACTTCGCCGTGGCGGAAGCAGGCGCAACGGAAGTGGGACTGCCTCCCATTACTATCCACGCAACCAGCGACGATTTCAGCCTGTTGAAGATTCAATCCCTGCAACTATTCTTCGACCTTGCCAGCGCGGACAATGCGCAGGTTTTCTCGGTGTACACCATTCTCAACGACAGCGACAAAACCATTGTCGTCAACATGGGCAATGATGCTGAGATTCCCTTTGCCACTTTCCCTGAAGGCGCGAACGGACTTGGCTATGAAGCCACGCAGGATACGGCTCCTTTCATGGAAATCGAAGGCGGTTTTGCCATGCCGCCGAGCGAAACACCCTACGGCTTGATCGCCTACTCGTCCCTGTCGAATGGGAAAGAAATTCCCATCTCACAGACAGCTTTCCTGCCGATTGACAAAGTCACCCTGCTCCTGCCTGAAGGCGTGGAAGTGGAAGGCAAAGGATTAACTGATGGCGGGGCTCAGGCAATGGGGAACATGAATTTCCAGGTCTACAATGCCAACGGATTGGCAAAGGGTGGGACGCTCGACTTCACACTCAAAGGTCAGCCGCAGGAAACAGCCGTCAATCCCGACATCACCCAGAATAAGACCCTGCTCTTTGGAGTTGGCGCGCTCGGCGTGGCGCTCATCCTCGCAGGCGCATTCATGTTCTGGCGTGACCGCAAACGCGAAGAGGAATTGGACGACGAAGAGGATGACGAAGACAAGGAATTGGAATTCAGTGACCCTGAATCCGTGATGGATGCCATCATCGCCCTCGACGACCTCCACCGCGCGGGCAAAATCCCCGACGAAGCTTATCAGCAGAGACGCGCCGAGTTGAAGGAAGCGTTGAAGAGGAAGGCGTAGTAAATGGAGATTGGTAATTGGTAGTTCCCCCTGCGCCATGTAGTTCTGAGCGGAGCGAAGAACCTCTACGATTGTCTCGGAGACCCTTCGCTACACCTGCACTGCAACGAACGCAGTGCGGCGCAGTGTCGCTCAGGGAATCATGGCTGAGTGTTATCGATACTAATTACTAATCACTTCAAACATGATTACCGTCAATAAACTCGTCAAACGTTTCGGTCTCAAAGTCATCCTGCGCGGATTGGATTTCTCGGTTCAGCAGGGTGAGTTTGTGGCGTTGCTCGGTCCCAATGGGGCGGGCAAGACCACCTTTTTGAGAATCCTCGCCTCGCTTTCGCGTCCCACGCTGGGACAGGTGCAGGTGGCGGGACATCAACTGCCGCATGAAGCCGCGCAAGTCCGCGCGAAGTTGGGAGTGGTCTCGCACATGCCCCTGCTCTATCCCGACCTGACCGCCGAGGAAAACTTGCAGTTCTACGCCAGCATGTATGGCATACAAAATCACGCATTACGAATTACGGAAGTTCTCCAAATGGTTGGCTTGGAAAATCGCCGCAAGGATTTAGTCCGCACCTTCTCGCGTGGAATGCAGCAGAGACTCGCCATCGGGCGCGCCGTCATCCACAACCCCGAAGTGATGTTATTCGACGAGCCGTACACAGGTCTCGACCAGGACGCCTCCGAAATGCTGGATGAAGTCCTGCGCTCTGTCGCCGCCGAAGGTCGCACCGTGGTGATGACCTCGCACGACCTCGCTCGCGCCGAAGACCTCGCCACACGCTTCGATATCCTCTCGCGCGGCGTGATTGCCGCCTCCGCCAAGCACGAAAAACTGCAAAACTCAAACTTGCTCGCATTTTACAAGCAGGCATTGGTGGATTGATATGGATATAAAACGCAACGCATCTCCATCTCTTTGGAAAGCCACCTTCGCCATCGTCCGCAAAGACCTCGCCGCCGAACTGCGCTCGTTCGAGTTGGTCTCCGCCATGCTGGTCTTTTCACTGCTGGTCATCGTCATCTTCAACTTCGCGCTGGAACTAGACGTGAAGGTGAGACAGTCTGTCACCGCTGGCGTATTGTGGACGACCTTTGCCTTCGCTGGCACACTGGGACTCAATCGCTCCATGGCGACTGAAAAAGATCGCGGTTGTCTGGATGGTCTCCTGCTTGCCCCCGTGGACCGCTCCGCGATTTACTTTGGCAAAGCCCTCAGCAATCTTGTCTTCATGCTGATTGTCGAAGCCTTTGTGATTCCCATTTACAGTATGTTATACAACATCAACCTTTTCCGCCTCGACCTGCTCGGCGTCATCCTGCTCGGCTCGATTGGCTACACCGCCGTTGGGACGTTGCTCTCCGCCATGTCTGTACAGACCCGCACCCGCGAAGTGCTGCTGCCCATCCTGCTTTTCCCCGTTGCCATCCCTGTATTGCTGGCGGCGGTCAAAGCCAGCGGCGGATTGCTAGCAGGCGCGGAATTTTCCGAAGTCCTGACTCCGCTCAACATCCTCATCGTCTATGACATTGTCTTCATCGCCGTTGCCTTTATGGTGTTTGATTACGTTGTGGAGGAATAGTGTATGTCGTTGCGAGGGCGCTCTTGCTTTTCGCCCGAAGCAATCTCTCGTAACGACACTGAGATTGCTTCGCCGCCAAAGTACAAGAGCGGCGGCTCGCAATGACATAAAGTCGTAATTTTTTATCAGGAGTAATTCATGCAACCCAAACCAACCGCACTAAAAATACTTGATTTCGTGTCCATTATTGTTTTGGCAATTTCCACTTATCTGGCGCTTTTCTTTGCCCCGACCGAACAAGTGATGGGACAGGTTCAGCGCGTTTTTTATTTCCACATCGGCACTGCCTGGGTTGGACTTCTAGGCTTTGTCCTTGCCGCCGTTGCGGGCATCGCCTATCTCGTCTCCAAGAACATGAAATGGGATCGTTTTGAAGTCGCCGCGGTGGAAGTCAGCACCATGTTCTTCTTCCTGACCATTGTCCTCGGCTCCATCTGGGCGCGTCCTGCCTGGAATACCTGGTGGACCTGGGACCCGCGCCTGACCACCGCCGCCGTCACCGAACTCATATATATCGCCTACTTCATGCTCCGCGCGGGAATTGAAGACCCCGAAAAACGCGCCCGCTTCGGCGCAGTCTACACCCTGCTGGGTGGTCTCAGCGCCCCGATCACCTTCATGGTCATCCGTCTGTTCCGCACCATTCATCCCGTCATCGTCGGCGCGGCGAATGCCAACCAGGAAAAAATGAGCATGACGCCCGATATGCGCGTCGCGTTTTTCTTCGCTTTATTTGCCTTTACAGTCATCTTCATCGACCTGATGTGGCACCGCATCCGCCTTGGCAGTCTGGAGGAGAAGGTCGAACAACTCAAACTCAAAGTCTCGATGTAATTGGAGAATCACATGGAAACCCCCGACACCTCAACTTATATGATCGCTGGCTTTGCTGTCAGCTTCCTCACCCTCGGACTTTACGTTCTCAGCTTGTACATCCGCAACCGCAACCTCAAACAGGATGCCGAGACCCTCGAATCGCTGGATAAACAGCTGACAAAAAAGTAATGTAAAACCTGTCACAAATCAAAAAAGTCCGCGTATAATTGAAGCGGACTTTTTGATTGGATGAGACGCTACTGGGTTCTCGGACTGCTCTCGATCATCCTCGCCCTCAATGGTATGGCATTCACGCGCCAAAACTCATCCGCTCCCAATGCGGAGACTGCCTCTGCGTCTGACGCCAACCCGCCGCCCGGTCCCGATAGGTTCACCGTCCTCACTGTGGAATATCAGGCATACGAATGGACGATGGCGACCTGGAGATACAAAAAGCCTGTTTGCACGTTGATCGTTGATCATGAAGGCATGCCAGTGCCGGGGGAAGTTTACAGGGATTGTGGCAAAGACATCTACGAAGACTGGATCGTTCAAGACCCCTGTGTCGAAAAAGATAAAAGAACCTGCGAAGGGTACTACGTCTTCAAAAGCGATAGTTACCTGGAAGAGAAGGAAGTCCCAATGGAACTCGAACCCGCCACGGCGTGGGTTTCCCTCGAGGATTGCGAACCCGTGGCAAGCGTTTCCACCAACGTCTGTGAAGGCAAACCGACGCTTGTCATCACGGGGCAGGAGCCTTTGCAGGACGAATCCATCACCCGCATCGAAGGGAAATATAACGGTGAGCCTTTTGACTGTGGAGGCACCTACTGCAAATTCCAGATAGTTGAAACGGGTCCGGAAGGCGTGCCCGTTGAGTTCTGGTCCTATTCCACTTATGGTGACAGCAGCGTCGTTTACACCGCCCAGGTCCGTGTGAAAAAAGTGGATGAGGGCGATCCCGATCAGCTTTATTGGTATGTCGATATTCTGTCTTCGCAATGGATGGGACAAAGTGTTGCCACCTGCGCTGATTCCTGGAATGTCTTTCCGCCGGTTGGCGGCCCACCCGAATGGTTGACCACCCCCAAACAAAGTGAAGAATTAAGCAGTGACATCCCCTATACCTATCTGGCCGCGAATCTGATCAAGCAGGGGGTGGCGGATGCGAGCGCCTGTCCCGATGGCGGAGTATCTCCCGGCGGCGGGGCCAACCAGTGCGGACTCGAAGCGGCCCGTCCCGCCATCATCGAATGGCAGAATCAATTCGACGGTTTGATCCTGTCCACCGCCGAGGAAAACGCCATTCCGGCGCGGTTGCTGAAAAACCTGTTTGCGCGCGAAAGCCAGTTCTGGCCCGGTCTTTATCAGGGCGCGGTGGACGTAGGCTTGGGACAACTCACTGAAAACGGCGCAGATACAACCCTGTTTTGGAATGATTCATTCTTCGAGCAATTCTGTCCAATGATTTATCCCGAAGACACTTGCGGGAACGGATACATGGGCTTGGATGAAGAACAACAAATCGGCTTGCGACAGGCCTTGGTAAGGAGTGTCAATGCGACTTGTGAAGATTGTCCTTTGGGGATCGACCTGGCGCGGGCTGAGTTTTCTGTGGTGGTCTTCGCACACACCATGACCGCCAACTGTAAGCAAACAGGTCAGGTTCTAGAAAATTACACAGGCGAGTCGCCGGGGGAAGTTGCCGCGTATGAGGATTTGTGGAAATTTACCTTGGTCAACTACAATGCTGGCGGAGGATGTCTCGCCGAAGGTATCACCCGTGCTCTCGGCGAAGGGCTGGAACTAACCTGGGACAATGTTTCTCCCTTCTTCAGCGGAGCCTGTTCCAGCGCGGTGGATTACGTCAACGATATTAGCAAATAGTCTAAAACAGGTAAAAGACATCCCGCTCAATCATGGGCGGGATGTCTTGTTTTCTACTCGAAAATTCTTCGATACAGGTCTGATTCCAGCAGACCATTCGGGTCACAGCGCTTCTTGAGCTTCTTGAACTTTTCGATGGTTTCTTCGCCGTAGAATTTCCGCGCGGTCTCGGCTGTGGTCTCGCTGTTCTTCGCAAAGTAGAACCTGCCGCCCGCGTTAACGACGATCTTGTCGAATTCCTGGAGCATTTCACCAAGCTTTGCTCGGTTCCTGTTGGTGACTTTGAAATCCAGCGCGAGGGAGAATCCGTCCACAGCGTGGGTGAGCAGGAATTTGTCGGGACGGTGACGCTTGGTCACGCCCAGATAAGAAGGGATGCTGCGTTTCAGTGATATTGTCAACATCTCACGCCAGGCATCTTCGGCAGTTTCCTTGGGCACGAAGGATTGATACTGGATCATGCCGCCGCGTCCATACGAAAGCTCCCAATTTGGAACGTAATCGAGCAGGAAATGGAAGGCCGCATGAGACTGACGGAACGTATGCCGGGGAAGTGAAGCAACGTACTTGGCAATGTTGACCAGCGACCAGCCAAAATTATTCGCAAACGGTTTCATGAAAACATACAAAATGGACTTGGGAAAAACACCAAAGATGCGCGGCGGCAGGATTTGATTGCTCAACTTCATGGTTTCCTGCGGGTTCGGGTCTTCGTTGCCGTGCAAATAGTTTGCCGCATGAATTTGCCCGCGCCCAAGCCCCTTTCCGCCGTGAGTCGAATCCAGCCAGCCGACAATGTAATCGTAACTCGGCGCATTGTCGAGCAGCAGGGAAAGATGCTCGTGCAAATCGTGCGCGGGCCAGGCGTGGACCTCCAGAAGGCCGGATTCAACGTGCTTCATCTGCAGGATGATCGATGTAAAGACACCCAGCATTCCAAGTCCGCTGATCATGGCATAGAAGAGGTCGCCATTCTTATTGGGCGAGCAGGTGACTTCCGCGCCTGTAGGCAGGACAGCAGTGAACTCGACAACATGTTCACCAATGGTTCCCATTCTGAAGTTGTTCTTGCCGTGGATGTTTGCCGCCAGACAGCCGCCCAGGGTGGTTGTCATCGTGCCGGAGACGACGGGGGGCCACCAACCGTCGGGGAGCGTCTTGTGCCAGACCTGTTCGAGCGTGACACCAGGTTGGGCCGTGATAAGTCCAGTGGATGAGTCCCAGGCGGTAATGGCGTTCATGCCTTGCATATCGAGCATGATACCGCCGCCGATCAAGGCAGCATCGTTGTAGCTGCGTCCCGCCCCGCGCGAGTTGACGGGGAGACCTTCCTTCTTGGCCAGTTGGAATGCTTCGATGATTTCGTCGGTGGTTTTAGGCTTGATGAGATAGGATGGAGCACTCATCGAGTGTCCAAAGTTTTCGAGTTGTGCGAATTTTTTCTGCATTTTATATTTTTCTATGTAAACCCCGTGGATTTAGTAATCCTCGAAGATGGAAAACTTGCGGGGTTTCAGTTGGTTAGAATGACATTCGGCGGAAGATTACCGAGGGGATGTGTCGGATGACAAGCATGATCCAGCGCCAGATGGGGGCGGTGTAAATTACCTGCTTGCGCCTGCACATGGCTTTATAAATATCCTCGACAGCCTGCTCGGGCGTGATTGCAAAAGGCGTGCTACCCTGTGCGGCTTTGAGCATTTCGGTCTTGACGAAGCCGGGTTTGACGGTAAGCACGTTGACGCCGTGACGACTCAGCCGGTTGCGAAGCGCTTCCAGGTAAGTGGTCAGACCAGCCTTGGATGTATTGTAGCCGGGGTTGCCAATTCGTCCACGATCCCCTGCCACCGACGAGATACCGACGATCTGTCCCGCCTTCGCGCTTTGGAACATTTCCGCCACAGGGTTGAGCCAGGCCATTGCGCCGATCAGGTTGACTTCGACCATCTTGCGGTCGTCTTCAAAGTTGTAATTTTCCAACCCGGGGGGATAGTTGACTCCTGCCATGTAAACCAGCAGGTCAAGCCCGCCAAGGTCCGAAACGATTTTACGAAGCAGGGCAGGGACTTCATCATAATTTGTCACGTCATGCGCATACGAAAAAGCGCGGACTTCCTTTTCAACAGAGTTGATTTTCTTGCAAAGTATTTCGAGCTTGTCCTTTTGAGGAGCAATCAGGGCAATGGTATAGCCTTCTTTTGCCAGTTTACAGGCTAGGACGGCGCCCATGCCAGTGGACGCGCCAACAATGATGCCGCGCCGCTTTGGATTTAATGGTGTTGATTGTGCAGATTTATATGGGGTAGACACGTGAGTCCTCATGCTAAAACAGATATAAAAAACATTCTAACACAATCTTCCTATCAGCTAGAAAATGAGGCATGGCGGACGGAAGACAGGCATGGTACATATTTTTCTCGTCAAGTGACATATGTCACATGAGAAATCGAGGAAAATTAACTTTCCATTAACCCTTTTATACGTTAAAATGTAGAATACGATTAATTTAGATATTAATATCTGGATTGTCGCAAAAATAAAGGAGGTGGAGCCTGACCAAATATAACTTAATATGAAGGTGTTGCAAGATCATTTTTACAAGGAGAATGCAGGAAATGACACTCAAAAAAATATTAATCCTAGCTGGCACGCTGATCCTGGCAGCTGTTGTTTTGGCTGCTTGCGGCGGCGCGGCCACCGAGGCTCCTGTTGCGGTTGCAACTGAAGCCCCCACCAAGGCTCCCCCTCCCACAGCGACCCCGGTGCCCACAGTGGATCCTGCTGAAGCGATTATGCCCATTTTCGCTGCTTCAGGTCATGCTGATGGTACCGCTGAGGCCTTTGTCCATTGGGATGATGTAACTGCCAATCCTGATGGCATCCCAGTAGCCTGTGCGAAATGCCACAGTGAAGCTGGCTTCGTTGACTTCATTGCTGATGGTAAGGTGGATGCGGCAGTGCCCGCTCCCGGCGCGGCGTTTACTTGCGCCATGTGCCATAACGATGCTGCCGACAAGTTGACCTCGGTTACCTTCCCCTCCGGCGCAGTCATCGAGAACCTCGGCCCAGAGGCTCGTTGTATGACCTGTCACCAGGGACGCGAATCCAAGGTTAGCCTGGACAAGAAACTGGCTGCCTTTGGTGAGAACCTTGACCCCGATGCCATGCCCGCACCTTACAAGGATGACAAGGGCAATGATGTTAAACTTTCCTTCAGCAACGTGCACTACTTTGCTGCGGGCGGCACACTCTATGGCTCACAGGTTCAAATGGGTTATCAATACGATGGCAAGACCTACGATGCCAAACACCAGCATGTAGACGGTTTCAATACCTGTCTTGGCTGCCATGACTCACACAGCCTCGAAGTCAAGGTTGAGACCTGCACCGAATGTCATGCCGATGTGGCTGCCGTTGAAGACCTCAAGAACATTCGCGAACCCTCGTCTGCCGAGGATTACGATGGCGATGGCGACAAGACCGAAGGTGTTGCCTTTGAAATTCAAGGTTTACAGGAAACACTTTTGGGTTCGATGCAAGCTTATGCCTTGGAAGTTGCCGGTGCTGAAATCAAGTACGATGGCGCCACCTATCCATACTTCATGGGTGCTGATGGCAAGGCTTATCCAAATTGGACGCCCCGCCTGTTGAAAGCCGCATATAACTATCAGGTTTCCGTCAAGGATCCCGGTGCGTTTGCGCATGGCGGCAAGTACATCATCGAACTGCTGGTCGACTCCATTGAAGACGTGAATTCCAGCGCCAAATTGAAGACCAAGTTCGATACGACCGTCCTGACCCGTAACGATGCCGGTCACTTCGACGGCTCCGCCGAGGCTTGGCGTCACTGGGATGGTGAAGAAGCCGCTCCTTACGTTGTGCCTGTGGCTTGCGCCAAATGCCATAGCGGTTCCGGTCTGCCCACGCTCCTTGCAGGCGGGACAATCCCCGAAGAAGGCGTTCCCGCTGGCAATGGTTTGATGTGCGTCACCTGTCATGACGGCGCCAACTTCCCCGCCCGCTACGCTGTCAAGGATGTGACCATGCCCTCCGGCAAGGTTGTCTCCTTTGGTGAAGGTGATGATTCCAACCTGTGTTTGCAGTGCCACCAGGGCCGCGAGTCCAAGGCAAGTGTCGACAAGACCATTGCCGCCTTCAACCCGACCGACATGGATGTTGTCCCCGCGCCCTACAAGAACGACCAGGGCAAGGATGTCTTCCTCGGCTTCAAGAACATTCACTACTTCCCCGCCGGCGTGACCATCTTCGGCACCGAAGCCCAGGGCGCCTATGAATTCGACGGCAAGACTTATGTTGGCATGAGCACCCACGCAGTTACCAAATGCGGTGACTGCCATGAAGTTCACGCACTGGAAATCGATGTGGCTGCGAAGTGCGCCACCTGCCATGCCGGCGCGACCGATGTCAGAGCCATTCGTATGGCTGCCCCGGATTATGATGGTGACGGCGATATCACAGAAAGCGCTTCATCTGAATTTGACGGGTTGCGCGAAGCCCTGTATACCCAGATCAAAGCCTACACCAAAGCCAAGGGGCTTGATGGCATCGTCTACAATGCCGCCGCCTACCCCTACTGGTTTGCGGACAAGGATGGTAATGGTGAGCCTGACAAGAACGATACAGGTGGTAACATCGGTTACTCCACCTGGAGCCCGAACCTGCTCAAGGCTGCCTTCAACTATCAGTACGCAACCAAGGACCCGGGTGCCTTCGCTCACAATCCAAAATATGTTGCCCAGATCCTGATCGACTCGATTGAGGTTATGGGTGGCGATGTGACCAAGTACGTTCGCCCATAGTTTCCCCAGTAAGCAGTAGTAAGAAAGACCCACCCACGAAATTAATTTCGTGGGTGGGTCTTGATTTATATAATGCCCCGGTCACAAATTGCGTTTGCTTCCCATACAGGAGGCGCAATTTATGACCATGATGGGTATAATAACAGAAGGATTGCCAAAGGATGTGAGAGTGCTTCGAGCGTGGAATGACTTTGTGTTTTATGGAGGTGTCTATGAAAAAAATAATGGAACGACTTGGAAAGTTTTTTGTGCCTGAACCGGGATCTTCGCGCTGGACGTATATCATGCCATACCTGGTTTTGGTGATTGTTTTTATTGTCCTGTTTGCAGGCGGAACGTATGGGTGGGAGCGCACCAACTCCACTGAATTCTGCGGAACGACTTGTCATACCATGCCGCCGCAGGGCGTGACACATGCGAATTCCCCCCATGCCAATGTCACCTGCGAAGAATGCCATATTGGACGTGCCTCTTTTACGGACCAGTTCATGCGCAAGTCACAGGCATTACATGAAGTTTACTACACGGTCTTCTCGCTTTACGAGTATCCGATCCGCGCCAAGGCGTTGCGCCCCGCCCGTGACACCTGTGAAAAGTGCCATCTGCCAGAGACTTTCACCAGTGACAGCCTGCGGACGATCAAACATTTCGCCAACGATGAACCGAACACGGTTTCGAATCTCTATTTGATCCTGAAGACCGGCGGCGGCGATAAACGCGAAGGACTTGGTTTTGGAATCCACTGGCACATTACCAACAAGGTTCAGTACTATGCCGCCGATGAACTGAACCAGATAATTCCCTATGTCCGTGTTTACAATGACGACGGTTCTTATACGGAATATACGGATGTCGAATCCGGTTTCGACCCGGCCAGTGTGGACGAAGGCAAGCTTAAGCAGATGGATTGCACCACCTGTCATAACCGCGTGACCCATAATTTCGAGAACCCGGCGGATTCGGTGGATGATGCCATGTCGCGTGGGGTCATCGACCCGTCCATTCCGTCCATTCGTCAGCAGGCTGTGAGCGTGCTGACCGAAAAATATGCGACCCGCGACGACGCCGTGAAAGTCATTGCTGCCCTTGAGGAAAGTTACAAGAGCAATTTCTCTGATTACTACAGCCAGAATGGTGAAAAGATCCAAAATGCAATAACCGAGATCCAGGCGATTTATGACCGCACCGTTTTCCATGACCAGGAGGTGGACTGGACGACGCATCCCAACAACCTGGGACACATCAATTCACCGGGCTGTTTCCGCTGTCACGATGGCAAACACCTGAACGAGGATAATGAGGCGGTGCGATTGGAATGCAATTTATGTCATTCCATTCCAGTTGTGACCGGCGCCAGGGATCTTGTGACGAAGATCGAAATCAATAGCGGCGGCATCGAGCCGGACTCACATCTCAACCCCAACTGGATCAGTCTGCATAACACATCCATGGACCAAACTTGTGCGCAATGCCATACCACCGAGGGCGCGGGTGGCACGAGCAATACATCCTTCTGTTCGAACAGCGCCTGTCATGGGAGCGTGTTTACCTTTGCCGGTTTTGATGCTCCGGCCTTGCGTGAAATATTGAAGGATCAAATTCCAACGCCGCCTCCCGCTCAGGCGGTGACATCATCCGCTGTACCCAGTTACGATGCCAATATCGGGGCGCTCTTTACAGCAAAATGTGGAGCCTGCCATGGCGCGGCTGCTGCCGGCGGATTAAATGTCACTACATACGCGGATTTGATGAAAGGCGGGAAGGACGGCGCGGTAATCGTCCCGAACGATTCTGCCAACAGCCTGCTGGTGAAAATTCAGAGCGCAAAGCATTATTTCAACTTTTCCGCCGAAGAACTGGATTTGGTGAAGCAATGGATTGATGCAGGAGCGCCCGAAAAGTAAGCGCCCTGAATAAATATCCTGTAAAAAGGATGATGGACTGCGAAGTCTGTCATCCTTTTTGATTTGCAAACGTGAGGCGACACGGGACTTTCATGATAAACTGAATCCTATCGTCAATAAACTTTTAGTCATATTATTTGGAGTTCTCATGACCCTATCCTTCAAATTTGGTACAGTTGGTTCCCCGATGGGCACGCCCAAAAAGCCGGGCGGTTCTGTCGGTGCAATCGAATTCAGCAAATCCATTGGGCTGGACGCAATGGAGCTGGGCTGGGTACAGTCGGTGCGTGTGACCGAGGCCACCTGCGCCTTGATTAAATCCGCAGGCGGGGAACATGGCGTGGCATTGAGCGTCCACGCGCCGTATTTCATTAACTTGAACGCCACTGATGAGGAATGGCCAAAATCCCGTAAACGCCTGATGGATGCGGCGCATTATGGATTTCTTGCGGGTGCAACGGACATTATCTTCCATCCCGGCTCGTATTTTGCCAATGATCCGCGCGAAGTGTTGAAGATTGCCATTCCGCGTTTGCAGGGCTGTGTGGACGAACTCAAAAAGAACGGCGATCTGGTAACTCTCCGCCCGGAGACGATGGGCAAATCCGCAATGCTTGGCTCTTTTGAAGATGCCGTTGCAATGAGCAAGGCGATGAATATGGTTCTACCCTGCCTTGATTTTGCCCACCTGCACGCCCGTCCCGGCGACGGCACGATGAACACCTATGACGAGTGGTCACGGCTGTTGGAAGTTTACGCCCGTGAATTGGGCGAGAAAGCCTTGAAGCAATTGCACATCCATCTCTCCGGCATCGAGTATGGACCCAAGGGTGAAAAGAATCATCTCAAGCTTTCCGAAGCGGATTTGGACATGAAGGCCCTGTTCAAAGCCTTGAATCAATTTGGCTGTGGCGGACGCATCCTATGTGAAAGCCCCGTGATGGAAGAAGATGCGCTGGCGATGAAAAAGACCTGGATGAAGGTCAGTGGGGAGAAGGGAAAGTAAGTAGTAACGAGTAAAGAGGGCGAAGGTAAAAATACCTTCGCCCTCTTGCGTAATTATCGAAATACACGTTGGGGAAATTTGTCTAATTCCAATCGAAGCTCTTTTGCTACCTGTAATAAGTCTATTTCGGAGATGGGAATTTCTATTCCAAAACTTCGAAATCCTATACCTTTTGATTCTACCCATTTCGGTAACATTTCCAACTCAAAATAAATCATCAAAACTTTTACTCTATTTTGTTTGCGAATTTGGAATTCCAAACATGGTTCAACAAATGACCAAGAGGATAGTTTATTTGTCTTTGAATGCACTGCTTCAAGCCATGTGGCCAATTCTTCAACTTCAAATGTCGTGAGTGATGAGTCCACGGCAGTCCAGTTTCCTTTGGAATATGTAACATCTATTTGTATGGATAGCCAGTTTGAATCCCAATAATTGTCAGTAATATTGGGAAATTCATATCCTAGAATTTCTAACTTAAAAGATGTGTCTGTTGATGAATTAATCTGCAACATGTTATGAATTATTTTTCCGGCTTGTACTCAAACTTGTAACCGTGAATTTCCATATACGGCTGCCAGTGTTTGTAACTGATGGCCCGTATGCGGCGTCTCACTTCGTCTTTGCTCATATCAGGGGTGATTTTGAACAACTCGTTGAACTGCTTGCGTGAAAACGGCGGACGAGTCCAGGTTTCGTCAGAGATGGGGAGCGGTTTGCCTTCCGCCATAATCTGGACAATCTCGAAGAACAGCGCCACCTGATTTTCATAGGTGCGTGCCAGCAATTCATCCACGCCATCTTCGGGATAGACGGGGAAACGCCTGACCTTGATGATCCCACCCGTGTCCACCTTGCCAGCCATGTGGTGACAGGTCACGCCGTATTCTTTTGCATCCTCGTACAGGGCGAAGTTATTACAGCCGATGCCGGGGTATTCAGGCGAGGCGGGATGAAAATTGATGGCGGCGATTCTGACGCGATCCAGCAACTCCTGCGGCACGACCCAGCGCGAGAGGTAGGAGATGATGTAATCCCCGCTCCACTGGCGGATATCTTCGGACAGAGGGTCGCCCCATTTACCGAGACAAAACGTCACATGGGTAAAATGCTTTTGACAATGTTCCAGTGCGCGGGCGCAATCGGGGTCATCGGCTTTGCCGAGGAAGAGGAGAGATGCAGTTGATAGGGGCATGATGGTGATTATAAAGGTTGTAGGGGTGACTCTTCAAGTTTATCGAAAAGCACCGCTAACATTAGCGGGTCGCCCCTACGCATAATCGGGGAACCAGCCCAAAGTCGGAGGGAACGAGGGAGAACATGTGCGCGTCGTGGATTTGATTCCCAACCACCATCCTGTTCAGCGAAATCCCTTCGTAGTGTGCGCCGATCTTTTCCGCGACCCGTTTGCTTCGCTCATTTCCAACCGCGATGACAATCTCGACGCGAATCAACCCGACCCTTTCGAATGCGAAACGCGCCGTCAGTTTTGCCGCCCGTCCCGCAATTCCCTCTCCGTGACGCGAAGTGCGGACCCAATAGCCGAGGTTACAAAACTGGTACACCGGATGAATATGATTGAGGCTGCAACCGCCGACGAGTTCCCGCGTTTTCGTGTCGGTGATGGCAAATCCGTATAAAGTCCCGTCCGACCAATGGGCGCGGGTCAGTGACACAAAATTGAGAGCCGTTTCCATCGTGTATTTGTCGTTTGCCCATGACATCCAGGGTTCGATTTCGGAAATCGATTCGCGCACCGCTTGATACAGGGCGGTTTCATCCCCAAATTGGAAAGGTCGCAGGGTGACAACGCCGTCGGTGAGTGTGATGAATGGGAACATGTCCAAAACAAAACGGAGACTTCCATCTCTGGGGTCTCCGTCATTTTGAAGTTTGGTTTTACAGGGAGATATATTCCCGCAGACTGTGTTGCACGGCGTAGGCGGCGGCTTCGGCGCGGTTGTTGACGCTCAACTTCGAAAGGATGCTCGAAACGTAGTTGCGGACTGTGCCTTCGCCGAGGAACAGGTTCTTGGCGATCTCACGGTTGGTCTTGCCTTCGGAGACAAGCAACAGCACGTGCTTTTCCTGCTGGCTCAAATGCGAGAAAGCCGAAGCCTCCTCCTCCTTGACGGCGCGCCGCACTTCCTGGAAGACCCGCTGGGTGACGGCGGGATCGAGCAGGGCTTCACCGCGCCCGACCGATTCAATCGCCTTGATCAGGTCTTCGCTTCCGATCTGTTTGAGCACATAACCCGAAGCGCCCGCGCGGATGGCGGAGAACAGCATTTCATCCTCCGCATACGAGGTGAGCATCAGCACTTTGGTCTCGGGGTGTTGGTTTACGATTTGCTCGCAGGCATCTATGCCTGACGTGCCGGGCAGGCGAATATCCATTACCACCACGTCTGGCTTTAGCGACTCCACCTGCTCCAGCGCTTCACGCGCCGAGCCTGCCTCGCCAACCACGTCGAACTGTGGGTGACGCTCCAGCAGGGACTTCAAGCCGATGCGCACCAATTCGTGATCGTCTACTAGAATAATTCGTTGCTTTTTCATGGACTAATTTTACCTCTAAACTGATAAGAATAGGCAGGTTTAATCGGCTTTCAACCGCTCTACGGCTGTCAAATGCTCCTCGATATGTGCCAGACCCCGTTCTACCCAAAGTTGCAGGGTCAGCCCTCCGCCGAGTTCTGCATGTCTGCTTTCACGTGACCAAGCCTCATGCGGCAAGCCGGTCAGGATGACGCACAACTCATCCACATCTTGCGTGAACTCCTGCAAGATCCCCGCCAGCGGCTCCTGTGGATTGTAATGCGCCGCCATCCACTCGTCGGCATCGAAACCTTCAAAATGAGGATTGTCCTCCAGCAAGGTCTGCTTGATGCGCGCGCCGTAAACCAGTTTTTGCACATCCCGCGTATGCGATGCAATTTGATGCAGGGTCCATTCGCCTTCGATTTTGGCAGACGGATCGCCGGCCGCATCACAAGCGGCGCGAAATTCCCATGCGGCTTCGTGAAAGCGATTGACCAATTTCTCGCGGTATTCAGTTAATTCCTTCATTTCACCTCCAAAGCAGACATTACATCCTTCACCACATCCGCTGAATTTTCGATAGTGCGGACTCGAATCCCTTGTGGACTCAATTCCAAATCTGCAGACTGGGACAACGCCCTCAGCCCTGCCATGCTCGAACGATATGCCACCCCTTTGCCTGATCCTGCGACGATGTTGAGAATCTTCCCTTTGCCTTTTTCTTTCATCACGCGTCCCGCCGATTGAATCATCAGGAATGCGCCCGTTAGGTTGACATCCAGCGTGCGATGCCAATCCCACTCATCCATCTCCAGCAGGTATACATGCGGCTCCACCGCCGCGTGGTTAACCAGGATGTCGATGCCGCCGAAATCCTCTTCCACACTGTTGATCAGAGCCTGCACACCGACCTTCTTGGCGACATCTTCGATGTAGGCTTTGGCTCTTCCACCGCGAGCGACGATCTCCGCAACCGCTTCCTCCACGTTGATGGGGGAGATATCGTTTGCCGCGACAAGTGCGCCGCGCTCTGCAAATGCCAGGGCCAGCGCACGCCCCGCCCCCCTGCCCGCGCCTGTGATCAAAACCACTTTATCCTTTAGTCGATTCATCCTTCACCTGACTTACTCGCAAACAGGAATCGTATCGGGGTTGAGATTGGCGTTCAGCGGCAGGCCAAAATATGGCGAAGGGTCGTAGGTGTTTTCGATTTCAAGCTCATTCTTGTATCTGCCAAAGCCGTCGTCTTTCACAACCGAAATATGCAAGTGCACGCCCACAGGATTGCCGGGGTCGCCCGAATAATTTCCCTGATAACCGAGGAATGTGCCAGCTTCGACGTAGACCTCCTCGGTTCCCGTTGGGAATTCATCTGAGACGAGGGAATTACCCTGTGGGTCCGCCATGTGAGTATAGTACACCCAAATCTGCCTGCCCGGCTGGAGAGGATCATCCGGTACGTGGATGATGACCGATGATTTCCAGTCTGACTCACGGGTGAGATAGCCGGGATACGCAGCAACTACAGGAGTTATGCCAACATCTGCCCCTCCGAAAATATCTATTCCCGAATGCCGGTGTCCGGGACGAAATGAGTCATCCCAGATGAAACCGGCCAAACCGTCGGTGGGAAAAATGAATGGGGCGTCGCCACACCTTGTCCCGGCAGTCATCATCAACTCCGGCCGGGAGGATGGATCCTTGAACCAGTCAATGACCTGGGCGGTGCGGGCGGAGGTCCCTCCAAAATTGAAATACAGATAGACTCCCGCTATGACAAGGGCGACGATGGGAGCCAGAAAAATGAATTTTTTAGACATTGCAAAATTATACTCATTTTGCAAATTACTCAACCCCTTGAAATTGCAGTTAAAACAGTGTAGTATTGGTCATATAGTATTCAGGGATTGGTCGTACTAATACTTCAGTATTGTTTCAACTTTAGAGTTATCGCAATTTTGCTTGAGAGGTATGGGATTAAATCGCCTCGAAACGGCAAACCCACCGTGAGATGGGGACGCAAAGTCATGGATCTACAATTGCAGCAAATGTAGACCGCCAGACTGCCGAAGGTATTTTTGCCTTGGCAGTTTTGCTTTTTAAATTGGGAAAGGAGGAGAGCGTAAAGATTCGGCGTTGAAATGAACATCATTGTCCGCAAGTAACACAATTCGTTTTTTAGGAGAATGAAAAACATGAACAAAAGATTATTTTCAATAATGGGCATCCTCGCCATGTTGGTGGCGCTGATTCCCGCCGGGGTGTCGGCCGCCACTGGTTTGCCCGACTACAAACCTGTGGATGTTGGTCCTGAGTTGCGCGCCTGGGAAATCACGTTGGATCGAATTGCCCCCTCCTCTGATGAGGAGGAAGCGGTTGTTGCTGCCGCTGCGGCCCCAGAAGACTATCCTTGTTACGTGGAGACCAGGAGATGGTTGTCACTCGATGACTACATGGGCTCTTACTTCTATACAAACTACTATTTGATCGCCGAGACTGAAACGGCTGAACTATGGGTCCAGGCAGACTTGAGTTACCCAACGGGCGATCCACGAGTTACGCCAACCGTGACCTGCGAACAAGCCGCATACTTGTTGAGCGAGTTTGATGACAATATGTATCCCACTGAGACTTCATTCTTTGGGACGCCAGACGTGCATGATGGCTCCAACGCTGTGCTTGGGGCGGCAGGCACTTATTATAATGAGGCTGGTCGCCAAGTGGTCTTGGTTTCCAACGTGCGCGATGATGCATACTACGATCCCGACTATCCAAATTACATCGCCGGGTTCTACTCACCATCGTTTGAGTATTACTTCGACCGCAACATCATGTCGATTGACTCTCATGACTGGCTCAACCGCGTTGGTCCAGATGGCAGCCGCCCCTACCTATATGAGAGTGTTTTTGCGCACGAATATCAGCACCTGCTGCATGACGATTACGACGGGGACGAGATCACCTGGATGAACGAGAGCCTCTCGATGTTCTCCGAATATCTGACCGGCTATGTCGTGAACGAGGACAATTACACCACCTTCCAGGAAATGCCAGAGAATTCGCTGACCGCCTGGGGCGACCAGGGTGGACCGGAAATCGTGGCGGACTACGGCATGGTCTTCCTCTATCAGATGTATCTCTATGAAAAGTTTGGACAGGAGTTTATCCAGGCCGAGTTCCACAACCCGGATAACGGCATTACCAGTGTCAACTCCACACTGGCATCGAACAAGAAATGGAGGAAGAACAGTTTTGCCGAACTCTATCATGATTTCTCCGTGGCGGTTTTAATCGACTCGTCGCAGAATAAATACAAATACGGCTTCAAGAACTTGAACGTCGGCATCGATATTGGCACGCCCGACGCTCCCAACCTCGAAGCTTTCGATACGCCTGGCGCTCCACCGTGGGGCGCGGATTACATCTGGTTGACTGGCAGCCCGAAGAAATTCGGCAAACTGCTCTTCAACGGCGTTGACGTAAGCAAGCCGCTCACACCCTGGACGTCCGTTGACGGCATGCTCTATAGCGGCACCGGTGACGAAGTCGATAATTGGGCCATATTCGAAACTGTTGGCGGTGGCACACTGACCTTCGATGCGTATTGGGATTTAGAGGATTACTGGGACTTTGCCTTTGTTCAGGTATCCACTGACGGCGGCCTCACTTGGGAAAGTCTGGAGGATAATGAGGGCTATTCCACCTATGAATACGATCCCAACGCCTATCCAACAGTGATCGAGAATCTGCCCGGGCTCACAAGCTGGAGTTGTAACTACGCCGATGACCCGTGCGTAATCCCCCTCAGCTACGATCTTGGTGCCTATGCCGGGCAGAATATCTTGGTTGCATTCCGCATGATCACCGACTGGGGTACCCACTATGAAGGCTGGTATGTCGATAATGTGTATGTGGACGGCAACTTGATCTCCGACGGCACGGATGCCAGCATTTTCAAGAACATCCTGGAGTTGTTCCCGATTGACAACGACTTCACCGTGACCTTTGTCGGCAAGAAGGGCTGGGGCAAGTGGGCGCAGTATCAGGTGCATACCATGAGACTCGACAGTGTGACGGAGCAGGGCATGATCGACCTCCGCAAGGTGATGGGATGGTCCGACAAGGCGGTCATGATCGTTACATTTGACGCTCCGGAAGAATTCGACAGCTATGCCGATTACACCTTCGAAGTCGTCAACAAGTGGGACCACGGTAAGAAAGTGGATTACAGGCACAAGCATTCAAGCCCGCACCACTTTGCAGTTCCGAACAAGTAGATTGTCTCGTATTGACTGAAATGAGCCTGCCCGAAAGGGCAGGCTCTCTCAATTAATTGACTGGGACCCAGGGTTGACCATCGTCAATCTCGCCCGGATCAACAGGAATCAAAGGCAGTGAATCTGAATCCGGATTCCCGATACACAGGATGATTTGACCGTCCCGGTCGGTGTGATAGGGATATTGCTTGCCCTCCACCTCCAGTAAAACCCAATATCCCGGTGTAATCACCTGGGCATATACCATATCCGGTTGGGGACAGCCCAGCGAGGTGTCCGGCCAGTCGACCGCTCTTGCTTCCCTGACACGGATTTCATCCGCATTCACCTTGAATTGCTTCACCAGGTCGGCTTTGACCTTTTCGACGATCTCCCGCGGCGCAGGCTGTGAACCTTCATCATCCGGCAACTGGGCATCAAGTTGGGTGGAAGCGGAGGATGTGGCGGCAGGTTCTTCAGTCGGAGCCGATTGAGAATCAGCAACGGGAGTCGAAAGGGTCTCTTGAGGTGGCAGCGCCGGGCTTTCGTTTTGTCCGTTTGTCTGTGCTCCTCCACATGCCGTCAACACGAGGACCGACAGGATGATGAACAAAATCCAGTAATTTTTCATGACAAAATCTCCTTTTTCGGGATGGATTCTAATTGCGGCACAGTTTTATTTCCAGACGAAAGAGCTGGCAAAAAGTTCCCCAAATTCTTATAAAGAATCTATCCCCTGTTATTCATTTTCTTACACTCCCGGTTTAATATTGCGGCATCGACAAACAACCAAAGGAGATCAAAAAATGACACTCTATATCCAGCCTTATCCGTATCGCCGCATGATCCGCCGCTGGGCGGAACAGCCCCAACAGCCCGAATACCGCTCCCTGGGCGTCAACGTCCGCGAGCAGGATGATGCCTATGTGCTTTCCGCGCTTGTCCCCGGTTTGAAAGCCGAGGATTTGAACATTCAGGTTCTCGAGAATGCGGTTAGCATCGAAGGCGAATATCGCGCCGAGGAAGCCGACTATTTGCTGAACGAACTTCCCAGTGGAAACTTCCGCCGCGTCCTGCGCATGCCGGCCGAGATCCAGGCGGACAAGGTCGAGGCGAAGATCACTGACGGCGTCTTGACCCTGACCCTCCCCAAGGCTGAATCAGCCAAACCGAAGAAGATCAACATCTCGGCCAATTAAGTCCTTCCTCTCTCTCCCAAGAGACGCACAGTATCCGGGTGCGTCTCTTGCTTTTTAAGGGTTTTGTAATGTGGCGGCAAAATCAGGCAGTATAATTCGTCAATTCCTTACTTTGGAGTATGCACTGTGCGTGTCAAACATTTTCTCCTTGCCATTCTGATTCTCGTTCTGCTGAGCGCCTGCGGAGGTTCCGCCACAGAGACGGTGGTTGCTCCGCCCACCGCCGTGCCGACGATTACCGCGTTGCCCACCGTCACGGTGATGCCCACGCCGTCCACACCGCTGGCGATTTTGCTCATTCCCGCCGACATGGACAAAACCCTGTCCGATCTATACCAAAAGACGGTCTATGACTTGGCGCAGGCGTCCGGCTTCCGCTTTCAGGTTCGCAATGAGTTTTTGCCCACCGATCTTGCCGACCCGACCTTGAAGGTGGTCATTGTCCTGCCGCCCGACCCCGGCATTGCATCCATTGCGCCTACCGCGCCCAACGTGCAATTCCTGGCGGTGAACATCCCCAACCTGACGCCGGGCGGAAACCTGAGTGTACTTGCCGGCGAAGCACAGGGGGAACTTCCCGCTTTTATGGCGGGTTATGTCGCCGCGATGATCAGTGACGAGTATCACATCGGTATGATGATTCCCAAGGACAACCCCGATGCCCAGCGCGCCTTCAACGCCTTCAATAATGGCATGATCTATTACTGTGGTCTGTGCCGCACGTTCTACATGTCCACAATCGGGTATCCAACCTATGTAGAAGTCCCGGCCGATGAAAAGCCCTCGCGCTACGGCGGTTATGCCAATGTGCTGATCAATGACCGGAAAGTCTATTCGATATATGTCTATCCCACCCTGGCTGATGCTGATTTCCTCTCTTATATTGGTACACAAGGCGTTTTCCTGATCGGGACATCCATGCCGAACCCGCGACCCGGCGGCTGGGTGATGACCATCCGGCCTGACACAATCAAGGCGATACAACTTGCCTGGCCGAACCTGATTGCCGGGCAGGGCGGGGTCAACGTGCAATCCCCGCTCGGCATCGCGGATGTGGACTCGAGCATCCTCACGCCCGGCAAGCTCCGCCTCGCGCAGGAAACGCTCGAAGCCCTGCTTGCAGGACGCATCCTGCCGACCAGCCCGTAATACAAAATGTCTGATGCAAAGACACGCTCCACTGTGGGCGTGTTTTTTGTTGCTGAAAAGCCTTCAACTACCACTACTCTGCCTTTGATCAGTGTCCGCTCAGGGCGATGGCAACTTTTTTCCCAACCTCACGTAAACACAGTGGGTTCGGACAGCCGCCCGATGAATCCGTTACAAAACTGATAGGTTTGGCGCGAAAATAAATTCGATTTTTCCTGTATGATTATGTAAACCATGTCCACAAGTCCCATTACGAACGAAACTTCCCTCAAAAACCGTCCCGGCCTGCGCTGGACACTGATCGGTGTATGGGTCGTTGTGGTTGCGTTCACGGCCATGGTATTGGGGACAGTCCTTTCTCCGCAATTTGCCGATTTCCAAAATACGAGCATATCGCGCGCGCTGCTTGAAATCCCCGCCCTGCTTCAATTCGTCATCGAATATGGCATCGACCTCCTGCTGATCTTCGGTTTCTCGGTGATTGGCGTGGTGTTGATCGTGCGCCGCTCCGACGACTGGTTTGCCATCTTCACTTCGCTGTTCCTGGTCACCTTCGGCGTGCGTGTGACCAACCTGGCAAACACCATCGCGGTCATGCCGGGCTATGAGAGGTCCGGTGGCTTGATTCTGGCAATGGGGGATATTGGCATCGTCCTGTTTTCGATGCTGTTCCCAAATGGAAAGTTCGTGCCGCGTTGGATGAAGTTCATTGTGCCCTTGCTGGTCATCACCATGCTCGGGATTTACATTTTCCCCAATGCGCCTTTCTTCTGGAATACCATGGGGAGGAACGGCTATCTGCTGGCGACAACCGGCTGGTATCTTGTTGGGATTTTGTCCGCGGTTTACCGCTATTTTCGCAACGCCACACTGGCTCAAAAGCAGCAGATTCGCTGGGCGTTCATCGGCACGATGGGACCCTTTGCATGGTTCCTGATCTTTCAGGTTTTGCTTGGTTCTTTTTTGACATTCGAAGACTCCATACCCCTCGCGGCGGGACTGCAACTCGTGTCCCGGCTTGCGGGCATTTTCATGTTCCTGATGCTGCCGCTCTTCATCACCATTTCCATTGCCAGCGCCAGATTATTTGACATCGACCTGCTCATCAACCGTTCCCTCGTCTATGGGATTCTCACCGTCGGGTTGGGATTGACTTTTGCCCTGGCGCTCGGGCTGATCTCGATCGTCTTCAAGAATCTCCATCGCAGCGACCAATCCTTCATGGTGGCAACCATCTTTTCGGTCGCGGCGGGAGCGCTCTTCCAACCGGCGCGCAAGAAACTCCAACGCTTTGTGGACAGTTTCTTTTATCACATCAAGATCGATTACCAGAAGACCCCGGCCGAAATTCGCGCTGAATCCCCCACCATCATCACTGGCACAACACTTTCGTCGTATCACGATCTAAAGTTGATCGGTCGGGGCGGAATGGCGGAGGTCTACAGTGCAACCAGCCCCAAGAACAGATCAGTGGCTGTCAAAGTGCTGAAGGCTGAACTGGCGGCAGAAGAACAGTTCCGCAAGCGCTTCATGCGCGAGGCACAGGTTGTCTCCGGGTTGGAGCATCCCAACATCGTGCAGGTGCTGGACTTTGGCGACGAAAACGGCGCGTATTACATCGTGATGGAACTGCTTTCGGGTCCCGACCTCAATGCCCTGCTCAAACAGGAGAAACGATTGACGCTTTCTCAAACAGTGGGGGTTTTGAGCGGCGTAGCGGACGCGCTTGATTACGCCCATGGGCAGGGACTTGTTCACCGCGACATCAAACCATCCAACGTGATGCTGGATTCCTCCACCATCCCAGCTCGCTCCGTGCTGACAGATTTCGGTATTGCCAAGATTACCGGCGCACATACGAGAATTACCAATACCGGCATGTTGGGGACTTTCGACTACATTGCCCCCGAACAGATTCAAGCCTCCGCTGAAGTGGACGGCCGCGCCGATATGTACGCGCTGGGCGTGATGACCTATCAAATGCTGACAGGGACTCTGCCGTTCGAGCGTCCCAACACGGGCGCGCTCCTGCTGGCACACCTCAACGCTCCTCCGCCCGATGCCCGCGAATCCCTGCACGAACTTCCCCGTTCCACTGCTCGTGCCATCCAGCAAGCAATGGCCAAGAAACCCGCGGACCGCTTCTCCACCGCCTCGCAATTCATCTCGGCGCTCGAAGTAGTGTAATGGAAATTCTCCTTTTGAATGTTTTGTTTTATTACAATTAGGAATTTCAGTGAATTGCCACACTAATTGTTACAATATTTTTAATTCTACCGATTACTACTTTTGTTGATATTTCGAAACCACCTTGTTGCAATGTTGCTTTGAAATAATCATAGCCTGTGATCGGCTCCCTCCCCACCCAATTATTCTTTTTGAGAATTGCCACGATCTCAGCATAAACCTCCTCCTTTGTGTGATTATTGATCGGTTCATATACGATGAATATTTCTGGGTAGACAGGTTTTCCGAGCGCTTTCCCTTTATCATGGGTCCATCTATCAACTTCACGTCCCGTCGTGATTTGCAGGACCGAGGCTGCGTCCTCTATGGCTTGCAGTGCAGCCGATTTGCAGCCGCTCAAGAAGAATAGGAAGATGAGCAATATCAATCCGATTGAATTGCGTGTCTTTTTCATGGCTTCGCTCCCTCACTGAACAGACCTCCGAGGTCTCGCATAGCGGGACTCGTAGGTCTGAACCTATCTACTTGCTGGACTTCTTGCGCTTGGATGCTGCTTTCGTAACTTTCTTCACCTTCGCCTTGTACTTGGCAGCCGCTGGCAGTTTCTCCAACTCGCTGACCAACTTCTCCAGCACGTCGAAGCCGCCCTGCCAGAACTTCGCGGAGCGGATGTCCACACCGGCTTCGGCGAGGATTTTCGCGGGCGCTTCGGAGCCTCCTGACGAGAGGATTTTCAGGTACTTGGGTTTGAAGGCTTCGCCCTCCGCCTTGAACTGCTGGTAGAGCGAAAGCACGAGCAACTGTCCGAAGGAATAGGCATAGACGTAGAACGGGGTGTGATAGATGTGCGGGATGCAGACCCATTCCCATTTGAACTCGTCGCTCAGGTCGATTGAGTCGCCAAACTGCTCCTTCAGATTGTCGAGATAGGCGGCGCAGAGTTCATCCACCGAGGCGTTCTTCTGTACCATCTCGTGCGCCTGCTTTTCGAACAGCGCAAAATATGACTGGCGCAGGATGGTGGCGTAGGCGTCGTCCATCTGTTTGAAGAGGATATCGCGCCGCACCGACTCATCCTTCTCCTCGGAAAGCATCTTGTCGATGAGCATCATCTCGGCGAAGGTGGATGCGGTCTCTGCCAGCGGGAGCGACGAATGGTAGGTGAACACATTATGATTTGATGCCAGCATCGAGTGGATGGCGTGACCGAGTTCATGTGCCAGCGTCGCAACCTCGCGCGCCGTCCCCTGAAAGTTGATCAGCACCCAGGGCGTCATCTCCGGCAGGACAGACCAGCAGAACGCGCCGCCGCGCTTGCCCTTGCGGATTTCGCTGTCAAGCCGGTTCTCGTCGAAGACGCGCTTCGCCAGGTCTGCAACTTTGGGGTCGAACGCGGCAAAGGAATCCAAAACCATGTTTGCGGCGGTATCGAATTTGTAGGTCTTCTTCGAACGCGCCACGGGGGCATAGATATCGTAGCGGCGCAGTTTCTTCATTCCCGCATGTTTGG
The DNA here is from genome assembly GCA_030834895.1 of Anaerolineales bacterium. GTDB lineage: Bacteria > Chloroflexota > Anaerolineae > Anaerolineales > Villigracilaceae > Villigracilis. The sequence goes on from JAUQXA010000068.1 coordinate 50,937, forward strand.
CTTTGAGTTTGAAATAGCGTTGGAAGATGGAAACGTTCTTGCGCGCCGTGTTCAGCAGGGCGTCCACGGCTTCATTGGGGATGTCGTTCATCAAGTTCCGCGCCGCAATCGGGCTGCTGAACTTGCGCATCTCGATGTACTCGTTGTGCCAGTCGCGCACGCGGGTCTGGTACATCTGACCGAGAATCACACCGTCGTTGCCATATACGCGAAACTGCTCCTGATAACTTTTTGCGCGCATCTTCGGGTCGGTGCTGTAGCGGAAGGAATACAACTCGGCTTCGGTCATCTCCTTTGCCTTGCCGTCAACCCGCAGCTTGAAGGCGTAGCGGTTGGTGATCGAATCAAGCAGGTTGATCAGCGCAGTGGAGCCGGTCACGTTCTTGGTATTGACGACCTTCTCTTCGGCTTCCGTTAAGGTGTGCGGCTTGAACAACCTCAGCGCTTCGAGGTAGTAGCGATAGTCACCCGAAGCATCCATCAGCCGTTTGGCGTTGGCTTCGTCCAGTCCCTTCCACCACAGGCGGAAGAAAAGGGTGCGGTTTTCGATCCCCGCAAGAAATTGCTGGGCGCGGGATTGCAGGGTTTGTGCGGTCTGATCCTGTGTATCGGCTGTGAAGGACAGTCCCGCAAATGAAGATAGTTTGTTCGCCGCGCGTTCGGTTTCTTCGCTGGTGCGGAGGATTTGCATGAAATGTTCAGCGGAAATATCGGGCGTAAGTTTGCCGCGCGCGCCTTCGAACGCCGTGACCTGTTCCTCGATCATGTCGAAGGCGTTTTGCAACTCGGGGCTGTCGTAGCCGGGATAAAGCGGAGCCAGGCTCCATTTGGTTTGGGTGTAGGACATGTTTCTCTCCATAAATAATTCATGAGGATGCAATTCCGCATCCTCATGAATTATACGTTATGTATAACTGATAGGGGCGAGGTTACCTTGCCCTTACTGTATCGCCAGAAAATGATTCTTCAACGTGTAGTGGATATAATTCTCCCAAAGCGGGACGATATCCGCTTGGTCGTAGTCGTGGTCGGAGAAGGTCTGGATGATGACCCGTCCATCGTAGCAGGTGGCAAGCACACCCTGGTCGCTTGGCTTTGCCGAAAGTCCAGCCAGCATGACCGCATCGCCTCCGCTCAGCCGGATTTGGTCTCCAGTCTGGTTTTGCCAATAACGGCTATAGTGCAGGAGCGGAAGTACTGTATTGGGTTCGTTAAAGACAGGATGTGTCGGGTCCCACCAATAGATCGAATCCGCGAGGCTGTAATCTTTGCGGTAATGAACGCCGCATTTGCCCAATATCTTGCTGATCGGCCCGTTGGACTCTGTGTCGAGATACCAAACCTCGGCAATCAGGGCGGCTTTGTCGCGCGTCAGACGGGTGTTGATCACATCCCAAAACTCGCCGGAGATTCTGTCCTTTGCCTCGGCATCCACGATGATCAGGTCATATTTAGTGCCGGAGTTCAGGTACTCCATGAAATGTCCGCTGTAGGAACCGGTCTGCGTGTATTTGATCCCCATCATTTCGAGCGTGTCCTGAACCCACATACCGATGCCATACTCGTCCGTGTTTTCATAGACCAGCACATTGGCCGACTGGATGAGGGCTTCCACATCCTGGGTGGGAGTCGCCTGTGGCTCGGCAGGCGCAGCGGCAGGGGGTTCAGCGGTAGCTGGCTGGGGTGTCGGTTGGGGCGGCGGGGGAGTCGGCTGGATAGCGGATTGCGCATCCATTGCCGCCTGTGTCAATTGCAAAGCCATGGTGGTCGCCTGGAATTCGAGCGCAGCTTTTGTAGGGTCAAATGCGGGAGCGCTGTTGGGGGCGGGTGTCCCTATGTTACAAGCCAGAACGAACAGGACAACGAACAACAGAAAGAGAACGATCCCCTGCTTGCCGGGTCTTGTCAACATGATGTCCTCCTTGCAAAATACAAATGTGAAATAAGGTACGATCTACATTGATATTATATGAAAATCGAGGGCGCATGGCAACTTGTGCAATGCAAAGGATATTTTTTAAACCTGCCCCAAAGTATGAACTTAAAACGTGTAATGGTATACGGTAATTTTGAATCAAGAGGCAGTCACTGCGCAGGTGACTGCCTCTTGATTCGATTACAAACTCGAGCGGATGTGGACGATGTCGCCGTCCTTGACAAGGTACTCCTTGCCTTCAAGCCTGAGTTTGCCCTTTGCCTTGGCCTCGTTCATCGAGCCAAGTGTGACCAGGTCGTCGTAGGAGATCACCTCCGCACGGACAAATCCACGGGCGAGGTCGGTGTGGATCTCCCCGGCGGATTCCTGAGCCGTCGCCCCGCGTTTGGTCGTCCAAGCCCGGACCTCGTCCTCACCGACGGTGAAGAACGTCTGCACCTGGAGCAGGTCGTAGGAAAGGTTGATCATACGGTTCAGGCTCAATTCCTTGATGCCGTATTCCTCCATGAAGACAGCAGCATCCTCAGGACTGAGTTGGGCGATTTCCATTTCGAGTTTGCCCATCAACGCCACACTGGGATGATCGAGCCTGGCTTCGGGGGCGGCTTGTCCCTCTCCCATGTTGAACACGGTCAGGATGGGTTTGCGGGTCAGCAAGCCAAAGCTGGAAAGCTCCTTTTGTTCCTCGTGCGTGAATTCCATTATCCGCAGGGGCTTGTCTTCCGAAAGGGTCTTGTGCAATCGCTCGAAGAGTTCCGTCTGACGCGCATTGATGGTCTTATCGGTGCCGCCCTTCTTGCGTTCCTCGACCAGCTTTTCCAGTTTTCTTTCCACAGCCACCAGGTCGTTCAGCAAAAGTTCGGATAACATGCTGTTCACATCACGCAACGGATCGACGCTGCCGTTTGGGTGCATCACATTGTCGTCGTTGAATCCGCGCACGACCAAAATCAAACCGTCCATTTGATTCAACCGATTGAGCAACTGTCCCGAGATGCCGCTTTTCGCAGAACCAGATTCCAATCCTGCAATGTCTGCATAAGTGACTTTGGTATAGATCGTCTTCCTCGGCTTGAACATCTCCGATAGTTTGGTCACACGCGGGTCGGGCACATCTACCACAGCGGTGTGAACTTCGATACGTCCCGCGCTGGCGGTGGTCGGCGTGTTGCCGCGTGTCAGGGCGTTGTAAATGGTGGTTTTTCCTGATTGGGGTAATCCTATGATTCCTAGTTTCATCTTGACCTTATTCGATGGAGTTTGATATACTTGCGCTCGCTCAATAACGAGATGCCGAAGTGGCGGAATAGGCAGACGCGCACGACTCAAAATCGTGTTCCCTACGGGAATGAGGGTTCGATTCCCTCCTTCGGCACCAAAATTATAACTCAAACGTCCTCCACATCCTACGGACGGAGGACGTTTGAGTTATGTTAGCAGAGCACACCCGTTGATTGACTTTGCATTTTTGGGGTTGTAGAATTAAGTCAACCAGACAACTTATTGACCCATAAAACGTAGATACATTACCAGGTTTTTTATTGTTGGAGGCGCAAGATGAAACTCTATTTTCTATTTGCCGCGATGGATCTGCTTATCCTATTGGCGTATCCATTGGTTTATATTGCCAACCAGGTGCAAAAGTTGACAAATGCGCGGACAGGGCGAAAGCAGGCATGACGAAAAAGGCCCTTGACGTTCTTTTCCTTCACGTGATAAACTCGCGTCCGCTTGAAAAAAAGCAAATCTAACGAAAGGAGGCGCACGACTCATGTTTATGAACAAGCTTTACATCGTTCCACTTTCTTCCATCAGCGATGGTGGTTTTGATTCTCGTAGTGCGCCTGTTCACCGTTAGACCTGTCTAGTCACCTTACGGCTGCGGCGCGCTCTGCGACCCGCAGCCGTTTTTGTTTAATCCCCCTTCTTAAGCGGCTTTGGGTCAACGACCTAAGCCGTTTTTTTTATTCCCCTTTCCTCCTCTCCCCGTGAAGCGTGGGAGAGGCAGGGTGAGGGTACCTGGAGGAAACCATGCTCGACATACAAACCCAGCTTTTCGAAGCGCGGGATGTTCGTTTCGGCCCCATCGACCACGAGACGCATCCCGAGATCGAATCCAAATGGACGCATGACGCCGAATTCATGCGCCTGTTTGACCTCAAACCCGCCCGTCCGCTTTCGCCTGCGATGGTCAAGAAGCAATACGAAGCCATCGAAAAGGAAATGGATGAGGACAAGAACCTCTTCTACTTCACCATCCGCGCCCGCGAGGGTGACCGCTTGATCGGCAAGGCAATGATCGAGTGGATCAGCTGGACGAACGGCAACGGCTTTGTCCGCCTGGGCATCGGTTCAGCGGAAGACCGTCGCAAAGGTTACGGCTCGCAGGCATTGACCATGCTCCTGCGCTATGCCTTTGGCGAATTGAATCTCTACCGCGTGACAGCGGTGGTGCCTGCCTATAACGAAGGCGCCCTGAAACTCTTCCAGAAGTTCAGTTTTATGGAGGAGATTCGCAGGCGCAAGGCGTTGCACCGCGATGGCGAACTTTGGGATCTCGTCTCTTTCGGGTTGTTGAACTCAGAGTGGCGGGAGCGAAATAACGGTCGAGGGTGAAGCGATGAAAGACCTTTATCGCGGAGCCCTCGTCCGCTTGTCGGACGAATCACCCGAAGTGCTGGCAAAGGCATTCGTAAAATGGCATCAGGATACGGAGCAGCACCGCCTTGCAGACGACAGCCCGGCACAGTTGTGGTCGGAGAAAAAGCTCAAAGAGTTCGTCGAGAAACGCGCGGAGAACACTCCACAATCGTTTCGGTTTTCGATCCGCACGCTCGAAGGCGACAAACTCATCGGCGGGGTGGGACTGTGGGTTGCTTCATGGACTCACTCGGAAGCGTGGATGGGAATTTCCGTCGGCGATCGTGATTACTGGGGCAGGGGCTATGGTACAGACGCGGTGCGACTAATCCTGCAGTACGGATTCCTCGAACTCAATCTGCGCCGTATTTCGCTGGGACTTCACGCCTACAACGAACGCGCCTTGAAATCCTATGAAAAGTGCGGTTTCGTCATGGAAGGTACGATGCGCGGCGAAGGCTGGCGCGACGGTGTCCATTATGATAGTTTTTGGATGGGAATCCTGCGCGAGGACTGGTTTGCCCAACGTGGAGCGAAACCATGAAAGACATCTTCACAGGCGAACTGGTCAGGCTCTCGGCATTCGACCCTGAGGAACTTGCCAAAGCCTACACCGACTGGACTCGCGATTCTGAACTCCAGCGCCTGTTCGATGCCGGCGCGTCGGCTTTGCATTCTGCAAAGGCGGGCAGGGACTTTTTTGAAAAAATGCTCAAGGAGGAGAATCCCGTCAATCATTTTTTCAGCATCCGCAAGTTGGATGACAACCGACTGCTTGGCGACATAAATCTGGATGTCATCAACGAATGGGGTTCGCGTGATGCCTTTGTGGGGCTGGGTATCGGCGACCGCAACGACTGGGGCAAAGGCTACGGAACAGACGCCATGAAAATCATGTTGAGGTTCGCCTTCACCGAGCTCAACCTGCGGCGCGTTACGCTGACCGTTTTCGAATACAACCCGCGCGCCATCCGCTCCTATGAAAAGGTCGGCTTCCACCACGAGGGACGCCTGCGAAAAATCCTGTTGCGAGATGGCAAACGCTGGGACATGCTCTACATGGGCATTCTGGCGGAAGAATGGAAGGAGATAAATCATGGCTGAACAAACGAAACTTGATCCTCGTGCTTCGACTACGCTCAGCGCGGGGCTGACTCTGCGCCCAATCCGCTGGACGGATGTGAAGGCGGTCGAAAAGCTCATCTACGATGTCTGCGAAGCGGACGGCGATGTGACGGTTGCCACAACCGCCGAGGAATTGGAAAACGAGTGGAAGAACGAGGGCTTTGATATGGAACGCGATGCCTTCGTCGTGGAAACGCAGGATGGACGTATCGTCGGATATGAGGAATTTTTCCATCCGAAGGATATGTATCACGACCTCGATGCCGATGGGTACGTGCATCCCCAATTCAAGGGACTTGGCATCGGCAGGGCGTTGTTGCAAGCTGTCGAAGCGCGCGCCCGCGAAGAGATGAAACTCGCCGCGCCCGACCTGCGCGTTTTCATCCGCAACACAATCGATAATAAGGATCAGGCGGGGCACGACCTCTTCAAGTCTGAAGGTTATTTCCCCGTCCGCTATCACAGGCGGATGGAGATTCAATTGAAGGAAGCTCCCGCGCCTGTAACCTTTCCTGATGGCATCGAATTACGACCCTTCGTCAAAGACGAACATTCCATTGCCGTCTGGCAGGCGGACAACGAAGCCTTCCGCGATCATTGGGGCAGTCACGACACCTCCTACGAAGAATGGACTCACCACAAATTCGAGCGGTCTGACTTCGACCCAACCCTGTGGATGGTCGCCTGGGATGGCGATCAGATTGCAGGTTTCTCGCAGAACCGCTTCCGCATGGGCATCGGCTGGATTGGCACGCTGGGAGTCCGCCGTCCGTGGCGCAAGATGGGACTGGGTCTCGCCCTGCTCCAGCACTCCTTTGGCGAATTCCACAAGCGCGGCATGACCACCATCGGTCTTGGCGTGGACGCATCCAACCCGACGGGCGCGACCCGTCTCTACCAGCGGGCGGGGATGTACGTGGCGAGCGAGTTCGCCACCTACGAAAAGGAACTTCGGCCCGGAAGAATTACGGAATAACCATCTTTTAAGCCGGGTGACAACGGTTGTCGTGAAAGAGTGGGAGATTGGGTTACCCCGATGCTTTCGAGAGAGCCGTTGTCACTGAAACCCGCCGGAGAGTATGCTCGGCAAAGGAACCTTTCACATCTCGTGCAATTTTGTGGTTGAAGGGCAAACAGGGGCTATAATAATAACAATGGCCTCTATCACCATTCCTGCGCGCATGGATGCGCATCCCAACCTGCGTCCGCTCAATATCCTTCGAGACCTGCCGGCCGTGGCGGATCTGATCGAGACTTGCTTTTCCAGCACCATGGATAATGAGGGGAGGCAATATGTACAGGATATGCGCCGTGCCGGGAGGGATGATTCCTTTTCCAATTGGGCAAACCGCGCCATCGAATCCACATCCCTGCCATTAAGCGGGTATGTATGGGAGGAGAACAGCCGGATTGTTGGTAATGCGAGCGTTATTCCATTTCGGCACAACAAACAGCGCGTTTATCTGATAGCAAACGTTGCTGTGGAACCCGACCATCGCCGCAAAGGAATCGCGCGCGCCCTCACGCAGCGCGCCCTTGATCACGCCCGCGAAAAGAAAGTGGATAATGTCTGGCTGCATGTCCGCGATGATAACCCAGGCGCCATTGACCTCTATCTACAGCTTGGGTTTGTGGAGCGCGCCCGGCGCACATCCTGGCAGGCACACACCGATGCTCACGCTCCAACTCTGCCTGCGGACATTGTTATCACAAGCAGACATCCCGATTTTTGGCCGAACCAGCTCAACTGGCTTTCGCGCCTTTATCCTGACCCTTTAGGCTGGCACCGCAATTGGGATTTTAAGTCCCTGCGTCCCGGCCTGTGGAACTGGTTGTATCTATTGTTCGTGGACCTCAACATTCGTCAGTGGGCGGCGGTCAAAAAAGGAAAACTGGAGGCGGCGCTTGCCTGGATTCCCTATGGGCGTGGAGAGTCGCTTTTTGTTGCGGCAGGCGAAGAGTCTGATCCCAACGCGTTGACCGCACTCCTCCTCCAGGCGCGGCGCGAATTGGCTCATTCACATGTCACTATCTCACTCGAGTTCCCGGCAGGCAAATTCGACAATGCTATCGGAGCCGCCGGTTTCAAATCCCTTCGAACGTTGATCTGGATGCAGGCAACTTCATGAATCCTTTTTCGTATTTATAACCATACAGAAAGGAGAATGAATGATTAGATTTCTTGTTCGTTGGGGAATCAACGCGGTGGCATTGTATGCCGCTGTTTGGATCGTGCCTGGCATCGAGTTTCGTGGCGACTGGACGGGCGTTTTATGGCTGGCGCTCATCTCCGGATTGTTGAATGCGCTTGTGCGTCCCGTGTTGAAATTCCTCACCTGCCCGTTGATCGTCCTTACATTGGGATTGTTCACCATTGTCATCAATACCGTGATGTTGCTGCTCACCAGCCGCATCGGACAGGCCTTCGGCATCGGACTTACCGTGGATGGCTTCTGGACCGCTGTGCTCGGCAGTCTGGTCATCAGTGTTGTCAGCATCGTCATGAGCGTCATCTTCCGCGATGAATTGAAAGGTAAAAAATTGTAAAAATGGATTGCGGCGTAACCTGGGTCAGCGTTCCCGTCGGTTTCCAGTTACAAAATACCTGGAGGTGGAACCATGCAATTTTCAAAGACTGAGCTTTCCGAACTGCTAAGCCAGCCGAAGCCACTTTCACTAGCGAATGTTGACCTGAGTGGCGCCGAACTGGCTGATGCCGATTTGGGCAGCGCCAACCTGAGCGATGCCAACTTGATCGAAGCTGAATTGATCGATGCCAACCTGGGCAAGGCTGATCTAAGTCGCGCCAAACTGCGCGCTGCCGATCTGCGCAGGGCAAACCTCAACAAAGCTAATTTGAGCGGGGCTGACCTGAGCGGTGCGAGATTGATCGGTGCCGACCTGGTCGATGCCGACCTGATTGGCACCATGCTAAGCGGTGTGAGATTAAGCGATGCGGACTTGAGCAAAGCCGACCTGATTACCGCAGACCTGAGCAAAGCCGACCTGAACCGTGCAAAGCTGATCCACGCCAACCTAAGCAGGGCAGACCTGAGCGGCGCCAAATTAATTCGGGCTATCCTGAGCGAGGCCAACCTGAGCGGTGTCAATCTGATTGGCGCCTTTCTAAATGAAGCCAACCTGAGTGGTGCCAAGTTGATCGGTGCCGACCTGCGTTGGGCCACTCTGGGCAAAGTCAATCTGAGCAAGGCCGACCTAAGTGGTGCAAAGCTGGTCTCTGCCGATCTTAGTGAGGCTGACCTGACCGAGTCCAAACTGAACAAAACCGACTTGAATGCGGCCAATCTGACCGGCGCCAATCTGACCAAGGCTGACCTCACCGAGGCCAAACTGATTGGCGCCGATCTGAGCGGTGCAAACCTGCGTTGGGTCAATCTGACCGAGGCTGTATATACCCGCAGCACAATATTTCCAGACGGGTTTGACCCAAAGTCGGCGGGGGCGATATTCACCCCATGAGCAGACAAAAAACCGCTTGACGCGCTTTCCCCATCACAGTAAAATGCAGGTCGCTTGCGGGAGTCGCCAAGTGGTAAGGCATCAGCCTTCCAAGCTGATATTCGCGGGTTCGAATCCCGTCTCCCGCTCTTTCTTCCGGTGTTTCAGTGTCACGTTCCTCGGTGTCAGTTCACGTGACACCCGACATTGAAACACCTGACATTTTTTAGGGCCCGTGGCGCAGTGGTTAGCGCAGGCGACTCATAATCGCTTGGTCGCAGGTTCGAATCCTGCCGGGCCCACAAAATTTGGTCGCAGGTCCCATCGAGGGATTACATTTGACTACTGATTGGGGAAAACAATAAATGACATCGCGAATAATTGATGAAAATATATTCGATTCCAAACACAGTTGAACAAGTGGAGATAAACAGATGAGTGAAGATGTTCCCGCACAGCCCTGGCAATTCACTGGACGCTGGATTGGCGAAACTCAGGAAATTGACCGCCCGGCGCATATCTGGGAAATTCGCCAGGCGGGGAAACAGGTGAGGATTGATCATTTATGGGAGGGTGAAGGGTCGTTTCGCAAGATGTTGGCGACAATGGTCGATGGACAGGCGGCGTTCCATCTCTCGGATGTCCATCGCGCGGTGATGGTCGATCCGCAGCATTTCATCATCGAGGGTTGGGACACGTTCTACGAAGGCGACGAACTGGTTGCGAAGTACGATGTTGTTTTTTCCCGCCCGGGAATTGCCGAACTCACAGCACATCAAGTATGGTTGGAGTGGAAGAAAAGACAATCCGCGAAGTCGGATGAATAGAAATCTGCCCGGCGGATTTGGGAAATAAATCCAATCCCTTTTATTGCGTGACTACAAATGGGGTGGGTTGCGACCTCAACAAGCGGATGGCTTCGCCAAATGGGAAGCGGGCAAGGTCAAGCCCGCCGGGAGTCACCACCCACAGGACCGGGCATTTGGGCGCCTGTTGTGGAAAACGGCCGTGGCCGTCGGTGAGATAAATCGCCACCGTCTTGCCCCAGAGAAATGGATGAGATGCAATTTGGTCGAAGAATGGGCGGAAATCAGTGCCGCCACCGCCCTGCGGCGGTGGAATCACCGAATCGGATTTAAGCGGATATGGCCCATGCAGAGCAGCGTCGGCATAATACAGTTCACAGCGCAAGTGCGGATATGAGCGCAGAATCCCGCGCACCTCGCCGATGAAAGTCTGCATTTCGGCTTTGTCCACCGAGCCGCTTGTGTCCACACACACCAACACCTGCACCGATTCTCCTGCGAGCGTATCGAGGTACATCCGCTGTCCGACGAAGCGCCGGTCGAAATCCTGAAAATCGGTTGGTGTTTGTGTGAGATAGCGCCACAGATATGTTCGCCAATCCAATTGCACCGCAATGACGCCTGGCATCTCGCGTTGAATGCCTGCCGGCATTTTCCCCGCCGCCAAAGTCCTGGCCGCCATCTGTGCCTGCTCCAGCGCATTGCGCCAATGTCCCTCCAGGGCTTCCTTCGTTTCTTTTCCTTCACCCTCGCCCGCGCCGGGTTCCTGCCCCGCGTCTTCCTGCCCCTGTCCTTCACCTGTCTGCCCCTGCGACGATGTGCCATCCTCCGGCGAAGCATCGAGCAGATCATCCATTGGCGGAGGGGGTGGCTGCGCTTTCTTGATCAGAATCTCGTATGCTTCTTCCGTGCCGAGACGTTCGAGGATTTTATCGCGCAGACCGCCTTGGGGCAGTTGGTACCCCTCCTGCAAGATCATGCCATTGATAACAATATCCGCCGCCGCGTTCCAGACCTGCGGATGCCGTCCCGCACGCCGTGTTGAATGAAGGAGCGCGGCATGTAAAACTTCATGCAGCAGAAGCCCGTCCTGTTCGGCCGCCGTCAATTTGTTCCAGAATTCCGGGTTGATGAAAATCGTCCAGCCATCTGTCGCCGCGCTTGGAATGTGTTGACTTGCTTCAAACCGCGCATAGAGCGCCAGCGTAGCAAAAAACGCGCTCCGTTCAGTGACGCGCAGGATCGACGCGCTCACCTTTTGTTGGAGTTCCTCATCAAGTTTCATTCGGAGACTCACCCATCAAGCGGCGGTACTCCCCCATCCATTTAACAAGTTCCGCATCCTGGTTGATCAGCGCAAACAACGGTTTGATTTTCTGCCGCGCCCGCATCAGGCGAAAGAGGTCGGTCGCGCAGAGTTGCACCCATTCCATCGGCGCGGTGCGGGTCATCCAACGAAACGCATGATAGCCCGATTGCGGATCGTCCACACGCGTGAGGAGTCCGACCACGGTCGCATAGCGCATGGATGGCTCGGTGGGGAAGGCAATGTCATCACCCTCCCCACGTAGAATTTGCACCAGGTCAGGGATGCTGTGATAGAGCGCAATGTAGGCGTTGAACTCGGTTGCTGCTGCCGTGCCGACGGCAGACGCGATATCAAGCCCGACCTGATGCAGTTGGCTTGCCATCACCCACGAACGCGGCGAGGGCCAGGCGGGTTGTTGTGGATCGAGCTTGTGAAGCAGTTCGGAACGGAACGAGATGAACGCGATGATATGTTCGTGCACATCCGTCGCGAGCGCATAGTTCTTAAAACTCTCGAAGTCGGGTTGGACTTCCAGGTGTAAAAAACGGTTTGCAAGCGGCGCCGGCATATCGAACACCGCTGCGCGGTCTTCACTGCGATTTCCCGCCGCCCAAATGAACCAGCCATTGGGCACGGTGTAACTGCCAACGCGCCGGTCTAAAATCAATTGCTGTGCCATTCCCTGCATTGTTGGCGGCGCGAGGTTGATCTCGTCGAGGAAGAGGACGCCCCTGCCGCTGCGGGGCAGAAACTCGGGGGGATACCAGCGTGAAACCCCCTTGGCGGCAACCGGCAAGCCGCGCAAATCGGTGGGGGCGAGTTGGGAGAGGCGCACATCAATGAACTGTAATTTATGCGCGCGGGCGGTCTGGGCGACGATCGAGGATTTGCCAATGCCGGGCGGTCCCCAAATCATCGTGCTGAGTTTCAAACGATGGCGGACAAGGTGGTCGAGAAATTCCGCGAGTTCGGCTGGTTTCATTGATGATTCAACTCTTGCTTTCTAAGTACCTGCAAATGAACGGCGTCCACTCACAAATACTTGTAAAATCTTCACCCATCGAATTTTACCGCAGACTCATCGATGCTGCCTGGGAGCGGCGGCGCGTGCGGCTTTTGATTCATTGACCTTCGATTGTGAAATCCCCGACAGGCTAGGTACGCAGATGGGCGTATAATATAATATGAAACGGAAATATACTCCCCGATGATCTGTAATAGAATATAGAAAAGGAGTCCGCCATATACAAGCTCGACCAACCTGAAGTAGTTCAGCGTCCTCCCAGATTCGTTCTCATAACCATTGGGGTTCTTATTGTGGGCACGATTATTCTGGTTGTTCTTATTGGATTGAAAAAGCCCGACAGCAGCACACATACCGGTTCCATCGAATTTGTGAAGGTGACGCAGGAGGTGCTCCCCAGCCAGAACGAGGAAATCGTCATCGGGGTTAACAATGCCACCCTTTATGTCCCGAAGGGTGCGACAACCGTGCCGGGGATTATTTCCATCACGCCGCGTGAACCCAACCTGTTTTCAAATATAGCGGAAAAGGGATGGGTCCGCTCCCCCGTGGTCAACGTCGAATATTGGAATGGGCAGGGGACGCCATATCCACAGGTCATATTTGCAGTGCCCGCCCAGATTTGTTTCAAGATCACGACTGAGCTTTGGGAGGCGTATGCCCAGCATCCGGACGAGTTCCAGGTCCACTATTATGCCGAGGAAGTCAAGCCGATGCGCTGGCAACCCTTGTCTCTGACAGCCTACCCCGACCGCTTGCAGTTGTGCGGGCAGACGGATCATCTTTCGATCTTTGCTTTGGCGATCAAACAGAAAACAATCATTCCTGCAACCGGTGCGACCCCAACGCTGGTTCAGCCCTATGCTCCCTAGCCCCGCAAGAATTTCAAATGATTTTTTTACCAGGCTATTGGCAAGCCTCTTGCTGGCCCTGTCGACCTTCCCGGTGTACCTGCGGACTCTCGCGCCGGGTGTATATGGATTCGACAGTGCCGAATTGGCCACGGGCGTCTTCACGCAAGGATTGGTGCACCCGCCCGGAAACCCCCTCTACCTGTTGATCGGGAAACTGTTCACCTTCCTGCCGTTTGGGGATGTGGCCTATCGCCTGAACATCATGTCGGCGGTCTTTGCCTCGCTGACGGCGGTGCTCCTCTTCTGGACAATCGAGAATATCATCGAAGGGCGTTTCGCGGCCTGGTGCGCCGTGTTTCTCTTTGCCTTCTCGAACTACTTCTGGCAGATGGCGCTGGTGGCCGAAGTGTATACGCCACTGACGGCTCTCCTGGCGGGTGACCTTTTGCTCGTCAGCCTGTGGCACAGGCGCGGCTTGACCAAATACCTGCTGGCGTTCTCCTTCCTTTATGGAATTACCCTGACCATGCACACCTCGGCGATTCTCATCGCCCCGGCATTCGCATGGCTGATTCTAAGCACATCGTACTGGACGAGATCGCGCTGGCGGCTGGTTGGCCCGATGTTCGTTCTGTTCGTGATCGGCCTTTCCCCTTATTTATATCTCTCCATTCGGGCGGATGTCCACCCGGCAATCGATTATTCCCACATCTATGGCGTGGACCTGACCACTGCATCGGGCTTATGGTGGATGGTTTCCGGGCAGGCGTATTCGTTCTTCGTGTTCGGTTACGAGTGGAAGGACGTGCCGGGCGAATTCATGCGCTTTGTCTCATACCTGTGGCGGAATTATCTTGGGGTCGGAGTCATTCTGGGATTGGTCGGCATCGCCTGGTTGGGACGCAAAAGCCCGTCCTGGCTGGCTGGATTACTGCTGGCGTTTGCGGCAAATGTCGTGTTCTTCGTCAACTACCGCGTGATGGACAAGGATACGATGTTCCTGGCCGCTTATTTGGTGTGGGCCGTCTTCGTGGCGGGCGGACTTAGGGCGGCGAATCACTTTTTGAAACGCTATCAAGCCCAGGGTTGGTTGGATGTGAAGTGGGGAAAAGCCGTCAGTACACTGCCCATCCTGTTCATCCTTCTGGCGGTTGGACTGAATTGGCGCTGGGTGGATATGAGTCGGTCAACCGGTTATGCCGCGTTCGCCGGGGAGATGATGTCTGAGGCCGAGCCGGATTCGATGATCATCGCTTCGTGGTCCTCCGCCGTGGTGTTGGAATATTATCAGGTGGTGGAAGGGCAGCGCCCGGACCTGGTCATCTTCAACCGTTCGCGCTGGCGCACGGCAAAGTATTATGAATTCTGGCGGCAGGGCATGGCAAGAAACACCATCCTTTCACAAATCGACTCGGAAGAGGTTGGGTTGATCGACCAGTATATGAAAGAGCGGACAATGTACGCCGTGGAATATGACCCCGTGCTTGCCCAAAAGTTCGAGTATCTGCCGGAGGGACTGGCGTTCAGGCTGGCGGCGCAGTAAAGTTTTAATTTATTAATCGGTATGTCATTGCGAGCGACAGCGAAGCAATCTCTCTTTACTTACATGTTGTTTTCAACTTTCTTCTGTGAGATTGCTTCTGTGGAAGTGCGTCGCCTCGCAGTGACATTTGAATTACTTTTTCACGAAGCGGCGATTGGCCTCTGCCAGCGTGTCGAGCAATTCCTCCTTCAATCTCGCGGCGGTGACGGTATCCTCCGAAAACAAATCCTTCATTTCTTCACGGTCTTCATTCAGGTCGTACATTTCAAAGACTTCGGGATATTGGGGATAGCCGGTGTAGTAGATCAGTTTTTTCCCTTCTTTAATCAAAGTCATTGTTGCCTTCGTCAGCGGCTCGAACGCGGAGTTTTCCTTGGCTTCGAGCGCGAAGATGCTGCGTTGGAAATCCTCCTTGCCACCCAAACCGGGGAGTAAATGCCTTTCCAAACCGGCAGGAATATTTTTTTCTGCGAGAGAAAGTAGAGTCGGCATCACATCCACGCTGCTGGTTGGGCTGTATACATCGCGGCGTTCCCTTTGACCGGGAGAGGAGATGAGGAGAGGAATGTGAATAACGGGATCGTAAAGTAGATATGTACCGTGCGCAAACTCTCCACGCTCAAAAACTTGGCCATGATCTGAGGTAATTACGATGTAACTACTATCCAATATGCCAGCCTTTGCAAAAGTATCCATCATTTTTCCAAAGTCTGCATCCACATTCGCAATATATTCATCGTAATGCTTTCTGTAATCGTATAAAGTTTCCTGGGGTAATTGGAAAATCGCCAGCGGATGAAGTGGCTTAGAGGGGACGCTGATTTCTTGAAAAATTCCGGTAAATTCCTTGCGTGGACAGTAGACAGCATGTGGAGCGAATAAATGAAAATAACCCAACAACGGGCGGAAAGAATTGACGAAGTTGCGAACAAGCTCGGAAACACCCGCGTACACTTCGTCATTATGGAAATAAAAGAAAAATTCGTTCGATGGAATCCCAAATGGATATTCGTCTGTCCCATCCTTTAGTTTCTTTGCAGCCTGGTCGATAAGTATGCCAAATGAGCCGAGAAACAAAGAGCCGGGCATGGGATTGAATAACTTATAGTCGAAAGACAGGAACTCATCGTAGGCATAATATGTCGTGATTGGATCCGAAGGGATCGAAGGGGAAAACATCGGCCGCATCATTTTGTAACTAAATGAAGTAACCGGCAAGTGCACATCAAAGTTATTTTGGTGTTGCTTTAGCAACACATCTGCCCATGTGCTTTGAGTGAATGCAACCTTATAGTATTCATCCCCTATTAACCGAAAAATATTGTAGTTGACGAAATCCTTGTGAACTAGCCCCCCTAAATTAATAGCACGGTGATCCCACGGATATAAGCCGGAGAGAAGTGAAGCTGTAGCGGGAGAAGTAAAGTTCGCTGTGGAATAGTGTGAGTGATAGACATTTGCACGGGACGCAAACTTGGCTAAATTGGGAGTCGTCTCACGTTCGTAGCCATATAAAGACAAATGCCGCGCGGACATGGCATCAAGAACAAAAATCAAGATGTTGGGTTTCGTTGATGTTTGATTTCCGTGCGTATCCAACAGCGGCCGTACCTTGGAGGCAACCAACCCAGCCGAAGATACAGCCAGCAACTTGAGAAAATCACGCCTGCTTAAGTGAGGCATAAAATCCCTACCCCAAATTCTTGACCGCTACAACTACCAGGGCCAAAAGGGATAAACCCATAAATGCGTACAGGAAAATCATGAGCCACTCTGGAAGCTTGACCAATGTTACTTTGATGAGGGGGATTTTTTCGGAAAGAAATTCCATGAATGCCATGAACAATAGTCCACAGATTGTTATAAATAACCAGGCGGGTAATCCCAAAATTGCATCTGTATTGGAGTTTGTGTAGAGAATCAAATTGAACATGAGTGCGCCCAACAAAGAGATCGTGATAATCGTCCCGCGCACAGGAAAGTCCTCCAATATGAAGCGCGGCGGCAAAATTGCACTTAAGAGTAGAAGGAATGCCAGAAAAAGAAGGCTCTCAATAAAATCGGTCAGGAGCGAATAGGAATAAACGGTCAATATTTCGCCGAGCGGCAGAAAACGTGACCATGATGGAAATCTTCCCGAAAATGCTACAAGCGTCCAGCCATATACCATGAAAACGATTACGGCATAGACGGAAATCATTTCGTTGATACGCGGGAGTCGTTTCAATATTCCTGCTTTTCCTAATGGTGACTTGACGAGGCCAATGACTCATTATAATTCAGGCAGATGACTTCCATTGTGAAGCCTGACGCAAAAACCAGCCCACAACGGACTGGCTTTTTCTTATCTCTCTACCGTACAAATGTCGTTGCGAGGGTGTTCTTCCCGAAGCAACCTCCTGTTTACAGGATATTTTCAGCAAAAAGGTGGTTGTCGCGCCGCCAAAGACCAGGAACGGCGGCTCGCAACGACATAAAATAGCGTGATGTACGGGAGAGAATTTCTTATCAAACTTTTACAGATGGGATTATTTCTTCTTCAACGCTTCGAACTGACTCATCATCTCCTGCACGGTCAGCGTCCCGGGGCTGAAGCCGAGTCCCTGCACGCTTTGGGCAAGCTGGGTGATCTGCGGCGGTTCGAGGAATGTCTTTTGCAGGATATCCGGTTTCGAGAAAACTTCCGCTGTTGTGCCGTCAGCCTGGATTCTGCCCTCGCTCATCAGAATGACTCGGCGCGCATATTGCGCCACGATGTACATGTCATGAGTAATGATAATGACGGTATGTCCGTGCGTTTCGTTCAGGTCTTTCAGGAATTCCATGATCTCGATGGACTGGCGGGAATCCTGTCCGGTGGTTGGTTCGTCCACGATGATCACCTGCGGACGCAAAGCCAAAATGGAGGCGATGGCCACCCGCTGACGCAGTCCCTTCGAGAGGAAGAAGGGATGCTCTTCGTAGAACATCTCCGACAGACCAACCACGTGCGCGGCTTCCTCCACCCGCTCCTTCACTTCCACTTCCGAAAGCTGGATGTTGCGGGGTCCGTATGCGATCTCGTCCCAGCAATTGTTGTTGAATAACTGGTGGTCCGGGTTTTGAAAGACGTATCCCACCCGGCGGACCATCTGCACGATGGGCGTGTTCTTCGAGTTCAATGATTCAACCAGCACTTCACCGGAAGTTGGTTTGTACAACCCATTCAGGCATTTGGACAGGGTGGTTTTCCCCGAACCGTTCTGTCCGATCAGGGCGATGAATTCCCCGATCTGAATCGTGAGATTGATATTTTCCAATGCCTTGGTGCCGTCGGGATAGGCGAAGTCCAGATTATTGACTTGGATGTAGGGAGTTGAATTCGTCATGGGTGTTCCGTTCAGCCGAATAATTGCATCAATTGCCTGCTGGCTTCCGACAGGTTGACAGGCAATGCGTCCTTTGCATAGCCGGCCTTTTGTAATTCATGGAAAAAGCGCAAAGCGCCGGGGGGGTTGATTCCCTCCCGCATCAGGAGTTCCATGTTTTGGAAGAAGCGTCCGGTCTCATCCTCCAGCATCAGCTTGCTGTTGGATAAAAGAATCATGCGGTCAGCCAGCGGAATCAAATTCTCGAGGTTGTGCTCGATGACGATGATGGTATTGTGCTGTTCCTTCTTCAGTTTTGCCAGCACATCGAACACCCGCCGCCTGCTGACAGGATCAAGCATGGTTGTGGGTTCATCCAAAATCAGAATCTTGGGCGTCATCGCCAGCACAGCCGCCAGCGCGACGCGTTGTTTCTGTCCGCCGGATAGTTCGTAGGGCGGCTTGAGGAGCATTTTTTCCAATCCGGTCAAATCCACGACCCACTCCAGCCGTTCGCGAATCTCGGGGATGGACATACCCAGGTTTTCCAACCCAAACACCAGTTCATCTTCCACGGTCATGGCGGTGAATTGCGCTTCGGGATCGGAAAACACCATCCCAGCTAATTTCTGCAATTCGCCGTGACTGTATTGCTCGACTTCCTTTCCATATACCAGCACCTCCCCGTTCTTGATGCCGTTGTATTGACCGGGTATCAGCCCGTTCATCGAGTAGGCCAGAGTGGTCTTTCCCGAACCATTGGGACCGATGATTCCCACGAACATCCCCTCTTCGATTTGCAGGTTGATGTTATCCAGCGCAGGCTGTTGGGAATGGAGATATTTCCAGGAATAATTCTTGAGTTCGATAATAACAGACATGATATGGCTCCGGGGGACTCTAAACCAGCACGCTTTTCAACCAATTGATGAACACGGACTCATCCACGGAAAAATGTTGATATCCGTAACGAAATACCAGCAAGGCGATGAAAGTCAGGCTGATCAATGCCGTGAAGATGGCATCGTAATATTTAAAGGAATAGTGGGTGAGGACATAGTCCGCCCGTTTGACCTTGCTGGCTTCACCGGTGAAGGCATATCCGCGGGCGACGAGGGCATTGGTAAATTCCTCAGAGCGTCTCAATGATAGCGCAAAGAGCGGGATCATATACATGACGTATTTTCTCAACTTGTAGACAATCGATTTTCCGGTTGTATCAAAACCGCGCGCCTGTTCCGCTTGACGCACGATCTGGAAATCCTCCAGTACCATGCCAGCGGACCGCAATGCCATGGCAAAGACATAGGTCACCACGAAGGGCAGGCGAATCGTCCGCATGGCAACGATCACGTCACGCTCACGCGATGTGCTCAGGAAGAAGACCATGGTGAAGATCATCGGCAGGACGCGGAAATAGACGACGATCGCGTCACGAATGCGTTCCCAGTAAATGTTGATTCCCAGAAAGCGCGTGACCAGTTGGAATTCGGGATGATTTCCCCCGATGATGACGTAGGAGATGATGATGATCGACCCCATCGAGACGGCAACGGGCACATAGATCTTCAGCGTGCGCATGTCCACCCGGCTGATCCACATAAACAGGACCAGGATGAGCATCAGCAGCACGTTCCACTCCGGCGTCGCCACAAACATCGGGAACAGGCTGACGACCAGCATGAAGAACAGTTTCACGAACGGATGAACCATGTAGATGGGGGAATGGGTCGGGACGTATCCCAGCAATGTCTTATTCATAGTCAACCTGTAAAATCCATGGAGAAATAAGCAGTTAGCGTCAACCAGCGAACGCTAACTGCTTATATTGTATTACATCGTTATGATTACGACCACCAGCGCTTTACGAAGGCGGGGGTGCGGATGACGACCGCAGAGAGAGCCTTGAGGAGCACGAAGTTGAATACCAGTCCGGCGACGACATTGCCGCCAAACCAGCCCCAGATGAACAGCGGCAGGGAATCAGTGGTCAGCAATCCGAAGCCCTTGAGTACGACCAATGGCGACCACAAAGCGCCGAAGGCGCTGGAGAGCACCATGGCCAGCAGGAGGATTCCGTAGTCACGGCCGGTCTTCAGGCGCGGGTCGAGTTTGAAGCGGCGGAAGACCCAGGCGGGCAGGAAGGCCTGCACGAAGTTCGCCGGGATGTAGGCTGCCGATACATAGAACGGGGTGCCGGCGATGGCGTTGGAGAAGAACGGGAAGATCGTGCCTGCCAGCACGCCCCACGCTCCGAACCAGATCGAACCAACCTGCTGGACGGCGATGCCGGTCCAGAAGAAATTGACGCCGAAGCCCAGCGGGAAGCTGATGCTGCCAAAGGCGCCGACCACGAACCCGATGCCGATCAACAGGGCGGTAATCACGATGTGGATGACGCCGACAGAGCGACGTTCGCCGGGTTGTACCTCCCAGATCTGTTCGGCTGTCAATTCCTTGGAAGTGGTTTGATTAGACATCTTATTCTCCTTTTTTATATGATGAATGAATGGAAATGCCTTATGAATGGGATGGTTGCAAATCGAGATTTTTCGATATTCACCTCCGCGGTAAAACCGCTTCAAAACCATTTTTGGCTCGGTCACATTCTTCGATGACCATAGCCGGGATGACAAGGACTCGGATTGTCGGTGTAGTGATTTCAGCTACACATATAACCCGACGGGGTTCCCGTAGTTGCAAGGCAATATCTGTCGAGACAACTTGTTGTCTGAAGAGTATACACCAAGGCCCAGAGTCTCAAGTTAATTATTACTGATGTTATGCGCCTAACCGTGATTCCCTGAGCGAAGCGACACTTGCGCTGCACGCCATTGCAGTAAGGGTCTCTACCCCGAAACCAGAGGTTCTTCGCTGCGCTCAGAACGACACTGCGTAACGTCAGTTAATTATAGCGAATTCCACGTGTTTACAACCACCACATTTGCGCCAATTAAAAAGCCAGCCCATTACGGACTGGCTTTTTGATGTGCTCCCGAAAGTTGAGTGTTAGTCTTCCACTACGCTGAGCATCTGTGGTTGGACTTCCGTTGGAGCGGAGTCTCTGCCAGTGGGAAGATAGAGCGCCACGGCGAGTCCCAGACCAGCGGCGATGATCAACTGGTTGGCAATGGTCAGCAAAAAGTCCAGTGGGATTACTTGAAAGTCGGAATATTTCATCCATGCCAGATAGACAGCGACATTGAGCGTGATCTGGCTGGCAATTGCCACAGCGACGGGTATGGCGGCTGCACGCTGACGTCCGGATTGGGATGCGGCACGCACCAACCAGATCGGCGCGACCAAGGCCACTACGAAACGGTAGGTCACAACTGCAAGGCCCACCGCATAAAAGGAGATTATCTCATTCCATTCGCCGTATCTGCCAAAGATGACGGTCGGAAGCAGGTATCCCAACAATACCAGGAAACTGAGCCCGCCGTGTTTGGACGCGAACAACTTTCCGATGAAGATCAACAACAAGAATGAAAGTGAATTGTACAAATACCATAAAGGCATCTGCAAAAGATACACTTTCATATCGGGGGAATTCAGGATAGTCTTCCACTCCATTCCAGATGACATGATGAACGTATAGAAATTCCCTCCGATCTGGAGCAGGATCAACAGTCCGTAGAGGAGCAACCAGCCCCAGGCGGCGCGTGAGATCAACTGGCGACGGGCGTTGTACCAGATCAATCCGCATATCAGAATCGTACATGTCAATACCGCTATCAGATAAACCGGGTCGAACTGAATATCGGACGGGATCAAAGTGAGCAGGTAACGCAGGAAGGGGATCTTGCCGATTAGGTAGGTTGGGTTGTAATTTCCCAGAATCGCATAGAGCAGGCCAAGCGGAATCAATCCCCAAATTGGGAATCGACCGGTGAGCGACCATGCCAGCAGGACGGGCAGAATCAGGAAATACGCGGCCCGATGATATGCCAGAAAGAACCAATCCTTGTCAGTGGTCACCTGTGCAATCTGGCTGACAAAGAAGATCAACCCGGGAATCAAAACCAGCAGCACACCCTTCCAAGGCAGCGGCTTGTTGGGCGCGGCTTCCAGCAATCCCACTTTAGCTTGCGGATCGGTGATGTGTTCGCGGACGGCTGCTACGCAGGTATCAGCCAGAATGCGCGGCCACAGCAAGGCAATCCCACGCCAGCCTTGACGGTTGTGGGCGTCCCGGCACTGGTCGGTGAAGACGTTGAACATCTCCGTTTCATATTCCGCGCGATGGGTTCGAGGGTACAAACGTAGCAAGCGGCGGTAAAATCGTTGCGACGATTCAATCCAATGGTTTGTTTTCATCGAAGCCTTTCCTTAGTTGAGCGGACTATCGGACAGTTTTTGTCCCGCGGCCTTGACGGCTTGCAGCAGCCTTTGGTTTTCGAGTTCTGCCGACTGACGCCCCAAAGCTGTCAGCCGGTAATAACGCCTCCGTTCATCATCCAGTCCGGGGTCGGGGCGTTCAGCCGCCTCCACGATCAGTCCCGCCGCCAGCAGACGTTTGATCGTGCCATACAAGGTGCCGGGTCCCAGCTTGAGACGACCGGCGGTCTGGGTCTCCACATCCTTCATGATGGCATAGCCATGTTTGTCGCCATCTACCAGCGCCAGCAGGGTGTGGAATACGGCGGGGGTCAACGGTTGACCGGGGGAGAACTTGATACTGGTCATAAGCACCTCATTTCAATATAAATACATCTATTGCAGATATATCTGTTACGGATATATTAGCAAAAAGCAGCGAGACTGTCAAGGGGGGATGTGTCGTGCCTATCCGTTGGACTCTACGACGGTATAATCATCCCATTGTGGATGTGACACCCAAACCAAATCATGAAATTCGACCCCAAAATTTATCTTCGTCCCTTCGACGCTGCTCAGGGCAGGCATTCCATCCGCCTGAAGGGTTATGACTATACCCAGGCAGGCGCGTATTTCGTGACCATCGTCACCTGGCAGCGGGAATGCCTGTTTGGGGAAATCGTGGATGGGGAAATGGTGTTGAATGAAATAGGCGGAATTGTTCGTGAGGAATGGGAACGGACCGCGTTTGTTCGTCACAATGTGGAATTAGGCGAATATGTAATCATGCCGAATCACATTCATGGGATATTGGTGTTTGTTGATGATGTTGTAGGGGCGACCCGCCGGGTCGCCCCTACGCGGACCACCCCCACGAAAACCACATTGCAATCGGGTTCGTTGGGCGCGGTAATGGCACAATTCAAATCCATTGTCACAAAACGGATTAACGGTTTGCAAAATGTGACAGGACGCCCCGTCTGGCAGCGGAATTATTACGAGCGGATCATCCGCAACGAATCCGAAATGGACAGAATTACCCGTTACATCGAATCCAATCCCCTGCGGTGGGCGGACGATGACGAAAACCCGAATCGCATTGTTCCGTAGGGGCAACCGGGCCGGTCGCCCCTACAATACCGTCGTATAATCATCCCATTGCGGACATGACACCCGAACACTTCGACAAACTCAGTGCGGCGCCCAAACGCCCCCTCAAAGTCTTCCTCTGCCACGCCCACGCGGACCGTGCCGCTGTCTGCGCACTATGAATCAACTGAGGGGATAGTGCAAACTTAAGAGAAGATTTCCAATTGTCTTGATAAGATAAAAGATAAATATGTTACCTGCCTACTCTATACTCAAGAAAATCCAACAAGATTACTTTTTGGGGCTGATACTATTTGCTTTGATTATTATTGGCTTTATATATCTTGCAATTGAATATAGACCTATAGCCTCATATCCTACTGATTTAATTGATAAATTTGGGCTGAGGATGAAACTGATACCAGAAGGGGAATTTACAATGGGACGTTTATATAATTTCCCAGCAGAGCAACCTATTCATAAGGTTTATTTAAGTTCTTTTTATATAGATGTATATGAAGTTACAAACATTCAATATAAATCCTGCGTGGAAGCTGGAAAATGTAGTTTGCCATTGGTTGAATATTCATATACACGCCCTGATTATTTCAAAAACCCCCAATTTGATAACTATCCAGTAATTTATGTAACTTGGTCTCAAGCTAAAGCTTTTTGTGAGTGGCGTGGAGCACGTTTGCCTACTGAAGCAGAATGGGAAAAGGCGGCTCGTGGCGTAGATGACCGAAGTTATTCATGGGGTAATAATCTTGATTGCAGTAAAGTGAATTATAACGTTTGTTCTGAAGATACTACTGAGGTTGGTAGCTATGAACAAGGTATTAGCCCATATGGTTTGTATGATATGTCAGGAAATGTTTGGGAATGGGTATCGGATTGGAGGTCCGAGACTTACTATGAGATTTCTCCTTATATGAATCCGCAGGGACCAAATGCTGAAGCATACAAGGTGTTGCGAGGTGGTTCATGGAATGGCTATTATGCCTATCTAAGCGTAACTTATCGTGGAAGAGATAATCCTGTTAATGCAACAAATGATTATGGCTTTCGTTGTGCTCGTGATGCAACCCCATAACAGTAATCTAAAGCTCTTGAAACAGAGCCGGCTCTCATCGTGGCATGAAGCACAAATCAATCAATGGACGATAGATCACGGTTAACGGTCTATCGTCTTTTCTTTTCTCTTTCCTCTTTCCATCAGTTATAATCCCCCCGGGTTTCGATACGTCCCGCGACAAACACGCGGGACTACTCAACCACCACACTAAAACCGAATAGCGAATATCGAATGACGAACTCCTCCTTCCAAGAAATCATCCTCAAACTCCAAGACTTCTGGGCATCGCACGGATGCCTGATCACGCAGCCCTACTACACCCAGGTCGGCGCAGGGACGATGAACCCTGCCACCTTCCTGCGCGTGCTTGGACCCGAACCGTGGAACGTGGCGTATGTCGAGCCGTCTGTCCGCCCCGATGACGGGCGTTACGGCGAGAATCCCAACCGCTTCCAACTGCACACCCAGTATCAAGTCATCCTCAAGCCCGATCCCGGCAATCCGCAGGAACTCTACCTCGACTCGCTCAAAGCCCTCGGCATCGATCCGCGCCAGCACGACATCCGCTTCGTGGAAGATAACTGGGAACAGCCCGCCATCTCCGCGTGTGGTTTGGGTTGGGAGGTCTGGCTCGACGGGCAGGAGATCACGCAATTCACCTACTTCCAGCAGATGGGCGGCGTGGCGCTCGACCCCGTCTCGGTGGAAATCACCTACGGTCTCGAACGCATCCTCATTGCGCTCAACAACGCCAAAGCCATCTGGGACGAGGATTGGGGCGCGGGCGTCAGCTACGGCGAAATTCGTCACCAGGAGGAATTCGAGCATTCGAAATATTATTTCGAAGTCGCCGACGTGGAACGTGTCCGCGCGATGTACGACCTCTTCTCTGCCGAAGCCGACGCCTGTCTCGCGCAGGGTCTCATCGTCCCCGCCCACGACTACGTCCTCAAATGCTCGCACTCCTTCAACATCCTCGACACCCGCGGCGCAATTTCTGTTGCTGAAAGACAAGCGTTTTTTAGAAGAATAAGAGAACTTGCCAGGGGTGTGGCGGTAAGTTATGGAGAGCAACGCAAGCAACTAGAATATCCGTTGTTGAAGACCGTAGACCGTAGACCATTGACCGTAGCAAAGCCATCGTCCGTCGTCAATCGTCCGTCGTCCTTCCTGCTGGAGATTGGTGTTGAAGAACTCCCCGCAGATGATGTGGATTCTGCTTACTCGCAACTCGTTACTCGTATCCCGCAACTTCTTGATGAACTGAGACTCGACCACAAGGACATTTGCATCTTTACAACCCCGAGGCGGATCGTTGTTTCTGTTGACTCTCTCGCCCCGAATCAGCCTGACCGCGAAGACCTGGTCAAGGGTCCGCCCGCCGATAAGGCTTTGGACAAGGACGGCAAGCCGACTCAAGCCGCGATGGGTTTTGCCAAGAAGAACGGCATCGACCCGTCCGCGCTGGAAGTCCGCGAAGAAGGTGGCGGAAAGTATGTCTTCGCCGTTGTCAAGCAAAAGGGACGCCCGACTCCCGAAGTCCTCGCCGAGGCTTTGCCCAAACTGGTGGAGAGCATCAAATTCGAGAAGTCCATGCGTTGGAACGACTCTGGCGTGGCGTTCTCGCGTCCCATCCGCTGGTACGTTGCCTTGCTGGGTGACATGGTCATTCCGTTCGAATATGCTGGCGTGGTCAGCGGCAACATTTCTCGCGGACTCCGCCCCTACGACTCGCCCGAAATCAAAATCCCTTCGGCTGACAAATACTTCGATGTCATCCGTGAAGCAGGTATTTTGCTCGACAAGGAAGAACGTAAATCTGCCATCGTGGAGCAGGTCAAGCAGGCGGCGGCACTCATTGGCGGTGAAGCCATCATCGATTATGTAGGGGCGACTCATGAGTCGCCCTTACTGAACGAAGTGGCGAATCTCATCGAAAAGCCCACCGCCGTTATGGGCGGATTCAACGAAGAATTCCTGCAATTGCCAACGGATGTTCTCATTTCTGTAATGAAGAAACATCAACGGTATTTTCCTGTCCGTCGTGTAGGGGCGGACGGCCGTCCGCCCCTACTGGCGAAATTTATCGCCATCCGCAATGGCGACGACATCGGCATAGACATCGTCCGCGAAGGCAACGAACATGTCCTCGGCGCGCGCTTTGCCGATGCGAATTTCTTCGTCCGCGAAGATCTCAAACTCAAGCTTGAAGAATTCCGTCCGAAGTTATCTGGCTTGATGTTCCACACCAAGCTTGGCTCCATGCTCGACAAGTCCGACCGCATCTTGAAGCTCGGCGCGGAACTGGGCGCGATGCTAGGCTTCAAGGATGTGAAGGATATCAAACATCTCGCGCGCGCGGTCTATCTTTCCAAAGCCGACCTCGTGACCCAGATGGTAACGGAGATGACCTCGCTGCAAGGAATCATCGGCGGTGAGTATGCCCTGCGCTCTGGGGAGCCAGCCGAAGTAGCGCAGGCGATTTCGGAGCAGTATCAAGCTGTCCCGAAGACAAAGGTCGGGCTGGCGCTTGCCCTGTCAGACCGCATCGATTCCCTTGTCGGCATGTTTGCGGCGGGACTGGCTCCCACTGGCGCGAAAGACCCGTTCGGTTTGCGCCGTGCCGCCATTGGCGTTGTCCAGCCATTGATCGAGCATGACGTCAACTTCGACCTTGCCGCGGCGTTGAAACTCTCCGCCAAGACCCAGCCGATCCCCGTCAGCGATGAATCGCAGAAACAAATTCTGGAATTCCTCGCTGGACGTTTGAAGGTAGTCCTCGGCGATATGGGCTTCAAGTACGATGTAGTGGATGCCGTCCTTGCCGCGCAATCGAACAACCCTGCGGGAACGGTTCGGGCGGTGAAGCAACTGTCCGCGTGGGTGGTGCGCGAGGATTGGACTTCCGTTTTGGACGGCTTCGCCCGCTGTGTCCGCATTATCCGCTCCGCTGGTTTGGACGATGGACCGCAGACCGTTGACGATGGCAAATTCGTCGAGCAGCAGGAACGCGACTTGTACGCAGCGATTCAATCGTCTGCTGTCAATCGTCCATCGTCTGTTGACGAACTCTTGAACATCGTCGCCAAATTGATTCCCGCCATCACTGCCTTCTTCGACAAGGTCATGGTCATGGCGGAGGACGAGAAGGTCAGACAAAACCGCCTGGCGTTGGTCGGGCGGGTTGCAGGCCTGTCAGATGGTCTGGCGGACCTTAGTAAACTGGAAAGTTTCTAAACTTGACGAGACGGGCTTTGAAGCTCGTCTCTTTTTGTTCTGATATAAATTTAATGTCAAATCAGACAAAAATGGTATAATTTAGACACAGTTTATTTGTGGGGATTTTTAGCCGTACCAACTCTTGCCTAACACCAGGGCCCTCAACATTAATCCAATCAAAATGCCCGTTTTATTAGGTAATTAGACCAAAGGAGAATCGCCATGTCCAAGCCTGTTGTGCGAGTTGTCATTGCCGTATTAGTATGTCTTGCCATTGTCGCGGCAATATCCCCAAGTGTTCAAGCCAAGCTCGGAAGTGTTTTCCAAAAGACGGAAGCGACTACCAATACCACCTCAAGTTCCTCCACAGTCACCGAAAGCCAGAACTTGCAGGAAGGGACCTTGAGCCAGCCGGCTCCCGCATCCCCTCAATTCGACAAATCCGGGCCATCAGACTCCCCCCATGAATGTAATAATTCAGATCCAAGTTCAGACTATTAGATTCACAACCCAAGTCGTCTGATATATTGAAGGTCCGGGCAGCAGGGACTAGTCTAGCCAGACCCTGCTGCTTTTGCTTTCCTGATATCCATAACCCGGACTTTTTTCTGCTTTTGGGAATGGGGTAGGTGATTCAAGCCTGCCTCATTTTTATTTGTGACGAATGTCACCTGTGCATGGCGGACTGGGAAGTCTATAATCCCGCCATGGCGGAACAGAATAACCAAGACTTGCAATTTGCTGAACAACTCCTGCGCGAAGGAAAAAAACAAGAGGCGCGGACACTTCTGGTGGGATACGTTCGCAACAATCCATCGTCCATCCGCGGTTGGTGGATGCTCAGTTTTGCGCTGACCGACCCGAAACAACAAATTGATTGTGTGGAACGCGTTCTGCGGCTCAACCCGAATTACTCGCCTGCTCGTGCGCGTTTGGAAAAACTGAAGAGGAGCGTCCAGCCATCGGTCTCTCCTTTTGCGGAATCCTCTCCCTCGCAGTCTGCCGCTCCATTTCCCGCTCCACAAAAGCCCGCCTCGCGTCCGCGCAGGAAGGCGAACAGCCAGATTCTACAATACGCCGTTTTGGCGGTCATGGCTTGTGTGGCGATGGGAGTGATTGGGTTTGGTGCAGTGATGATCGTACGGGGAGCATCCGGTGTCCCCATGCAGTCAGCGCCACCAGTGCAACCGACAGCGATTACACCAATCTTACTTCCGCCCACCTGGACGATGACTCCAACTGAAACTCTCATCCCCACTCAAACACTTGCTCCAACGAACACTCCGCCGGCGATCCCCACTCTGGCAACGTCCACTGCGCTTGTATTGCCGACCATTGCCATACCGAAGCCCGAAGTCGGTGTTGTCCAAGGGGCTTCCGCTCCCGACTTCAAATTGACCAATGTCGCCACTGACAAAAAGGTCAAGTTGAGTGATTATGAAGGCAAGGCGGTCCTCATCTTTTTCTGGGCGACCTGGTGCCAATACTGTGAAATGGAAATGCCTGAAGTGCAAAAGATATATCAGGCATATAGAGATCAAGGTTTTGTCGTCCTGGCGATTGATGTGGGGGAAACTGCCGGGAAGGCCCGCAAGTATCGTGACAAACATTCCCTGACTTTTCCAATCTTGAACGATGACGGCAGCGACGTGTCCTCCAAATATCGGGTGTCGGCGTTCCCCACGCATTTCTTTGTGACCCCATCCGGTGTGATCTCTTCGGTCAACGTGGGTACTTTGAATTATGGGGGTCTCAACACGAAGGTCAGGTCAATGTTGAACCTGCCGCCATAATTCCGTCAATGGTCTTCTTTGACAATCATCCCTGAGCCGTTCGCGGCACAGGAGGCTGGGATAGTTTCTTTTTTGGGGGAAAGAGTCCGTCAATTACAGACGCGAGGATGCGGTATATGAAAAGGAAAAGCAAACTGCCAGCAGAAATCCAATAATAGTTCTGCGCCCAGCCTGCGCTTGTATCTGTGCCGCTGAACAGTCCGTGAGATAACCCCATCAGATACATTCCGAAACTCGCGTAATGCAGGAAGCGCCATGACTTATGGCCGATGACAGGGCGGATGTAAAACGAGATCACAAGAATAACCCATGTATAAAACGCAAGCTGACCAATCCCAACCCAGAACGGACGATAATCCACCGTGCTGAACGGGATCAATAATTGCAACAAGGTGAAGTTGATGTAACGATCGCCGAGGATGACAATGGCGTGAAATACCGCAAAGGCCAATCCCAGCAAACTTACATACTCATGTAGTGCGAAAGCGGCAGGTGCGCCAGGCCATAGGCGCGCCATCTTGTTGGTGATGCCAAGACCGAGCGCCATGGAAAGCCAGAGTAAAGTCAAGGACACAAAGGCGGTGGCGCGGGAAAGATACCAATAGGCTTTGGGAGCGTTGCCGCCAAGCGAGAACGCCATGTTGGGCAGCCAGGAGGGCAGGATCAATACGGCAACAAGCAGTCCCAGCGTAATGGCAATGAAAAAGGTCAAGAACGATTGGATGTTCACCGATGATTCATATTCAACCGGTTCAGGTGTGTTTACAGACATAATTTACTCCTTACAAATACTCTGTCATTCGCTGGCTATAAAACGTATGCCCATTTTCGAGGACAATGATCCCGGCCAGCACAGGGTCGGCTTCAATCCACTTAAGACCTTCCTCAGCACCCAAAATAAGGACGGCTTTCGCGGCGGCTTCAGCTTCCATGACTGTCGGCGCGACGATGGTCGCGGTCATCACATTGGTTTCAGCAGGCTGACCTGTATACGGATCGATGATGTGATGGCGCGGCAATCCGTTTTGACTCCAGTGGCGGCGATCCCTGCCCGATGTGGCGACTCCGCAGCGCTTTAGCTTCAGAGTTTCGAAATCGGCTTCCTGCTCAAAGGGATTTCTGATACCGATCTTCCATGGCTCTCCGCTTGCAAGTGGAGAAGTAATGGCAATGTCGCCTGCGGCATTCATCAATGCTGATCCGTATTCCGTGAGCCTTTCTGCGGTTTGATGCGCCGCCCAACCTTTGGCGACGCCGCCGAAGTCGAGCCGCACGCCATAAGGCAGGCAAATCGTTTGGGACTTTTCGTCCCAGGTAACAATGGAAAGCGGATTCACAACCGTCGTGGTTCGCACCCCATGTTGATTTTGGTAACGCGGCAAAATATCGAAGCTTTGGTCATAGCCTGCTTCGAGGACGGCATCAAAAACTGTCGGGGTGACCAAACCGTTCGTAATTGTCTCAGCCGACAGGGCATACTGGAACACATCCCAGAGCGTGTCGCTGACTTCCACAGGCTGGTCGAATGTCCGGTTCAGGCGAGATAGTTCGCTGTCAGTGCGAAAGCGGCTGAGGGTCTGCTCCCAACCCTCGAACCACTTTGGGACTTCATCCAAAACGGAAGGCCGGGAATCTGTTTCTGCTTCCAAAACAGCGAGCATGTCCCCGCCCATGGCGCGAAATGACAGGCGATGTAACATTATGATGAACCAGTTGAGGTGACGCCACCTCCGCCATCGCCGCCGCCACCACCACCCTTCCTTATAACGATTGTAGTTTGAGGAGCGCTGCCGCCAAGAAGAATGGGCCCAGCTGGCATGATCGGAGCCTGCAAGGTTGGCTTAACTTCAGCCGCTGGCGCGGCTGTTTGCGCAGGCTGCGGGGGAAGATCTGCCTTTTCCTGCGCGCGTTTCATGGCGGTTTCGCGATCGGGGCCTGCGAACAAATTCCATAAAGCGAGGGTAAGCGCCATTGATCCCGTGGCGATTACAAGTTGTATATCGTTCCAATTTCGGGATGTGGGTTTACTGGCCATAACATGGACTCCCGATAAATATACTGGAATTAATCATCATCGCCTTCATGCTCTTCGTGATCGTCATGGTCTTCGTGCTCGCCACCACTGTTATTATTGGATCCATTGCCTCCCCCACCTCCCCCTCCACCCGTTGATTGGACAATCGTTGTGACAGGCAACTTGGAAATGGAAAGGACTTGTCCATCCAGGCTTACATACACGAGGTCGCCAGACGAGAATGTGACGAGATAGACATCCGCACCTTCAAACTGGGTGACTTCGACACTGTACAGGTCTGTGCGTCCCAGCACTTTGCCAGCCAGGGCTGCGGCAGCTTCGGGGGTAAGGTTCACAACCACTGGCGGAATCGCTTGGGTGGGAGGAACAACGACCGGCTGGTTGATTGTCATTTCAGTTGTCTGGGGTTGTGCCGCCATTTCAGTTGAGCCAACAATACTCTGATAGACAGATACAACGCCATATAAAACGGCCAGCATGAATGTGGTCAAGACCACCGAAATGAATAATGTGCTTTTTCTCATGGTATTTATCTCCTTTTGATCGTATAGGTGATATGTCGCTCTAAATTCAAAAGAGTTACTGGCATGAGAATTAGAATTCACTTAGAAAACCGCCCTCGTTACCATGACCTTTGTGGGATGCTATAAAAAATATGAGCCGCCGTTGCGGCTCATATTTTCTTAAATTCATTCTCGATTTACCTGTTCAAACTATGTTTCATAATCTCCGGGGTCTTCATCCACAGCCAGCATGGGTTCCTCAGCCGGACGCTTGTCGAGGAATTGAAGGGTCTGCGCCACGACCTTGGTGAAGTACTTTGTCTCGCCCTTATCCTCGTATTTATCGGTCTTCAAACGGCCTTCGAGGAAGATAAGACTGCCCTTCTTCAAATACTCCTGGCAGACTTCACCCAGCCGTCCCCAGGCTTCGATGTTGACCCATTCGGTGGATTCCTTCGTTTCACCGCTTTTATCCTTCCAGCGGTTGCTAACGGCAAGCCTAAACTGCGTCACTTTTTTGCCGTTAGGGGTGAACTTCGTTTCGGGGTCCTTGCCCAAATTTCCGATCAACTGGACTCGGTTTAGTGTAGGCATGATTCCCCTCCATTGATTGCGGTACTTTTAGATGCAGTGTTACGTGTCATAATTAGTCTCCTTTTTAATCTAAAAGAATGGTGTATGGTGTCTTGCAGGACAACATGCCAGTCAGGGAAACTGGCATGGCATCTTCGTCAGGGTTATACTTGTTCCACCGCACCCTTCTTCTTGAGTACGGGCAATCCTGTGGTCATCTCGACCACATCATAGCCGGCAGGCACTGCGTCCAACGCGCCTTCCTTGACTTCCTTCGAGAAGTAGAACAATTGCCTTTCCTTGCCGGTGGAGGTAACGCTCTTCTTGCCGTGCAGGTAGTAGGTGACGCCCTTTGAGTTTGTGAATCCGTAAGCCATTCGAATCTCCTTTTTTCTGGTTGGTGACTAAAGTGTAGAACAAAATTTCTAGGCTGTCAAGCCCCTAAATGGGGTCTGCATAGGAGAAATAGCATGATGATTGTGAGTAGTCTAGACGAATTGAAAGAGGCTCGTCGCTTGCTCGACGGGATGGTTGGTCTTGTCCCGACGATGGGATACCTTCACGAAGGGCATCTCTCGCTCATCCGCCGTGCACGGGAGGAATGTGACCACGTGGCTGTCAGCATCTTCGTCAACCCGACACAGTTCGGTGCAAACGAGGATTTGTCCAAATACCCGCGTGATTTGGAGCGCGACCTTCGTCTAATCGACCCTCTTGGCGTGGATCTGGTTTGGAATCCCACGCCTGAGATCATGTACCCGGCTGGCTACCAAACCTGGGTGGAGGTGGAGGCACTTACACGTTCATTGGAAGGAGCCATGAGGCCAAGTCACTTCAAAGGCGTGACCACTATCGTGGCGAAGTTATTTAACGCGATGCAACCGCACAAAGCATACTTCGGGCAAAAGGATGCCCAGCAGGCGGCAGTGATTCGCCAAATGGTACGGGACTTGAACTTTCCCATCGAGATGATCGTCTGCCCGACGGTGCGCGAACCGGATGGGTTGGCAATGTCGAGCCGCAACAAATATCTGGAAGGGGATGACAGACGGGCGGCAACGGTTTTGTTCCGCGCCCTGAGCGCTGCCAAATTCGCCTACGAGAATGGGGAGCGCAACGCTGAAACCTTGCGAACGGTGATGAAGAGTGTTCTTGCCACCGAACCGAAAGCAAGTCCGCAATATGTTTCGTGTGCCGACTACGACACCCTCGAAGAGTTGGATGTGGTCAAGGGGAAGTCCCTGCTTTCGATGGCGGTGCTGATCGGCAAGACAAGGCTGATCGATAATTTTGTATTGAAATGAAACGCCGCTCATCCCGCCTGCGCTACTGGCTCAATCTGTCCGTAATAACGGCGTTGTCATTGGCGCTGGCGTTCTTCATTCTCGTCCTCTATGTTAGTAACCGTTGGGCGGAATCACATCGGCATCCCGGACGATACATTCCAACGGGTGAATGGCTCGGGGAAAGCGGTGTTCCATATCAAGATGTCGAGTTGACAACCGCGGATGGAGTCAACCTTGCCGCGTGGCACACGCCGACAAAAAACGGGATTGTCATTTTGGTTGCGCACGGATACAACGGGGCGCGTCCCGAGGATATTCATGCAATGTTTGCCCAAAATGGCTATGGTGTTATTTCATGGGACTTTCGCGCGCATGGCGCAAGCGGCGGCGAGACCTGTTCTCTGGGATATTACGAACAGCTTGATGCCGAGGCCGCGCTGGACTACGCGTTGAGTCAGCCCGGGGTGGAACATATCGGCGCGTGGGGCGGCTCGATGGGCGGGGCGACCATGCTTCTGACGGCGGCCAAACGCCCGGAGATCGAAGCTGTTGTCAGCGACAGCGCCTTCCCCACACTCGAAGACGTTATCAAGTTGAATACACCCATCAAGATCATGCAGCCTTTTGTGCTGTTTTTTGCGGAACAGCAAACGGGCGTCGGTCTGGATCAGGTGCGTCCTGTGGATGCGATTGCGAAGATCAGCCCGCGGGCGGTGTTGGTCATTGACGGGTGGGAAGGATCGGCAATTGTCATGAACTCGCCCCATCGCCTCTTTGACGCGGCAGGGGAGCCAAAGGAATTATGGATGGAGGATGGAGTCCCACATCTGGGGATGTTTGGTCACGATCCACAGAAATACGAGAGGCGGGTTATTGGCTTTTTCGATGAATATCTGGTGGAAATAAAATAATTTCGATAGTTGATATCTGATTTATCTAAACTTTCATAACTGTAAAGAAATTGAGAGGGCATTTGCGCCGGATAATTTCGGTATGTTGTAGAATAGAAAAAGTCATACCCAAAAGTACCATCCAACCATACTCAACAGGAGCCAAGTTATGGCAGTCCGATACCAGATAGACGGTGACATTTTCAGGGAAATAACCCCCCATTGGCTTTGCGCTTCCATCAACGAGTTTTTGATAAAATTCCGCAGGACCGATGTCGATCAAACTGGCGCCACAGTCGAACACCTCCAATTAAATGATGGTCGGGTTTTTACGAGATTGATCCCCTGTCCCCAATCTGCGGATGTTCCCAGGGATTCCAATTCTCGTCGGCGGAATGTACGGCTGGCCATAGAGCAATCAATCACGCAACCGCGATAGATTTGACAATCCAATTTGCTTTATAAAATGCGCCCCGCAGGTCGGGGCGTTTGTTATTAACGTAACACGATATCTTGTGTAATGGCTGCAAACAAAAATACGCTCATTTCTGAGCGTATTTTGCATGGCGGGGAGGGCGGGATTCGAATATTATCCCCTCAATGGGGACGCGCGACTGTCAAATAAAAAAAACGCGCTCTTGCAGAACGCGTTTCTCGGTGGCGGGGAGGGCGGGATTCGAACCCGCGACTGGTTTTACCCAGCACTCACTTAGCAGGCGAGCCCATTCAGCCACTCTGGCACCTCCCCATGTCTGGGTATACTTGGACAGTTGCTAAAGCTGTCACTACGGATGAACCTGGCGGAGGGAGTGGGATTCGAACCCACGTTGGTGTGACCCAAACATGTTTTCAAGACATGCGCCTTCAGCCGCTCGGCCATCCCTCCAGGCGGGAGCGATTTTACCATAGGGTTGGTATAATCGAAACCCATGGCTCAAAGAGATATGCAAAAGGCCGCGTTACGCGGTGAACCTTCCTATGTCTGGCGGGCGGGACAACAACGGCGGTTGGAGATGATTGTACAGGCCGCCGACAATCGCATCAAAGGACAGATTCTCGAAAATGGCTGCGGGGTGGGAATGTATGTGGAAAAGTTGTCAGCTTTTGGCGGGCGCGTGATCGGTTTGGAATATGATCTCGAACGGGCGACCGAAGCGCGAGCCAACTCGAACGAGATTATCAACGCTGCGGGCGAATTCGTTCCCCTTCCTTCTTCCACCTTTGACCTGATTCTCAGCCACGAAGTACTCGAACACGTCCAGGATGACCGCGCTGCCATCCAGGAGATGATTCGGGTATTGAAACCGGGTGGACGGATCGCGGTTTTTTGTCCCAACCGCGGTTATCCGTTCGAGACGCACGGTATTTTTTGGACGGGCAAATACTATTTTGGCAACAAGCTATTCGTCAATTATTTGCCGCGCGTTTTGCGGAACAAACTGGCACCGCATGTGCGCGTATATTCAACCAGTGACCTGCAAAAACTTTTCGACGGTCTGCCCGTGAAGTTCATCGAGCGCACGGTCATTTTTGGCGCGTACGACAACATCATCGCGCGGTTTGGGACGTTGGGGAAATTTCTGCGCGCGATCCTGCAATTCCTCGAAACCACGCCGTTGAAAGGGCTGGGACTTTCTCATTTCTGGGTGGTGGAGAAGGTGTGAACAAGGTAATAAAAAGTGGTGAGCCTTTTACGGTTCACCACTTTTTGTTACCATCTCAAAGTTCAGATGATCTTTACGGTGTTTTCACCGTCAACACCTTCGGCAGTCTTTCCAACTGCTCCCTGTCGAGCGTCACCAGTTCCGTGCCAAAGCGCAGGGCAACCGCAGCGTAGACTGAGTCGCTTCCGCGCAGGCGATATTGGGCGGCGACCTCAACAGCGAGGTCTGCAAGGCTTGAATCCAAATCAATGAAGGTTGTGTTGGGTAAGCCCTTTAATTCCTGAACAAATGCTTTCCCCAGGTCGGGTCTGTTTTGTCCACGCGCAAGGGCGGCGGATATTTCGGGGAGGACGAGCACAGGGACAATGATGGGCGCAGCTTGTTGACGAACGTCCAACATAAATGCCTTGCTTGCCAAGTGAGCGGGTTCGGAAGGCGTGAACGCGCTCACAAAGACACTGGCATCGATGGTGACGGGGGAGATCATCGGCGCATCTCCGAAAGGATTTCCACCGCGCTTTTCTCGCTTTGCCAGCCTTTGCTCAGTTCCTCGCCGATCTTCATCAAGCGTTCCCAAACTTCATCATCCGAAGGCTTTGCCTCTACTAGCGCATCCAGTGGGATGATGAGGGCGGCAGGCACGCCACGCTGGGTCACCACGTATTGGGCGCGCTTCTCCTTCACCGCGCGGACAACCTCCGAGGCGCGGCTTTTCAATTCTCGAATGCCAATTTCTTCGATCTTCTTTTGTTTCATGTGGTCACCTATGTGACTACATATTACTCCTCTCCCAGACAATCGTCAAGCGCCCCCTCTTGTCTCCGCGGAGCGGATGGAGGGGCTAAAATAAGCACGCACAGGAGGACTCCCCATGACCGACAAAACCTTCATCATCAATGACCAGCCAACAGACAATGATGCGCTGGATTTCACGAGACCCTGGCGGATATTTCCGCGACGGGCAATACGCCGTTAACCATCGGCGTGTTCGGCACGTGGGGGAATCGGGCAAAACTTTGTTGGTAAAATATGAAATGAAATGACTGAAAATCGCAGGCTCAAAGTGTTCCTGTGTCATTCAAAAGATGACAAACCAAAAATACGCAAACTTTATAATCGGTTAATTGCCGATAATTTTGACGTATGGCTAGATGAAGTAAAACTAATGCCTGGACAAGATTGGGACTTCGAAATTAAAAAGGCTGTTCGCAATTCAGATACAGTGGTTGTCTGTCTCTCTAATAGTTCAACAACAAAAGAAGGGTATATTCAAAAAGAGATACGTTTTGCTCTTGATGTCGCAGACGAGAAACCAGAAGGAACTATATTCCTCATCCCTGCCAGATTGGAAAATTGCAGTGTTCCAGACAGAATAAGTCGCTTTCAATGGGTCGACTTATTTGAAAAAAGTGGCTACTCAAAGCTAAAAGAGGCTCTCCATCTTCGAATAGATGATCTAAGTATTCGCTTTGATTTAGATGAGGTATTACCCAAGACTACTAAAGATAAAATTAGTCTTCCAATAGTGGGAGAAATTTTTTCTGGTGTGCCTTTTCCAGAATTAAAACCTAACGAAAAATATGACCATCGTAAAAAAGAAGAAACCATCGATATTGCTCGTGAACTAATACCTGTATTGGAAAAAGGCGCAAATCTCTTTGCTCTTAAAGTTAAAGGTGAAGGCTTGATGAGTGCTTTGATCAATGATGGGGATATTGTAGTATTGAAACCTGCCACAAAAGTTCGCAACGGTGAGATGGCAGCTATTTGGTTTCCACAACGCAACGAATCTACACTTAAATTCTTTTTCGAAGAAAATGGCAGGTATCGTTTACAATCTGCCAACCCTGAGATGAAACCCATTTATGTTGATGAGGGTGAGATTTTAGAAATAAAAGGAAAAGTTGTTATGGTTATTCGTCAAGTCAAGCCTAATTGATTAACAATACATATACCATGAAAGAAAACCGAAAGCTCAAAGTATTTCTTTGTCATTCGAAAGATGACAAAACCAAAGTGCGAGAACTCTATCAGCGCTTGGTCGCCGATGGCTATGATGCGTGGTTTGATGAAGAAAAACTTATGCCAGGGAAAGAGTGGGATTTGGAAATTCGCCAAGCTGTTCGTGAGTCTGATGTAGTTGTAGTTTGTCTTTCAAATGGTTCGGTAGCAAAAACAGGTTATGTGCAAAAGGAAATTCGTTTTGCTCTTGATATAGCAGATGAACAACCAGAAGGGGCGATCTATCTTGTCCCAGCAAAATTAGAAGAATGTCAAGTTCCTGCTCGAGTGAGTAAATGGCAATGGGTAAGTTTGTTCGAATCAAGCGGGTATGAAAAATTGAAGTTGTCGTTAAATCTTCGGGCTAATACTGTAGGTGCGAGTATTTCGTATTTTATAGAACCACAAATGGCAAGAATCCCTGAAGGTAAGTTTTTAATGGGATCTACTCTTTTGCAAGCGCAAACAGTGCTTGAAGAAGAAAGTGGGAACAGTGAAGATTGGAAAGAGTGGATAGGGTGGGAACAACCACAACATATTGTTGAACTATCTGAATATTTTATCGGTAAATATCCAATCACTAATCGAGAATATCAAGCCTTTTTGCGCGATGTAAAATGTTCACCACCATATGGCTGGAATGGAGATCAGTTCCCTACCGATAAAGGCAGCCACCCAGTTGTATATGTTTCATGGGATAACGCAGTCGCTTATTGCAAATGGTTGAGCGGGAAAACAAGTAAGCCATACCGCCTGCCCACCGAAGCTGAATGGGAGAAAGCCGCGCGCAGCGAAGATGGGCGTACATATCCTTGGGGCAATGAATTTGATCCTGAAAAAGCAAACACGGATGAAGCAAACATCGGCGGTACTTCTGATGTCGGGAAATTTTCCCCACAGGGCGATTCACCTTACGGTTGCGCAGATATGATTGGTAATGTTTGGGAGTGGTGCGCTGATGCAGTTGAAAAGAATGGAAATAAAAAACGTAAAGTGGCTGATGATCAAGAAACAACTCTTCAAAACAGTCTGTACGTTGTTCGAGGAGGATCATTTTATCGGGCTAAAGGGATTGCTCGTTGTGCTAGTCGTACTGCAAATCTCCCTCATCTAGTGGGAGAGGCAAAGGGTTTTCGTGTGGCATTTTCTCCCATTAGACTGGAGAATCCAGATTAGAAATTAGAGAACGGTTGAAGAGGGTTCGAGCAGTCAAAAGACTGATTACGTTGAATTGTAATCAGTATACAGCCAATCTGACGAACACATCGGCGAAACGTAATCAGTCATTTTCACTGATTACGTTCCTTGCTATCGCCGTCAGATCAAAACCAGCC
>JAUQXA010000069.1 GCA_030834895.1 Anaerolineales bacterium
GTGATTAAAGAGTGTTCCGCCTGAAGTGTATTTTCCTCAGGCGGAACGAATTAAATCGAAAAAATGGGGTCTCCGCGAAATCTCCGTTTTCTTGATTTATGCTGGATTCCATTCTTTTCTTGAGTTACGTTGGACGCGACAGTTATGCAAATCCGAGTCCACGCTCCTTTAGCGATACCCACTTCCCCTGACCAATGACCATGTGGTCGAGAACTTCCACATCCAGTAGCTTCCCTGCCTGCACGATGGCACGGGTGACAGCCACATCGTCAGGGCTGGGGGTTGGGTCGCCGCTTGGGTGGTTATGGACAATGATAACGGCGGATGCGTTCGTGCGGATCGCATCCTTGAACAACTCCCCCACCCGCACCTGCGAAGAGTTGACCGAGCCTTTGTAAACTTCCACGATTTCCAAAACCCGATTCCTTCTGTCCAGCAGAATCACGCGCAGATGTTCCTGCTCCAGCGCGGACATTTCATACTGCACGAGCGCCACCGCATCCGCCGGGCTGTTGATGGATGGACGCTCGGCAGGCGACTCGAGCGTCAGCCTTCTACCCAATTCGATGGCGGCTTTGATCTGCGCGGCTTTGGCTTCACCGACCGCATGTTGTTCCATTAATTCCTTGACCGAGGCGCGATGCAACCCACTGATGCCGCCGAACTTTTTCAACAGGCGCTGACCCACGTCCACGGCGCTTTCGCCCACCACCCCAACCCGCAGCAGGATGGCGATCAACTCGGCATTGGTCAAAGCCTGTGCACCCAGATTTGCCAACCGTTCACGCGGACGGTCTGATTCGTGCAGG
Source organism: Anaerolineales bacterium (assembly GCA_030834895.1). Lineage (GTDB taxonomy): Bacteria > Chloroflexota > Anaerolineae > Anaerolineales > Villigracilaceae > Villigracilis. Next base: position 810 of record JAUQXA010000069.1, read on the forward strand.
TCTGCAATTCGATAGATGGGTTTGGTCATGTTAATGCCTCCTTCGGACGGCATATTCTTTTAATCCTCAATTTCCCTGTAATCTCCATCGTCCAACACACTGCCATACGGATAGACGGGGCGGTCCTGTCCTCCGCCGCCGCGGAAGATGCCAGAGAACAGCGGATGGACGCAGAGTTCGTCGTCCTGTCCGAGCGCCATTTCATGCGAAACGGTGTATTCGAAGTTACCCTTGATGTAGAGGTCGGTTTCCTTGCCTTTGATGACCCTGCCGATTGCACCGATCTCCAGCAGCATGCGCTGGAAATCGAAGAGATTATCACTGCCAAAGACAGCCTTGCCGTGGCGAGTGAAGACGCGATGCAGGTCGCCCATGCTGAATTTATGTCCCAACTCGGACAGGCAGCGTTTACAGGTCGCCTCGGCAGTGGGGTAGGTGGGATTGAACGCCACAAAGATTTCACCAATCATGAACTCCTCCACCTGCCGTATTCCATTGATGATCCTGTCGCCGCTGATTGGAAAGGGGGTTGCTTTTTCCATATCGTTTGGATTCTTGAAGATCGAATTCAACAGCATCAGAAAGTGGCGCGGCAATAATTGGGTGTGCCGCAGGATATAGGACATGGTCTCCTCCTGGAACCCCGCCTGGTTAATGATTCTCTCGGGGAAAACCGCCTGGAAAAGTTTCAGCGCATCGTTGCGTTTGGTCAGGTCGAGCGGGGAGATGGTCTTCAGGAAGGCGGGATAGTACAAGGCAAGGTAGAACATCAGCCGTTGCGCGCCAAGCAACAGCAACTCCGCTGCCGTCCACTGAAGTTTCAGGGCACGGCGGAAATCCTTGTTTGGGTTGGAGGATATTTTGATAAATCTGTGATAGATCTCTGCGGGCATACAGAAGCGGATATCCACCACATCCCGCGGCTTGTTCATCGAACCGACAAGCTTGAGCAACCCCTGAAGCGAACGGGAAACTGAATCCACATCCAGTTGAAAATCGTCGAGCGAATCCATCAGGACGACGAAGGTCTTCTTCGAGCGGGTCAGGCTGTTTGTGACCACGGATTTCACATAATCGAATGTGATTCTATCGGAACCTCTCAGGGCGTTCGACGCATCCCCGTCCGGCATATCGCGCATGGTCTCGTCCAGCAGGTTGGCGATATTCCAGAGCACGTCATCGACATTCCCCGCATGATGGACGTTTACGTTCTCTAGATAGGTGTCCACAACGTATCGCTCATCCTCGGAAAGGATAGGGGTTTTTCTGATCTCGAAGAACAGGCTGATCCACAGGACCATGTCCCACAGATCGGAAACCATCTCCGAGAAGACGGCGCTGTCCGCCATGCGTTCGATGACTCTTGCCATATGTCCCAACACCCGCGCGGTTCTTATCTCGGTGTAGAAATCATATTGCTTGTCGAAGAATACACTTCGCAGGTAGCAGGTTTTCCCCGATCCTCTGCGCCCGATGATGATGGACGGTCTGGTGCGGAGGTTTTTGTATGTCCAGTTGTGCACCTCAAATAAGAGCTTTAACGCGGTGAGGTCGCTCGAATCAATATCCACTGAATCGATGGGGCCAAATGGTTCGTCCCTGGTGATATACGGGCTGACAGCGTCCAACAATTGATAATTCCTCCGTTCCTGTTTGTTCGTGACATTGAAATTATACAACCAAAAAACAGGAGGATGAACCACAATGGTCATCCTCCTGAATGGGAACAGAATGCCTGCTCCAATGTCATCCAACGTATTCGCACCATTTCTCGTATTTTGCAACCCGGCCGCGAATCGCCTCGTGATAAACATTCTGAATCTTGCGCGTTACAGGTCCCGTCTTGCCTTCACCGATCTTGCGAAAGTCGATTTCCGCCAAGCCGATACATTCAGCGGCGGTGCCGCACACGAAAACCTCATCCGCGATGTAAAGCTGGTCACGGGAAATGGGTTGCTCCAAAATACGGTATCCCAAATCCTGCGCGATGGTGTGGATCGAGTGGCGGGTGATACCTTCGAGCACAGGCGCGGTGGACGGGGTGATGATCTTGCCATGCCGCACCACAAAAATATTTTCGCCCGTGCATTCGGCAATATAACCCTGCGGGTCGAGCATGATGGCCTCCTGAAATCCCAGCCTTTCGGACTCGGTCTTTGCCAGGAAACTGTTGGAGTAATTCCCCGAGACCTTCGCCTTGGTCATCGTCACGTTTGGATGATGGCGGGTGTATGTCGAAATGTTGGCGCGGATTCCCTTTGCCAGCGCTTCCTCGCCAAGATAGTTACCCCATTCCCACGTGGCAATTGCCAGCGACGCCTTGCCGCCGTCCACGTTCAGATTCCAGCCGCCGCCGTCGAGATAAATAACAGGGCGGATGTAACAATCCTTGAAGCCGTTGGCGCGGACAGTATCCTTGGCCGCTTTAACGCATTGCTCCAGTGTAAATGGCACATCGCGGAAGCCGAAGACATGCGCCGAGTCAAGCAGGCGTTCCATGTGTTCGCGCAGGCGGAAAACCGCGGGGCCCTTCGGCGTGTCGTACGCGCGGATGCCCTCGAAGACCGCCGCGCCGTAATGCAGGGCGGGCGTTAGAAAGTGGATGGTCGCTTTCTCAAACGGAACCAGTTCGCCGTTCATCCAGATGAATTTCGATTCCATACCCATGATGATTAATTTCTCCTTTTTTTCTTGACCATAGACCGTGGACGATTGACCGTAGGCCATCGTCCATGGTCCATCGTCTATAGTCTTTTTATGATTTCATCCGCCATTTGTTTGGTGGACAATTTGCCGCCGATGTCGGCAGTGCGCGCGCCGTCGGTGATGGTTTGGTCAACGGCATTTTCGATGGCGGCGGCTTCGGCTTCCAGTTTGAAGGAATGGCGCAGCATCATTGCCGTCGAGAGGATGGTGCCAATCGGGTTGGCGATTCCCTTACCTGCGATGTCTGGCGCGGACCCGTGAATCGGCTCGTACAAGCCGACGCCTGACGCGCCCAAACTGGCGGAGGGCAGCATCCCCATCGAGCCAGCCAGCACCGACGCCTCATCCGTCAGGATGTCGCCGAACATGTTCTCGGTGACGACCACATCCATCCACGCGGGACCAGTGATCAGCCGCATCGAGGCGGTGTCCACCAGCGTATGTTCGAGTTCCACGTCTGGATTTTCCGCGCCGACCTTGATTGCGATCTGACGCCACAGGCGGGAGGATTCCAGCACGTTGGCTTTATCCACCGAGGTGACTTTTTTCTTGCGCCCGCGAGCCAGCTTGAACGCCAGTTCCATCACGCGGCGGACTTCATAATCGTAATATTCGAGCGTATCCACGGCGCGTTCGCGTCCGTCTTTGACATCGCGTCCTTTGGGAAAGCCGAAATACAGTCCGCCTGTGAGTTCGCGCACGACGAGGATATCGACGCCTTGCAATTTCTCAGGCTTGAGCGGCGACCATTCCATCAGCGCGGGGTGAACCTTGACGGGGCGCAGGTTTGCGAACACGCCGAGACCTTTTCGCAGGGCGAGCAGTCCGCGCTCAGGACGGTCTTTGGCTGTGGGATCGTCCCATTTGGGACCGCCCACCGCGCCGAGCAAAACCGCATCCGCAGACTGACAATCAGCGAGGGTTTCATCCGTGAGAGAGGAACCGTGCTTGTCAATCGAACAGCCGCCCATCAGGCGTTCCTTGTATTCGAAGGTGTGTTTATATTTGCTGGCGATGAAGTCCAGCACGCGCACGGCTTCAGCGACCACTTCGGGTCCGATGCCGTCGCCGGGGAGGAGGGTGATGTTGAAATTCAAATGAGTCTCCAGATATGACGATGGACAGCAGACGATTGACCACGGTCAACGGTCCATTGTCCATGGTCGGGTTTTAATGCGCCACCATCAATCCATATTCCATCGAGTCGGCAAGCGCGCGCCACGAGGCTTCGATGATGTTCGTGCCAGCGCCGACGGTGCTCCAGCGGCTGGAGTCGTTGCGTGTGTCGATCAACACACGGGTGATGGCTTCGGTACCGTGATCCGAGTCCAAAATGCGGACTTTGTAGTCGGACAAATGAAAGCGGTTGATTTGCGGATAATAGCCAGCCAGCGCTTTTCTGAGGGCAATATCCAGCGCATTGACAGGACCATTTCCCTCGGCGGCAGTGTGCAGCACCTCGCCCTGCACGCGGACTTTGACCGTGGCTTCGGCAAAGATTCCGCGCTTGTCACGGTGCTCGACATTGACAAAGAAGTCGATCAACTCGAAGGGCGGCTTGTAGCCGTATTCCTGCCGCTTCAACATCATCGCAACGGAGGCTTCTGCAGCTTCGAAGGAGAATCCGCGTGCTTCGAGTTCTTTGATCTCGTTGAGCACGGGGACAACCTCAGTGCCTTCTACTTCCACGCCGTGTTCCTCAGCTTTGCTCAGTAAGTTGCCGCGACCGGAAAGGTCAGATACGACCACGCGCATTTTGTTGCCGACGAGGGCAGGGTCAACGTGCTGGTACGACTGCGCCGAGCGCCGCATTGCCGCCACGTGGACTCCGCCCTTGTGAGCAAAGGCAGACTTGCCGACAAACGGCAAATGCTCGTCGGGCGTGAGGTTCGCCACTTCCGCGACAAAATGCGAAAGTTCATACAGTTTGCCGACATTTCCTTGTGGCAGACATTGATAGCCCATCTTGAGCTCAAGATTTGCAATGACTGAGTTCAAGTTGACATTACCGCAACGCTCGCCGACTCCGTTGATGGTTCCCTGAACTTGAGTGGCGCCTTCGCGGACAGCCGTCAGCGAGTTGATGACCGCTGACTCGCCGTCGTTGTGAGCATGGATGCCAAACGGGTGGCTGATACGGGTTTTCATTTCGCGGATGATCTGCTCCACTTCCCAGGGAAGCGAGCCACCGTTGGTGTCGCACAGAACGACCATTTCCGCACCGCCGCGAATGGCGGCTTGCAGGGTTTCGATGGCATACGCTGAATCCGCTTTGTAGCCGTCGAAGAAATGCTCGGCGTCGTAAATGACCCGCTTGCCATTGGATTTCAGGTAAGCGACAGAGTCCTGAATGATGCGCAGGTTGTCTTCGTTGGTGGTCTGCAAGACTTCCTTCACATGCAGAGTCCACGTCTTGCCGAAGATGGTGCAGACAGGAGTCCGCGAATCGAGCAGGGCTTTGATGTTGGTGTCGTCTTCAGGTCCGCCTTTGACGCGGCAGGTGGAGCCGAACGCGGCGATCAACGCGTTCTTCCATTCCATGTCGCGGGCGCGCTCGAAGAATTCGACGTCCTTGGGGTTGGAGCCAGGCCAGCCACCCTCGATGAACGCCACGCCGAAAGCATCCAATCGCTGCGCCACGCGGACTTTGTCATTCGCAGACAGCGTAAACCCTTCGGACTGAGTCCCATCGCGCAGGGTGGTGTCATAGATTTGGATAAGGGGTAGGGTCATAAGTTTTCCAATTTGGTAATTGGAGATTGGTAATTGGCAATTACCAATCTCCAGTTCCCAATTACTTTTTCGCCTCGTATTCCGCGATCTGCTTTTCGAATCCCATGATGTACCCAAGTTCGTCCACGCCGTTGAGCAGGCAGGTTTTGTTGAACGGGTCGATGGGGAAGGTGAAAGAGCCGCCGGGGAAGGTCACGGTTTGGGAAGCAAGGTCAACTGTCAGCTCGGCGCGGGGTGCTTCTTCCACGAGGTCAAAAAGCATCTTGTGAGTTTCGTCGTCCACGATGATGGGAATAAGTCCATTCTTCAGGGAATTATTGCGGAAGATGTCTGCGAACGAAGTGGAGATGACAGCGCGGAAGCCGTAGCTGGTCAGTGCCCAGGGAGCGTGCTCACGGCTGGAGCCGCACCCGAAGTTGTCGCCAGCGAGGAGGATTTGCGCGCCCTTCGACTCTGGCTTGTTAATGATGAAATCCGCTTTGGGCGACTTGTCGTCGTTATAGCGCCAATTGAAAAATAGCGCATCGGCAAGACCGTTCTTGTCGGTAACTTTGAGGAACTGCGCGGGGATGATCTGGTCCGTGTCGATGTCGTTGACAAGGAGGGGGATCATGCGGGAGGTTAGGGTGGTGAATTTTGCCATGATGTTTATCCTAACAAGGTGCGCGGGTCGGTGACTGCGCCGTTGATTGCGCTCGCTGCTGCGGTGATTGGGCTAGCGAGGAAGGTACGCCCGCCTTTGCCCTGACGACCTTCAAAGTTGCGGTTGCTAGTTGAGACGGCGAATTGTCCAGGCTGGAGTTGATCTCCGTTCATTGCAATACACATTGAGCAGCCCGCTTCACGCCATTCGGCTCCCGCTTCCTTGAATATTTTGTCCAAGCCTTCGAGTTCGGCTTGCTTCTTGACATCCTGCGAACCAGGGACAACCATCACGCGGGTGGACGCTGAAACTTTGCGCCCTTTGAGCATGGACGCAGCAAGACGCAGGTCGGAGATGCGCGAGTTGGTGCAACTGCCGATGAAGACCACGTCTACCTTCTGACCAAGCAAGTATTGACCAGGTTGCAGTCCCATGTAGTTGAGGGCTTTTTCGAGCGCGGCTTTTTGCGAAGGTTCGCTGAATGCGTCGGTAGTGGGAACGCTGTCGGTGATTTTCATGCCCATGCCAGGGTTGGTGCCGTAGGTGATCATCGGCTCCATCTCGGCGGCATTGAGCGTGATGGTCTTGTCGTAGACCGCGCCTTCGTCGGAGGGCAGGGTCTTCCAGTAGGCAACGGCTTTTTCCCAGTCGGCGCCCTTGGGCGAGAACTCGCGTCCTTTGAGATATTCAAAGGTGACTTCATCGGGGGCAATCATACCCGCGCGAGCACCGCCTTCGATGGACATGTTGCAAATGGTCATGCGTTCTTCCATCGAAAGTCCGCGGATGGCTTCGCCCGTGTACTCAAAGACGTGACCCGTTCCGCCGCCGACACCGATCTTGGCAATCAGGGCGAGGATGATGTCCTTGGCAGAGACACCCTTGGGGAGCTTGCCTTCCACGCGGACTTCGTAGGTCTTGGGCTTTTTCTGCAAGAGGCATTGCGTGGCGAGAACGTGCTCCACTTCGGAGGTGCCGATACCGAATGCCAGCGCGCCGAACGCGCCGTGCGTGGCGGTGTGACTGTCGCCGCAGACGATGGTCATGCCTGGTTGGGTGCGACCAAGCTCGGGTCCGATCACGTGGACAATGCCGCGGTGCGGACTGGTCATGCCGTGGAGCGTAATCCCAAACTCGGCGGCGTTGGTTTCCATCTGTTTGATCTGAGCCAAAGCCATCGCGTCCGCGATCGGCACGTCGATGGGCGTGGTCGGGATGGAATGGTCCATCGTGGCGAGGGTTTTCTCGGGGCGGCGGACTTTCAATCCGCGTTCGCGCAGACCCGTGAAGGCTTGCGGCGAGGTGACCTCATGCACGAGGTGCAGGTCAATGTAAAGAATGGCGGGAGATTCAAGTTGTTCTGCAACAACGTGCGATTCCCAGATTTTGTCGAAGAGTGTTTTTGGCATGGGCGTGTTGGTAATTGGTGATTGGTAATTTAGTAAACCATGTTGCGTATTCCGTGTTTACCTGTGTACCTGTCTACTCGTTCACCGACTCGTCAGATGACTCATCGACATCATCCTGCTGCGCGGAAGCAAATACGCTGGTGTCCCATCCGTGCGGGATGGTCTGCGGTTGGGGGAAGGGATTGTAGGCTGAGTTCTGGGCATTTTCTTGATTTTCATTCTGCGTGTTCATGGTTTTCTCCTTTTCCTTTGTTGGTGGTTGGTTGTTGTTCGTCATTGCGAGGAGCGTTTTCTGCGACGAAGCAATCCCAAACTACGAGGAGATTGCTTCGGGCGAAAAAACATCGCCCTCGCAATGACATACTATCCAAGCATGACGCCAAAATCGTTGGTCACAGGTTGTGCGCCTTCGGTCCTGGCAATGATTAACTTATTCAAGGCGTTGATATAAGCCTTCGCACTGGCGACGATAATGTCGGTATCCGCACCGTGTCCACCGAAGACGCGCGAGTACATGGCTTCGGATTGGGCATCCATCGTCTGGTGTCCGTCGTCTTCGCTTTGCACGCGGACAGTCACTTCACCGAGCGCGTCGATGCCTTCGGTAACGGCATGGACGTTGAACTCCAGCAGTTTGCAGGGTGTCTTGACGATGGCGTCGATGGCTTTATAGGTTGCGTCCACGGGACCAGTTCCCAGCGAGGCAAAGTCGTGGATCACCTGGTCAGGTCCGCGCAGGCGGACAGTGGCGGTGGGCATTCCCAAAGTCCCGCACGAAACCTGCAAACCTTCAAGATGGAAGACATCGCGCGGACGATAGAACTCGTCGGCAATCAGCGCTTCGAGATCGGCATCGGTGATGACCTTCTTGCGGTCAGCCAGTTCCTTGAAGCGGGCAAAAGCCTTGTTGAGTTCCTCATCGTCGAGCGAGTGCCCCATCGAAGCCAGACGCGCGCGGAGGGCGGCACGCCCCGAATGCTTGCCCATCACCAGCATGGTCTGGTTGACGCCCACGTCTTCGGGACGCATGATCTCGTAGGTGGTCTGGTGCTTGAGCATCCCATCCTGATGGATGCCCGCTTCGTGAGCAAAGGCATTCGCGCCGACAATGGCTTTGTTCGGCTGGACCATGATGCCCGTGTAATTGCTCACCAGCCTGCTGACACGCGCAAACTGCGTGGTGTCGATTCCAGTTTCGAGGTTGAATACAGGGTGGCGGGTCTTGAGCGTCATCACCACTTCTTCCATCGAAGTGTTGCCCGCGCGTTCGCCGATGCCGTTGATGGTCACTTCAGCCTGACGCGCTCCCGCCTGAATCCCAGCCAACGCGTTGGCGGTGGCAAGTCCCAAATCATCGTGGGTGTGGACGGAAATCGTGATGCCTTCGTGCATCCCAGGCGTGTGCTTCACGATGCCATCGATCAGGTTGTAAAACTCATTGGGCGTGGTGTAACCAACCGTGTCGGGGATGTTGAGCGTGGTCGCGCCCGACTTGATTGCCTCACCCAAAACGACATACAAGAACTCGGGGTCGGAGCGTCCCGCATCTTCGGGGCTGAATTCCACATCCTCACAAAACGAACGGGCATACGCCACCATCTCGGAAACACGCTGAACCACTTCTTCGGGATCCATCTTGAGTTTGTGCTTCATGTGGATTGCCGACGTGGCGAGGAAGGTGTGGATGCGCGGATTCTTCGCGCCTTTGACCGCTTCCCAGGCTTTGTCGATATCGGACTTGTTCGCCCGCGCCAAGCCTGCAATGGTGGGGGCTTTGGTGTTGGGATCACCCTTGGGTGGGTTGCCCACTTCGAGTGCGATCCTGCGGACAGCTTCCAGGTCATCGGGTGACGCGGCAGGGAATCCTGCTTCGATAATATCCACGCCCATCCGCGCCAGCGAACGAGCCACTTCCAGCTTCTCAGCCGAAGTCATCGTCGCGCCAGGGGATTGTTCTCCATCGCGCAGGGTGGTGTCGAAAATTTTGACGTAGTTACTCATAAGAGCGTCTCCTAGTCGCTAGTCTGATAGTCTCATAGTTACACTTGGCTATAAGACTGGCGACTATCTGACTGTTTGACTATTTCTTCCAATTCTCAGGGCGCAACGACCGTACCGCCGCCCCCGCCCGCCACATTTCAGAATCACGAATCGCAGCAAGTTCCTTTTCGAGTTGTTCGCGGTAGTCATCGCGACCATTGGCTTCGAGGGTGATGCGGGCTTCGTTGCCGCTGACGACCGACTCATAGAGTTCGTCGAATACGGGAGCCACTGCGTCACGGAAGCGGGGATGCCAGTCGAGCGCGCCGCGCTGGGCGGTGGTGGAGCAGTTGGCATACATGAAGTCCATGCCGTTCTCGCCGACAAGACGGATGAGCGATTGGGTGAGTTCTTCGACGGTTTCGTTGAAGGCTTCGGAGGGGGAATGTCCGTGCTTGCGGAGGACGTTGTACTGGGCTTCCATCACGCCAGAGAGAGCGCCGATGAGAATACCGCGCTCGCCAGTCAAATCGCTGTACACTTCATTCTTGAAAGTAGTTGGAAATAAATATCCCGCGCCGATGGCGATGCCCAAAGCAATGGCGCGTTCGTTTGCGCGTCCCGTATGATCCTGGTGAACTGCATAGCTGGCGTTGATTCCGCTGCCAGCCAGGAAGTTGCGGCGGACGCTGGTTCCTGATCCCTTGGGCGCGACGAGTGCCACATCCACATGTGGCGGAGGAATGACGCCTGTGTCATCCTTATATGTGACTGAGAAGCCGTGGGAGAAGTACAGCATATCGCCTTCGTTCAGGCATTCCACGATCTTCGACCACTGCGAGCGCTGACCCGCATCCGAAAGCAGGTACTGGACGACCGTTCCTTTTTCCACAGCTTCTTCAACCGAAAAAAGCGTCTCGCCTGGAACCCAGCCGTCCGCGACAGCCTTGTCCCAATTTTTCGTTCCTTTACGCTGACCGACGATGACCTTGATGCCGTTGTCGCGCATGTTCATCGCTTGCGCGGGTCCCTGCACGCCATAGCCGATGACTGCCACCACTTCGTTCTTCAATACCTCGCGCGCCTTTTCAAGCGGAAACTCTTCGCGGGTTACCACATCTTCAATCGTTCCACCAAAATTAATTTTTGCCATGATTTCTGTTCTCCTGATTAATTTATGTCACACCGCACTTGCGTGCTGGTGCAAGTGTTGCGAGGAGCAGAGCGACGACCCTGGCACCGCCCGCCAGGGCAGGTGAGCAACCTCCTCGCGTATGAAATTTAGTGTTTGATAATTACATAAGATTGCTTCGGGCTATCGCCCTCGCAATGACGGATAGCTAAGGCGCCATCTCCGCCAGTTCTTCCAAATCCTCAAACTGACGATTGCCCGTCACGCCAGGCACGCGGCGCACGCCGTCGTTGACTCCGCGAGTCATCGAGACCTGTCCCGTGCGGACCATTTCCACGATGCCGATGGGACGCAGCAACTCGATCATGCCTTCGATCTTATCCTCGGTGCCAGTCACTTCGACGATGATTGAGTCAGGTCCCACGTCCACGATACGAGCGCGGAAGATGTCTGCAAGGCTGTTGACCTCGGCGCGGCGTTCGGGTCCGACCATTACTTTGATCAGAGCCAGGTCGCGGGTCACCGAAGGCTGGTGGGTGACATCCTGTACATCGATCACATTGACCAGCTTGTAGAGGTTGGCTTCGATCTTGTGCGCGTCCATGTCGCCGTTGGGACAATCCACCACCACGGTCAGGCGGGAAATGGCGGGCTTCTCGGTGCGTCCAACCGCCAGCGACTCAATATTGAAATTACGGCGGCGAAACAAAGATGCCACGCGGTTTAACACGCCGGGTTTGTTTTCAACTAATGCGATGAAGGTGTAGTTCATTCTTTTCTCCTTATGTCGTTGCGAGGAGGGTGTTCTTCCCGACGAAGCAACCTCTAATTATTAAGGGGATTGCTTCGGGCAAAGAGCGCCCTCGCAATGACATTATTGTTTCAGCGGTCTCTGTAACATCTGGTCCAACGCCGCGCCTGCGGGAACCATCGGGTAGACAGCCTCTTCCTGTTCCACTTTGAATTCGATCACGGCTGGACCCTTGAAGCTGCGCGCCCAGGCGATGGCTTCGTCCACTTCCTCGGGTTTGGTCACGCGCCTCGCGGGGACGTTGTGTGCTTCGGCGAGTTTGACGAAATCGGGCGAGAGCATGTTCACGGCGGAGTAGCGCTTCTCGAAGAAGAATTCCTGCCACTGGCGTACCATACCGAGGAAAGCGTTGTTCATGATGGCAACCTTGACGTTTGCCCCTTCCTGCACGGCGGTGGTCAACTCGGCGGCGGTCATCTGGAAACCACCATCTCCCGCCACAGCCCAGACTTCCTCTTCCTTGTTGGCAAACCACGCGCCAATCGCAGAGGGTAAGCCAAAGCCCATCGTGCCTGCTCCGCCCGAAGTAAGCCAGCGGTTGGGTTTGTCCAGCGCGTAATACTGTGCCGTCCACATCTGGTGCTGGCCCACGTCCGTGGTGACGATGGCGTTACCCCCCGTCGCCTTCCAAATGTCTGCGATTAGGTGCGGCACGTGGAGTTTGCCATTGCGTTCCCAATTCATGATGCTGCGCGAATCGCCTTCGGCTTTCCACTGGCTGATTTGTTTCTTCCACTCATCGTGGTCGTATTCATCCACCATTGGGATGAGGTCATTCAGCACGGTCTTCAAATTGCCAACCAGCGGAACGTCCGCCGCCACGTTCTTGTGCAGTTCCGATGGGTCGATCTCGACGTGGATTTTCTTGGCGTGCGGCGCGTAGGTTTTGAGCGTACCAGTCACGCGGTCATCGAAGCGCATTCCAAACGCCAAAATCAAATCGGAGTTTTGAATCGCCAGGTTGGTGTGGACTTCGCCGTGCATGCCCATCATGCCGAGGCTCAACTCATGTGAAGCGGGGAATGCTCCCAGCCCAAGCAGGGTGCTGGCTACAGGTGTCTGCGTCTTGACCGCGAAGTTCATCAACGCCTCTTCCGCATTGGACATCAACACCCCATGTCCGCAGAGAATGACGGGGCGATGAGCCTTCTCGATCAACTTGACGGCGTGCTCCAAAGCGTCCTGCGGGGCGTGGTCAACAGGCTGATAGCCAGGCAGTTTCACATCTTCGGGGTAGACAAACTCGCACTGTTCCACCTGCGCGTTCTTGCAGATGTCAATCAGCACAGGACCAGGTCGTCCAGTGCGGGCGATGTAGAACGCTTCTCGCACCACTTCCGCAATTTCATCGGCGCGGGTGACGAGATAATTGTGCTTGGTGATGGGTAGCGTGATGCCCGTCACATCCACTTCCTGAAAAGCGTCGCCGCCGATGAGGTGCGCGGCAACCTGTCCCGTGACAAAGACCACAGGAACAGAATCCATCATCGCCGTGGCAATGCCCGTGACCAAATTCGTCGCACCAGGTCCCGATGTCCCCATCGCCATCCCCACCTTGCCCGAAGCGCGGGCGTAACCGTCGGCGGCATGCGCGGCTCCCTGCTCATGCCGCACCAGCACATGATGAATCGGATAACTCAACATCGCGTCGTAGATCGGCATGTTCGCCCCGCCAGGGTAGCCGAAGACCACCTCCACACCTTCGCGCACCACACATTCCCATAAAATTTCAGCGCCTGTTTTCTTCATTCTCTCTCTTCTCCTTTGATTTCATGTCATTGCGAGGAGGGTGCTCTCCCCGACGACACCTGCACTGCACCAAACGCAGTGCGGTGCAAGTGAGCAATCTCCTCGGTGTTGGGGATTGCTTCGGGCTAGCGCCCTCGCAATGACATTAGCTACTTAATATCGCTCCCGTATCCGCGCTGGTCACAAAATGCGAATAACGCTTCAACCACTTGGATGTGATCCTGGACTTGAACGGAGGCATTGCCTTGATACGGTTTTGGATTTCCTCCGCGCTCAATTTGACGTCGAGCCTGCGCGCCACCAAATCGATCTGAATCACGTCCCCAGCTTTGAGCGCCCCAATCGGTCCGCCCGCCGCCGCTTCGGGTGACACGTGACCAATGCACGCGCCGCGAGTCCCGCCGCTAAAACGACCATCGGTGATGAGCGCCACCTTGTCGCCGAGTCCCTGCCCCATGATGGCGGACGTCGGCGAGAGCATTTCCTGCATTCCAGGTCCGCCCTTGGGACCTTCGTAGCGGACGACGACCACATCTCCCGCCTTGACCTGACCCGCCAAAATCCCAGCCAGCGCTTCGTCCTGTGATTCGAAAATCACAGCGGGACCTTCGAACTTCATCATCGCCTCGCTCACGCCGCCGACCTTGACCACCGCTCCCTTGGGCGCGAGGTTGCCAAACAAAATGGACAGTCCGCCACGTTTGGAGTGGGCATTGTCATACCTGCGAATCACATCATCGTCTTTGATTTCCGCTCCCTTGATGGATTCGCCCAGCGTCGTACCACTGACGGTGATGCGATCAAAGTGAAGCATGTTTGTTCCGCGCTGAACTTCGTTCAAGATGGCGGGGATTCCGCCCGCGCGATGGACATCTTCCATGTGCCACTTGCCCGACGGGCTGACCTTGCAAATGTGCGGCACTTTATCCGCGACGGAATTGATGCGCTCCAGCGGATAATCTACTTCGGCTTCGTTCGCCAGCGCCAGCGTGTGCAGCACCGTGTTGGACGAACCACCCATCGCCATGTCCAGCGCGAAGGCGTCGTCGATGGCTTCGGCGGTCACGATGTCGCGCGGTTTGATGTCCCGTTCGAGCAGGGTCATGATCTGCGCGGCGGCTTTCTTCGCCAGCGCCTCGCGTTCGGGCGTCTTTGCCAGCGCCGAGCCGTTGTAAGGCAGAGCCAAGCCGATGACTTCCATCAGGCAGTTCATCGAGTTGGCGGTGAACATCCCGGAGCAGGAACCACACGAAGGACAGGCAAATTTTTCCAAAATCGATAAACGCTTCTCGTCGATCTTCCCCGCTGACAATGCCCCCACGCCCTCGAAAACAGAAATCAAATCAATCGTCTCGCCGTCGGGCGTTTTCCCCGCCGCCATCGGTCCGCCAGAGACGAAGATGGTGGGGATGTTCACCCGCATGGCTGCATTCAACATTCCTGGCACGATCTTGTCACAATTTGGGATGCAGACCATCGCGTCGAACTGGTGCGCCTGGATCATCGTCTCCACCGAGTCGGCGATCAACTCGCGCGAAGGCAGCGAATATTTCATCCCCGCGTGACCCATCGCGATACCGTCATCCACGCCGATGGTGTTGAACTCGAACGGCACGCCGCCTGCCGCACGGACAGCGTCTTTGACCATTTTGCCGAACTCCTGCAAATGCACGTGTCCAGGCACAACATCTACATAAGAATTAACAATGGCTATAAACGGTTTGCTGAAATCCTCCTCTTTGACCCCTGTGGCGCGCAACAATGCACGGTGCGGCGCTTTCTCATAACCTTTCTTGACTGTATCTGATCGCATACGGCTCCTTTGTTTTATCGGACGACGGACTTCGGACCACAGACCACCGTCCATTGTCCGTCGTCCATGGTCTGATTCGAGGTAACAAAAAGAGCCGCCCTCGGTTAGGGCGGCTCTCTGTGCTTCTTTATCCAGTGATTTTATCTTGCTCTCACTCTTACTTTCGCCATCCTAACCGAAAACAGGTCCTTAAGAAGGACCGAAATAATGACGACGGTAAGCAAGAGGGAGAACAGGAATGTGTTCATGGGCTTGTGATATTTCGCCCGATTATAGGCGGAAATCGAAATTCGTCAAGGGGCGGACATGATTTTGGCATGGCTTTCTCAAGAAAGGGAAAAAGGGGTAGTCAGGTGCGCAAAGGCCTTTGGCGGATAAGCAGCAAACCATCGTCGCGCTTGTGCGGCATTCTGGAATTTTGCCTGCCGAATCAAGGCTAAGACCAAGTTGTTGATAGAAGCTATCACCTAGCCCGTATTGCCAACAGTCGTGCGTATGGCATCTTCCTGCAAGTTGATGTCGCGGCAATAATGTAAGCCGGTTTTAATGCCCCGGCGATCTCGGTGAATATGCAATAATTGTTCAGGGGAAGCCTCCTAGCGGGTCAGGTTGGTGATGCCAAATTCGACTTCACAGGAAGTGTGATAGCAGCGCCGATTACAAATCCTGGTTTGAGGCGCTTGACGAAGTCGAAGCTGGCGAACAATTCCGCAGCCCCAAACACGGCGGGGATGACGGTGGTGAAACTCACGGTTGTCAAAAAGGATTGGAGCGGAGTGAATATCTCAGCACCGTCGTACACCCAGTTTTGTGTGCGGAGGTTGAGCAGTTCGAAGAGCCATCAGCCCGGGGCAGAGACGAGGAAAAGCCCGACATATTTTCGCGGACTGCGCGTGAGCAGGGATGTGCCCGTGCGCCACTTGACCAACCCGTCCATGCCGAGGCAGTAACCCAGCCACAGCGGAAAGAATCCCCAATGCGTGCGCGGACCCGTCAACGTCCAGTTGAGAATCCAGAAGAGGATGACCAGACCGAGTCCGAATCAGCCGCGGGGTGGGAATTCGGATGTTTTGTTCTCTAGAATTTTAGAATGGGTTGTCATATTTCATGTATGCACTAAGAAAAGCACCACCTGTGGAAGGGGGGCTCGCATTTTCCCGCCATTCCAACCGCGGACATTCTCTTATTATTTTAGTTCGGCAAGTCTCGACTTTGCATCAGATACTTCTTCTTTATAGTCATCGGAGGAAGGCACTAGAGACAGGAAATGCTCCAGGTCTTGAATTGCCTCCTCGCTTTTACCTGCAGCTTGAAACATGATACCTCTATAATAATATCCAACGGGGTACGGATCTACTGCAATTGCCTTGTCCATATATAGTATCCCCTGATCATAATCGCCCAATGCATAGCAGGAGCGCGCTTGTATTTCAAAAATATTTTGCTCTCTGCATTGATATTCGGGAACGCTGAAAGCTTTCACTGTGTCCAAAGCATCTTGATATCTCTCAGAGTCAAAATAAGTGCCCGCCAGGAAACAGGATGCCCGCATATCATCCGGGTTTAATGATATGGCCAATTTAAGGTCTGAAATTGCCTGATCGTAATTCCCGAGCCGATAGTAAGTTTCTCCGCGACCGGAATAGGCAGGTTCTATATCTCCAGATTCGAGGGCAGAATTGAAATCGCTTAAAGCCTTTTCATATTCTTTAATTTTGTTGTAGGCAATACCACGATTGGCCATGGCAAAATAAAAAGAGGGGTTTAGCTCCAGCGCTTTACTGTAAGAACCAATGGCATTTTGCGGGTCCCCGCTTTTTTGCTGCGCATTTCCCATGTTATACCAGGCCTCTGCATCGTTTTGATTATGAGCGGTATATATTTCGAAGTCTTTTATGGCCGCCGCGTAGTTCTCCAACCCCAGCTCGCAATTTGCCCGGTCTGAATATAGTAAATATTCTTCGGGATGAAATTCCAAACCTTTTGTCGCGTTATCAATGCATTCATCAAACCGCCCCAACATCCCTAATGTTTCACTTTTTCCGCTCCATGAAATTGCACGTTTTGGATCAATGGCAATCGCCAAAGTGTATTCGTCAAGGGCTTTTTCGTAATCTCCCATTTTATAATAAGTGACTCCCATGTTGACGTGAACCTTTGACAGGCTTGGGTCAAGAGAAAGTGCCTTTTGATAATCCTTGAATTCCTGCTCCTGGTCTCCAAGGCATCCTTTGAGTAATCCGCGGTCAGCCCAGGCAGTTGCATAATTGGGGTTTATGGACAACGCTTTTTCTATGTCAGGCAGGGCGCCGGCGCAATCGCCAAGATACCAGTGCGACATTCCCCGATATCGATATGGAGGCGCCAGGTTCGGGTTTGTTTCAATGGCGGCGCTCATCAGGGCAATTACCTCATTGTACTGTTTTGCCTGATAGGCTTCCACACCCTTGATGAAGTTAGGATCGGTAATATCAGTGCCAAGCGGTGTTGCTGTTGGGTCGCCGGGCTTAAAAGCAGAAGTAGATGCAGCAATAGTAGGAATAGCCTCCGCAGGAGAAACAGGTTGGGTCAAACTGCATGCAATAGTGGCAACAAGAAATACCACGAAAAGAAGAAAGAACGAGATTTTTAATTGATGGATTTTGTAAGTCATATTACCTCCTGCTTAATTTTTTTATTCCTACAAAAAGACTTTCTCAATTTCTTCGGAAAATTTCTCTGGGAGGGAGACTAAGACTTTGTTTGGCATGGGGATATATCTTGCCTTATCCACATTATACTCTGCCACTTCCTTATCTTTTTCAGGCGAACGCTATTCATCATTTTGTTCCCCAAAAACTTCCTCTAGAAATTTCGTGGCAATTTTTGCCTCACCATTAAAGGTGGTTATTGTCACGAAATAAGGAACTGCGATCATGGCTAATCCCACAAACAAGCCATTATCCCAGGAACCCGATAAAAGCATTTGTAGAAGAAACTTAGCCAACATCCAAATAGCCAATCCATACCAAATCACTGACCATCCAATAGCGAATGGGTTTAGTATGATTATTGCCTTCACTTGGGTTTTCAAATTGATAGTCGAAAACTTTCCATACACAGTCGGCATAAAACCATTTCTCGGCTTGATAACTCTAAGCAATCGAAATTTTTGATGAGTTACTCGACCAACGTAATCTATTTGCCCGGGTGGAGAAACATAAAATATAGATGGATGCTGCAAAATCGATTTTGAGAGGGTTCGAGCAGTCAAAAGACTGATTACGTTGAATTGTAATCAGTATACAGCCAATCTGACGAACACATCGGCGAAACGTAATCAGTCATTTTCACTGATTACGTTCCTTGCTATCGCCGTCAGATCAAAACCAGCCT